>NZ_MVIW01000023.1 GCF_002072185.1 Actinomyces denticolens
GGGCGCCCCGCCGTGGGCGGCGGCGCCCTGGGGCTCGGGCCCGTCCGGAGCGGCGGGGACGGTGCTCCCCGTGGGGCCGCCGGGCGCGGTGGCCGGGGACGGGGAGGAGGCACTGGCGGCGCCGGCGGGCACGGCGCCCGGGTCGGCCGCGGTGGCGAGGCGGATCTGGGGGATGTCGTCGTCGGTCATGGGTTCTTCCCGGGGTCAGCTCGGTGCACGCCCATGCGTCGAGGGCGGCCACCCTCGCGGGGTTGCCGCCCTCGACGATGGGCTGCGGTGCCGGCGCGCGGGGCGCCGGGCTCCGGGCCGATCAGATGTGGCCGGCCTCGGTGCTGGAGCCCTCCTCGACGTTGGTGAGGAGGTTGGTGAGGTAGCTCTTGAGGCGGGTCCGGTAGTCGGACTCGAATCGGCGCAGCTCGTCGATCTTGTGCTCCAGGCCGGAGCGCTCCTTCTCGAGCTGGGCGAGGGTGCGGTTGCGCTGGTCCTCGGCGTCGCGAACGATCTGCTCGCCGGTGGCGCGGGCCTCGGCGACGATGCGCTCGCCCTCCGCCTTGCCGTTGGACACGTGCTCGTCGTGCAGGCGCTGGGCGAGTTCGAGCATGCCGGAAGCGGCGCCGGGCTCGTCCCCGTTGCCACCCATGGCGGACATGGCCGGCAGTGCCGGGGAAGCGCTGGGGGCGGAGACCGCCGGGGGCTCGTTGACGACCGGAGCGGCAGCCACGACAGGGGCGGCGCCGGTGCTCGCGGGAGCGGCCTGGGAGAGCTCCTCGATGCGGCGGTTGGCGGCGTCGAGCTTCGCCTTGAGCTCGACGTTCTCTGCCTCGAGCTGGCGCATCGCCTCGACGACCTCGTCAAGGAACTCGTCGACCTCGTCCTGCTCGTAACCCTCGCGGAACTTCGTCGCCTGGAACTTCTTGTTGAGGACGTCGTCTGCTGTCAGCAGCGTCATATCGTCACCTCGGTGTCGTTACGGACATTGTCACAAGCACCGGATCACCGGTGACTCACGCTGACTACAGTACCTGAACTGACCGCGCGCGGGGCCGGAGAGGGATGCGAATCACGCTGTCCTCATCACACCCGAACCGGACGGATCCCCTTGCCAGGAGTGGGAAGAAGCAGGTCATCGGCGCTCGTGAGCGCCCCCTCACAGTAGCCTGTCGATGAGATCCAAGAGGTACTGGACGATCATGATGCCGAACCAGAGCGCCAGGAAGCTCAGGTCGATGCCGAAGGAGCCCAGGCTGAGAGCGGGGATGCGCCGCCGGAGGAAGCGCAGCGGGGGATCGGTCAGGGAGTACACGATGTTGGCGAGCACGAGCACCGGGCCGGTGGGCCTCCACGACCTGGCGAAGACGGTCACCAGGTCGAGCACCACCCTGATCACGAGGATGAGGATGTAGATGCTCAGCAGGCTCTGGATGATCGAGATGATCGCGTGCGGCACTTCCACCCCTGCGGCTCAGCTCTGGTTGAAGAAGCGGCCGTGCTCCTCGGCCTCGCCGTCGTCGATCTCGACGCTCGCCGGGGTGAGCAGGAAAACACGGGGGGTGATGGGCTCGATGGCGCCGCGCAGGCCGTGCACGAGCCCGGCGGAGAAGTCCACCATCCGGCGGGCCTCGGCCTCGCTCATGCCGGTGAGGTTGATGATGACCGGCGCACCGTCGCGGAAGGCCTCGCCGATGACGCGGGCCTCGTTGTAGGTGGAGGGGTGCACGGTGACGATGCGGCGCAGATCGGGCACGGAGACCGGCTCCAGGGAGGTCTCGTAGGCGCTCGAGGCGGGGGGCTCGGGATCGGCCTCCTCGACGACCTGGTCGAAGACGGGCGCGTAGACCTCCTCGTCCTCCGCGTAGAGGTCCTGCTCGGGCTCGGTGTACCCGAGGAATGTCGACATCTTGCGCAGTGCGCTCATGGCTGGCTCCTTCTCCGTTGGCTCCCCCGGGCGCCCCCTGGCTTCCCCTGGCCTCCCGGTGTGGGCGACGTTATCGGTCATCGGAGCGCGCATCGGTGATTGGGCGCGGCGTGTCCTCAGGGCAACAACCAGGCAATACCGCCACGATCAGGCAATTCTCAGATTGTTGTCAGGACGATACCAGCCAGGCGCCCGGTGGCGCCCTCGCGGCGGTAGGAGAAGAAGCGCCCATCCTCGGCGGTGCACCAGTCCCCCGGCGCGATCCGCTCGACGCCGGAGCGCTGGAGCTGGGCGATGACGCCGGCGGCGACGTCGAGGCCGGGGGTCCCCCAGGAGGTGGTGGCGGCGCAGGCCGGCTCCACGGCGGCGGCCTCGTCGCGCATGGCCTCGGGGACCTCGTAGCACCGCCCGCAGATGCGGGGCCCGATGGCCGCGCTGATCCCCGGGGGATCGGCCCCGAGCCGCGCCATCTCCTCGACAGCCCTGAGCACGACCCCGTCGAGCATGCCCTTCCTGCCCGCGTGGACCGCCGCCACCAAGCGCCCGTCGGCGGAGGCGAGCAGGAGCGGCACGCAGTCGGCGACCAGCACGCCCGCCCCTCGCAGGGGACGGGGGCGGGGTCCCTCGGCGCGCGCGTCGAGGACGAGGGCGTCGGCGGTCGGGGCGCTCCCCCGCCGGGCATGGGCGACGACGTCGGAATGGACCTGGTTCATCCAGGCGATATCCCCGTCCCCCAGGCCCACGGCCTCCTCCAGCCAGGCGCGGCAGGCGGCCACATGCGCGGGGTCGTCCCCGACATGGGCGGCGAGGTTGAGCCCGGTGCAGTGGGCGTGGCGCTCGTCGGCCGGGCCGGGCAGGCGCGATGCCCCCGCGCCGCGGGTGGTGAAGTACCCGCGGGCGCGGGGGCCCAGGTCGGCCTCGAGGAGGCCGGGGACGGTCATGCCGCTGTCCGCGCTCAGCGCAGGAAGTCGGGCAGGTCGATGGTGTCCTCCGCGTCGGCGCCCAGCATCGGGGGCACCGCGAGCTCCACGGGCGGCTGCTCGGCGTCGGCGTCCACGAACACGGGGACGGAGCCGGTGTTGTCCGAGGGCGAGACGGGCACGGAGGCGGGGCGCTCCCGCGCGGCGGGCTCCGGAAGGGGCGGGACCGCTGCGGGGGCGGAGGCGGCCGCGGAGGCGGACGCGGCCACCGGCGGCTGCGGGACCGGGGTGGTCACCGGAGCCGGGTCGGCCGCGTGGGAGGCACTGCGGGGCTCGACGGTGCGGGTGGCCGGCTGGGCCGAGTGACGGGCGCTCTTCTGGGACGCCGCGCGGTCGAGGCCCGCGGGGACGGGCTCCTCGTCGAAGCCCGCCGCGATGACGGTGACTCGGACCTCGTCGCCCAGGGCACCGTCGACCACGTTGCCGAAGATGATGTTGGCCTCGGGGTGCACGGACTCGCGCACGAGGTTCGCGGCCTCGGAGATCTCGAAGAGGCCGAGGTCGGAGCCGCCCTGGAAGAAGATGAGCACGCCGTGGGCGCCGTCGATGGAGGACTCCAGCAGCGGGGAGGCGATCGCCTGCTCGGTGGCGGCCAGCGCGCGGCCCTCGCCGGTGGCCGAGCCGATGCCCATGAGAGCGCTGCCGGCGTTCTGCATGACGGACTTGACGTCGTTGAAGTCGACGTTGATGAGGCCGGGGGTCGTGATGAGCTCGGTAATGCCCTGGACACCTTGGAGCAGGACCTGATCGGCCTGCTTGAAGGCGTCGACCACGGAGATGTTGCGATCCGCGATCTGCAGGAGGCGGTCGTTGGGGATGACGATGAGGGTGTCGACCTCGGCGCGGAGCTTGTTGACGCCCTCCTCGGCCTGGGCGGCGCGGCGACGGCCCTCGAAGGAGAAGGGGCGGGTAACCACACCGATCGTCAGGGCGCCGAGCTCGTGGGCGACGCGCGCCACGACGGGTGCGGCGCCCGTGCCGGTGCCGCCGCCCTCACCGGCGGTCACGAAGACCATGTCCGCGCCCTCGAGGGCCTCGCGGATCTCCTCCTCGTGGTCCTCGGCGGCCTTGCGGCCGATCGACGGATCCGCCCCGGCGCCGAGACCGCGGGTCAGGTCCCGGCCGACGTCGAGCTTCGTGTCCGCGTCGGACATGATGAGGGCCTGGGCATCGGTATTGACCGCCAGGAACTCCACGCCGCGCAAGTCGGCCTCGATCATGCGGTTGACGGCGTTGACTCCGCCACCGCCGACGCCCACGACCTTGATGATCGCCTGGTAGTGCTGGGACTCCACCACTGTCTGCCTCCGCGCTCGTGCGAGCCCTCCGGGCTCCCCTCGACCCTCAACCTCATGTTGAGGTTTATACTTATGTCATTCTTGCGATGACAAGGGCAACGCTATGGGTCCGCAGCAGCACCGGCCCGGATTTTCCTCGGCGTGTCAGACGCGCGCTCAGCGGGTCGTCGGGTTGTGCGGCGCGGAGACGTCGTAGACGCCGGCCGAGGTGGTCAGCAGGGTGGTCAGGACCTGCGCCTTGAGGGCGTTCTGGGAGCCATCGCCCCACACCACGCTCGCCCCGTTGGCGAGTGAGAGCGAGACCTGGCCGGTGGTGGAGATCGTCGCCTGGGAGACCTGCTGGCGAGTCGTCCCATCGAGGCTGCCCATGACGGCCGTCATCGTGGCCACCTGCGCGGCATTGAGCGGTGGGGCGCCGCCCTCCTCCGCCCCGTCCGCGGCCAGGCGCGCCAGGCCGGCCGGCGCCTCGGCCGCGGTCTCGAGGACGACGGCCTCCGAGTCGAGCACGGCGTAGCCCCCATCGGTCTCCTGGACGGCCACCGGGCTCCTCAGCTCCAGTGACACGGTCAGGCCGTGGGGCCAGGAGCGGGTCACTGCGGCCGAGCGCACACGGACCAGGCCGCCGGCGACCTCGTCGCCGAGTCGATCGACGTCGAGGCGCACCAGGGACTCCCCCTCGTGGGGGGCGAGCGCGTCTCGCACCGCATCGGCATCGACGGCGCCATCGGCGCCTTCGAGCCCCTGCACGGTGATGTCGGCCGGGCGCAGGGCCAGGAGCGGGGAGTAGAGGACCCCCCAGGCGATCGCGGCGCCGACGAGGAGGACGACGACGATCCCCGTCAGGCGCCGCAGCCTCAGGGAGCGGGCCGCCCGGCGCCGCTCGGCCAGGCGATCGGTGAGCCCGGTGGAGACGACGGAGGAGGCGGCGTAATCGCGAAGGCGCCCCGGGGAACCGGGCTCGGCCCTGGCGGCGAGGCCCGTGGCGGTGGCGCCGGGCGCCGCGGTGGAGGATCCCGCGGGATCGGGCCCATCGGGGCGGGCCTGTTCGGGAGCCCCCTCGACGGCCCTGCCGGCGTCGGCTGGCTTAGTGGACTCGTGCGGGCGCGGGGCGCGGGGCCTCCTCATCAGCGTCCCCGGCCCTCGCCGTCGGAGGCGGCCGAGGAGGCGAGATCGGCGAGGATCACCTCGGCCAGCGCGGTGACGTCCCCGGCCCCCACGGTCAGGAGCAGGTCGCCGGGACGGGCCAGCGAGGCGATGGTGTGGGCGGCCTCGAGGCGGTCGGGCACGAAACGGGCCCGGCCGCCGGGGACCCGGGAGGCGATCGTCCCGCCGTTCACGCCGGGGAAGTCCTCCCGGGCCTCGCGGGCGGGGTAGACGTCCGCGATGACGGCGGCGTCGGCCTTGGCCAGGGCGGCGCCGAAACGGGGGGCGAAGGCGGCGGTGCGGGAGAAGAGATGGGGCTGGAACAGGACGAGCAGGCGGCCGCCGCGCGCGGTGGCGACCCCGCGGGCGGTGGCCAGCAGGGCCTCGAGCTCAGTGGGGTGGTGCGCGTAGTCGTCCACCACGCGCACTCCCCCGGCCTCGCCGCGGTCCTCGAAGCGGCGCCCGGTGCCGCCGAAAGCGCCCAGGGCCTCGGCCATCTCCCGGCCCGTGACCCCCAGCTCGATGCCGGCGGTCCAGGCGCCGGCGGCGTCGAGGGCCACATGGTCGCCAGGGACCCGCAGGACGAGCGCAACCCGCTCCCGCGCGCCATCGGGGGTGGCGCGGGTGAGCTCGGCGGCGGTGGATCCCGCTTCCCTGCCGGTGATCCGCAGGCGGGTATGGGCCTCGTGGCTCGGGCCGAGGAAGGCCGGCTCGGCGGTGCCGAAGGTGGCCACGCGCAGTCCCTCGGCGACGGCGGAGTCGGCCAGGCGGGCGGCTCCCGGGTCGTCGGCGCAGACCACGAGCAGTCCGCCGGGGACGAGGCGCCGGGCGAAGTCGACGAAGGCGGCCTCGAAGGCCTCGGGCGTGCCGTAGTTGTCGAGGTGGTCCGGCTCGACGTTCGTCACCAGGGCGATGCGCGGGGCGTAGTTGAGGAAGGAGCGGTCCGACTCGTCGGCCTCGGCCACGAAGGCGCGACCGGAGCCCAGATGCGCGCCGGTGCCCAGGGCTCGGACCACGCCGCCGATCGCGAAGGAGGGGTCCGCCCCCGCCTCGGTGAGCGCCTCGGCGAGCATCCCGGAGGTGGTGGTCTTGCCGTGGGCGCCGGCCACGGCGACGAAATCGCGGCCCTGCGCGGCCAGGGCCAGGGCCTGGGAGCGGTGCAGGACCTCCTGGCCGCGCCGGCGGGCCGCGGCCAACTCGGGGTTGGTCTCCTTGATGGCAGTGGAGACGACGACCGTCGCGTCGGGCGGGACGTTGCCGGCGGCGTGGCCGATGACCACGCCGATCCCGGCCGCGGCGAGACGGTCGAAGGCCTCGCCCCCATTGGCGTCGGAGCCGGTGACCGTGGCGCCGCGCTCGACGAGGAGCTGGGCGACGACGCTCATGCCCGCGCCGCCCACGCCCACGAGGTGGAAGACCCGGCCCTCCAGGCCGGCGGGCCCGGAGGTCCCCGGATGACTGGACTGCTCGCTGGTGCTCACTTCTTCTTCCCTTCGGCATCGGCACGGCTGGTCGCTGCGGCGCGGATGAGGGCGCCGAGCCGGGCGGCACCGTCGCGCACGCCCACGCCGGAGGCGGCCCGCGCCATGGCGGCGCGCTGCTCGGCGTCGGCGATGACACCGGTGAAGGAGAGCAGGGCGCCGGCGTCGAGCTCGGCGTCGGGGACGATCCGCCCTCCCCCGGCGCTCACGCAGTCGGCGGCGTTGAGGCGCTGCTCGCCGTTGCCGATGGGCAGGGGGACGTAGAGGGCGGGCAGGCCCAGCGCCGTCAGCTCGGCCACGGTCCCGGCGCCGGAGCGGCACACGACGCCGTCGGCGCAGGCGTAGGCCTGCTCCATGGTGGTCAGGTAGTCCAGGACCCGGTAGCGATCGGGCAGGGACGGGTACCGCCCGGCGGCCGCCGTCAGGGCCTCGCGGACGGGGGCGTCCTTGCCCTTGCCGGTGAGGTGGAGGACCTGGAGCTCCTCGGGCAGCCGGGTCATCGCGGTGGCGAGGACCTCGTTGAGGCGCTGGGCGCCGAGCGATCCCCCGGTGACGAGCAGGGTCGGGCGATCGGGATCGAGGCCGAGGGCCGATGCGGCCTCGCGCCTGGCGGCAGTGGAGCCGGCGGCGGTGGACCGGGCCTCGACGAGGCCGGCGATGGCGGGGCGCAGGGGCAGTCCGGTCATCCGGGTGGAGCCCTTGGCGGCCTTGAGGGGGGTGGAGGCGAAGGTCAGCGCCACGGCTCGGGCCCAGCGGGCGCCGAGCCTGTTGGCCAGGCCGGGGCGGGCGTTCTGCTCGTGGATGACGATGGGCGCGCCGGCGCGGCGGGCGGCGAGGTAGGCGGGAGTGGCGACGTAGCCGCCGAAGCCCACGACGACGTCGGCCTCCACCCGCCCGATCGCCTCGCGCGCTGCGCGCACGGCCGAGCGCAGGTTGCCGGGCAGCCGGAGCAGGTCAGGGCTCGGCCTGCGGGGCAGGGGCACGCGGGGGATGAAGGCGAGCTCGTGGCCGGCCTCCGGCACGAGGCGCGCCTCCAAGCCCTGGCGGGTGCCGAGCACGAGGATCCGGACGCCCGGGTCTCCGCCCAGGGCCGGGTCCGTCAGCGCGGCGGCGGTGGCCAGGAGGGGGTTGACGTGGCCGGCGGTGCCTCCCCCGGCGAGGAGGACGCGCAGGGGGCGCGAGGGGGCGTCATCGGGGCGGGTGTCAGGCACGGTTCCTCCTGCGGGTCGAGATCACCGCAAGCGTACGGCGCACAGCGCCGGGCCGTGATCTCAGGGCCTGCTGGGCGCCCGGCTCCCTCCTGGCGAAGGACAGGGCTATCCCGATGGCGAGCAGCACGGATATGAGCGCGCTGCCGCCCTGTGAGATGAGCGGCAGGGGGACGCCGAGCACCGGCAGGAGGTTGGTCACCACCGCCATGTTGATGATGGCCTGGCCGATGATCCACACCATGATGCCGCCGACGACGACGCCCGCGTACAGGGAGTTGGAGCGCCGGATGATCCGGGCCAGGGCCCAGCCCAGGATCGCGAACAGGACGATGACGAGCAGCGTCCCGACCAGGCCCAGCTCCTCTCCGAGGACCGCGTAGGCGTAGTCGGACTCCGCCTGGGTGAGGTAACCCCATTTCTGGCGCGACGATCCCGGGCCCACGCCCTGCCAGCCGCCGGTGGCCAGGGCCCAGCGGGCGTGCTTGGGCTGGTAGCCGATGTCCAGAGGGTCATCGCGGTCGGGGTGGAGCCACACCAGGATGCGCGTGCGCCGGTTGAGGGAGATGACCGAGGCGAAGACGAACATGGCCGCCCCGACAGCCCCGAAGGTGATGAACCAGCGCTTGGCCAGGCCGGCCATCCAGCCCGCGCCCGCCAGCAGGATCCCCAGGATGATGACGGTGCCCAGGTCCCCGCCGCCCATGACCAGGGCGATGGCGGCCAGCGGGAGCAGGGCTGCCGCGGCCTTGACCAGCCAGTGCAGGCTCTCCCAGCGCCCCTCCGCGAACCAGCGCGCGACGATGAGGCCCATGTACAGGCTCAGCCCCACCTTGATGAACTCCGAGGGCTGGGCGGTGCCGATGCCGGGGACCTCAACCCAGTTGCAGTTGCCGCCGGTGCAGGTCCCCAGTGGGGTGAAGACGAGGGACTGGAGCGCGGTGGCGCCCGCGAGGACGGGGATCGCCAGGTTGCGCAGCGCTCGCTCGGAGAGCAGCGACATGCCCCACATGCCGATGAGGCCGACCCCGGCGAAGATGAGGTACTTGGAGAAGTCGACGACGGCGTCGCGCCCGCGGGCGGCGGACACCACCTGCTGAACGGAGAAGACCGTCATGAGGCCGATGGTCATCAGCAGGACGGTGGCCAGCAGCAGCGCGTAGAAGCTCAGCAGGCTCGTGTCGGCGTCCCGGGGGCCGTCGGGACCCCCGACCCGCCTGGCGGCGCGGCGCAGGGCGCGGCCGACGGGACCGGGCCGGTGCTGGGGCGCGGCGGCGGGAGTCGTCTCGGCATCGCGCCCGGAGGACGGGCCCTCCCCCGGGGCGGGGATGACGGGCGGCCGGGAACGGTGTCCGCGCGCACGACCGCTGGGGCCCGTGCGCGCGGGCCGACGTTGCTGGGCGCTCATGACCGCCCATCATCCCCGTTCTCGACGCTCGCGGCGCGGTGGCGCGCCGCGTCGGCGAAGAGGTCGCCGCGCTCGGCGTAGGAGGCGAACTGGTCCCAGGAGGCGCAGGCCGGGGCGAGCATGACGGTGTCCCCCGGCCGCGCCATGGCGGCCGAGGCGGCCACGGCGCCCTCGATGACCTCGCGGGGAGCGCCGTCGGGGACGCGGGTGACGGGCAGGTCGGGCGCCTGGGCGGCCAGGGCCTCGGACATCGCGGACTGGTCGCGCCCGATGAGGACGACGCCGCGCAGGGCGGGGGCGACGGCGCGCACGAGCTCGTGGAAGGTGGCGCCCTTGGTGTCCCCGCCGGCGATCCACACGCCGGTGCCGGCGGGCAGCCCGGCGAGAGCGGCCCGCGCGGAGTGCGGGTTGGTGGCCTTGGAGTCGTCCACCCAGGCGACGCCACCCGCCTCGGCGACTGTGACGATGCGGTGGGCGCCGGGGGCGAAGGCGCGCAGTCCCGCGGCCACGGCCTCGGGTCCGACGCCGGGAAGGCCCGAGCCCAGGGCGAGGGCGGCTGCGGCCAGGGCGTCGGCGACGATGTGAGCCGGGAGGCGGTCGGCGCTCCCACCGGGTGCCAGATGGGCGAGGTCGTCGAGGGCGGCGATCTCGCGGCCCTCGGCGTGGCGGGCCGGATGCAGGGCGCGGTCGATGAGGAGGTCCTCGACGAGGCCGACCTGCCCCAGGGCGGGAGCGGCCAGCGTGAAGCCGACGGCGAGGCAGCCCTCGATGACATCGGCGTCGGCGACCATGTCGCGGGTGGCCCCGTCCTGGCAGTTGTACACGGCGGCGCGCTGGGCGCGGGCGTAGACGCGCGCCTTGTCCGCGGCGTAGGCCTCGGGCCCGCCGTGCCAGTCGAGGTGGTCGGCGGCCACGTTGAGGCAGGCCGCGGACACCGGCGAGAGGGTGCGGGTGGTGTGGAGCTGGAAGCTGGAGAGCTCGACGGCCAGCGCGTCGGCCTTCCCGGCCAGGACGGTGGAGATGACCGGGTCGCCGATATTGCCGACGGCCGGGGCGGTGAGACCGGCGGCGGTGAGGATGGCCGAGAGCATGCCGACCGTCGTGGTCTTGCCATCGGTGCCGGTGACGGCGAGCCAGGGGGCGCCCGGGCGCGCCGCGGCGCGCTGGAGGCGCCAGGCGAGCTCGATCTCGGACCAGGTCTCGATGCCGGCGGCCTGGGCGGCGGCGAGGATCGGCCCGGTGGCGGGCACTCCCGGGGAGACCACGAGCAGGCGCAGGTCGGAGGCTGCCAGGGCGGCGGCGATCTCCTCGGGGCTGCCCGCCATGCGCGAGGCGACCGGGGCGGCGAGGGCCTCGACGGCCTCGGCGCGGCCGTCGTAGGCGTGGACCTCGGCGCCCAGGGTCGTCAGCGCGTCGACGACGGCGGCCCCGGTCCTGCCCAGGCCCACCACTCCGACGCGTGCACCGGACATCTCATTCATCGAGGGACTTCCATTCCTTGTGTGGGTTGGGGGGCACGGGCGCCGGGGCCGCGCTGATCCGGGGCCGGCGGGGGTCAGGAGACGAGGAACTCGGCGTAGAACAGGCCCAGGCCCGCCACCACGCACAGGCCCGCGACGATCCAGAAGCGGATGACGACATTGACCTCCGTCCAGCCGCCGAGCTCGAAGTGGTGGTGCAGGGGCGCCATGCGGAAGATGCGCTTGCCCGTGGACTTGAAGGAGACGACCTGGAGGATCACGGAGATGACCTCCGCCAGGAACAGGCCTCCCAGGATGACGGCGAGGAACTCGGTGCGCGACAGGATGGACAGCCCGGCGACCGCCCCGCCCAGGGCGAGGGAGCCGGTGTCCCCCATGAAGATCTTGGCCGGGGAGGCGTTCCACCACAGGAACCCGAAGCAGGCGCTCATGAGGGCCGCGGCGATCATGGCGAGATCGCGGGGGTCCCGGACCTGGTAGCAGGTGTTGACCACGATGTCCGGGTGCCCGTAGACGCAGGACTGGTTGGACTGCCAGACGCTCACGAGGGTGTAGGCGCCGAAGACCATCGCGGAGGCGCCCGCGGCGAGGCCGTCGAGGCCGTCGGTGAGGTTGACGGCGTTGGACCACGCGGTGATGAGGAAGTTCGACCACAGGACGAACAGCAGGAGGGCGACGGCCGCCCCCACCAGGGTCAGGCCGGTGACGCCGCCGAGGCTGAAGGAGCCGCCCCCACCGCGCAGGAAGGCCATGTCGATGAGGGAGTCGCGGGCGAAGGAGATGCGGGTGGAGGCGGGGGTCAGGCCGTTGCGGTCGGCGAAGAGGAGGCCGGCCACGGAGAAGGCGATCCCGATGACCGCCTGGCCGAGCATCTTCTGCCAGGGGGTCAGGCCCAGGGACCTCTGCCGGGAGATCTTCTCGAAGTCGTCGAGGAAGCCGATGAGCCCCAGCCCGACGATGAGGAAGAGCAGGAGGATCCCGCTGGCCCGCGGCGTGCGGAGTTCGACGAGGTTGGCCGCGGCGTAGCCCAGGACGAGGGCGATGATGATGACGAGGCCCCCCATCGTGGGGGTGCCGCGCTTGATGAAGTGCCCCTCGGGGCCGTCGTCCCGGATGAACTGCCCGTAGTGGCGCCGCTCCAGGAACTTGATGAGGGCGGGTGTGCCCAGGAGGGAGACGAGCAGGGAGACGGCGGAGGAGACGAGGATGGCGGTCATCGGGCGTCCTTTCCATCACGTCCGTCAGTCGCGTCGTGGCCGGCGGCCAGGTGATCGGCCACGCGCCAGGCGCCCGACCCGTGCGAGCCCTTGACGAGGACCGCGTCCCCGGGGGCGAGGAGCGAGGGGATGCGGGCGATGGCGTCGTCGGCGTCGGGGGTCTCGACGACCTCCACGCCACGCCGGCGGGCGGTCTCGGCCGCGGGTGCCGCGCCCGCCCCGATGGTGACCAGGAGGGCGGCGCCCGCACCGGCGACGAGCGCCCCTGCGGTGGCGTGATCCGCGGCGGAGGTCTCGCCGAGCTCGAGCATCTCCGAGATGACGACGACGCGGCGGCGGCCCCCGGCCAGCGCGGGCAGGGAGGCGAGTGAGGCGGTCATCGAGTCGATGTTGGCGTTGTAGGAGTCGTCGATGAGACGGCCGCCTCCGGGCAGGTCGGACACCGCCATGCGGTGGGGGCTCTCCAGGCCCGCGGAGGCGATGGCATCCAGGAGGGCCTCGGGGCCGACGCCCGCGGCGAGGGCCAGGCCGAGGGCGGCCAGGGCGTTGGCGACGTTGTGGGCGCCGGGCAGTCCCAGGCGCACGCGGCGGGGCCCGGCGCCCGGCAGGTGGATGTCGGCGACGGCGTGGGCGGCCTCGTCGAGCTCCACGCCGGTGGCGCGCAGGTCCGCGCGCTCGTCGCCGCTGGCGGAGAAGGTGAGGACCCTGCCCGGCGCGAGGGCGCGCATGGCGGCGGCGCGCTCGTCGTCGAGGTTGAGGACGGCGGTGCCGTGGGGCAGCAGGCCGCGCACGATGTGGCTCTTGGCGGTGGCGACGCCCTCGATGGAGCCGAAGCCGCCCATGTGGGCGTGGCCGATCATGAGGACGGCGGCGGCGTCCAGCGGGGCGATCTCCACCAGATCCGCGATGTCATCCGGTCCGGAGGCGCCCATCTCGAGGACGAGGTAGCGGGTGGACTCGTCCGCCTCGAGGACGGTCAGGGGCAGGCCGATCTCGTTGTTGAACGAGGCGACCGGCGCGATCGTGGGCCCCTGGGCGGCCAGGAGCTGGCGGGTGAGGTCCTTGGTGGTGGTCTTGCCGACCGAGCCGGTCATCGCGACGACGGCCAGGCCCCGCTCCCCCGCACGCCGGCGCAGGTCCGCGAGGTGCCCGCGGGCGATGCGCCCGAGGGCGGCCACGGTGTCCCCCACGACGATGAGCGCCATCGCCGCTCCGGGCCCGCCGGCCTCGGCGAGGGCGGCGCGAGCCGCGGCCTCGTCGCTGACGAGGGCGGCCGCAGCACCGGCACGGGCGACGGCGGCGAGATAGTCATGGCCGTCCGCGCGCTCGCCCCTGATGGCCACGAAGAGCGCGCCCGGCCCGGTCTTCCGGGAGTCGGTGACGACGGCGGTCACGGGCGTCCCCGAGGGGGCGGCGGGCGGGACGAGGCGGCCCTCGGCCCAGGAGGCCAACTCGTCTATCGTGCGGGCGATCACGCGGCACCCCATTTCGCCTCGACGGCCTCGCGCATGACGGGGGCGTCGTTGTAGCGGATGAACTCACCGGCCGCCTCGAGGAAGGGCTCGTGACCCTTGCCGGTGACGATGACGGTGTCATCGGGGCCGCACAGCTCGACCCCGCGGCGAACGGCGTCCCCGCGCCAGGTGGTGATCTCCTCGACGTCGGCCAGGTCGGGGCGCACGGAGCGCACCCCTGTCAGGATCGCGTCGCGGATGAGCCGGGGGTCCTCACTGCGGGGATTCTCGTCGGTGATGATCAGGACGTCTGCCAGGCGCGCGGCGACCTCGCCGAGCATGGGGCGCTTGCCCTGGTCGCGGTCGCCGTCGGAGCCGAAGACGACGATGAGGCGCCCGGGGGTGATCGGGCGCAC
This sequence comes from Actinomyces denticolens, assembly GCF_002072185.1. Lineage (GTDB taxonomy): Bacteria > Actinomycetota > Actinomycetes > Actinomycetales > Actinomycetaceae > Actinomyces > Actinomyces denticolens. The sequence goes on from NZ_MVIW01000023.1 coordinate 14,002, forward strand.
GGCGGCCAGCGCGAGCTCCATGGCGTCGGGCGTGTGGGCGAAGTCGACGATCGTCAGGCCCCGGGTGCCGTCGCGCTGGCTGATGCGCTGCATGCGGCCCGGGATGTTGTGCGCGGCGGCCAGCGCCTGGGCGGCCACGTCCGCGGGAACGCCCGCGCGGATCGCCATGACGAGCGCCAGGGCGGCGTTCTGGACGTTGACGAGCCCGGGCAGGGGGCAGCTGGCGGCGATCTCCACGCCGTCAGGCCCGTGGAGGGTGAAGGTGGTGGCCGAGTCCGTCAGGGACACGGCCGCATCGGCGACCCACCAGTCGGCGGGGGCGTTGCCGCCGTAGGCCCGCACGCGGTCCAGGGGGAGCCCGCCGGCCCGGTCGATGCGCTCGGCGAGCGAGGTGCCCCAGGAGTCATCGACGCAGACGACGGCGCGCCCGGCGCGCTCGGGGGTGAAGAGCCGGGCCTTGGCGTCGAGGTACTCCTCCATCGTGTGGTGGAAGTCGAGATGGTCGCGCTGGAGGTTGGTGAAGCCGGCGACGTCGATCCGGGTGCCGTCGAGGCGGTGCAGGACGATGGCGTGACTGGATGCCTCCAAGGAGGCGGCGCCCACGCCCTCCTCGACGCACAGCGCCATCATGCGCTGCAGGACGGGGGCCTCGACGGTGGTGCGGGGCGACTCCACGGACAGGCCGCCGGCGCGCAGCTCCACGGTGCCGGCGACCATGCAGCCGCCGAGGTGGGCGGTGAGCATGGCGTCGAGGAAGTAGGAGGTGGTCGTCTTGCCGTTCGTGCCGGTGACGGCCGTGGTGACCAGGCGGTGGGACGGCTGGTGGTAGATCTGCGCGGACAGGGGGCCCACCACGGCGCGCGGGTCGGCGCAGATGAGCACCGGGGTGCCGGGGCAGGAGCCGTGGACGATGGCGGCCCCGGCCTCATCGGTCACCACGGCGACGGCGCCGGCCTCGACGGCCTGGGCGGCGTAGTCGGCGCCGTGGGCGCGGAATCCCGGCAGGGCGACGAAGAGCTCGCCGAGGGCGATGTCGCCGGAGTCCACGGAGGCGCCGGAGACGGTCAGGGGGACGGGGCCGGTGATGACCTGGGCATCGGCGGGAGTGGCGGGGCTCAGGGAGAATCGCTGCGCGAGGTCGCTCAGAGCGAGGGGAGCGTTTCGGTGCGGGCGCAGGGCCGCGGCCGACTCGTACGCGTGGTTGCTCATAGTCCCACAATCTATCGCGCCCGAGGTCGTGCGCAGATCAGGAGAGGCGACCGGGTTCTGTGATCCCCGCGTTCTCCCATACGGGGCTCTGCGGGCGTGAGCAGGATCTCCCCTGGTCCGGGACGCCGAGGGGACGTGGGACGTCGAGGAGGCGGGGGCCCAGCGCTCATCCCCGTGGGCCTCGGCACGGACCGGGCGGGAGCGGGCGCCATCCGCTCAGCCCTGTCCCGGCGTCCCGGCCGTCCCACCCTGGTCGGGGGTGGCCTGATCCCCCTGATGGGCCTTCGCGGCCGCGATCACCGAGGGGTCGGGGGCGATGCCCAGCTTGTGGAGCGTCGCCAGGGCGATGGTGCGGAAGACCGGGGCGGCGACGACGCCCCCGTAGATGCCCGAGGGCTTGTTGACGATGACGGCGGCGGCGATGGCAGGGTCGTGGGCGGGGGTGAATCCGACGAAGGATGCCACGGTCGCATCCTCGGAGAGGATCTCCGTGGTGCCGGTCTTGCCCGCCACCAGGTAGCCGTCGATCGAGGCCTCCTCGGCGGTGCCCCCCTCCCGGGTGACGCCGACGAGCATGTCGGTGAGCGTCTTGGCGGTGGCCTCGGACACGACGCGCACGCCCTCGGGCTGGGCCTGCCGCGTGACCGTGCCGTCCGCGGCGGTCCAGGAGTCGATGACCCGGGGGGCCACGCGCACGCCCTTGTTGGCGATGGCCGCCAGGACCTGGACGGACTGGAGCGTCGTCCCGGCGATGCCCTGGCCGAACATAGTGGTGTAACGGGTGCGGTCATCCCACTCCGAGGGGGGTGTGAGCAGCCCCGCGGACTCCCCCGGCAGTTCGATGCCGCTGCGGGCGCCCCAGCCGAAGCGCTCCATGTAGGCGTAGCGGACGTCGTCGGCGACCCTCTCCCCGATCTGGACGGTGCCGACGTTGGAGGACTCGGCCAGGACCTGCGCCGTCGTGAGCTGCTCGACGCCGTGGGCGTGGGAGTCGACGAAGCTCTGGCCGTTGGCGGAGGTCCAGGAGTAGGGGACGGTCCAGGTCTCCTCGGGCGTGACCGCGCCCTCCTCCAGGGCGGTGGCGAAGGTGACGACCTTGCCGACGCTGCCTGGCTCGAAGACGGCCTCGACGCAGCGGGCCCCGCGGTCGCCCTCGGCGGAGGCGGTGGGGTCGGCGGGGTCGACGGTGCGGCTGTCCGCCATGACGAGGACCTTGCCGGTGGACGGCTCCATGACGACGCAGCAGCCCCACTCGGCGCCCTGGGCGGTGACGACCTCGTCGATGGCTTGCTGGGCGAGGACCTGGAGATCGGGGTCGAGGGTGAGGGTGACGGTGGCCCCGGGGGTCGAGGCCGTCTCGGTCACCCTCCCCGAGGGGATCTGCGTGCCGGTGCGGCCCACCTCCATGGACCCCGAGCCGTTGACGCCTGTGAGCCGCTCGTCCTGCGTGATCTCTATGCCCGCCGTGCCCTGAAGGACGCGGCCCTCGCCCTCGGCGGTCAGACCGACGACGTTGCCCGCGACGTAGCCCGCCGGGTAGGTGCGGCGCACCCGCTGGTCGGGCTCGACGCCGCGGATGCCCAGGGCCTTGATCTGGCGCCAGGTGTCCGGGGGGACGGCCTCGGCGATGACGGAGTACGTGGACTCCCCCACCATCCTGGCCCCGAGCTCGGCCGCGTCGACCCCGAGGATGGGGGCGAGCCTGTCGGCCGCGGCCGCGGGGCCGTGACCGACGACGACGGTCTCGGGCAGGCCGGTGGTGGGGTTGTCCTGCTCCACCTTGTCCTCCCACTGGGCGACGAGCAGCTGGTTGACACCGATGTCGAAGCTCACCGAGGAGGTGGCCAGGATGGTGCCATCGCGTCCGCAGATATTGCCCCGCAGGGCAACGTTCGTCCATGTCAGCGTGCGCTCGGCGCGGGCCTTCTCCGCCAGGTCCGGGCCCTGGGCCACCTGGAGCCAGGCGGTCTTGGCCGCCACGGCGGTGAAGCCGGTCAGGCCGAGGAGCTGCAGGGCGCGACGTCGGCTCGGGTTCATCGGCGGTTACTGCCCACTCGCGCCGTCACCGGCAGCACCACCGGCGTTGGGCGCGCCGCGGGCGCTCCCGGCGCCGCCCGCGCCGGGAGCGCCCGCGGCGCTGCCGCCGGTGACGGTGCCGCTGCGCAGGTCGACCACACCGGGGGCGGCGGCGGGGACCATGCCGAGCTCAACGGCGCGATCGGCCAGGGCGTCGGGCGCGGCGGCGTCGTTCACCTGTCCCCGCACGGTCTCCACGTGGTCCTCGACGACGTCGAGCTCGGTGGAGGCCTTCTGGAGCTCGTAGGCCGTGGTGGCCATCTTGGCGTTGAGCACCATCGTGGTCGCCAGGGCTCCGATGAGGATCGTGGCGATGAGCAGCACGAAGGGGATGGTGGAGCGGCCGGGCGCGATGCCGCGCACCACGCGCAGCTGGCGCTGGGGCAGCGGGGCCTCCCGGGCCCCGCCCTGGGATCGGGCTCGGGCGCTGCCCTCCCAGGTCCTCTTGGCGGGGCTGCTGGGGCGGGCCGTGGCGGCGGTTGCGGCGCTCATCGGCTCCTCCTTCCTCGATCGGTCGGTGCTCTGCGGCGGTGTGCCGGTTCAGGGGCCGGTGCAAGGGAGGCGGGGCGGGTTCGGGTGACCGCCCGCAGACGCACGGGGGCGCTGCGGGGGTTGGCGTCGAGCTCGGCCTCATCGGCCCGCTCGGCGCCCCGGGTGAGGGGCTCCAGGTAGGGGCGGTCCTCCTCGGGGATGATGGGAAGGCCCTGGGGGGCCCTGCTGGTGGAGCCGGCGGTGATCGCCTGCTTGACGATCCGGTCCTCCAGGCTCTGGTAGGACTCGACGATGAGGCGCCCGCCCGCCCTCAGGGAGTTGAGGGCCCGGGGCACGGCGCGTTCGAGGACCTCGAGCTCGGCGTTGACCGCGATCCGCAGCGCCTGGAAGGCGCGCTTGGCGGGGTGCCCGCCGGCGCGCCGGGCGGCGGCGGGGATCGCGTCGCGCACCAGCTCGGCGAGCTCGTCGGTGCGCGTCAACGGCGCGCCGCCGTCCCGCCGGGCGACGATCGCCCGGGCGATGCGCGCCGCGAAGCGCTCCTCGCCGTAGACGCGCAGGATGCGGGTGAGCTCGGCGGCATCGGCGGTGGCGAGGATCTGCGCGGCGGTGGGGCCCGAGCCCTGGTCCATGCGCATGTCCAGCGGGGCGGGACGGGCGTAGGAGAAGCCGCGCTCGGCGTCGTCGAGCTGGAGGGAGGAGACCCCGAGGTCCATGAGGACGGCGTCGACGACGCCCACGCCCTCCTCGGTGATCAGGGCGTACTCGCGCGCAACGTCCTCGACGGCGTCGTAGGTGGCCCTCACGGCGGTGAAGCGGTCCGAGAAGGGGGCGAGGCGCTCGCCGGCCAGGGCGATGGCCTGGGGGTCGCGGTCGATGCCGATGACGCGCAGGGTCTCGAAGCGCTCCAGGGCCCCCTCGCTGTGGCCGCCCATGCCGAGCGTGCAGTCGATGAGCACGGGGGTGGCGCCCCGGGCGGCCGCCTGCTCGATGGCGGGTGCCATGAGGTCGAGGCAGCGGGAGAGGAGCACCGGGGTGTGCCGCTGCGCGGCGGAACCCGCGGGGGCGGTGATCGCGCTCATCGGCGCTCCTCCTTCCTGTCGTGCTGTGGCGCTGGGGCGGCGCCGCCGGGCCGGCCGTTGATCGTCCTGCCAGGACTCCTCCCGCAGTTTCCGGCGCCGGGGAAGAGGCGTCGGATGCGGCGGCGGGCGGAGACCTCACGGGGCGATCCGGATCGGCCGATCGGGTTAGAAGAAGCCGGGGATGATCTCCTCGGCGGTGTCGGCGAAGACCTGCTCCTGAGCGCTCAGGTAGTTCTCCCAGGCGGTGGCGTCCCAGATCTCGACGCGCGACCCGGCGCCGATGACCGCCAGGTCGCGATCCAGTCCCGCGTAGGCGCGCAGGGGGGCGGGCAGCGTGATGCGGCCCTGCTTGTCGGGGATCTGGGAGTCGGCGCCGGAGAGCATGACGCGGACGTAGTCGCGCGCCTGCTTCTGCGCCAGGGGCGCCTCGCGCAGCTGGGCGTACATGCGCTCGAACTCCGCGGTGGTGAAGGCGTAGAGGCAGTGCTCCTGGCCTCGGGTCAGGACGATGCCCCCCGCCAGCTCCTCCCGGAACTTGGCCGGGAGGATGAGGCGGCCCTTGTCGTCGAGGCGAGGAGCGTGGGTGCCCAGGAACATCGGGTCCACTCCTTCCCCTCGGCGATCCAGTGGACTCCACCCTACTCCACTTCCCTCCCTTTCCAACCACCCTGACACCCACTTGTGATGGATATCCACCAATATTCGGTTGAGGAACCGCGAGATTGCGCGGTTTCACGTGGTGGAGGGAAGTGGGGCGCAAAACGGCGCCGGGCCCGTCGCCTTGGGTGGCGACGGGCCCGGCGGGCGGCTGCGGGGCGTGGATGGGACCGGATCAGGGGGGCGCGACAGCGTCCGGGGGCGGCGCGGGCGCTGCGGTGGAGGGAAGTGGAGGGGCGGGAATGCACCGGGTGGGGCGTCGGGGAGCGACGTGGAGGAGTCGATGGGGAGGCGGCTCAGCGCTCGTCGTCCTGGCGGCGCTCCCAGCGCTCGGACTGGCGCTCCATGAAGGTGGAGCGCCGCGTGCGGGCCCCGCCCTTGCCCTGGGCGTCCTTGAGCATCGGGGGGCGGCGCACCATGAGCGCGACGCCGGCGACGGCCAGGCCGAACCCGGTCACTCCGACGATGACGGAGACGAGGCCGTTGCCGTGGCCCAGCACGACGCCGGAGATGACAACGACCAGCCCGACGAGCACCAGGGCGATCCCCCAGCCGATGTTCCTCGGGGAGACGCGCGCGAGATGGCGCTCGGGATGCTGGATGGTCTCCGCGAGGGCGGGATCCTCCTCATGGAGCTGGCGCTCGAGGTCTCGCAGCACCCGCTGCTCGCGCTCCGAGAGCGACATGCCAGTCCCTCGCTTCCTGTTCGCCACTGCGCCTCGCAGCCCTGGGGAGGCGGGAGCGGGGCCGACCGGGACCGGCTCTCGGAGCCCGGCCTGAACCCCCGAGCCGGTCGCTCAGGACGATATGCCGAGCCCAGGGATCCGCCTTCGAGTCTACTTGCTCCGGTTCACCGACCGCTAACCGGCGGGCGGAGAAGGCTGGCGGGGGCCACGGCTCCCGCCCCCCATCGGCGCCGCACCTCGTCCGCCGCGCGCTCGGGCGCCCCGCGACGGGGGTCATCGTCGAGGAGGAGCTGAACGCCGTCGTCACCGCGGCTCAGGCCCTCGCAGCGCACGCCGAGGAGGCGGTACCCGCCCGGCGGGGTGGGCAGGGCGTCGAAGAGTTCCTCGATGGTCCGCCACACATCGCGCGCCAGGTCCGTGGGCTCGGTCAGGGTCCGCGAGCGGGTGACGGTGGTGAAGTCGGCGCCGCGGGCCTTGAGGACGACGACGCGGGCCCGAAGCTCCCCCGCCCGCAGCCGCGCCGCGCACTGGTGGCACTGGTCGAGCAGGACGCGACGGGCGTGGTCGCGATCTCGCAGGAGGTCGAAGAAGGTGGATTCGGTGCCGACGGACTTCTCCTCGCGGCCGGGGCTGACGGGGCGCGGGTCGATCCCGTGGGACAGGGCGGACAGGTGGCGGGCCGCGGCGGGGCCGAGGATGCGGGCCAGGGTGCGGGCGTCCGTGGCGGCAAGCGCCCGCACATCGGTGATGCCCCACCGGGCCAGGGCGGCCTCGCTCTTGGCGCCCACCCCCCACATGGCGCCCACCGGCAGGATGTCCAGGAAGTCCTGGGTGGAGGAGGCGGGGATGAGGAGGAGCCCGTCGGGCTTGGCGTGGGAGGAGGCGAGCTTGGCGACGAATTTGGTCGACGCGATGCCCACGGAGGCCGGCAGGCCGAGGCGGGCACGGATCTCGCGGCGGATCCAGCGGCCGATGGCGACCGGGGATCCCATGCGGCGCCGGGCGCCGGCGACGTCGAGGAAGGCCTCGTCGACGCTGACCTTCTCCAGCAGGGGGGTGACCTCCCCCAGGATGCCCATGACGGCCCGGGAGACCCGGCCGTAGTGGCGGTGGCGCACGGGCAGGACGACGGCCTGCGGGCAGCGGCGCATGGCCTCGGCCATGGACATGGCGGAGGCCACCCCGTAGGCGCGCGCCTCGTAGGTGGCAGCGGAGACGACGCCGCGGCCCTCGGCGCCGCCGACGATGACGGGGCGGCCCACGAGCTCGGGGTGGTCGAGGAGCTCGATGGAGGCGAAGAAGGCGTCCATGTCGACGTGGAGGATGGGGGTGGCGGAGTCGTCATCCCCCCAGTCGCGGCGGGCGCCGGCGGCGCGCGGGGCTCTGCTCATGGGCCCTCCTCCCCGCCGGGGCCCGCCGGGCGCCCCGCTGATCCGATCGTGCTCGTGACGCGCCCAGGCTAGCGTGCTCCTGTGACACGCAAGCAGTCCCGCAGCGGCGGTCGACGGCGCGGGGGCGCAGCGCACTCCCCCGCGCGCTCGCTGGCGGCCCTCCCGGTGGGCCCGGTGCCCACGTCCCTGGGTGTGGCCGAGTTGCAGGTGCGCGAGTCGGGCGTGCTCCTCCTCCTCGACGGGACGGAGTCGTCATGGATCGACCTGCGCGATCCGTCTCATCTGGACTTCGAGTACCAGCAGCAGATGGACGCCGCGCTCAACGCGCTCAGCGGGCCCGGCGCCCCGGTCCGCGCCCTGCACCTGGGAGGGGCGGGCTGCGCCCTGGCGCGCGCCTGGGACGCCACCCGTCCGGGCTCGACGCAGACGGCGGTGGAGATCGATGAGATCCTGGCCGGCCGCGTGCGGGAGTGGTTCGACCTCCCGCGCTCCCCGCGGCTCCGGATCCGCGTGGGCGACGCGGCCCGGGTGGTGCCCGAGCTGCGCGCGGGCGAATGGGATGTCATCGTGCGCGACGTGTTCGCCGCCGGGGCCGTGCCCGCGTCCTGCCGGGACGGGTCCTTCCTGGCCGGCTGCCGCGCCGCGCTGGCCGATGAGGGCCTGCTCCTGGCGAACTCGCCGGCGATGCCGCGCGCGCAGGCCCACGATGAGCTGCGGGCGGCCTCCCGCGTCTTCGGCGGGATCATCGTGGTGGCCGATCCGGCGGTGGCCCGGGGCAAGCGCCAGGGCAACCTGGTGATCGTGGCCCGCCGCGAGCCCTTCGGCCCGGCGGAGGAGGAGGCCGTGGAGAGGGCGGTGCGACGCCTGCCGCTGCCGGTGCGCACCTGGGGCGCGGACGACCTGGCGCCTCGCGGGCGCTGAGCCCGTCCCGGTCGCGAGCGCGCGGCCCCCTCCCCCGCCCGGGGTCAGGACTGGTTGTTGCCGGGATCCTTCGTCTCGAGGAACGCCTCGAGGCGCGCGCCGATCTCATCGGCGCTGGGCAGGTCGAGCAGGGACGAGAGCTCGCCGATGCCCTCGTCGTCCTTGCTCGGGGCCAGGACGTCGTACTGGGCCTCCAGGGCGTTGACGATCGCGGTGACCTCCGGTTGCTGGGAGGCCTCGGCGTCGATCTCGTGCCGGTTGAGGCTGGCGGCCGCCTCGAGGTCGCCCAGCGGCAGGGCGAGCCCGGCGGCGTCGGCGACGGCTGCCAGGAGCGCGGAGGCCCCCGCCGGGTAGTCGTCGCGGGCGACGTAGTGCGGGATGCCCGCGGCCAGTCCGCGCGAGTCGAGCCCGGCCTCGCCCAGCCGGATCTCCATGTAGGTGGCGAAGGTGCTGGGAACCTCGACGGTCCCGAAGAAGTCGGGCTGCTCGGGCAGGAGGTCGAGGCGGCTGCCGTGCTGGTGGATGAAGGTGGGCCGGGTGTGGGGCACGGCCAAGGGCAGCCCGTGGATGCTGATGGCCTGGCCGGCGCCGAGCGAGACGGCCAGGTGGGTGATGGCCCCGGCCACCTCCTGCCAGCGGTAGTCCGGCTCCGCGCCGTGGAGTAGCAGGAGCTGGGCGCCGCCGTCGTCGGTGAGGAGATCCAGGACGAGGCTGGGCAGCTCCACGCCCGTGAACTGGCGGGACTCGAAGCGCGCGACGGGGCGGCGGGCCCGGTAGTCGATGATCCCGTCGACGTCGAAGGTGGCGAGGCGCTCGTGGGGCAGGGCGAGGAGCAGCTGCTCGACGGCCAGCGCCCCGGCGTGGCCCGCGTCCATGGCGCCGTCGAAGTAGTGGAGGAGGACGCGCGGGGCGATGGGGCGCGTCAGGCTGGCGAAGGTGTAGAGCGGCGGTTGGATCATCCCTGGTCTCCTCTCGTGATCGTCATCGCGGTGGTGCTCATTGCCCGGCGGCTCGGGCGGGGCCGGAGGGAGCGCCCCCCTCGCTCCACGACGAGGGGCGCCTCATGGGCCAACGCGCCGTCGCCCCGGAGTGTTCCCGGGATGCCCGGCCCGTGCCCGCCTCCTGCCCAGGAGGGCCATGGGACGCAGGTGGCGGACGTGTTCGCGGTGGGCGTCGCCCCGGCTGCGCCGCGGCGTCCCCACGAGGAGAATAATGGACGGCCCTGTGCTGCGGGGCACCGGACGCCCGCGCGCCACCGCAGCGCGACCGCGCCCGGGCCGCCCGGAAGCGCACTGGGCCGCCCGGCGGCCCGTCATATCCGCCATTGATCCCAGTGAGGCCCCGTGAGCACGTCGAGCCGGTCCCCCCAGGTTGCGCCCGATCCCGCGCCCGAGGCGCCTCCCGCCGCCCCGGGCCCGGAGGGAGCGGCCCGCGAGCGCGAGATCGCCGCCGAGCAGCGGGTGGTGGACGCCGCTTACGGGGAGCTGGACCGCCGGCTCGCCGAGGCCAGGGCCGCGCTGGCCAGCACCGAGGCGCGCGGCGCGAGCGGTACCCACCAGTCCCGGGGCGAGCGCGACGCCTACGCCGTTCATTACTCGGGGCTGATCTCCACCCTGGAGGGCGTGGAGGAGCGACTGGTCTTCGGACGGATGGACATGGGCGCCGACGAGCCCGGCACTCCCGGGGCGGATGACCCCGACGGCCCGGGCTCGCCCGGGTCCTCCCTCGGCGCGGGCCCCGCCGGGGGCGGCGCCGTCGGCGGCCCTCCTCGGCACTACGTGGGCAGGATCGGGCTGCATGACGCCGCCCGCCGGGAGGTCGTCCTGGACTGGCGCGCGCCCCTGGCCAGGGCCTTCTACCAGGCGACCGCCCTGGAGCCCATGGGACTGGTGCGCCGCCGCCATATCGATACGCGCGCCCGGCGCGTCCTGGGAGTGGAGGACGAGCTCATCGACGTCTCGGCCCTCGATGGCGCCGATGCCCGGGCCGCCGGCGAGCAGGGGGCGCGGCTGGCGGCAGAGGGGCTGCAGGGCGAGGGGGCTCTCATGGCGGCGATGTCGGCGGCCCGCGACGGTCGCATGGGGGACATCGTCGCGACGATCCAGGCCGAGCAGGACCGGATCGTCACGGCGCCGGGCACGGGGGTGCTCGTGGTCCAGGGAGGGCCGGGCACGGGCAAGACCGCGGTCGCGCTGCACCGGGTGGCCTACCTCTTCTACGCCGAGCGGGAGCGCCTGGAGCGCTCCGGGGTGCTGCTGGTGGGCCCCTCGCGAACCTTCCTGCGCTATGTGGAGCAGGTGCTGCCCTCCCTGGGGGAGACGGGGGTGGTCTCGACGACGATCGGCGACCTGGTGCCCGGGATCCGGGCTCGTGGCGCGGAGAGCACCGCCATCGCGGAGATCAAGGGGCGGGCCCTGTGGGCTCGGATCCTGGCCCGGGCGGTCAAGGGCCTCCAGCGCGTCCCGGACGAGCCTCGTCCGATCGTGGTGGAGGGCACCGCGCTGGAGCTGCGGCCCGAGGACGTGCGCGAGGCGATGGCCAGGGCGCGGCGCGGCGGCAAGCCGCACAACCTGGCCCGCGAGCCCTTCGTGCTGTGGCTGCTGGAGCGCTTGACGGACCAGTTCGCCGCCGCGACCCGTCAGGACGCCTCGGACCCGGAGACGCGCGCGTGGATCCGCGAGGACATCCGCACCTCGCGCGACGCCCGCCGGGAGATCAACCTGTGCTGGATGCCGACGACGCCGCAGGGCCTCCTGGAGCGCCTGTGGGCACGCCCGGCCCTGTTGGAGCGCCTGGCCCCCGAGCTCACCGGGGCCGAGCGCGAGGCGCTGCGCCGCTCACCGGGGTCCGAGCTGACGCCCGCGGACATCCCCCTCATCGATGAACTCGCCGAGCTGCTGGGCCCCAGCGACGACGCCCAGGCGCAGCGGGCCCGTCTGGAGGCGCGCCGCCGCGAGGAGCTGGTGGCCTACGCCGCCGAGGCGATCGAGTCCCAGGAGCTCGGCGGTGGGATCGTGACGGCGGAGATGCTGGCCGACCGCGTCGCCGACCACGGGCCCTCCCTCACCCTCGCCGAGCGCGCCCGGGCGGATCGGAGCTGGACGTACGGGCACGTCGTCGTCGACGAGGCGCAGGAGCTGGGGGCGATGGCCTGGCGGGCGCTGGCGCGGCGCTGCCCGGTGCGCTCCTTCACGGTGGTGGGCGACCTGGCGCAGTACTCGGGGCCGACGGCGCCGTCGAGCTGGGGGCAGGCACTGCGGGCGCTGGGCACGATCCCGTCAGCAGATGGTGGAGGGAGCCCCCGGAGGGATCATCACCAGCCCGGTCGGGGCGGGCGCGCCAGGCGCGGTTCGCGGGGCGGGTCGACGCCGCTGCGCGAGGAGGTCCTCACCGTGTGCTACCGCACCCCGGCCACGGTCATGGAGGCCGCGGACGCGGCGGTGACCTCGCTGGGGCACCCGCCGGTATACCCCGTGTCCTCGGTGCGCGACCTGCCGGACTGCCTGCGGGTGGACCGCGTCGGCCCGGTGGACTCGACGGGCCGGGCGGAGGGCGCCGCGGGCGCCGCCCTCGAGGAGGCGGTCCTGACGGCGGTGCGCGAGGAGATGGCGGCGCTCGATGAGGCGGTGGGGCCCGAGGGGGGCCGGATCGCCCTCATCGCGCCCGATCCCGAGCCCTGGGCCGCGCGCCTGGCGGCCGACGCCGCGCTGGCCGCCGCGATGGAGGCGCCGGGCGGGGACGTGCTGCGCTCGCGCCTGGCGGTCATGGGCCCGGTGATGTCCAAGGGCCTGGAGTTCGACATCGTCGTGCTCGTCGAGCCGGGCGAGATCGGCCGGGCGAGTCCGGGCGACCTGTACGTGGCCATGACCCGCCCGACCCGGCGCCTGCGCGTGGTCTCCTCCGGGTCCCTGCCGAGCGGGCTTACGGCACCGTAGGTTACGGTTGCGTAGGAGCGCGCGCCGCGCCCGGCGGCGCCGACCAACGCGAGGAGGACGAGTGGATCAGGACCACGGCGGCCCCGCCGCGCCGGCCCCTCGGGCAACCGGCCCAGGGGCCTCGACACCCGAGCGGGTGAGCCGGCCGCACTACGCGCCGGGCGTGTCCGCGACGATCCCGCCCGTCACCGAGCCGCTGTCCCGGATGCTCGACGACGCCGCGCGCGACTACCCGGACCGGGTCGCCCTGGACTTCCTGGGCGCCACCACCACCTATGAGCGGCTGGCCCGCCAGGTGGCCCGAGCCGCGGAAGCGCTGCGGGGCCTGGGGGTACGGCCCGGCGACGTCGTCGGCCTCATCCTGCCCAACTGCCCCCAGCACGTCCTGCTCGCCTACGCGGCCTGGCGGATCGGCGCGATCGTCGCCGAGCACAACCCCCTGGCCCCGGCCGCCCAGATACGCGAGCAGATCGAGATCCATCAGGGCGGAGTCATCATCGCCTGGGAGAAGACGATCGCCCGGGTCGTGGCCGCCACCGGATCGCTGGCCGAGGCCTCGCTGGAGGGCCGTCAGGTCTTCAGCGTCGACCTCTCGCGCCGCCTGCCCCTGACAAGCCGCCTCGCCCTCAAGCTGCCGGTGGCCGCCGCCCGCTCCCAGCGCCACGAGCTGCGCGGGCAGGTGCCCGCGGGCGTGCGCTCCTGGGACGACCTCGTGGCCGCCTCCCCGCTGCTGCCCGCGAGTCACCCGCTGCCCGGCGTCGACGATGTCGCCGTGCTCCTGTACACCGGCGGCACCACGGGAACCCCCAAGGCCGTGCGGCTGACCCATGCGAACCTGCGCTCCAACGCCGAGATGAGCCTGGAGTGGGCCTCGCAGGTCTGCGCGCCGGGCCGTGAGACTTTCTACGCGGTCCTGCCCTTCTTCCACGCCTTCGGGCTGTCCCTCAACCTGCTGTGCGCCGTCGGCCTGGCGGCCACCCAGGTGGTGCTGCCCAAGTTCAGCGCGGATATGGTGCTGACGGCCTGGAAACGGCGGCCGGCCACTTTCTTCCCCGGCGTGCCGGTGATGTTCGACCGGATCCTCACCCGGGCGCGGGCCACTGGTGCGGACCTGTCGAGCTGCTCGGTGGCGGTGTGCGGGGCGGCCGCGAACCCCAGGGCGGTGGCGCAGGCCTGGGAGGAGGCCACGGGCGGGGTCATCATCGAGGGCTACGGGATGACCGAGACCTCCCCCATCATCCTGGGCAATCCCATCTCCCCCGAGCGGCGCGCGGGGGCACTGGGGGTTCCCTACCCGTCGACCGAGGTGCGCCTCGTGGACCCGGACAACCCGGAGGCAGAGGTGGCGCCCGGCGAGGTCGGTGAGCTCGTGGCCCGCGGCCCCCAGGTTTTCGCCGGCTATTGGCACGACCCCGAGGAGACCGAGGCCGTCATGCTGCCCGGCGGCTGGCTGCGCACCGGCGACCTCGTGCGTCAGGAGGCCGACGGCTTCTACGTCATCGCCGACCGCCGCAAGGAGCTCATCATCTCCGGCGGCTTCAACATCTACCCCACCGAGGTGGAGGCCGCCGTGCGCTCCATGCCCGAGATCGCCGACGTGGCCGTGGTGGGTGTGCCCAGTCGTGCCGGCGATGAGCGCGTGGTGGCGGCGATCGTCCCCCATGAGGGGCAGACCGTCACCCTGGAGCAGGTGCGCGCGTGGGCCGAGCGGACGCTCTCCCACTACGCCCTCCCCCGTGAGATCGCGATCCTGTCCGAGCTCCCCCGCTCGATGATCGGCAAGGTGCTGCGGCGTGCGGTGCGCGACCAGATCCTGGCCGTCCGGGGCGAGGGCGCGGGAGGCCAGGGGCCCCAGTCCGATCAGTGAGGGGCAGCGGGAGCGCGGCCGCGCCCGGACGCCGACCATCGGCGGCCCGCGGCCCCGGGCAGGCCTGTCAGCCCTGTCAGTCCCTGGGGAGGCGGTAGCGCTCCATGAGGCCCAGGGCGAACTCGGGGTCGTAGTGGTCGGCGGTCAAGGGCGTTGCCTCGTCGAGGGCGGCGATGGCGGCCATCTCCTCCTCGGCCAGGGAGAAGTCGAGGATGTCCAGGTTGGCGGCCATGCGGTCGCGGTGCACGGACTTGGGGATGATGATGACGTCGCGCTGCAGCAGGTAGCGCAGGGCCACCTGGGCGGCGGTCCTGCCATGCGCCTCCCCGATCGCGGTGAGCACCGGGTGGGTGAAGATGCCCTTGCGGCCCTGGGCGAGCGGCCCCCAGGACTCCAGGGCGGTGCCGTACTTGGCGTACCAGGGGCGCGAGGCCGCCTGCTGGTTGAAGACGTGGGTCTCCATCTGGTTCACGGCCGGGGCGACCTCGACGTTCTGCGCCAGGTCGACGAAGCGGTCCGGGAAGAAGTTGGACACGCCGATGGCGCGGGCCTTGCCGGCCCGGAGGGCGGCCTCCATGGCGCGGTAGGTGCCGTAGTAGTCGCCGAAGGGCTGGTGGACGAGGAGGAGGTCGACGTAGTCGGTGCCCAGGCGCCGCAGGGAGGCGTCGATCGAGCGGGTGGCCGTGCCCTCGCCGGCGTTGGAGAACCAGACCTTCGTGGTGAGGAACAGCTCCTCGCGGGGAATGCCGCAGGCGGCGACGGCGGCCCCCACGCCCTCCTCGTTGCGGTAGGCCTGGGCGGTGTCGATCGAGCGGTAGCCGACCTCGATGGCCTCGTGCACGGCGCGCTCGGTCTCCTCCGGCGGGGTGAGGAAGACGCCGTAGCCGATCATCGGCATGACGACGCCGTTGTTGAGGGTGGTGGTGGGGATCTCAGGGGTGGATGGGGCGCTGGTCATGAGGATCTCCCTAGCGGTGAGGCGGTTGCGGTGGTTGCCGCTGACGGTCGCGGTGGTGGGGCTCCTACAGGAGGCCGGAGGCGGCCAGGGCTGCGCGCAGGGCGTCGATCTCCTCGGCGGAGGCCCGCACGAGCGGCAGGCGCACGGCGGCGCTGGGGATGCGCCCCTGAAGGAGGAGGGCCTCCTTGGCCATGACGGCCCCCTGACCGCCTCCCATGATGGCTCCGACGAGCGGGCGCATGCGCTGGGCGACGGCACGGGCCCCGGCGAGGTCCCCCTCATCGACCTCGGTGATCATCTCGCGCCAGGAATGGGCGTCCGCATGGGCGACCACCGAGATGACGCCGCTGGCGCCGTGGGCGAGCCAGGCGAAGTTGAGGCCGTCGTCCCCCGAGTAGTACTCCAGGCCGGTGGCCTCCATGCGGCGGAAGCCCTGCTCGACGTCGCCGGTGGCGTCCTTGACGGCGAGTACGCGGGGATGCTCGGCCAGGCGCGCGAGGGTGTCGTCGGTGATGCGCACGCCGGTGCGGCCCGGGATGTCGTAGACCATGACGGGCAGGTCGGTGGCCTCGACGACCGCCATGATGTGCTGGTAGACGCCCTCCTGGCTGGGGCGGTTGTAGTAGGGGGCGTTGATGAGCAGGCCCTCGGCGCCCGCGGCCTGGCTGCCCGCGCCGATGCGCACGGCGTGGGCGGTGTCGTTGGAGCCGGCGCCGGCCATCAGCATGGCGCGCCCGCCGAGGGCGTCCTTGACCTCGCGCAGGAGCGTCTGCTTCTCGGGCAGGTGGGTGGTGGGGGCCTCCCCGGTGGTTCCGGCCAGAAGGATGAGATCGGCGCCGTCGTCGACGAGGGAGACGGCCAGGGACTGGGCTGCGGGGACGTCGATCTCGCCCTCGGGGGTGAAGGGGGTGATCATGGCGACGCCGACGGAGCCGAAGGAGCGCGGGGGCAGGGTGTTCTGGGTCATGCCCCGAGGGTAACGGTGATCACGCGCCGAGGACAGGGCGTCTCAGGGCATCTCCGAGTCCTCCCGAGTCTTCCCGGGTCCTCCTGGGTCCTCCTGGGTCCGCGGCTGCCGCCTCGGGGCGACGACCCTGTCGATGGCGGCGACGTCGAGGCCGCCGTAGCCCTGGGCATGGGCGGCGGCCAGCTGCATGAGACCGGCCGCGCCGACGGGGGTGGGCACGCCCAGGCGGGCGGCGGCCTCGACAGCCAGGCGCAGGTCCTTCAGGGCCAAGTCGACGCCGAAGCGGTTGGCGAGGTCGCCGTCGATCATCCACGGCAGGCGCAGGTCGGCCTGGTAGGACCAGCCGCCGGTGTCCTTGAGGGCTTCCAGGAAGGCGGCGGGCTCAACGCCGGCCGCGCGGCACAGCTCATAGCCCTCGGCGACGAGTGCGACGGTGGTCATGCCGATGAGGTTGGAGACGAGCTTGAAGGCGGCGGCGCTCTCCACAGAGCCCATGCGGTGGACGACGGCGCCGATGATCCCGAAGACCTCTGCCAGCTCCTCCAGGGCGCCCTCGTCCCCGCCCACGAAGAGCGGCAGCTCTCCGGCCTCGGCCTGGGCCGGGCCCTTGCCCAGCGGGCAGGCGACGAAACGGCGTCCGGCGGCCCGGGCGCCATCGGCGAGGGCGCGGGCGGTGGCGGGGTCGACGGTGGAGGCGTCCATCCAGATCGCCCCGGCGGGCGAGTACTCGCGGTTGGCCTCGTGGACCTCGAGGACCGTCTCGGGCATGGGCAGGCAGGTGATGACGAGGTCGGCGCCGTCGAGGGCCTCGCGCATGCCGGCCGCGGCGATGGCCCCGGCCGCGGCGCAGGCCTCGACCGGCGCCTTGCTGCGCCCGACCACGCGCACCTCGAAGCGGTGACTCCTGGCCAGGTTCCTCGCGATGCCGCCGCCCATGCGGCCGACCCCGATGCAGGCGATGGTGCGGATCATTCGCTTCCTCCTTCAACGCAGGGGTGCGCGGCGCCGACGCCCGTTCCTCGCGCCGATGCTGTCGCGCCGCTCGCAGACCAGCCTAGATGATTGATTCCAGGGGGGTGGTTAGTGGTCGTAAGGGGTTGGGGGACGCGGACTGAGATGCCGGCGGGGCCCCTGCGGCGTGGGCCTCGAGGTCGAGCCGCCCCTTGAGGGCGCCGGGAGTGGGCGCACTCAAGGGGGATGGAGTCCGCCACCCGCATGTTGTCGGACCACAGGCCGGCGGTGGCGCACAGGTGCGAGAGGACTGCCTGCATCGTGCCGGTCAGGGCGCGCGGCCGCGTGATCAGCTCGGCGTCCATCGACTGGTGCGTGTCGCACCGAGTGGAGCGTCCTGCCCGCACCAGTGGGTGCAAACGGCACCAGTCAGGCGGGCTTGAGGCGGACGACGGGCGGGCTCAGCCGGGGCTCGGCCGATAGGCTCGCGCCCATGAGTGAGAGCAGCGAGCGGCGCCAAGCGCCTTCTGTCTTCGACGCCGATCCCGCCTCCGGGCTGAGCGGGGTCCCTGCAGGCGGGGGCGACTCCGCGGAGAAGGCCGCCGAACCGGTTGCGGAGCGGGCGGGCTTCGTGCGCCCCGCGCGGGAGTCGGACCTGCCCCTGATCGGGAGGGTCCACGCGGCGACGATGCTGGCCTCCATGGAGGCGGGCCACGCCGGCGCGCACGGTGGCGCGGGCCTTCCCGATGGCGTGCGGGCGATGATCGCGGCGCCAGTGGTGGCTGCGGGCTGGGAGGAGCCGGTGATCGCGCCGCCGAGCCCGCGGCATCATGTCCTCGTGGCCACGCGGGGCGCCCTGGTGGTGGGGCTGCTGGGGCTCGCCCCCACGCAGGGCCTCGACGATTCCGGGCGGCCGGTGGCCGGCGCCGAGGCGGTGGAGGTGACGGCGATCGGGGTGGCGCCGGAGCACCAGCGGCTCGGTCATGGCTCGCGGCTCATGGCGGCGGCGGTGGACCTGGCCCGCAAGGATGGGGCGAGCGCAGTGAGCGTGTGGGCGGTGCGCGGGGATGAGTCGATGTCCCGGCTGCTCACGGCCGTGGGGATGGCTCCCACGGGGATGCGGCGCGAGCTGCCGATCGGCGATGGCATCGTCGAGGACTGCTGGGCCGCCGCCATCTGACTCATGGCGCGAAATGGCGAGGTTTGAGGATTCCTTTTTCTGACACGATGCCCGATCGTACGTTAGTGCAGGTCAAAGCGTTGCCCCGTTCGAGACTCGGGCATTCAGGGCTCATCTGCGGGCGAGCAATCCTCAAACCTCGTCACCATCGAAGCGCCTCAGAGGTCGAGGAGGTTCTCCAGGCCGATGGTCAGGCCCTCGCGGCCGCCGATCTCGCGCGCGGCCAGGATGACGCCGGGCATGAAGGAGGCCCGGTCGAAGCAGTCGGTGCGGATAGTCAGCTGCTCGCCCGGGTTCCCCAGGACGACCTCCTCGTGCGCGGTCAGGCCCCGCAGGCGCACGGCGTGAACGTGGACGCCGTCGATGACCGCCCCGCGGGCGCCGTCGGGGTCGGTCCGGGTGGCGTCGGGCGAGGGGCCGAGACCCGCCTCGGCGCGAGCGGCGGCGATGCCCTTGGCGGTTGCCGTGGCGGTGCCGGAGGGGGCGTCGACCTTGTTCGGGTGATGGAGCTCGATGACCTCTGCGGACTCGAAGTAGCGGGCGGCCAGGGCGGCGAAGCGCATGGACAGGACGGCTGACAGCGCGAAGTTGGGGGCGATGAGGACGCCCCGCCCGGCGGCCTCGGGGCGGGCCAGGTGCTCGCGAACGCGGCTGTAGGAATCCTCGGTCCAGCCGGTGGTGCCGACGACGACGTCGAGCCCGGCGTCGATGAGGGCGTGGACGTTGGCCTCGGTAACGTCGGGGACGGTGAAGTCGACGGCGACCTGGGCGCCGGCGAGGGTCTCGGGGGTGATCCCATCGCCGACGTCGAGGCGGGCGACGAGCTCGAGCCCCTCGGCGTCCTCAACGGCCTGGCAGACGGTGGACCCCATGCGCCCGGCGGCGCCGACAACGGCAACACGAATCATCATGCCGGCAGTCTACGCAGCCGCCCCGCGTGCCGCCGGACGTGACCGCGGGGCGGCCGTCCCCTCAGCCTCAGGCGGCGGGCCCGACGAGGACTCGGGCGCGCCTCTGGGCGGCCAGCCAGGCGGCCAGGGCGCGCACATCCTCGGCGGTGACGGCCTGAAGGAGCCGCAGGTTCTCGTCCATGGAGCGCAGGCGGGCCGTGGAGACCTCGCCGCGGCCGAGGCGGCCCATGCGGGCCAGGGAGTCCTCGCCGCCCAGAACCATGGAGCCGCGCAGCTGGGCCCGGGCACGGGTGAGCTCGCGCTCGGTGATGCCGTCGGCGGCCAGGCGCTCGAACTCCCCCACCATGACGGCGGCGACCTCCTGGGCGTCCCCGGGGGCGCAGCCCGCGTACATGCCGAAGGCGCCCGAGCCCGCGTAGGCGGCGTCGAAGGCGTAGGTCGTGTAGGCCAGGCCGCGCTTCTCGCGCACCTCCTGGAACAGGCGCGAGGACATGCCCCCGCCCAGGATGGTGGTGAGCACGCTCATCGCCCAGCGGCGCTCGTCGCGCACGGGGATGCCCTGGCAGGTGAGGTAGAGGTGGCTCTGCTCGCTGTCGCGCTCGATGGTGACGTCGTGGACGTCGAGATCGACGATCGGCTCGGTCTCGAAGCGGCGGGGGCGCGGCACGGCATCGGCCGATGAGTCCCAGCCGGCCGAGGCGAGATCGGCGGCCACGCGCTCGCAGATCTCGTCGTGGTCGACGGCGCCGGCCGCGGCCACCACGAGCGCGTCGGAGGCGTAGGTGCGCCGGTAGTGCTCCCAGACGGCGTCACGGGGCACGGCGGTCACCGTGGCCGGGGTGCCGCCAATGGGCCGGCCCAGGGGGGTGCCCTCGCCGAAGGCGGCGCGGGCGAAGGCCTCCTGCGCCACGTCCTGGGGGTCGTCGGCGGCGTCGGCGAGCTCGGAGACGATGACCGTGCGCTCGGTCTCCACCTCGTCCGGGTCGAGGAGGGAGGAAGTGACCATGTCGGCCAGGATGTCCAGGGCGGTCAGGGCGTCCTCGCCCTGGACGCGGGCGTAGTAGGAGGTGTGCTCCTTGGCGGTGGCGGCATTGGACTCCCCGCCGATCATGTCGAAGGCCTCGGCGATGCCGCGGGCATCCCGCGTTGGCGTGCCCTTGAACAGCAAGTGCTCCAGGAAGTGAGTGGAGCCCTCCTGACCGGGGGCCTCGTCGCGCGATCCCACCCCGAGCCACATGCCGAGCGCGGCCGAGCGCAGCCCGGGCACCTGCTCGGTGATGACCCGCACTCCCCCGGGCAGGATGGAGCGGCGCAGCCGGGCGCCGTCGTCGGTGAGGGACAGCTCTGTTCCGGGGGCTCCCGCGCCGGCGCGGATGAGCTCCACCTCGGCGTAGTCGGCGCCGCTGCGCGCGCCCCTGGCTCCCGCGGTCGTCTTGCTCGTGCTCGTCTCAGTCACCCGCGCAGCCTAACCGCCCCGATAGATGTTCCTCGCGCAGGCGGAGCGTGATGCTCCGCCTGCGCGAGGAACGTCAGGAGCGGTTCGCTGCGAGAGGATCAGTCCTCGGAGGCCTCCGCGGTACGGGTGCGACGGCGGCGCGGGCGGCGCTCACGGCGCTCAGAGCCCTCGGCGTCGCCCGCCTCGGCATCCTCCGAGTCGGCGGAGGCGGCGCGGGCGCGGCGGGGGCGGCGCTCACGGCGCTCGGCCCCCTCGGAGCGCTCACCGCGGTGGGCGCGGGCCTCGTCCTCCGAGGCCTGCTGCTCCTCGGTGAGGACGGCGTGCAGGCTGAGTTTTCCGCGCGGGTCGATCTCGGCGAGCTCGACCTGGACCTTGTCGCCCACCGCCAGGACGTCCTCGACGTTCTCCACGCGCCTGCCCCCGACGAGCCGGCGGATCTGGGAGATGTGCAGCAGGCCGTCCTTGCCCGGGGACAGGGACACGAAGGCGCCGAAGGTCGTGGTCTTGACGACAGTGCCGATGAAGCGCTCGCCGATCTCGGGCATCTGCGGGTTGGCGATGGCGTTGACGGCCTCGCGGGCGGCCTCGGCGGACGGGCCGTCGGTGGCGCCGATGTAGATCGTGCCGTCGTCCTCGACCGTCAGGTCCGCGCCGGTGTCCTCCTGGATCTGGTTGATCATCTTGCCCTTGGGGCCGATGACCTCGCCGATCTTGTCGACGGGGATCTTGACGGTCAGCACGCGCGGGGCGGTGGGGGCCATCTCGAAGGGCTCGTCGCCCAGGGCCTCGTCGATGAGGTTGAGGATGTGGAAGCGGGCGTCGCGGGCCTGGCCGAGCGCCCCGGCGAGCACCTCGGAGGGCAGGCCGTCGAGCTTGGTGTCGAGCTGGAGGGCCGTGATGAAGTCACGGGTCCCGGCGACCTTGAAGTCCATGTCGCCGAAGGCGTCCTCGGACCCGAGGATGTCGGTGAGGGTGGCCCACTTGGTCTCGCCGTCGATCACCTCGTGCATGAGGCCCATGGCGATGCCGGCCACGCGGTCGCGCAGCGGCACGCCGGCCTGGGCCATCGACAGGGTCGAGGCGCACACGGAGCCCATGGAGGTCGAGCCGTTGGAGCCCAGGGCCTCGGAGACCTGCCGGATGGCGTAGGGGAAGTCGTCGCGGCTGGGCAGGACGGGCACGAGGGCCCGCTCGGCCAGGGCGCCGTGGCCGATCTCGCGGCGCTTGGGGGCGCCGACGCGGCCGGTCTCGCCGGTGGAGAAGGGCGGGAAGACGTACTGGTGCATGTAGCGCTTGTGGGTGATCGGCGAGAGGTCGTCGATCTGCTGCTCCATGCGCAGCATGTTGAGGGTGGTCACGCCCATGATCTGGGTCTCGCCGCGCTCGAAGATCGCCGAGCCGTGGACGCGGGGCAGGACCTCGACCTCGGCGCCCAGGGTGCGGATGTCCTTCAGGCCGCGGCCGTCCATGCGGATGCCCTCGGTGAGGGTGCGGTGGCGCACGACCTTCTTGGTGACGGACCGGAAGGCGGCCTTGAGGGCCTTGGCGTCCTCCTCGGCCGGGAAGGCCTCGGCGAGGTCGGCCAGGACCTGGTCGCGCACGGCGTCAATGGCCTCGTCGCGGGCGTGCTTGCCCTCGGTGGCGATGGCGGCGGCGAGGTCGTGGGCCTGGGCGGCCTTCTCGACGGCCTCGTACTGCTCGTCGGAGTAGTCCAGGTAGAGGGGGAACTCGGCGGTGGGCTTGGAGGCGTGCTCGGCGACCTCCATCTGGGCCTCGCACAGGGCCTTGATGTGCGGCTTGGCGGCCTCCAGGGCCTCGGCGACGACGGCCTCGGTGGGGGCAGTGGCGCCGGCGGCGATGAGGTCCATCATGTTCTCGGTGCCGCCGGCCTCGACCATCATGATGGCGACGTCGCCGTCCTCGAGGACGCGGCCGGCCACGACCATGTTGAAGGTGGCGCGCTCGAGCTCGGACCAGCGGGGGAAGGCCACCCACTGGCCGTCGATGAGGGCCAGGCGGGTGCCCGCCACCGGTCCGGCGAAGGGCAGGCCCGCGATCTGGGTGGACATGGAGGCGGCGTTGATCGCCAGGACGTCGTAGGCGTCGTCGGGGTGGATCGCGAGGATCGTCTCGACGACCTGGACCTCGTTGCGCAGGCCCTTGACGAAGGAGGGACGCAGGGGGCGGTCGATGAGGCGGCAGGCCAGGATGGCGGAGGTGCCGGCGCGGCCCTCGCGGCGGAAGAAGGAGCCGGGGATGCGGCCGGCGGCGTACTGGCGCTCCTCGACATCCACGGTCAGCGGGAAGAAGTCGAACTGGTCCTTGGGGTGCTTGCCCACGGTGGTGGCGGACAGGATGGCGGTCTCGCCGTCGAGGTAGGCCATGGCGCTGCCCGCGGCCTGCTTGGCCAGGCGGCCGGTCTCGAAGCGGATCACGCGCTTGCCGAAGGAGCCGTTGTCGATCACTGCCTCGGCGGCGGTGACCTCGGGGTCATCAATGAACATCGTCGATGTGTCTCTTTCTCACAAAGATATGGCAGGCAAAGTCTAAGCCGGGACCCGCTCGGGCGGCCGGATCCATCACGTGAGATGGGACGCGCTGCGGGGAGGGGGGAGAGAAGAGAGAGGGAAGCGGGGGCGATATCCTCTCTACACGACCTCGAGCACCGCGTGGGCGCCGGCCGCGCTGGAGCCGCCCACGTAGACATCGATCGTGGTGGCGTCCTGGACGCGCGAACGGGTGACGGCCGACCAGTAGGACAGCTCATCCGGGCCGAGCACGAGCTCGACGGCGCGGGATCGGCCGGCGGGGATGGCGACGCGGGCGAAGGCCTTGAGCTCCCGCTCGGGGCGGGTGGAGGTGCCGTGTCGCTGGTGGATGTAGAGCTGGACGACCTCCTCGCCGTCGCGCGGGCCGATGTTGGCCACGTCCACGCTCACGGTCACACTCTGCCCCACGGCGATGCGGGGCGAGGACAGGCGCGGCTCGGAGTAGGAGAAGGCCGTGTAGGAGCCCCCGTGCCCGAAGGGGTAGAGGGGCGCGGAGGCCTCGTCCCAGTAGCGCTCGCCCGCACCCTCGGGCTGGAAGGTGCGGTAGTGGGAGTGGATCATGGGGACTTGGCCCACGGTGCGCGGCCAGGTGAAGGGCAGGCGCCCGGCCGGGTCGATGTCCCCGAACAGGGCGGCGGCCACGGCCTCGCCGCCTCGCGTTCCGGGGTACCAGACCTGCATGATGGCCGGCAGGTTCTCCTGCGCCCAGCGAAGGTCGAGGGGGCGCCCGGACATGACGAGGGCGACGGTGGGAGTGCCGGTGGCGGCGACGGCCCGGAGCAGCTCGAGCTGGCGGCCGGGGAGGGCCAGCGTGGAGGTGGAGGCCTTCTCGCCGATCTGGTTCTGCGCCTGCCCGACGACGACGATCGCCGCCTCGGCGCCCCGCGCGGTCCGGACGGCCTCGGCGAGGGCCGCGTCGTCGTCGAAGCCCTCGGGGCGCGCGGGCAGGGAGCCCGGGGCCTCGTGATCGTCGAACATGGAGGGGAAGACCCGCGGGGGCGCCCACTCCCCCACCGCGTAGTCGACGCGCGCGCCTCCCGCTCGCGCGCGGATGCCGGCCAGGATCGTGGTGACCTCGTCCAGATCCTCGTCGAAGACCCAGGGGCCCAGGGTGTCGCGGGGCGAGTCGGCGAGCCGGCCGATGACGGCGATGGAGGGGGTGTCCTCGGCCAGGGGGAGGACGGGGGCGCCCTCTGGCTCGCCGCCACGCGCCTCGCCCGCCGAGCGCCCCTGCCAGGGCGCGTTCTTGAGCAGGACGAGGCTGCGCTCGGCGGCGCGGCGGGCGACCTCGCGGTGGGCGGGGTCGGCGAGGACCGCGGGGGCGGTCCCGGCGTCGGCGTAGGGGCTCTCGAACAGGCCCATGGCGAACTTGGCGGTCAGCATGCGGCGAACGGCCTCATCGAGGCGGCCCTCCTCCACCCGCCCGGCCCGCACGGCCTCCGGCAGGCGCCTGAAGGCGGCGTCCTCCATCGTCATCTCCATGTCGAGGCCCGCCGTCAGGGCGCGGGAGGCCGCGTCGGGCAGGTCGGCGGCGAAGTGCTGGGCGGTGAGCGAGCGCACGGCGTTGGCGTCGGAGACGACGAAGCCCTCGAAGCCCATCTCCTCGCGCAGCACGTCGGTGAGGAGCCAGGCATTGCCGGAGGCGGGCACTCCGCCTAGATCCATGTAGGCGCTCATGATGCTGCCCGCCCCGGCCCCGATGGCGGCGCGGAAGGGCGGGAGGTAGACGTTCCACAGCTCGTTGTCGGAGATCTCGGCGTCCTCGTAGTCGCGGCCACCGCGCGCCGCCCCGTAGCCCGCGAGGTGCTTGGGGCCGGCGATGACGCGCCCGGGGGCGCCGATCCGCTCCCCCTGGAAGCCGCGCACCTGGGCGGCGGCGGCCGCGGCGCCCAGGCAGGGGTCCTCCCCCGCCCCCTCGACGATCCTGCCCCAGCGCGGGTCGCGGGCGATGTCCACCATGGGGGCGAAGGTCCAGGACAGGCCGACGGCTCGGGCCTCGCGCGCGGCGACGGCCTGCGCCTCCTCGATCATGGCGGGGTCCCAGGAGGCGGCCATGGCGATGGGCACGGGCATGATGGTGCGCAGGCCGTGGATGACGTCGTAGCCGAAGAGGAGCGGGATGCCGTGGGGGCCCTCCTCCACGGCGATGCGCTGAAGCGCGTTGACGGCCTCCGGGCGCCGCACGAAGAGCAGGCTCCCGGCCCGCCCGGCGCGCACCTCGCCCTCGACCATCTCGGACTGGGCCAGGACATCCCGGTCCTGCTCGGCAAGGCGGTCGGCGCCATCGGACCCGGGGAGCCCGGGGATCATGGAGCGCTGGTAGAAGTACTGGATGAGCTGACCGGCCTTCTCCTCCAGGCTGAGGCGCCCGAGCAGATCCTCGACGCGCTCGCCGATGGGCGCGGCCGGATCGAGGTAGCGGGGGCCGGCGGGACCGGCCGACTCATCGGGCGCGGTGGGCGCTGCGGGCATTGGGGCCTCCTCGGGCGGGACGTCGTCGTCGGCGCGGGCCCGCTCTGCGCGGGCGGCCCTGCGATCCTAGACGACCGGGCGGGATGAGCGCGGCCGGATCAGCGCGAACACGCCCGGCCCCCGTCATCCGGGGGATGACGGGGGCCGGGCGGAAGACCTCGGGCTCGGGCCTCAGCGGCGGATGCCGAGGCGGGAGATGAGCGAGCGGTAGCGCTCGATGTCCTCCTTCATGAGGTAGTCGAGGAGGCGGCGGCGCTTGCCGATGAGCAGGTAGAGGCCGCGGCGCGAGTGGTGGTCGTGCGTGTGGGTCTTGAAGTGCTCGGTGAGGTTGGAGATGCGCTCGGTGAGAACGGCGACCTGGACCTCGGGGGAGCCCGTGTCACCCTCGTGGGTGGCGTACTCGGCGATGATCTCGGACTTGCGCTCAGGGGTGACCGACATGTGCGGGCTCCTTCTTCTCGTTGCGCGGAGCGCCGGGGCATGTTCACCCGGGCATGACGGTTCCGCGGCCGATCGACGGCGCGCCAACAGTACCAGCAGACCGCTCCCCTCCCCTCCCCGGGGCCTGTGGGACCGGGCACAGGGCGGGCGCACCTCCTCCCGGCGGGGCCGCGCTCAGGCGGTGACGTCCTGCGGGCGCACGGGCTCGGGAACGGGGGAGCCCAGCACCTCGGCGGTGTCGAGCACGTCTTGGCGCATCCGCTCCAGCAGCGGCTCCAGGGAATCGAAGGCGAGCATGGGGCGCAGGTGGGATACGAAGTCCACGGCCACATCCTCGCCGTAGAGATCGAGGTCCGCCCGGCCGAGGACGTGGGCCTCGATGGTGCGGGCCGGGACATCGTCGAAGGTGGGGTTGGTGCCGATCGAGATCGCGGCGGGCAGGCGCTCGCCCTCGGAGGCACCGCCCCGCCCCCCTCGCACGAGCCATCCGGCGTACACGCCGTCCGGGGGCACGACGCCGGCGGTGGCGGCGTCGAGGTTGGCGGTGGGGAAGCCGAGCTCGCGACCGCGCCGCAGCCCATGGATGACGACGCCGCGCACGCGATGGGGCCGCCCCAGGATCTCGGCGGCCTGGTGCACGTCCCCGACGGCGAGGCACTCGCGCGCCCAGGTGGAGGACCATCGCCGCCCGCCGGGGGCCAGGACCTCGGGGACGATCTCGATCTCGACGCCGTCGGCGGCGCCGATGGCGCGCAGGGAGTCGGCGTCGCCGGAGTTGTCCCGGCCGAATCGCACGTCGGCTCCCACGACGACGGCCCGCGCGCCGAGGAGCCCCTCGAGCCAGTCGCGCACGAAGTCCTCGGGCGACTGGTCGGCGAAGCCCAGGGTGTAGGGGATGACGAGGACGGCGTCCAGGCCGGTGGCGGCCATGGCCTCGAGGCGGTCCGGCAGGGAGGCGATCATCGCCAAGTCGATCCCGGGGCGGTGGACGGTCAGGGGGTGCGGGTCGAAGGTGACTGCGACGGCGAGGCAGCCGGGCCCCAGGGCGCGGGCGCGCTCGACGACGCGGGCGAGGATCCGCTGGTGGCCGCGGTGGACGCCGTCGAAGACGCCGACGGTCACGGCGCTTCCAGCGCTAGCGGCGCCACTGGAGGGGCGCTGCGACTCGGGCACCTGCTCGGCGCCGTACCAGATCTCCACCGGGTGCGATCCTGCTCTTCTCATGGCCGGCGGGCGCCCGCGGGTGGGCAGCCCCGCCGGACCGGCCTGCATGACTGGGGCAACCCTGCCACGGAGGCGACGGCGGCGCGAACCAGGAGGAGGGACCGGGCCCCGCCGAGCAGCACCCGAACGGCGGGGGTTGCATCGGGCGGCCCCCGCCCCTACGCTACCGACCGACGATCGGTCGATATGGATCGGCCCAGAGCCCTCCCGGGAGGAGACCGGTCCCATGCCCCGTGTCAGCAAGCCCGCGGCCGAGCGCCGCGAGGAGATCCTCGACGCCGCCGAGCGCCTGTTCGCCGCCAAGGGGGTGACAGCCACCACCACAGGCGACATCCTGGAGGCGGTGGGCATCGCCAAGGGCACGCTCTACTACCACTTCACCGGCAAGGACGCGATCCTGCACGCCCTCATCGAGCGCACGGCCGCGCTGATCGCCGAGCGCGCCGCCGCAGCGGCGGCGACCAGCCTCCCGGCGCCGCAGCGGTTCATGGCGGTCATAGGCGCCATGAGGGTCGAGGGCGATGCGGCTGAGATGATCGACGACCTCCACGACGCCGCCAACACGCATTTCCACCTCCTATCGCTGGTCACCACGATCCGCGCGCTCACCCCGATCCTGGTGGGGGTCGTGGAGGACGGGATCGCCGAGGGCTCCTTCGACTGCTCCGACCCGCGCACCACCATCGAGATCCTGCTGACCAGCGGGGCCATGCTCGTCGACGAGGGCATCTTCACCGGTGAGGCCGATCAGGCCCCCCGGCGAATGGCCGGCGTCCTGCGGGCCGCGGAGACCCTCCTCTCCACCGCCCCCGGGGCGCTGACCGGCCCGGCCGCGCCCGCCTCCCCGGAGGCGGAGGGATGAGGCTGCTCGGCCTGCTGGTCCTGGGCTCCTTCATCACCTCACTCGGCACGGGGATGACGGCCTTCGGCCTGGCGATCATGGCCTATGCCATCAACGGCTCGGCCAGCGCCGTGGCCGCCGTGCAGATGTGCGCCCTGGCACCGCTCATCCTGCTCGCCCCCATGGCGGGCGCTGTCGCCGACCGCGTCGACCGGCGCCTGGTCATGGTCATCGGCGACGGCGGCTCCGTCCTCGGCCTGCTCGTCGTCCTGATCGCACTGCGATCGGACTCCCCGAGCCCGGCCGTCGTGCTCGCGGGCGTCACCCTGTCCTCGATCATGGCCTCACTCACCGAGCCCGCCCTGCGGGCATCGGTCTCCGAGCTGGTCGAGCCACCGCAGTACGTGCGCGCCTCCGGCCTCCTCCAGGCCTCCAGCGCTGCCAAGCTCCTCATGGCCCCCGCCCTCGCCGGGCTCCTCCTGCCGATCATCGGCCTGACGGGGATCATCCTCATCGACGCCTCCACCTGCCTCATCACGGTGGCCTGCTCACTAGCCGTGCGCCGAGCGCTCCCACCGCGAGCCGACGCCGTGCCCGAGCCCGCCCGCGAGCGCCTCCTGGGCGGATGGCACCAGATCCGCTACGACCCCCGGCTGCGGACCCTCGTCATCATCATGACCGCACTGACCACCACGATCGGGATCGTGCAGGTGCTGTTCAAGCCCTCACTCCTGCCTTGGATGAGCGCCCAGTCCGTGGGACTGGTCGAGACCCTGTGCGCCACGGGCCTGCTGATCGGCGCGACCCTGGCGACAGCCACCCGGGCCCATCCGGTGGCGCTGCTCACCGGGGGCACCGCCATGACGGGCACCGCCATGGTCGGCCTGGCGGCCCGCCCCTGGACCTGGTCGGTCGCCACGGCCGGGATCATCGCCTTCACCGCCCTCGCCCTGTGCCAGGCCGGGGCCGATGCCCTCGTGCGCGGCCGCCTCGACCCTGGGCGCGAGGCCGCCGCCTGGGGAGCGATCAGCCTCATCACGCAGTCGGGCTACCTCCTAGCCTACGCGACCGCCGCCCCACTGGCCGACTGCCTGTTCTCACCGCTCCTGCGCGCCGGCGCGCTCTCCGGGATCGGGAGGGCGACCGTCGGCTCCGGGCCGGGACGGGGGGCTGCACTGACGATCGCCGTCGCCGGAGCGCTCACGATCGCGCTCGCGGCCCTCCTGCGCATCGAACGGGCGCGCCTGGCTCCTGAAGCGGTGCCCGCCGCCCCCACCGATTCACCGAAGGAGGGCGCAGTATGCTCCGCAGACTCCTGAGGGCCGATCTGACGCGCGGCGCCGCCGTCGCCGTGACCCTGACAGCGCTCATCGCGCTGGCCTGCTCACTGGCGAGCGCCTCCGCGCGCATCATCGTCGACACGACGTCGGCCACGAACCAGCTCGCC
The DNA here is from genome assembly GCF_002072185.1 of Actinomyces denticolens. GTDB lineage: Bacteria > Actinomycetota > Actinomycetes > Actinomycetales > Actinomycetaceae > Actinomyces > Actinomyces denticolens. The sequence continues at coordinate 43,712 of NZ_MVIW01000023.1, forward strand.
CGTCGGGCCAATCTGCCGGACCTGGTGCAGATGCACTCGGGGCGCCTCGACGCAGTCTCCCGCGCCCTGCGGCGCCAGGCGGTCTGAGTCGGGCGCCAGCCGTACCGTCCGGGGAGGAGACGGGCCCCGTCTTCTCCCCCGCCGTCGGATCAGGCCTCCGCGGTCAAGCGGGGCCTCAGTGCCCGTCGTGCCCGCAGCCGCAGCCACCGGGAGTGGCCGGCGCAGTGCTGACGGCGCGCAGACCCAGGATGTTGCCGGCCTTGCGGCCGGGGACGATGCCCTCGGGACTCGCAGCGCCCCCGGCCGCGGCCGTCATGGGCCGGGCCGCCTGGGGGGCCGGGGTGCGACCGGCCCGGGCCCCGGCGGACTCCGCGCCGGAGCCGCCGCACGCGCATCCTCCGCAGCCGCATCCACTCATCGCCGTACTCCCTTCGCCGGGGCTCATCATGCTGGTGATAGGACGAGGGCCGGCCGGGCCCGCCCGCCCTTTCGGATCAACAGTGCCACGAGGACGCCGTCGGGATCGAACCCGGCGACGACGCCGCTCTCCTCGCCGTACTCGTCACCGGAGGCCTTCGCCGCTTTCGCGACCACGGGGCGCGCGGGCACCGGACCCGCGCGATCCAGCGCCGCCGCGGGCAGTCCCCGCCCGTGACGGATCGCGCGAGCCTCCTCGCGGCTGAGCTCGACGGCGGGGAAGCAGCGCCGGCCGGCCTCGGCCAGGGGCAGTGTGGGCAGCCCCGATGGCGGATCATCGTCGACGCCGGCCTCCACCTGGGCGCTGGCCCGGTCGAGGGAGAGGGCCTCGGCCACATCGAAGGGGCCGACGCGGGTGCGGCGCAGGGCGGTCAGGTGCGCGCCGCAGCCCAGGGCCTCGCCGAGATCGCGCGCCAGGGCACGGATGTAGGTCCCCGAGGAGCAGGACACCCGCAGATCGAGGTCGACGACGGGCACCTCCTGGCCCTCCTGGCCCGCCACGATTCCCGGGCGCAGGGCCCCGAGGGGGGTGATGGCGTGGATGGTGACGGGACGGGGTGCCAGGGTGACCTCCTCGCCGTCGCGCACGCGCTTGTAGGAGCGCACGCCATTGACCTTGATGGCGGAAACGGCGCTGGGAACCTGCATGATCGGGCCGGTCAGCGACGTGAGAGCGGCCTCGATCCTCTCCTGGAGATCGGCTCGCGCCTCATCCGCCCGCGGGAGGGGGCAGCCCCGCCACGCGGTGGGCTCGCCCTCGGCGTCCTCGGTGAGGGTCTCCTGCCCCAGGCGCACGGTGGCCTCGTAGACCTTGTCCGCGCCCACGAGGTGGGTGAGGAAGCGAGTGGCGCGGCCGATGCCGAGGATGAGCAGGCCGGTGGCCATGGGGTCGAGGGTGCCGGCGTGGCCGACCTTGCGGGTGGCGCCCATGCGGCGTGCGGCGGCGACGACATCGTGGCTCGTCACCCCGGCGGGTTTGTCGATGAGGAGGAGGCCGTCGTCGGCGGTGACGGCGCCGCGGGCGACCCGGGGGCGGCTCACCGCTCGGCCGCCGCGCCCGGCGCCCCGGCGCTCCCGGGGGCGGGCTCATGGTCAGGACCCAAGTCCTCGGCGGGCTCCTCGTCGTCGTGCCGGTAGGGGTCGGCATCCCCGGCGTAGGAGGCGCCCTCGGCGGCACGGGCGATCCTCTCGTCGTCGACGCGGGCCTGGGCGAGGGCGTCCTCGATGGACTTGGCCGTCGTCGGCAGGGCGTCGAGCTGGAAGGCGATGGTGGGGGTCAGGCGGATGCCGAGCGCGCGGCCCACCTCGGAGCGGATGAGGCCGTTGGCCGAGCGCAGGGCAGCGGCGGTGTCCTTGCGCTCCTCGTCGGAGCCGTAGACGGTGTAGAAGACTGTGGCCTGCTGCAGGTCGCCGGTGACGCGGACATCGGTGATGGTGATGAATCCCAGGCGGGGGTCCTTGACACGGCCCTGGAGAAGGCGGGCCACGGTCTCGTGGATGCGGTCGGCGACCTTGCGGGCGCGGGCGGAGTCTGCCATGGGGCTCTCCTTCATCCGGCATGCGGATTCACACGGCATGCGGGTCGGTGCTGGGCGGTCAGGCGTCCGGGCGGCGCGCCCGGCGCGCCGATAGTATCGGGCCCGCGGCCCCCGGGCGGGAGAGCGCGGACGACCACGCCATGAGCGCGCCGAGCGCGCGATGGGCGCACGGATGGCGCATGATGGGCACGCGATGAGCATCGAACCCTCCCCCGCGCGTTCCCCCGCCCCGGCCGCGACAGGCCTGATGATGGTGCTCGGCTGCTACCTGCTGTGGGGCATATTCCCGCTGTACTTCCACCTGCTGGCCGCCGCCGGCAGCCTGGAGATCATCGGGCACCGGATCCTGTGGACGCTGGCCACGTGCCTCATCGCCGTGGCCCTGCTGCGCCGCTGGGACCGCCTGCGCGCCGCGCTGACCGCGCCCCGGCTGGCCGGATCCCTCGTGGTCTCAGGCCTCATCATCACCCTCAACTGGCTCATCTACGTCTACGGCGTCAACTCGGGGCGCACGGCGGACGCGGCCCTGGGCTACTTCATCAACCCGCTCGTCACCGTGGCGCTGGCCGCGGTCTTCCTCGGGGAGCGCCTGCGTCGGCTCCAGCTGGCGGCGCTGGCCCTGGCGGGGCTCGGCGTGCTCGTGCTCGTCGTCGCCCAGGGGGCCCTGCCCTGGGTGAGCCTCGGACTGGCGGGGACCTTCGGGCTCTACGGCCTGGCGAAGAAACGGTCCGGGGCGCATGTGGACGCCCTCACGGGGCTCACCGTGGAATCCCTGGCCATGGCGCCGCTCGCCGTCGCCTACCTGGGATGTCTCGCCGCCCAGGGCCGGACGGTCTTCCAGGGCGCGCAGGCCTCGCCGGGCATCGGGGCACTGCTCCTGATAGCGGGGCCCGTGACCGCCGTCCCCCTCCTGCTCTTCGCCGCGGGCGCTCGCCGGGTGGCCCTGACGACGATCGGCATGGTGCAGTACCTGGGGCCGATCCTCCAATTCCTCCTGGCGTGGCTGGTGTTCCACGAGGAGATCTCCACCGCTCGATGGGCCGCCATGGCGCTGGTATGGGCGGCGGTCGCCGTGTTCGTCATCGACCTCGTAGCCCAGATCCGCAAGCAGCCGGGGCGGGCGCGCCCCTGAGCCGCCGCCGTCCGGTGACCGCACGTTCGTCCTTCCGGTGACGAGCTCGGTCGGCGGGAGTACGAGGTCGTCACCGGAAATAACGCATATTAGGGCCGAGGAATCACATCGAGGGCGCGGAAGTGTCTCGATCGCATGCAGGTGAACTCGCGAACGCGTATCTGCTCTAGCCTGCCCCCGGGCCCCAACGGGCCGTTGACACGCCCCTGAGAGCCCTCCCATTCCCACTCCCGAAGAGCCTCCCCATGTACGTCCCATTCCGCGCGGGCATCCGACGCCGCCGCGCCGGCCAGGAGCTCGGCATCGCGCTGGGCCCATCCTTCAGAGCGGAGCCCCTGCGCCCATCCCGGCACATCGGTGCCTTCCGCCTCGAGTACCCGACCTGGCGCTACTGCAAGAAGGACGGGACCAGGGACCTGCGCTACTCGCACAATCGCCCCGTCTACCCCAGATCCGCTCTCGAGTTCGGTTCCTGGCGCGTCTCATCGAAGGATGTCTTCGAACTCTACGAGCTCGTCCAGTCACTGCGGCGCCGAGGCGAGCCGATCGCGGAGACCTACGAGGAGAGATGGAAGCGCCAGGAGTTGGCAGCCGCTTCGCATGCCCATCACGCGATCACGTCCATCGACCAGATCATCAACCGGTACGCCGACACGCCGACGGGGTTCGAGGAGTTCTGCGCCGGCCTGTTCCGCGCCATGGGCTACCGGGCCGAGGTCACTCCGCCGGCCAATGACGGCGGGCTCGACCTCAGAATGGAGAGGGACGGGCGCAGGTACATCGCGGAGTGCAAGTGCTTCACTCCGGGGAACGCCGTCGGAAGACCCGTCCTTCAGAAGCTGTACGGCGCCAACGCCACGGAGCGGGCCTACGGAATGCTCGTGATCACGACGTCAACCTTCTCCAAGGGAGCCGAGGAGTACGCCGCGCTGACCGGGATCCGGCTTCTCGATGGGCAGCGCCTCATGGATCTGTGCTTCCGGGTCGGCTACGCGACGCACGAGCGACCAGCCCCCCTCCCCGCCATCGTCACTCTGAGCCCGCAGGACATTCTCGCCAACATGCCTCCCGACATGCGAGGGCAGGTCTAGCCTCGAGTTCGTACTTCTGGTGACGAGTTCGGTGGGCTGGGGTACGAGGTCGTCGCCAGAAGTACGAACTCGCCCCCTATCCGCCGAGGAGGCCTCTCCAGGGGCGGGAAGAGCGGGGAGAACAGGATCGCGGTGGTCAGCGCCGTGCCGTCATGCTCAGGACGGTCTTGCCGCGCGAGTGGCCGTTGGCCACTTCGTCCAGAGCGGCGCCGACCTCGTCGAAGGGGAACACCTCGTCGACGGACGGGACGATCCGCCGACTCGAGAGGAGGTCGGCGACCTCCTGGAGCTGCGCCCCGTTGGATTCCACGAAGATGAAGTCGTAGCGGACCCCGCATCCGCGGGCGGCGCGATCCAGGCGCCATCCGGCCGCCGTGAAGAGCGCCCGCTTCCAGGCGGGCATCCCCATCCGTGAGGCGAAGGCCCCGTTGGGCAGGCCGCGCAGGGAGACGAGGTGCCCACCGCGCCTCATGACGCCCATCTGCCGACGGGTCTCCTCGCCCCCGAGGGTGTCCAGCACGTAGTCGATGCCGTTGAGGACCTGCGCGTAGTCCTCGGTGCGGTAGTCGAGGAACCGATCCGCGCCCAGGGAGAGGACCCGTTCCCGGTTGGGGGCGCTGCCGTTGGTCACAACGGTCAGGCCCCTGGACTTGGCGATCGGGATCGCCATCGCGCCCACCGATCCGGTACCGCCCGAGATGAAGATCGTCCCCCCGGCGGTGGCGCCCATGAGGTCGAGCGCCTGGACGGCTGTGAGGGCCGTCAGGGGCACAGCGGCGGCCTCCTCGTCAGTGAGGTGCTCGGGGACCGCTGCCAGCGCGTCGGCGTCAACAGCGACGTACTCGGCGAAGGCGCCGATGGAGCCCAGGGGAAGGCGCGAGAAGACGCGCTGCCCCAGTTCGAGGGAGCGCGCGCCCGAACCGACCTGCTCGACGATCCCGACCATCTCGTTGCCGGCGACCAGCGGCAGGGCGTAGGGAGTGATGAGGCGGACCTCGCCTCGGGCGATCATGATGTCGAGCGGGTTGACCCCGGCGGCGGAGACCTTGATCAGGGCCTGGTGCGGGCCGATCCCGGGTCGGCGGACCCGTATGAGCTCCACGTGGGGGTTCTTCGCGTCGTAGGAGGTCTGAACGGCGGCTCTCATCATGGTGCGTCTCCTGTCCGGGATCGCGCGCTGGGCGCAAGGCCGCCGGATGCGGTGCGGATGCGGTGGTGGTCGACGGCGGGGTCAACCGCGGGGGCGGGGGCGAGCGCATCGGCGCCCCCCGCATGCGCCTCCCGACGGCGGCGGGCCGCCCACCGATGGGTGGGAGGCCCGCCGTCAGGGGAATGGCGTCAGGCTCGCGCCTTCTCGCGCATCTCCCAGGTTTCGATGACGTCGCCCTCGGCGATGTCCTTGAAGCCCAGGTTGATACCGCACTCGTAGCCCTCGCGGACCTCGGTGACGTCATCCTTCTCGCGACGCAGGGTCTCGACGGTGAGGTCACCGCCGACAACCACGCCGTCGCGCACCAGGCGGGCCTTGGCGCCGCGCTTGATGGTGCCCGAGCGGACGATCGAACCGGCGATCGAGCCGAACTTCGAGGAGTGGAAGACCTGGCGGATCTCGGCGGTGCCGAGCTCGACCTCCTCGTAGATGGGCTTGAGCATGCCCTTCATGGCGGCCTCGACGTCCTCGATCGCGTTGTAGATGACCGAGTAGAACTTCATGTCGACGCCCTCGCGGTCGGCCAGCTCCGCCACGCGCTCGGCGGGGCGGACGTTGAAGCCGATGATGACGGCCGAGTCGACCGTCGCGAGGTTGACATCGTTCTGCGTGATCGCACCGACGCCGCGGTGGATGACGCGCAGGGCGACCTCCTCGCCGACGTCGATCTTGAGCAGCGAGTCCTCCAGGGCCTCGACGGCGCCCGAGCTGTCACCCTTGAGGATGAGGTTGAGGGTGTCGACCTTCCCGGCCTTGAGGACGTCGGAGAGGTTCTCAAGGGACACGCGCTTGCGGCGCTTGGCCAGGAGGGCGGCGCGCTCGGCGGCCTCGCGCTTGTCGGCGATCTGCCGGGCGGTGCGGTCGTCCGGGGCGACGATGAAGGAATCACCGGCGCTGGGTACGCTCGTCAGACCCAGGACCAGGGCCGGGCGGGCGGGCCCGACCTCGTCGAGGTTGTCCCCGTGCTCGTTGAACATGGCGCGCACGCGCCCGTAGGACGAGCCGGCCACGATCGGGTCCCCCACGCGCAGGGTCCCCTGCTGGACGAGCACCGTGGTCACGGCGCCGCGGCCCTTGTCGAGCTTGGCCTCGACCGTCACGCCGCGCGCGTCCGAGCTCGGATTGGCGCGCAGGTCCAGGGCCGCATCCGCGGTGAGGACCACGGCCTCGAGGAGCTCGTCGATGTGGAGGCGCTGCTTGGCGGAGATGTCGACGAACATGGTGTCGCCGCCGTACTCCTCGGGCACGAGGCCGTACTCGGTGAGCTGGCCGCGGATCTTGTCCGGGTTCGCGCCCTCCTTGTCGATCTTGTTGACGGCCACCACGATCGGGACGTTCGCCGCCTGGGCGTGGTTGAGGGCCTCAACGGTCTGCGGCATGACGCCGTCGTCCGCGGCGACGACGAGGATCGCGATGTCCGTGACCTCGGCGCCGCGGGCGCGCATGGCCGTGAAGGCCTCGTGACCGGGGGTGTCGATGAAGGTGATGGGACGGGTCTCATCGCCCACGGGGACGCGCACCTGGTAGGCGCCGATCGACTGCGTGATGCCGCCGGCCTCGTCCGCCACGACATCCGTGGAGCGAATGGCGTCCAGGAGCTTGGTCTTGCCGTGGTCGACGTGGCCCATGACGGTGACCACGGGCGGCCGGGGGGCCATGTCCTCGTCGTCCCAGGCCGCCTCCTCGGCCTCCAGGTCGATGTCGAAGGAGCCCAGGAGCTCGCGATCCTCGTCCTCCGGGGAGACGATCTGGACATCGTAGCCGAGCTCGGCGCCCAGCAGGCCGAAGGTGTCCTCATCGAGGGACTGGGTGGCCGTGGCCATCTCCCCGAGGTGGAACAGGACGGTGACCAGGGCCGCAGGGTTGGCGTTGATCTTCTCGGCGAGGTCGGTCAGCGTGGCGCCCTGGCGCACGCGCACCACGGTGGAGCCATCGCCGCGCGGGACGATGACGCCGCCCAGCGAGGGCGCGCTCTGCTGCTCGAACTCCTGGCGCTTGGCCCGCTTGGACTTGCGCCCGCGGGGAGCGCCCCCGCCGCGCCCGAAGGCGCCCTGGGTGGAGCCGCGTCCGCCGCGCCCCCCGCGGGGACCGCCGCCGAAGCCGCCGCCGCCACCGGGACGACCGCCGCCACTGGGACGGCCGCCGCGGCCGCCGCCTGAGCCG
>NZ_MVIW01000024.1 GCF_002072185.1 Actinomyces denticolens
CGCAAGGAGCGCGCCCTGCGCAAGCTCGACTCCATGGCAGCCGACCTGGCCCGCGTCGCCGACCTGACGAACGAGCTCCACCGCCAGCTCGGGCCCCTGGCCAAGCAGGCCGCCGTCGCACAGGAGGCTGAGCTCGCCGAGGCGGTGGAGGCCGCACGCTCCGTCCTGAGCGAGGCGACCAGTCAGCGGGCCGACGCCGAGGCGGCACAGGCCGCGCTCGACGAGCACATGGGGCACGCTGACGTCGGGCCGGATGGCTCCGGTGGCGCCGACGGCGCCCGCCGGTCGCCTCCTCAGTCCCGGGCCCGCAGGGTCTCCACCGCGGAGCGGCCCAGCAGCGCGGAGGACGCGACGATGGCGAGCGCGATGACCAGCAGCGTCGCCGCCCCCAGCGCGCCGAGCTCTCCCCAGGGGCCTCCCCGGGCCACCTGGGCCGCCGGTACGGTCCTGTCCCAGGTGATATAGCCGATGATCTGCACTGCGACGGCAATGATCGCGCCCAGGAGCGTCGTCGTCACCGCGTGGATCACCCCCTCCAGGGCCTGGGCCGCGCGGACCTGCCCGGGCCGGGAGCCCGCCGCTACGAGCAGCGCGGCATCGCGGCGGCGCCGGGCCGCCCCCATGGCGATGACCGCCACCCCGCCGGTCCAGGCCACGATGAGCGCCGGGCCGAACATGGAGAACAGTCCCGTGGGCGTGACGCCGCTGGCCCCGAAGATCTTCATCGGGTAGAACATGCCGACCAGGCCGCTCGCCACGGTGAAGGGGATGACGGTCGCCGCCGAACGGCCCGCCTGATGCGCTGCCGCGCGCCGCGCCAGGAACCAGGCGGGGGCGCGGGCGGGGATGAGCGCTGTCCAGGCCCGCTCGACGACCGGCACGAGCCACGGTGCCGCCAGGAGTACCGCCCCGAGCGCCCCGAAGGCGCCCCCGGTGATGGTCACGATAGCGCGCTCTGTCTCCGGCTCAGCGCCGGCCGCCGACACGGCGGCGGCCACTACCCCCACGAGGCATCCCAGCACGCAGGTCCCTCTCAGGGCCGCGCGCCCCAGGCGCCAGCGCCGCTCACGCCGCTCATCGAGACCCCGCAGGAGGCTCACCACCTCGGCCCTCGTGGAGCGGCGGGTGGCGCCAAGACCGCCGAGGGCGCTCACCGCGATCGCCAGGACCACGAGCAGCGGTAAGTCCCCGGCGCTGGGGACCAGGCCCGCCCCGGGCAGGACGATGCCCTCCTCCACGAGCATCGGGCGCAGGAGGCGCGCGAGCGGGTAGGCGCCCGCCTGCCCCACCAGTGCGCCGAGCGCCCCGACCACCGCCAGCTGCCCGAGGAGGATGGCGCGCAGGACGCGCGGTCTCATGCCCAGAGCCCGCCACAGCCCGTGCGCGCGCTCGCGCTGGCGCACGACGAGGGCGGCCACGATGGTGAGGATGGTGATGGCGGACAGCGATACGGCTGTGAGGGTCCAGCCCTGGAACACCCTGGCGCCCTCGATCATGTTCTCATCCCCTGCGGCACGTGCCGCCGCCAGCGCGCCACGGGTGATCATCATCTGCGCGCCCGAGCAGGCGCCCGCCACGGCCACGATGATGAGGGACCAGAGCCACTGGCCCGCGTTGCGGCGCAGGTCGGTCAGTGCCAGTCGCAGCATCAGGCGAGCCTCCCCTCATCGGTCCCGGCGGCCCGTGCACGCAGGAGGGCCCGTGAGACCCCCGTCGCCTCGCCCCCGGGAAGCACCTCGACCACGCGCCCGCCGTCCATGACGATGACGTGCCGCGCCCGGGCCGCCGCGGCGGGGTCGTGGGTGACCATGAGGACGCAGGCCCCCTCGGAGGCGATCTGGGCGAACCAGTCCAGGACGATCCGCGCCGAGACGACGTCGAGCGCGGCCGTCGGCTCATCGGCCAGGACGATGGCCGGTCGGGAGGCGAGGACGCGGGCGATCGCCACCCGCTGGCGCTCGCCGCCGCTGAGGCGCTCGGGCAGCGCCCCGGCCTGGGCCGCGAGCCCGACGCGCTCCAGGGCGGCCCGCGCCCGGCCGCGCGGCAGCGGCCGACGGCGGAGACGCCCGGGCAGCGCCACATTGTCCTCGGCCGACAGTGAGGAGACGAGGTTGTCCTCCTGGAAGACCACTCCCACGTGGGCCGCCCGGAAAGCGGCGAGCGCGCTGGGGCGCAGCGACGTCGTCGTCGTACCCAGCAGGGTGACGCTCCCGGCCGTGGGGCGGTCCAGGCCTGCGATCACGTGCAGGAGCGTCGACTTCCCGCATCCCGATGCACCGACGATCGCGGTGAAGGAGGAGGAATGCAGGTCCAGGTCCACTCCGGCCAGAGCGTGGACATCGGCCGCCCGGCGCCCTGGGACCGTGTAGTCGCGCCTGAGGGCGCGCGCGGAGACCGCCGGGGGCGGCTGCGCGGGTGAGGCGGGGGCGGTTGGAACGGAGGCGCCGTCAAGGGGGCCGCGGCGGGGCGAGTGCTGAAGAGGTCTCATGCTCCGATCTCATCCCGGGCGGGGCGGTGAGTCATTGGCGCCCGGGCCCCAATGCACTGGCGACCCGCCTGCCCCTCGGGGGAGGCAGGTGGATGCCCATGGTGGTGCCAGCGCCACTGACGACGGCGACCCGCGAGGGTAGCGTCCGGGCCATGATGACGCGCCAGACCTCCTCGCGCCGCTGGCCGGCGGTCGTCCTCTACGAGTTGATCCACGCCGGGCTATGGCTGCCGCTCTTCATGATCATGGCTCTCGGGTTCCTCCTGGCGCATCTGACGATCCCCGCCCTGGCGCAGGCCGAGCGGTGGGCCGCCCGGCGTCTCGGCGCCAACGCCCCCTCCGGCCGCCAGGACGGCGAGCCGTTGGCGCGCTGGTACTCCTCACGTGCGGTGACGGCGGCCTTCTGGCGCCAGGACCTCCCTCTGGCGGTCGCCTCCCTGGTCCTCGGCCTGGCCTCCATGCTCGTGGCGATGACCGGAATCATCATGGCCGCCATCGCGGTCGGCCTGCCGTGGATCGCCTCCGAGGAGCGCCCGGCGAGGATCGGGATCTGGGAGGCCACCGGGCCGAAGGATGCCTGGTGGGCCACCCCCGCGGTCCTGCTCATGAGCGTCATCTGCCTGGCGCTCCTGGCGGCCATCGGCCGACTGCGCCTGGTGATCACGCAGGCCCTTGGGCGCGATACCGTTGCCGAGCGCGCCCGCGAGCTGGATGCCCGGGTCGGTGATCTCACGCGGGGGAGGGCCAGCCTCGTCGATGCCTTCGAGGCCGAGCGCAGTCGCATCGAGCGCGATCTGCACGACGGCGCTCAGCAGCACTTGAGCGCCCTGGCCATGACACTCGGATCGGCGCGACTCGCTGCGGCGCGCATGGGCGACCAGGAGCAGCGCGACGCGGTGCTGGCCCACGTGGATCGCGCCCAGGAGCAGGCCGAGGCCGCCCTGGTGTCACTGCGCGCCACCGTGCGCGCCGTGCGCCCCGCCGTGCTCACCGATCGAGGGCTGGCGGCGGCCGTGCGCGAGCTCTGCGCGGGGTCGGGCCTGGAGACGGGCACGTCGATCAGCGGGGACGACTCGGCGATCAGCCCACCGGTGGCCACCGCGGTCTACTTCGCGATCAGCGAGGCCCTGACGAATGTCTCCCGGCATTCGGGCGCGTCCGCCGCCCGGGTGGCGATGGTCTGCTCGGCCGCGGGGGTGGAGGCCGGCGTGGAGGACGACGGCGTCGGCGGCGCCCGTATCGAGGAGGCAGGGAGCGGGAGCACGGGTCTGGCGGGTATCGCCCAGCGGATGGCGACCGTCGGCGGCGAGTTGGCCATCGACTCCCCGCCCGGACGGGGAACGACGATCCGCCTGAGCGCCCCGGCCGCGCCGCCGTGGTGAGCCGACGGCGCGGGGCCCAGCGAGTGCGGTCCTTCGGGCACAATCGTCCCCATGAGGATCGTTCTGGCCGACGACGCCGCCCTGCTGCGCGAGGGCTTGGCCGCGCTCCTTGCCGACGCCGGGCATGAGGTCGTCGCCCAGGCCGTCGACGCGCCCGGGCTCGTGGATGCCGTGGAGGGGCTGGCCTCGCGCGGTGCTCTGCCCGATGCCGTCATCACCGATGTGCGCATGCCCCCGGGCGACGCGGACGACGGCCTCAGGGCCGTCGTCGCCCTGCGCGCCGCCCACCCGGGGCTGCCCGTCGTCGTCCTGTCGGCCTACACGGCCGGTGACTACGTGCGCGACCTGCTCGCCGAGGAGTCCGGCGGGGTCGGCTACCTCCTCAAGGAGAGGGTGGGGCGCGTCGAGGACTTCATGCGATCCCTCCAGGTCGTCGTCGGCGGGGGAGTGGTCGTGGATCCCGAGGTTGTGGCGGGCCTCCTGGCCCGCACGACGACGGCCGGCCCGTCCACGCCGTCGCAGATGAGCGCGATGGATAGCCCGGATGGCGCGGCGGCGCGCCCACAGGGCTCCAGCGCCGTCGAGCGCCTGACCCATCGCGAGCGGGAGGTCCTGGCCCTCATGGCCGAGGGCCTGTCCAACAGTCAGATCGCCGCTCGACTCGTCGTCTCCGACGGCGCGGTGGCCAAGCACGTGGCGCATATCCTCGCCAAGCTCGATCTGCCCCCCGAGGAGGAGAACCGGCGAGTGCGCGCCGTCCTCGCCTGGTTGCGGGCCACCGCTTGAAAGACGGCCGAGCGGCCGGCTCCGAGGCCCTCAACTCCGCGAGTGGGAGGCTGCCCCTTCCTGCGCGCGGACCGGGTTCTGCCGCACTGTATTCATCGCCGATGTCTTCACCCGCCGGATCGTTGGCTGGGCGTTTCCCGCTATCCCCGCGCCCCGGTTGGGGCCGTGGATACAGCTACGACAAAGCGATGACCGAGACGGTCAACGATCTGTGCAAGGCCGAGTCCATCGACGCCGAGCGCGTATTCATGTGAGGCGCAGTTCTGTGCGGGCGTCCAAGATGAGTCCAGTCGACCTCTTGACATCCTTTGACCAGCAGTATTACGATGTTGCCGCTTGGGGATCGGATCAAGGGCACTTGATCTTCAAGCCATGTATGCGCGCGCCACTAAGGGAGATGAGTGCATTATGAAAACGACAGTGAAGTCGATCATGCTCGTGATTGCCGCCACTGTGCTGTGCGCATCGATCGGTGCTCCCGCAGGTGCGGTAGTCCGAGAAAGATATCAGCAGGTTCTTGCGTCTCAGGATCAAGTTGCAGTAGATCCTCGGACCGGTGCTCAGCGTTCCGCAGTTCCCGTGCAGGGGCAAGGTCTTAAATTGAATATGGTTGAAGGGGATGAAATCTCAATTGAAGGTGATGCTGTCACGTGGACCGACTCGGCCGGACTGATTGTAGCGAGGATTGACATAACTTCTCCAGATTCCGGAATGACATTCTACTTCGATGAATCTACTCAGATGATTCGAGAAGAGGGCGCATCGTTCGTTTCGCCTGATCTTCCTCAAGGGTACTGCATGCCGAAATGGATTGGTTGGGCTTTCAATATCGCCTGGGGAGGGCTTGTGTGTCTTCCAGCATCGGCGGGCGCGAGCGGTGTTGCTACTCCGATCGCTGGCGCTGCTACGGCCGCTGCTTGCGAAGCTGCTGGCGGTGCGCTGGTCACTGCGATTTCCTGCTGACGATTGATATTGGCTTCACGGAGGAATGTGTTAATGCGCGTCAGTCGTGGCAATAATTTTCTTATTGTGGCCTGTATTCTTGGGGTTGCATCGATGTTCAGTCGAGGTATTCCCTGGTGGGCTTGGGGTGCCGCGTTCCTGATTCTAATCCTGGAAGCGGAATTTCTGTCCCGCTCATTGGCCGGCAAATCGTCTTCCGGTCAGAAGGCCCTTGGCTGGAGATTGATTGCCGTTGCGGCCGTGGCGGCCGTCTTTCTAATGGTGTCGCTATTCTTGCTCGACTTCACTGGAATTTTCTGACCTGCGCCATTTTGTCTCTTGTGGTCAGCAGGGGGCCGGCGAAGTCCTGGTGAGGTCCGGGCCCGGGCGGGGATCGGAGGGACAGGGCCCGGACTCGGCCGCATCCTTGACCCTCACGCGGCGTGAGGCGACAGGCTGCGTCGCATGAGAGATCCTCAGGGCATGAACGACGCGCCCCACCCCAGCGCCCCGGCACCGGCCCCCGCCGCTGCCGAGGCCCCCGCGCGAGAGAGCGACCGCACGGTCGGCGCCGCCGCGCGGCTGCTGGGCGTGAGCGTGCGCGCGCTCCACCACTGGGACGCGATCGGCCTGCTCACCCCCTCGGGGCGCAGCTGGTCCGGCTACCGCCTCTACAGCGACGCCGACATCGACCGCGCCCAGCAGATCCTCGTCTACCGCGAGACCGGTATGAGCCTGTCCGCGATCGGCGAGCTGCTCGACGCCGCCCCGACGACGGCGATCGATCACCTGGTGCAGCAGCGGCGCCTGTTGACCGAGAGGGTCTCTCGCCTGACGCGGATGGTCCGCGTCATCGACACCATGATGGAGGCGGAGACGATGGGTAATCACATGAGCGGGACCGAGCGGGCCGAGGCCTGGGGCGGTCAGTGGACCGAGGCGTACGCCGCTGAGGCCGAGGAGCGCTGGGGCGACACGGACGACTGGGTCGAGTCCCAGCGCCGCAAGGCCGCCATGACGCCCGAGGACTGGCAGCGGGCGATCAGCGAGACCAAGCAGCTCGAGGACGGCCTCGCCGAGGCCATGCGCCGTGGCGTGGCGCCGGGCAGCCAGGAGGCCAACGCCCTGGCCGAGCGCCATCGGGCGGACCTGAACCGCTGGTTCGAGGTGAGCGTGCCCAAGCAGGTGCTCATCGCCCGCGGGTACGTCGCCGATCAGCGCTTCACCGATTACTACGACTCCAGGGAGAAGGGTCTGGCTGCCTGGCTCAAGGAGGTCATCGACGCCTCCGCCCTCGCCCAGGGGGTGGACCCGGGCTCCGTCACCTGGGAGTGACGCGCGGGGTGGGGGAGCGCGCTTGCCCTGGCCGCTATCCTGGGCGGCAGCAACGCGCGATGCCCGGGCGGCGCCATGCCGCCCGGGCCCGCATCCCCGACCGGCGCGCCCGCGCCCCAGGAAGGACCCCCGTGTTCGGCAACCTCTCCGACCGGCTCACCGCCTCCTTCAACTCGTTGCGCGGCAAGGGCCGCCTGACCGAGGCCGACGTCGAGGCGACCGTCACCGAGATCCGCCGCGCCCTCCTCGAGGCCGACGTCGCGCTGCCAGTGGTGCGCGCCTTCACCGCCGCCGTGCGCGAGAAGGCCGTCGACGCCGCCCGCTCCCAGGCCCTCAACCCCGCCCAGCAGGTCATCAAGATCGTCAACGACGAGCTCATCGAGGTCCTGGGCGGCGCCACCCGCGAGATCAACTGGGCGGACCGCGGCCCCACGATCATCATGCTCGCCGGCCTCCAGGGCGCCGGTAAGACGACGCTCGCCGGGAAGCTCGGCCGCTGGCTCAAGGACGACGGCAAGCGAGTCCTGCTCGTGGCCTCCGACCTCCAGCGCCCCAACGCCGTCACCCAGCTCGGCGTCGTCGCCGAGCGCGCGGGCGTGGACATCTGGGCCCCCGAGCCCGGCAACGGCGTCGGGGACCCGGTTCGGGTGGCCGCCAGCGGTGTCGAGCAGGCCCGCGCCAAGGGCTACGACGTCGTCGTCGTGGATACCGCCGGCCGCCTGGGCGTGGACGCGGAGATGATGGACCAGGCCATCCGCATCCGCGACGCCGTCGCCCCCCATGAGATCCTCTTCGTCCTGGACGCGATGGTCGGCCAGGACGCCGTCAACACCTCGGTGGCCTTCCGCGATGGCGTGGGCTTCACCGGCGTCGTCCTCTCCAAGCTCGACGGCGACGCCCGCGGCGGCGCGGCCCTGTCCGTGCGCGGGGTGACCGGCGCCCCGGTCCTGTTCTCCTCCACCGGCGAGGGCCTGGACGACTTCGAGCGCTTCCACGCCGACCGCATGGCCAGCCGCATCCTCGACATGGGTGACCTGCTCACCCTCATCGAGCAGGCGGAGAAGACCCTCGACGCCAAGGAGGCCGAGGATGCCGCCGCCAAGCTCGCCAAGGGCGAGTTCACCCTCGACGACTTCCTCACCCAGCTGCGCCAGATCCGCAAGCTCGGATCGATGAAGAAGCTGCTGGGCATGATGCCCGGCATGGGGCAGATGCGCGAGGCCATCGAGGCATTCGACGACCGCGAGGTGGACCGCATCGAGGCGATCGTCTGCTCCATGACGCCCGCGGAGCGCAAGGACCTCACGATCCTCAACGGCTCGCGCCGCACCCGTATCGCCAAGGGCTCGGGCACCACCGTCCAGGCGGTCAACGAGCTCGTCGACCGCTTCGAACAGGCCAAGAAGATGATGGAGGCCATGGCATCGGGCGGCATGGGAGGCGCGGGCGGCCCGGGTGGAATGCCCGGCATGGGGTCGCTGCCGTCCATGGGCAAGCACTCCAAGGCCCGTCAGGCGCCCAAGGCCAAGAAGAAGGGCAAGGGCGGCAAGAAGGGACGCTCCGGCAACCCCGCCAAGGCGGCGCGCCAGGCCAGGGAGGCCGCGCAGGGCGCCCAGGAGGCGCCCGCCGCGCCGGTGGCCGGGTCCTCCTTCGGGCTGGGCCAGGCGGCGGGCGGGGGAGTGGGCGGTGCTGCCAGCACTGCCGGCGGCTACGGCATCATGCCGGGCCAGCAGGCCGCCCCCGCGCAGCCCCAGCAGGCGGCCTCCAGTGGTGACGACGTCGCCGACGCCATGGCAGCGCTTCCCGAGGACCTGCGCCGCCGCCTCGGGCTCTGAGGCCCGGGCTCCGAGACCGGCGGGGCAGCGGCCTTGGGCGCGGGCGCCGAGGACCTCGATCCCGCCCCTGGTCCCCGGGGCCTCGGCGACGCACCCCGCAGGTGACGAGGGGCCCGCCTCCGCGAGGGTCGCGTCGTTCCGGCCATCGGCGTCGTCGGCCCGATCCGGGGCCTTCCGCCCCCGCGAGGGCTGCGCAGGCGGCGTCATGGACACTCGGGTGGTCCCGCTCCCGGCTTCGGCCGCGTACTCCATGTTGGCGAGGGCCTGCGAAGCGCTGAGCGACCGACAGATCATGCCCGTGCCCCGGAGCACTGGGCGGCGAGTGGCGACGAGCGCCGCGTCAATTCTGCTGCCGTGGCGGAGGGCGCGCGCTGGGGGCGAGCGGGGAATCAGCGGAATCTCAACGGTATTGGTCGCGTGTTTCTCGCGGCGCTGGTTCCACGGCAGCAGAAATGACAGTGCTTCCCCATCGGCGGAGGGCGCGGAGGCGGATTGAGGCCGCGGTATGAGACGGGGGCTGCGCCAACTGGCGGGGGCTCCCACCGAGTGATGCCTTTCCCACTGAGTGGTGCCCTCCGCACCCACTGGTGCGGGCAGGACGCACTAATGGGTGCGGACGGCACCGTTCAGTGCGGAACGCACCGCTGAGGCTCCGTGGACGTCGAGGCTGCGCGTGCCGGCTTGTGGGGTGTTATCTGTTGGTTGTGGGTGTCTTGGTCGGGTTGGTCCTCGTCCGGGTCGCCGCCGTGTGTTGGGGCTGCGGGCGGTCCCCCGGGCCCCGCGTCGAGGGCGGCGCTGGGCCGTCGGGAGTAGCAGCGGGCCGTTCGGGGCAGCGCTCCCCGCGCTGCTCTGGACGGCCAAGCGGTGCTTTCAACGGCTCAGCGCTGCCCCACACGGTCCCGCGGTGCTCACGACGGCGCAGGCGGTGCCCAGGTGGGGCCCGCGCCGGGCCGCGGCGAGCACCGATCCCGACGCCAACGCGACCACGGTCCCCGGGCGGATCACCACGGCGCCCTCATGGGTCGGCTTCCACCGGCAGGTGAGTGGAGAAGCCGGTTCAACGAGCCTACGCAACGGAAAGCCAGCCCCTGAACCAACATGATGCGCCCTATGCGCCGAGTTCGGCGGGCAGGAGGACGGAGCCCGTCATCAGCAGTGCGAGCTCGATGCCGGAGGGGGCTGCCGGCTGCTCCGACAACCATCCGCTCCTACAGCCAGCCGTTGCGCTCGGCCGTGCGGGCCGCCTCGGTGCGGTTGCGCGCGTGGGTCTTGGCGATCGCGCTCGACAGGTAGTTGCGCACGGTCCCCTCACCCAGGCGCAGACCGGCCGCGATCCCATGGGCCCCGTCCCCCCGGGCCGCCAGGCGCAGCACCTCCTTCTCCCGCTCGGTGAGCGGATTGGGCCCCAGGAGCACCGATTCCTGGGCCAGGGTCGGGTCGATGACCCTCAGCCCCGCGTGAATGCGACGGATCGCGTCCGCCAGCTGCTCCGGGGGAGTGTCCTTGACCAGGAAGCCGCTCGCCCCCGCCTCCAGCGCCCGCGACAGGTACCCCGGGCGCCCGAAGGTGGTCACGATGAGGCTTCGGCAGGCCAGCCCCGAGGCGGCCAGGGCCGCAGCCGCGGCCAACCCATCGCCGTCGGGCATATCGATGTCCAGCAGCGCCACGTCGGCGCCGTGCTCGTGGGCCGCGGTCACCACGTCATTGCCGGAGCCCACCTGCGCCACGACCTCCAGGTCCGCCTCCAGGCCCAGCAGGGTCGCCAGCGCGCCGCGCACCAGCGCCTGGTCATCCGCGATGAGCAGGCGGATGACGCCGCTGCCGCGCTCGGAATCCGTCGCCTTCACAGCAGGACCTCCATCTCGGTGCCCGGGCCGGCCCCGCCCGGGCCGGGAACGGGGCGCGGCGCCGGGCTCGTCAAGCGCGCCTCGCCCCCAGCGGCCTCCACCCGCTGTCGCAGGCCCCGCAGCCCGTTCCCGGCGGGAGCCCCATCGAGCCCGCGGCCATTGTCCGCCACCACGATCCGCCCGGGGGACAGGGCCACCCTCACCGCTGTGGCGCCCGCATGGCGCAGGATGTTCGTCGTGGCCTCGCGCAGCGCCCAGGAGGCCAGCTCGCGCTGCCCCAGGGGGAGGTCCTCGGGACCGCCGGCGATCTCGGCGTCGATTCCGGCCGCCGCGAAGGCCGTGCGCGAGGACTCGATCTGGCTGGCCAGATCCGGGGTGCGCAGGCGCGTGACGGTCGCCCGCACGTCCGCCAGGGCGGCCCGCGAGAGCTCGATGACCTCGGCGAGCTCCCGCTCGGCCGCTTCGGGATCCCGGCGCAGGAGCCGCTGGGCCACTTCCGCCTTGAGTGTCAGCACCGTGAGCGAGTGACCGAGGATGTCATGCACGTCCCGGCCGATCTCCTCGCGCTCGGCCATCGCCGCCTCCGCGCGGGCCTGCCGGGCGCGCTGCACCTCCTGCTCGGAGTAGAAGCGGGAGATGATCACGAACCCCGACGACGTGATGCAGCCGAGTGCCATGTACACGAGCCCCGGCTCGCCCGTGTCCACTGTCAGGATGACGGCCAGGGCGGCCAGGCACATTCCCGCACTGGCCATCAGGCCCGTGCGCAGCCTGGTGGTGAACAGGACGACAGCGCAGAAGTAGGGCAGGAACACCGCGGAGTACCAGGTGATCGCGATCGTGGCCCCAACCGCGCAGACTCCCAGGAGGACGAGCGGGCGGATCGCGGGGGCCAGCTCCTCGCGCGGCGTCGACTGCGGGGAGAGGCGGGCGAAGTCGCCGCGCTTGGCGATAAGGCTGACCTCGATCACGTAGATCACCGCGAAGGCCGCCAGGCCGCAGGACCCCAGGATCTTCGCCCAAAGCGGGGCCCGCGATGCCAGGAGGAAGGCGGTCACCGGGAGGAGGAAGCCGATCCAGATGGAGGCCTCCCAGTCGACGCCGAGCCATCCGGGCGTGCCGGGCCAGGTGTCGCGCCAGTCCCTCCAATTCGGCCCCGGCGCCGAGGGCGGAGCCTGGCCGGGGCCGCGCCCGCTCATCGCCGCACCGTCGCCCGACGGCGGGAGAGCAGGCAGACGACGGCGATGATGAGCGTCCATGCCACGAGGTTAGCGGCCTGGATCCACGGGCTCTCGTGGACGATCCTCGAGGCCGTGTTGATGACATCGCCCATGATGGGGCGCTGCGCGAGGGTCACGGCCCCGTAGAGGGGCGTGTAGTGGGCGATCGTGAACAGCGTCCCGGACAGCGGCATGAAGATATTGGACAGGAAGGCCCACACCGTCACCGAGGCGGCGGCCGTGCCCACGGCGCCCTGGGAGGGGAACCACATGCCGATGGCCAGGCCGTACAGGGCGAAGGGGATCGTCGGCAGCAGGCAGCCCAGGAAGGAGGCGATCCAGACGAGCGGGGTGTCGCAGTGCGCGCCCATGACGGCCCCGGTGCCGAACAGCAGGGTGGTGGGCACGAGCGACAGCAGGACCGCCGCGGCGGATTTGACCAGGTAGTACGCGCGCATTCCACCGGGGGTCAGCCCCATCTGGCGGCCCCATCCCCCCGCGAGCTCGACGGCGCTGCTCCCCGCCACGGTCGTGGCCGCCATGGCGGCGCTGAAGGCCGCCATATTGACCATGACGACGGCGTTGACATTGCCTCGGCCCGCATCGATGTCGCTGTAGGAGGCCATGGTCCCGAATAGGAGGTACATGCCCAGCGGCATGACGACGATGAAGATGATCGTGTCCGCCCTCAGGACCGTTGTGCGCAGCTCGCAGAGCAGGTAGGGGATCAGGCTCGGGCGCTCCGAGGGGGCCGGGGCGGGCCCGGGGCGGCGGGGCGCGGGGGCCGAGGTAGTGGTCGCAGTGCTGTCATCAGTGCTCATGGTGTTCTCCGGGAGGTGTCGAGATGGTCGTGGGCGGGCGCACTCGGGCGCTCATCGCGCCGGAGGGGCGGACGATCCTCCGGCTGTTCCCCCGACCGGCACGGAGTCCTCGACGAGATCGGCGAAGACGTCGTCGAGGCTGAGGGCCGTGATCCCCAGGTGGTGCGCCGGAGTGCGGGTCAGCAGGATGCGGGCGACGTCGTCGGGCGCGGTGGTCCGCAGCTCGACGTGCTCGCCGCGCACCGCGACGTCCTGGAGCGAGTCGCGCACGCCGGCCAGCACCTCCTCGAGCGCGGCCATGCCGGCCATGCCGGCCATGCCAGCCATGCCGGGCCAGGTGGCGGTGACGATGGTGCCCTCCCCGAGCGCCCGCACGTCGTCCACCGAGCCCGAGGCGATGATCCGGCCGCGGTGGATGATGACGATCCGGTCTGCGAAGTCCGCGGCCTCCTGGAGGTAGTGCGTGGCGAACAGGACCGCCTTGTCCCCGGCGGCGCGCTCGCGGATCGCGGCCCAGAAGGAGCGGCGGGCGGTGACGTCCATGCCGGCGGTGGGCTCGTCGAGCACCATGAGATCCGGGTTGCCCAGCAGCGCCAGGGCCAGGCGCAGGCGCTGACGCTCGCCCCCGGAGCACTTGGCGACCCTCCGGCCCAGGATCGGGCCGATACCGGCGAGCTCCAGGACGGCCGGGACATCGTGGCGGGCGCCGCGCATGGCGGACACGGCGCTGATCGTCTGGCGCACCGTGTAGTCGGGCAGGAGGCCCCCCTCCTGGAGGATTGCGCCGGTGCGCAGCCCCCGGGCCGCTTCGGCGGGGGTGAGGCCGAAGACCCGGGCGATCCCGGCATCGGGGGCGGAGAAGCCGAGGATGATGTCCAGGGTGGTCGACTTGCCGGCGCCATTGGGGCCGAGGAAGGCCACGATCTCACCGGGGGCCACGCGCAGGTCGATGCCGTCGACCGCGCGCACCGGCCCGAAGGTCTTGACCAAACCGGTCACCCCGACGGCCGGAGGCGGGGCGCTCCTCCCACTGCGCGGGCCCGGGGCGGGCGAGTGCGAGTGACCTGGGGGCAGGGGCTCCGCGGCGCCTGGGCCGCCCGGCATGTGCTGTGTCATGGCCCCATGGTCGGCGCGATGGGCGGCGCCGGGTACTGAGCGCTGTCACCATCCGCCGATGACAGATGTCATGCGGGCGGGCCGGCCCTCGGCGCCCCAGCCGAGGGCCGGACGTGAGAACGCGGCGTTTCACGGTCTCGGCTAGTCTCACGGGGTTCACCTCGGAACCGGACTGACGGGACCCCTCATGCCGATCGCCATGCCCCTCGCCCTCCCGGCCGCCCTCCCCGCGACGATCACAGCAGCGGCTTCGGACGCGCCCCTCGCCGAGCGGCTCACCGAGTCGCTGGGCGCCTTCGAGGGCTTCGTGTCGGGCAAGATCCTCGTGTGGATCCTGCTCGGCGCCGGGCTCTTCCTCACCCTGGGCACCCGCGGGGTCCAGCTGCGCCTCTTCGCCCGCAGCCTCCGCCTGGTCCTGCGCTCGCGTCATCAGCGCGGATCCCTCTCCAGCTTCCAGGCCTTCGTCATCGGCCTGGGCGGGCGCGTGGGCACCGGCAACATCGCCGGCGTCGCCCTGGCGGTCACCCTGGGCGGGCCCGGCGCGCTGTTCTGGATGTGGGTGGTGGCCCTGCTCGGCATGGCCACATCCTTCGCCGAATCCACGCTCGCCCAGGTCTTCAAGGTCCGCAATGCCGATGGCATCTTCCGGGGCGGGCCCGCCTACTACATGCAGCGGGGCCTGGCCCTCGAGGGGCGCGGTGGAATCGGCCGGGCGATGGGCATCGTCTTCGCGCTCATGCTCATCTTCTCCTACGGGCTCATCTTCCCGATGGTCCAGTCCAATACGATCGCCGCCACCCTCGACTCCTCCCACCACGTGTCCACCACGGCCACCGCGATCGTCCTCATGCTGGTGACCGCCCCGATCCTCCTGGCCGGGATGCGCTTCGTCGCCCGGGTGACCGAGTGGCTGGTGCCCCTCATGGCCCTGGCCTACATCGTCGTGGTCGCCGTCGTCATCATCGTCTCCCTCCCCAGCCTCCCCGGGGTCTTCGGGGACATCATCGCCGGTGCCTTCGGCCTGCGGCCGGGCCTGGCGGGCGTGGGCGGGGGCCTGTTCGCCACCTTCCTCAACGGCACCAAGCGCGGCCTGTTCTCCAACGAGGCGGGCCAGGGCTCCTCACCCAACGGCGCTGCCACCGCCGACGTCGCCCACCCCGTGGTCCAGGGACTCATCCAGTCCCTCGGCGTCTTCATCGACACGATCGTCATCTGCACCGCCACCGGCCTGACGGTGCTGCTGGCCGCCCCCTCGATATACACCCCGGGGGTCCAGCCCGCGTGGGCCGAGACCACGCTCGTCCAGCACGCCCTGGCGGACGCCCTGCCCGGCGGGTGGGTCGTGTGGTTCATGACCTTCGTCGTGGCGACCTTCGCCTACTCCTCGGTTCTGGGCTACTCGAACTTCGCCGAGATCAACCTCAGCTACCTGGGCGGCGGGCGCGGGGCCGGGGTGGCGCTGCGACTGGCGATGACGGCGACCACGGGACTGGGCGCGGTCGTCGCCCTCGACCTGGCCTGGGTGATGGCCGACGTCGCCCTCGCCCTCATGACGATCCTCAACCTCGTGGCCGTGCTCTGGCTGAGCCGCTGGGTCTTCGCCGTCCTGCGCGACTACGACCGCCAGCGATTCGACGGCGTCGCCGAGCCGGCCTTCGTCGCCGATCGCGCCGGCCTGCCCGCGGCCCTCGACGGCGACATCTGGACGGCGGACAAGGCCGCCGCGCGCGTGGCCAGCCTCGACGAGGAGGCCTGAGCCGCCCGGGGCCCACCCGCGGGGCCCTGGACACCGGGGCTGCGCCCCGTGAAGTCCTGTGGGCGATCTCGCACGGCATCGCGGCCGGTCGGCGGCCCCCGCAGTAGCGGCCTCTTGGCGGCATCTGGCACAATCCCCTGTGCACTCGGGCGCGCGAGGTCCCTCTCCCCAACGCGCTCGCGTCTCGGCTCCCGCCGGAAACCGTTGCTTGACCCCACCGGGGATCGGCGCGGGCCAAACCATCCAGAACCAGGAGTTCAACCAAGTGGCAGTCAAGATTCGCCTCAAGCGCATGGGCAAGAAGTTCGCCCCCTTCTACCGGGTCGTCGTCCTCGACTCCCGCAAGAAGCGCGATGGCCGTGTCATCGAGGAGGTCGGCCTCTACGACCCGATGCAGGAGCCCTCGCTCATCCGCATCGACTCCGAGCGGGTCCAGTACTGGCTCGGCGTGGGCGCCCAGCCCTCCGACACCGTCTTCAACCTGCTCAAGATCACGGGCGACTACCAGAAGTTCAAGGGCCTGCCCGGCGCCGAGGGTCGTCTGAAGATCAAGGACGCCGAGGCCGCTGCGGCGGCCAAGGAGGCAGCAGTCAAGGCCGTCTCCGATGACGCCGAGAAGCGCAAGGCCGCCGCTGCCAAGGCGAAGGCCGATGCCGAGAAGGAGGCGGCCGACGCTGCCGCCGCCGAGGCCAAGGCCGCGGAGGGTACCGCCGAGGAGGCGGCTCCCGAGGCCCCCGCCGAGGAGGCCTGACATGCTCGCTGACGCGCTCGAGCACCTCGTCCGCGGGATTGTCGACAATCCCGACGACGTCACCGTCACCTCCCGGTCGCTGCGCCGCGGCGACCTCCTCGAGGTGCGTGTGAACCCCGAGGACCTCGGCCGCGTCATCGGGCGCTCGGGCCGCACCGCCCGGGCCCTGCGCACGGTCGTGGGCGCGCTGGCGGACTCGCCGGTGCGCGTCGACGTCGTCGACACCGACCGCCGCTGAGCGCGGGTCGGCCGAGCGGCCTTCTCACCCCGCGCCGTCGCCCGGCCCTCCAGGAATGGAGGGCCGGGCGACGGCGTTGTGCCTGCCATCGGCCCTCATCCGGGCCGGATCACCTGCCCGCAACACGCAGTTCGACGAAGGAGACAGACTCATGCGCTTAGGAGACTCGGACCTCGACGTCGCCAGGATCGGATTCGGCGGCAACGTCCTGGGATGGACCGCCGACGAGGCGACCAGCCACGCCGTCCTCGACGCCTACGTCGCCGCGGGCGGCAATTTCATCGACACCGCCGACGGCTACTCCCACTGGGCGAGCGGCCACCGCGGCGGGGAGTCCGAGACCATCATCGGCTCCTGGATCCGCGCGCGGGGCCGCCACGACGACCTCGTCATCGCCACGAAGGTCTCCACCAAGCCCGACCGGGCCGGACTGGCCCCCGACAACGTGCGCCTGGCCGTCGACGAGTCCCTCACCCGCCTGGGAGTCGAGGCCATCGACCTCTACTACGCCCACTTCGACGACCCCACCGTGCCCCTGGCGGAGACGGTCGCCGTCTTCGAGGAGATCCGCGCCGTCGGCAAGATCCGCCACGTCGCCCTGTCCAACTACACCCCTGAGCGCATCGAGGAGTGGATGGCGCTCGCCGCCGAGCAGGGCGCCGCCGCCCCCGTCGCCCTCCAGCCCCACTACAACCTCCTGCACCGCGGCGACGTCGAGGGCCCCGGCGGGCGCGGCGAGGTCGCCGCCCGGCACGGCCTCGGCCTCGTGCCCTACTTCTCCCTCGCCGCGGGCTTCCTCGCCGGCAAGTACCGGCGCGATGAGGCCCCCACCGGTGACCGCGCCGGAATGGTCGCCGACTACCTGCGCCCCGAGTGCTTCGACGTCGTTGACGCCGTGGTCGAGATCGCCGCCGCCCACGGCGTCGAGCCCGCCTCCGTGGCCCTGGCCTGGCTGCGCGACCGCCCCGGCGTCGTCGCGCCCCTGGCCTCGGCCCGCTCCCTCGCCCAGCTCCCGGCCATCACCGCCGCGCTCGACCTCGCACTGGCCCCGGAGGAGACCGATCGCCTCACGCGCCTGTCCGACGCCGTCGCCTGAGGGCCCGCCAGCGCGGCGTTGAGCGGAGACGGGCTCGGCCCGCAGAAACCGTCTCATTCCGGCGTTGCGTCCTCGAACTACGAGGATGAGGGCGCAACGCCGGGATGAGACGGTAAGAAGGGGACGAGGGCGCAACGCCAGGGCTACCTCCTGCTCGGGGAGTGACCTTCACCCCTCCTCGCGTCGACGCGGGGGCCGGGCCGGGCGGCGCGGTAGGTTGGTCACTGATGCGCGGCGGATCGATCGCGCCGCCGACCCACGCCTACCCAGGAGACTAGGTGCAGCTCACCGTCGCCATCATCGGCCCCGCCCACGCCCTCAAGGGCGAGGTCCGCCTGGAGATCCGCACCGACGACCCGGACGGCCGCCTCGCCCCCGGCGCCGTCCTGGCCACCCAGGACCGTTCCGGGAGACCGGCCGCCGACCTCACCGTGGAGCGCCTGCGCTTCGACGGCACCCGCTGGTTCGCGGCCTTCGCCGAGGCCCCCGATCGCACCGCCGCCGAGGCCCTGCGCGGCCACCGCCTCCTCATCGACACCGACGCCGAGCCCGAGGATGAGGACGACGACGCCTGGTACCGTCATGAGCTCGTGGGCCTGGCCGCCCACCACATCGACGGCACCGGGCTCGGCACCGTCACCGACCTCGAGCCCGGCGTCGCCCAGGACCGTCTCATCATCACCACGCCCGGCGGGCAGCGCATCGCCGTCCCCTTCGTCGAGGCGCTCGTGCCCGAGGTCGATCCCGGGGCCGGCCGGGTCCTCATCGACCCTCCCGGCGGCCTCTTCCCGGGCCTGGGCGCCATCGAGATCAGCGAGGAGACCACGGCCGACGGCGGTGACCATGGCTGAGATGAGCGCCGCGCCCGCCCGTCGGATGCGCATCGACGTCGTCAGCATCTTCCCGGCCTTCCTCGGCGTCTTGGATCTGTCCCTCATCGGGCGCGCCCGAGAGGACGGCCTCATCGATCTGCGCCTCCACGACCTGCGCGACTGGGCGCATGACCGCCACCGCACCGTCGACGACACCCCGCTCGGCGGTGGCCCCGGCATGGTCATGAAGCCCGACGTGTGGGGGGAGGCCCTCGATGACGTCCTCGCTGATGGCAGCGAGGCATCGGGGACCCCCGGGGCTCCGGGCGAGGCGCCCGGGGCGGGCCGCGCCGTCCTCCTCATCCCCACCCCCGCCGGGGAGGTCTTCACCCAGCGCACCGCCGAGGACCTCGCCGGGGCCGACCGCCTCATCGTGGCCTGCGGGCGCTACGAGGGCATCGACTCGCGCGTGCCGCGCCACTACGCGGCGCGCGGCATCGAGGTGCGCGAGCTGTCCATCGGCGACTACGTCCTCAACGGGGGAGAGGCGGCCGCCATCGTCATGATCGAGGCCATCGCCAGACTCCTGCCGGGCGTCGTCGGCAACCCCGCCTCCGTCATCGAGGAGTCCCACAGCGCCGCCGGCCTCCTCGAGCACGAGGTCCTCACCCGCCCCGTGTCCTGGCGGGGACTGGATGCCCCCGAGGTCCTGCTCTCCGGGGACCACGCCCGCATCGCCCGCGCGCGCCGCGATGGGGCCATCGCCCGCACCGCCGCCCGGCGCCCCGACATGATCCGCGCCCTGGATCCCACTGCCCTCGACTCCCAGGACCGCGCCGCCCTCGCCCGCCACGGCTGGGTGGTGCCCGCCGGGGCCCCGCGCCCCGTTCCCATGCGCCTGCGCCCCGCCGAGCCCGCCGACGCCGAGCCCCTCGCCGCCCTGGCCGCGCGGACCTTCCCGGACGCCTGCCCGCCCTTCCTCACTGAGGAGGGGATCGCCGCGCATATCGCCCACTCCCTCACCCCCGAGCGCTTCGCCCGGTGGATCGCCGACGAGCGCGCCGGCGTCGCCGTCGCGGAGCTGCCCGAGGGCTCGCCCGCCGGCCCCGATGCCGAGCCGATCGCCCCCGGCGAACTCGTCGGCTACACGGTCTGCCTCCTCGAGGCCCGCGACGCCGACGGCGCCCTGCCCGAGGGCCTCGACGCCCGCCCGCCCAGCATCGCCGCGCCCGACCCGGCCAGTGGCAGGGCCGTGGCCGAGCTGTCCAAGGTCTACGCCGACGCCCGGCTGCGCGCCTCGGGCCTGGCCTCGGCCCTCATCTCCCATGCCCTCGCCGGCGCCGGCCGTGCCGGCGCCACCGAGATCTGGCTGGGCACCCACGAGGGCAATAAGCGGGCGCAGAAGGCCTACAAGCGCGCCGGGTTCCGGCAGCGCGGCAAGCGCGTCTACGAGGTGGGCGGAACCGCCTGCCGCGACGTCGTCATGTCCCTGACCCTCGACCCCGCCGGCGGGGTCGGCCCCAGGAAGGAGCCGCGCGCATGAGTGACGCGCTGACCAGAACCGAGGACGCCCCGGCCGACCGGGACGCCGAGACCGAGCCCGCCGGCACCGCCGAGGGTACCGACGCGACCGACGCTGTTGACGGCGCCGAGCGGAGCCGGGCCGACCGCTGGCGGGGCCGCCTCACCGTCGTCGCCTTCCTCATCGTCGGTCTCATCGGCGCCGCCCTGGTCAAGTCCTACGTCGCCCAGTCCTTCGTCATCCCGTCCGGCTCCATGGAGAACACCCTCCAGGAGGGCGACAGGGTCGTGGTCACCATGTACGACAGCACCGATATCCACCGCGGCGACGTCGTCGTCTTCGCCGATCCCGATGACTGGCTGAACGACCCCCAGCCCACCGGGCTCCGCGGCCTCCTCCAGGACACCCTCATCGCCGTGCGCATCCTGCCCGATCGCACCGGCGACTACCTCATCAAGCGCGTCATCGGGATGCCCGGGGACCACGTCGTCGCCGATGGCGTCGGCCCCATCACCGTCAACGGCTCCCCGGTCGACGAGCCCTACATCAAGCCCGGCCGCGCCCCCTCCGAGCTCGCCTTCGACGTCGTCGTCCCGCCCGGGAGGGTCTGGGTCATGGGGGACAACCGCGCCAACTCCGAGGACTCGCGCTACCACCAGGATGATGCCAACGGGGGCTCCGTGCCGCTGAGCGACGTCGTCGGCGTCGCCAAGGGAGTGGCCTGGCCGTTCTCCCGCTGGGGCGGTCTGACCGACGGTGAGAGGGCCTTCACCGGCGTGCCCCCCGCCTCCTGACGTCGCAGGGCCCGCGTGAGGTCGCGCACTTGGGCGGGGGCGTTATCGCCGCGCCCCGCGGCCCTGTGGCAGACTGGGCCCGCCCACGGGACTCGGGGCGCTCCGCCACTGGGGAGGGCCCGGCACCGCAGGACCCGTCGGGCTCACGCACCGGGGCGGCCCCATCCTCGAGGGGATGGCGCGGTCCCACTTATCAAGCGCTCATGACCAGTGGCACGTGCGCAGGAGAGAACAATGAACCTGATCGACGAGATCAACGCCAAGTCGCTGCGCAGCGACATCCCCAGCTTCCGCCCCGGCGACACCGTCAAGGTGCACGTCAAGGTCGTTGAGGGCAGCCGCTCCCGCATCCAGGTCTTCCAGGGCGTCGTGATCGCCCGTCACGGCGGCGGCATCGGCGAGACCTTCACGGTCCGCAAGATCTCCTTCGGCGTTGGCGTCGAGCGCACCTTCCCGGTGCACACCCCCTCGATCGACAAGATCGAGGTCGTCACCCGGGGCGACGTGCGCCGCGCCAAGCTGTACTACCTGCGCAACCTGCGTGGGAAGGCCGCCAAGATCAAGGAGCGCCGGGAGTCCTGATCCCGCCTCTCCCTCAAGCGCCCGGGGCCCCGCGCCCCGGGCGCTGAATCCATCCGGCGCCGCCGGACCGCAGCACGCCCGACAGCATGATCGTCGAGAGGAGGCCCCGTGACCGATCAGCGCCACCCGATCATCGTCCTGGGCACCTCCCAGGACGACCCGGGGGACGAGGACTCCCCCCAGGACGGCCAGGACTCCCCCCAGTCCCTTCCCCCCGCCTTCCCTCCCCGCCAGGCGGTCGCCAATGCCACGGGCACGCGCCTGGCCGACTCCGCTCCCACGCCCTCCGCCCCCAGCCGCTGGCGGCGCCTGCTCTCGAGCCTCATCGTCATCGCCGTGGTCCTGGCAGGCTCGGCGCTCATCAAGTCCTTCGTCGTCCAGACCTTCGAGATCCCCTCGGCGTCCATGGAGCCCACCCTCGTCAACGGGGACCGCGTGGCCGTCACCATGTACGACTCCAAGGACTTGCAGCGCGGGGACATCATCGTCTTCCGCGACCCCGACTCCTGGCTCACCACCACCGACCCCACGGGCCTCAAGGGAGCGATGCGCGACTTCTTCATCGCGATCCGCCTCCTGCCCGAGGACTCCGGGCACCATCTCATCAAGCGCATCATCGGGATGCCGGGGGACCACGTCGTGGCCGACGGCCGGGGCAGCCTGACCGTCAACGGCGTTCAGATCCACGAGCCCTATCTGCGCCAGGGGAGCTCGCCATCCACCACCGCCTTCGACGTCGTCGTGCCCGAGGGCTGCGTGTGGGTCATGGGGGACAACCGCTCCAACTCGGCCGACTCCCGATTCCACATCCAGGACGCCCATGGGGGCGCCCTGCCCCTGACTGATGTCGTGGGCGTGGCCAAGAGGATCGTCTGGCCCCTGTCCCACTGGGGAACGCTCGCGGGCGGGCGCGAGGCCTTCAAGGATGTTCCCGCCGCCGACCCGGCCGCCACCACGGCCGCCACCGCCTCCCGGCAGGGCGCGGCCGCGGGCATGGTCCGCGCGGCCTGACCCATGCCGCGCATCCGACCCGACCGCGCGCTCGAGGCCTCGCTCCTGGAGGGCCACGGGCTCGTCGGCGGCCTCGACGAGGTCGGCAGGGGCGCCCTGGCCGGACCCGTCACCGTGGGCCTGGCCGTGGTCTCCCGCAGCACCGCGGACGCCTTCCCCGAGGGCCTGGCCGACTCCAAGGCGCTCAGTGCGGCCCGGCGCCAGGCGCTCGTCGCGCCCGTGGCCGAATGGCTCGCCGACCATGCCATCGCCCACGCCTCAGCCGCCGAGATCGACGCCCTCGGCATCGCCGCCGCCCTGCGCCTGGCCGGGCGGCGGGCCCTGGCCAAGGTTCGCGAGCGCGGCAACCTTCCCGGCATCATCATCCTCGACGGCGCGGCGAACTGGCTGTCACCGCCCGCGGATGACCTCTTCGCCGCCCTCGACCGGCCGGAGGCGCTCTCGTCCGCCCACGAGTACGGCCCCGCGATCCCCGATGACGACGTCCCCGGCGTCATCATGCGCGTCAGGGCGGACGCGAGCTGCGCCGTCGTCGCGGCCGCGTCCGTCCTGGCCAAGGTCGAGCGCGACGCGATCATGTCCGCCCTTCCCGACCCCGGCTACGGCTGGGCCTCCAACAAGGGCTACGGCTCGGCGGCGCACCAGGCGGGTCTGGCCGAGCTCGGTGCCTGCGAGCAGCACCGCCGCAGCTGGCGCCTGCCGGGGCTGGGCTGAGGCCCCCGCGCCACCGCAGCCGGCCCGGGCCGCCCCGGGTGGGCGACGCAACCCGTCCGCCTCTCGCGCCCGGGACGGGGCGACGGGCATGATGGCCCGGTGAGTGCAGAGGACCTTGAGGCATACGAGAACGATCTGGAGCTCGACCTGTACCGGGAGTACCGGGACGTCGTGGGGCTGTTCGCCTACGTCGTCGAGACGGAGCGCCGCTTCTACCTGGCCAACTCCGTGGACGTGCAGGTGCGCACCAACGGCGGCGAGGTGTTCTTCGAGTTGAGCCTGGAGGACGCCTGGGTGTGGGACATCTACCGCTCCTCCCGCTTCGTGAAATCCGTGCGAGTGGTCACGTTCAAGGACGTCAACGTCGAGGAGCTGTCCAAGCCGGAGATGGAGATCCCCTCCTGAGCGCCTGACCCGGCGCCGCCGCGTCGGGAACCACCACGCCCGCCGCGCGCGGGTCCCGCCCAGCGCTGGGGACGGGGACCGCGGGTCGGGCCGACGGTGGGGCACCGTGGTCGCGGAGGTGACCACCGTGACCCCGACGACCCCGACGACCCCGACAGCCCCAGCGCGCCTGACGCCCCCGAAGACCCCGGCAGCCCCGGCCATGCGATCGACCGCGCCGCCCGGCCCACCGGGCCCGGGCGCGCCCGCCCCACGGAGCGCCCCGGCGCTGAGCCCGGCGGAGAAGCGGCGCCTGACCGGCCGGAGAGGCGAGGACATCGTCGTCGGCTACCTGCGCGACTCGGGCTGGCGGATCATCGACCGCAACTGGCGCGCCCCGCGAGGCTCCGGCCTGCGCGGTGAGATAGACATCATCGCCGAGGACCCCATCGGTGCGCTCGTCATCGTCGAGGTCAAGACGCGATCCAGCCTGCGGGCCGGGCCGCCCGCCGCGGCCGTGACCCCCGCCAAGGAGGCGCGCCTGCGGCGCCTGGCCGCCGCCTGGGCCGGTCGGAGGGGAGCCCCGCCCCACCGGCTCCGCCTGGACGTGGTCTCCGTGCTCCTGCGCGAGGGCGTCCCCGCGCTCCTGCGCCACCACAGGGCGGTGAGCGGATCATGAGCATCGCGAGAGCACTCGCCGTCACCCTCACCGGGCTGCGGGGGCATATCGTCGACGTCGAGGCGCACGCCACGTCCGGCCTGCCGGGATTCGTGCTCGTGGGCCTGCCCGATGCCGCGATCCGCGAGTCGCGGGAGCGCGTGCGCGCCGCCCTGACCGTCTGCGGCACCACCTGGGGCGAGCAGCGCCTCACCGTCAACCTCTCCCCGGCGGACCTTCCCAAGACGGGCACCGGCTTCGATCTCGCCCTCGCCCTGGCCGTGCTCGGCGCCCGCGGGGCGCTCCCGCCCCGCGCCCTGGCCGCCATGGCCCGCGTCGCCTACATCGGCGAGCTCGGCCTCGACGGCGCCGTGCACCCCGTGCGCGGCGTCCTGCCCGCTGTCCTCGCCGCCGTCGAGGCGGGCGTGCGCAGCATCGCGGTCCCCGCGGCCTGCGCCTCGGAGGCCCGCCTGGTGCCGGGGGCGAGCATCCAGGCGGTCCACCACCTCGGCGAGCTCGTCCAGGGCCTGGGAGGGCGCCTGCCGCGAGCCGCCGTCGAGATCATGCGCGGCGCCCAGGAGCGCCCTCCCTCCTCCATCGCCGCCCCCGCGAGCAGCCGGGCGGGCTCCGGCCATCGGGCGGACCTCGCCGACGTCGTCGGTCAGGCCCAGGCCCGCCACGCCCTGGAGGTGGCGGCCGCCGGCGGGCACCACCTGCTCATGGTCGGGCCACCCGGGGCCGGCAAGACCATGCTCGCCGAGCGCCTGCCCTCGATCCTGCCTCCCCTGGCCGAGCGCGACGCCGTCGCGGTCACCTCCCTGCACTCCCTGGCGGGCCTGTTCAACGCCGATGCCGGCCTGCTCACCGCCCCGCCCATGCGCTGCCCCCACCACACGGCCACGCGCGCCGCCATCATCGGCGGGGGCTCCGGCCTGCCCCGTCCGGGGGACGTGTCCCTGGCGCATCGCGGCGTCCTCTTCCTCGACGAGGCGCCCGAGTTCCCCGCCAGCGTCCTGGACTGCCTGCGTCAGCCCCTGGAGGCCGGGGAGGTGAGCATCGACCGCGTCGGCGGCCGCGCCGACTACCCGGCGGCCTTCCAGCTCGTCCTCGCCGCCAACCCATGCCCCTGCGGGCGCGCCAGTGGCAAGGGCCTGGAGTGCACCTGCACATCCCTCCAGCGCCGCCGCTACTTCTCCCGCCTGTCCGGGCCCCTCCTGGACCGCGTGGACATCCAGGTGGAGGTCGACGCCGTGAGCGCCGCCGATCTCGCCTCGGGCGCTCCCGGGGAGTCGAGCGCGGTGGTGGCCGCGCGGGTGCTCACCGCCCGTGAGCGAGCGGCCGCGCGACTGGCGGGAACGCCATGGCGCCTCAGCTCCCAGGTGCCGGGGTCCTACCTGCGCAGCGAGAGGGGCGGGGCCGATCCCTCCCTCATGCGCCCCCTCATGGATGCGCTCGACCGCGGTGACCTCACCCTTCGAGGCGTGGACCGCGTCCTGCGCCTGGCCTGGACGCTCGCCGACCTCGCCGAGCGCGACCGCCCCACCCCGCCCGATCTCGGGGCCGCCCTGGCCCTGCGCACACGGGGAGCCCGCCCATGAGCGCCCAGAGCACCACTGCCCCTGTCGCCCCCGACGCCGCCCTCCGCCCCGTCCTGCCGATCGATGGCACCGCGCCATCCGGAGACGCACCGATGCCGCAGCCTCCGGAGGCGCGACCGGCGGAACCGCCCGATGAGGCGGACTTCCTGGCCCGCGCCACCTGGTCGCGGCTCGCCGAGCCGGCCGACCACGCCGCGACCCTCCTCGTGGCGGGCCTCGGCGCGCCCGAGGCCCTGGCCTGGGCGCGTCACAGGGCCGAGCACGGCTCGGGGCGCCCTGAGGCCCCGCCGTTGCCGGAGCCCCTCCTGGAGGGCACCGCGCCCCGCCGATGGGCGAGCGCGGTGGAGCGATGGGCGCCCAGGCTCGCGGGCCTGGACATCCGCCGTGAACTCGATGTCCTGGAGCGCCTGGGCGGCTCGCTCGTCGTCCCCGGCGACCCCTGGTGGCCACCGGGCCTGGATCACCTCGAGCACCCGCCCTTCTGCCTGTGGCTGCGCGGCGATCCCGCCCTGCTCGTGGGCCGCGAGGAGGCGGGCGCCGCGGAGAGCTCGTTGGGGCTGCCGCTGCGGGAGGACCGCATGGGCGCGGGGCGCGGCGCCGGTCACGCGCTCGCGCTCGTCGGCGCGCGCGACTCCACCGCCTACGGCGAGCGCATGGCCAACGATCTCGCCCGAGGGCTCACCGAGGCCGGCGCCCTCATCGTCTCCGGCGGCGCCTTCGGGATCGACGCCGCCGCGCACCGGGGGGCGCTCACCGCCGGGCCCACACTGTCCGTCTCCGCCGGGGGCGTGGACCGCCTCTACCCTGCCGGCAACGCCGCCCTGCTCGAGGCCGTGGTGGACCACGGGGCCCTGGTGGCCGAGGTGCCGCCCGGCAGCCAGCCCGCTCGGCACCGGTTCCTCACCCGTAACCGGATCATCGCTGCGATGACGGGCGCCACGCTCGTCGTGGAGGCCGCCTGGCGCTCGGGCGCGCTGTCCACCGCGCACCATGCCATGGAGATCGGTCGTCCCGTGGGGGCCGTGCCCGGGCCCGTGACCTCCATGGCCTCCGGCGGCTGCCACCGGCTGCTGCGCCAGGGCGCGACCTGCGTCACCGACATCGAGGAAGCGCTCGAACTGCTCCTGCCCGTGGGCGACGCCGACGCCGACGCCCTCAAGGAGGAGAGCGCCGGGGCGCGGCGGCCCGGGCTGCTCGATGGCCTCGACGCGGTCTCCGCCGCCGTCGTCGATGCCCTTCCCGTGCGCGCGGCGGCCAGCATCGAGTCCATCGCCCGGGCTGCGGGACTGTCCGAGCGCGAGACCCTGGCGGCCCTCGGAGCCCTCGAACTGGCGGGCCGCGCCAGGCGCGACGGCGCCCGCTGGCGCCGCCCCGCCCAGCGCCGCGCGGCCCCCGATGCCGCAGCGCCGTCGTCTACCCTGAAGGCATGACCTCCCAGGGCACCCGCCACCTCTCGCCGGGGGGCGGCCCGCCCGCCCTGCGCGGGGAGCTCCTGGACGCCTGGTTCCGGCACCTGGGCCTGCAACGGGGCCTGTCAGAGCACACGGTGCGGGCCTACGTGGGGGACCTGGAGGACCTGCTCGACTTCCTCGGGGTGGGCGCGGGGGAGTCCGAGCCCATCGGGCCGGCCCTGGCCGGCCTGGACCTGGCCGACCTGCGCGCCTGGCTCGCCTCCATGTCCGGCGCCGGGCGCTCGCGGGCCACCATGGCGCGGCGCGGCGCGGCGATCCGCGCCTTCTCCACCTGGGCGCGACGATCCGGCCTCCTCCGGGAGGACATCGCGGCGCGCCTGCGCTCCCCGCGCGTGGACAACCGCCTGCCCACCGTCCTCACAACCGAGCAGGCCGAGGCGCTCCTGACAACGGCGGGCGAGCGGGCCGGCCAGGCCCCGCCAGCCGAGCGCCCCCTGGCCGCGCGGGACCTCGCCCTCCTGGAGATCCTCTACGCCACCGGCATGCGGGTCTCCGAGCTCGCCGGGCTGGACCTCGGGGACGTCGACTCCGGCAGGCGCACCATCCGCGTCATGGGCAAGGGCGGCAAGGAGCGCACCGTCCCCTACGGCGGTCCCGCCGCCCGCGCCCTGGAGCGATGGCTCGAGGCCCGCCCCGCCCTCGTCGGCCCGCGCACGGGCGCCGCCCTCTTCCTCGGCGCCAGGGGCGGGCGCGTGGACGCCCGCGCCATCCGCGACGTGGTCCACCGGGCGACCGCCGCCGCGGGCGTACCGGACCTGGGCCCGCACGGGCTGCGGCACTCGGCGGCCACCCATGTCCTGGGCGGGGGCGCTGATCTGCGCACCGTCCAGGAGCTCCTCGGGCACTCCTCCCTGGCCACGACCCAGCGCTACACGCACGTCTCCGCCGAGCGGCTGCGGGCCGTCTACGAACAGGCCTTCCCCCGGGCCTGAGCCCAGTGGTGCCCCGGCGCCCCCGCAGGTGCGAGCCGCACCGAGCGGTGCCGTTCGCACCGAGCGGAGCGTCCTGCCCGCTAGTGGGTGCGAGCCGCACCGGTGGGCGCGGTGGGCTTGAGACGGATGACGGGAGGGCGCAGCAGGCGAAGCGGATCGATGTAGGACTTCTTCCCGGTGCGCGCGCCCCAGTGCAGGGCGTCGACGCCGTCGGAGCGGTGCCCGGGCAGGAGCGTGCCGACGACCTGCCCGGGCGCAACCGCCTGGCCCGCCTGCACGGAGGGCTCGACCGGCTCGTAGGTCGTGCGGATGCCGCCCGCGTGCTCGACCGAGACCACGGGGCGTCCCGCCACCACTCCGGCGAAGGCCACCGTGCCGGCGCCCGCCGCCCGCACGGGGCTGCCCGCGGCCAGGGCGAGGTCCACGCCCCGGTGCCCCCGGCCCCAGGTGACGGCGGGGGGATCGAAGCCCTCGACCACCGCCGCCGGCCCTCCCGTGGGCCATACGTAGCGCGTGCGCCGATGCGCCTCATCATCGCGCGCGGGCGCTGCCCCCACCGGACGGGCCGGGCGATGGGCGGTCATCGCTCCGGCGACGGTGCCGCCGGGCGCCTCGCCGAGGGCGGGGGAGGGGACGAGCAGCACGAGTACGAGCACGGCGAGCAGCGCGAGCGGCAGGAGCGGCGCGCGGCTCGGCCGCGAGGAGGGGCGGGGGATCGACGAGGGGGCGGCGCGCGGTGCGGGCATGGCTCCATGCTCGACCCGGCCGCCGCGCCCCGGCCCGCCCGCCTCACAGGGGCGCCGGGGGGCCACGCGCCGCAGCGCCTGTGGTTCCCGAGCGGGAGCGCCCCGTGATGAGAACGACATCCGACCAGCGGCATCATTGCCCGCCACGATGCGGAAAGGTCGGTATCGCTGTGATAGCCTCGCGCACGCAGTTCGCTGCGATGCGTATCGATACTCGTGTCAGTACTCCTGCCGGCCCGGCTCTTCTGAGCGCAACGGCCCGCCACTGGCCCGAGGCCCGGATCCTCGCGGAGCGGCAGCTGACTTCGCGTGCCCGCACCCAGTGCCCTCGGGCCCTGGGATCGTCCTTTCGGACGCCGCGGTCGCGGTCCCGCAGGCCCCTCCCGATGCACGGCGAGGCGCAGGCGGGTGGCCGCGCGTCGCGGGCACCAGGCCCTATCCGCCCGCATTGGCGGACCCGGCTCGCCCGGGCGCAGGGGATCAACTCAAAGAACCCGTGGGACGCCGTCGCCGATCGGCGGCGCCCCCTGACACATGGCGGACCGGGCAACCTCCCGGCCGCGCGAAAGGACAAGTCATGGCAGTCGTGACCATGCGCCAGCTCCTCGAGTCCGGTGTCCACTTCGGGCACCAGACCCGCCGGTGGAACCCCAAGATGAAGCGCTTCATCCTCACCGAGCGCAACGGCATCTACGTTATCGACCTCACGAAGTCCGTCGACGGCATCAACACCGCCTACGACTTCGTCAAGGAGACCGTCGCCCGCGGCGGCAACATCCTGTTCGTCGGCACCAAGAAGCAGGCGCAGGCCGCTGTGGCCGAGCAGGCGCAGCGCGTCGGCATGCCCTACGTCAACCAGCGCTGGCTGGGCGGAATGCTCACCAACTTCTCCACCGTGCGCGCCCGCCTGGACCGCATGAAGGAGCTCGAGCAGATCGACTTCGACGACGTGGCCGGATCCGGCCGCACGAAGAAGGAGCTGCTCATGATGCGCCGCGAGAAGGACAAGCTCATCCGCACCCTCGGCGGTATCCGCGACATGGCCAAGCTCCCCGCCGCCGTGTGGGTCGTGGACACCAAGAAGGAGCACCTGGCGATCTCCGAGGCCTCCAAGCTCAACATCCCGGTCATCGCGATCCTCGACACCAACTGCGACCCCGATGAGGTCACCTACGGCATCCCAGGCAATGACGACGCCATCCGCTCCGTCGGCCTGCTCACCCGCGTCGTCGCCGACGCCGCCGCCGAGGGCCTCCTCGCCCGCTCCGCCGGCCGCGCCCGCACCGGTGCCGAGGCCGAGGCCGGCACGCCCGAGGCCGAGCCGCTGCCCGAGTGGGAGGCCGAGCTCCTCGCCGGCGCCGAGGCCGCCGCGGCCGAGCAGCCCTCCGAGGGCGCCCCCGCCGCCGAGGCCGCCGAAGAGGCGCCCGCCGCCCCTGCCGCTGACGAGGCCCCGGCCGAGCAGGCCTGAGCGCCCCCGACGACATTCCTCACGCTTCAACACCAGGAGAATCCATGGCGAACTACACCACCGCTGACATCAAGGCGCTGCGGGAGAAGACCGGCGCCGGCATG
Source organism: Actinomyces denticolens (assembly GCF_002072185.1). Classification (GTDB taxonomy): domain Bacteria; phylum Actinomycetota; class Actinomycetes; order Actinomycetales; family Actinomycetaceae; genus Actinomyces; species Actinomyces denticolens. The sequence continues at coordinate 30,411 of NZ_MVIW01000024.1, forward strand.
CTCGACGTCAAGAAGGCCCTCGACGAGGCCGCGGGCGACGTCGAGAAGGCCATCGAGATCATCCGCGTCAAGGGCCTCAAGGGCATCGCCAAGCGCGAGGGCCGCGCCGCCTCGGCCGGCCTCATCGCCGCCAAGGTCGTCGACGACGCCGATGGCCAGACCGGCGTGCTCGTCGAGATCAACGCCGAGACCGACTTCGTCGCCAAGAACGAGAAGTTCCTCGACTACGCCGACAAGGTCCTCGCCGCCGCACTGGCCTCCGGCGCGGAGTCGGCCGAGGCCCTGGCCGAGGTCGAGGTCGACGGCTCCACCGTCAAGGACCTCACCGACGGCATGCAGGCCGTCATCGGCGAGAAGATCGTCGTGCGCCGCGTCGGCCGCCTGAGCGCCCCCAAGGTGGAGCTCTACCTGCACCGCACCAACCCCGACCTGCCCGCCCAGGTCGGCGTGCTCGTCGGCACCGACGCCAAGGCCGCTGAGGTCGCCCACGACGTCGCGATGCACACCGCCGCCTACTCGCCGGCCTACGCCACCCGCGAGGACGTCCCCGCTGACATCGTCGACAAGGAGCGCGCCATCGCCGAGGAGACCACTCGTGCCGAGGGCAAGCCCGAGAAGGCCATCCCGAAGATCGTCGAGGGCCGCCTGGGCGGGTTCTTCAAGGAGAACTGCCTCGTCGAGCAGGCCTTCGCGAAGGACCCCAAGACCACGGTCGGCAAGGTCATCGAGGCCACCGGCGGCGAGCTCGTCGGCTTCGTGCGCTTCCGCGTCGGCGCCTGACCATCAGAGCCCACTGACGCGGCGATCAGCGATACCACGGCCCCCGGTTCCTCGCGGACCGGGGGCCGTGGCACGCGCGACGGCGATCGAGAGGCGCGACGCGGGACGACGGGGGAATCCGAGGAGTGGGGCGGCCTCAGCCCTGGTGCCGGGCCCCGGGATCGGACGGGGAGCCGCCCGAGTCCTTGCCCGAGTCACCGGGGGAGACGCCCCACCACAGGGCCATGAGCACCGCCACGACGATGAGGGCGATGCCCGCCCACAGGTTCGCATTGACGCCGCCGGTCTTGGCCATCTCGTCCTCCCCGTTGAGGAATCCCGAGCAGACGAGCAGGAAGAGGCCGAAGATGCCGAGGACCGCGGCGATGACCGTGCGGATATCAGCCAGGATCTTTAACAGCAGTGACATGTCTGGGGCTCCTCAGTGGAAGATCGAGTTGAGCAGGATGACGAGCGCACCCGCGCAGATCGCCAGCGGGACCGGCTTGCGGAACCAGGGCAGCGCCGCCTCGTTGGGGTCGGTGCGCGCCTCGTGCGGCGTGAGGGAGTAGACGAAGCCCTCCAGCTCCGCGGCGGGCTTGGGCGCGGTCATCAACGAGACGACGATCGTCACGAGGATGTCGACGGCGAAGGCCGTGCCCGCGGCGAGGAAGGCCAGGCCCTGGCCGGGCAGCTTCAGGGGTCCGAACCAGGACGACAGGTTGAGGGCGAGGGCCGCCAGCGTCCCGCAGGCCAGCCCGGACCAGCCTGCGTGGCTCGTGGCCCGGCGCCAGAACATCCCGATGATGAACGTGGCGAACAGCGGGGCGTTGAACATGGAGAAGAGCTGCTGGAGGTAGTCCATGAGGTTGGAGTAGTTCGACGCGATGAGCGCGGTGAAGATAGCGACGGTCGTGGCGAGCGCCGTCGTCAGTTTGCCCATGCGCAGGTAGGTGGCGTCATCGGCCTTCGTGTTGATGTAGCGCTCGTAGAGATCCACGGTGAACACGGTGTTGAAGGCGGAGATATTCGCCGCCATGCCCGCCATGAATGAGGCCAGCAGGCCGGTGATCGCCAGGCCCAGCAGGCCGTTGGGCAGGACGTCGCGCATGAGCAGCAGGACGGCGTCGTTGTAGGTGACCTCCCCACCGGCGGTGGCGCCGCTGAGCGAGGACTGCTTGAGCCCGACGATCTCGGAGACGAGGACCGCGGCCACCATGCCCGGGATGATGACGAGGAAGGGCACGACCATCTTGGCGAAGGTGCCGATGATGGGGGCGGAGCGCGCCGCCGAGATCGAGTCGGCGGCCATGGCGCGCTGGACCTCGACGAAGTTCGTCGTCCAGTAGCCGAAGGACAGCACGAAGCCCAGGCCGAAGACGATGCCGAAGACGGACAGGGCCGAGGAGTCGAAGCCGGACAGCAGGTTGCCGGGCCAGGAGTGCAGCTGCGCGCTGGGGTCGGCGTAGGCCCCCGTGCCGTGGGTGGTGGCCGCCTCGGTGATCTTCTCCTTCAGGCCGCCCCACCAGCCCACCCGGTTGAGGCCGATGAGGGTCAGCGGCAGCAGCGCCACGATGATGACGAAGAACTGGAGGACCTCGTTGTAGATCGCGGCGGACAGCCCGCCCAGGCTGATGTAGCTGAACACGATGACGGCGGCGACGATGAGCGCCACCCACAGCGGCCACCCCAGCAGGCGGTGGACGATCGAGCCCAGGAGGTACAGGTTGACGCCGGCGATGAGGAGCTGGGCCAGCGCGAAGGAGAGGGCGTTGATGAGATGGGCGGCCTTGCCGTAGCGCTTGAGCATGAACTCGGGCACTGATCGCACGCCGGAGCCGTAGTAGAAGGGCATCATGACCAGGCCCAGGAAGATCATGGCCGGGATGGCGCCGATCCAGAAGTAGTGGAAGGTCGGCAGGCCGTACTGGGCGCCGTTGGCGGACATGCCCATGATCTCCACGGCGCCGAGGTTGGCCGAGACGAAGGCGATGCCGGTCACCCACGCGGGCAGGGAGCGCCCGGAGGTGAGGAAGTCGTCGGAGGAGGCCATGCGCCGTTTGGCCATGAAGCCGACGGCCAGGACGAAGGCGAAGTAGACGACGATGGGGAAGTAGTCGTACCAGCGGGCCTCCAGCAGGGTGGAGGAGCCTGACGCGGCGAGGGACGGGATCAGATGGGATGTGGTCATCAACGCCTCCTGGGAGTGAACCGAGACACGTGAATAGAGTGAGCCTAACGGCCATTCCCGCGGATCGTGACCGTTTCGGCGCCCTGATCCGCCAGTGCTCACCCCGCGCTCCCCTGTGCCTGTCCCCGGGCCTCCCGTCGGGTCGCCGATCCGCCCGGGTCTCCCGTCCGGCCGCGAGCGGGTACGCTCTACCGGGCGGCGCAATGCCCGCCCGCGACGGCCGCCCCGCCGGCGCATGATCGGCTCCCGGGGCCGCGAGGGCGCCCACGGCACAGGCAGAGAGGCAGAGATGGCAGACAAGAGCAGCAGAGACGACCGCGTCGCGCACGGCCACCACCCGCGGCGCGTCCTGCTCAAGCTCTCGGGCGAGGTCTTCGGCGGGGGCTCCATCGGCCTCGATCCCGACGTCGTCTCCGATGCCGCCGAGCAGATCGCCGACGCCGTGCGCGCCGGCGTGCAGGTCGCCGTCGTCGTCGGTGGGGGCAATTTCTTCCGCGGCGCCGAGCTCTCGGCCCATGGCATGGAGCGCGCCCGCGCCGACTACATGGGCATGCTCGGCACCGTCATGAACGCCCTCGCCCTCCAGGACTTCATCGAGAAGGCCGGGGTGCCCGCCCGCGTGCAGACCGCCATCGCCATGGGGCAGGTCGCCGAGTCCTACATCCCGCTGCGCGCCATCCGGCACCTGGAGAAGGGGCGCGTCGTTGTCTTCGGCGCGGGCGCCGGCCTGCCCTACTTCTCCACGGACACAGTGGCCGCGCAGCGGGCCCTGGAGACCGGCTGCGATGAGCTGCTCGTCGGGAAGAACGGCGTCGACGGCGTCTACACGGCGGACCCCCGCAAGGACCCCAGCGCCGTCAAGCTCGACCACCTCACGTACGAGCGCGCCCTGTCCGACGGCCTCGCCGTCGTCGACGCCTCCGCCTTCGCCCTCTCCCGTGACAATGGCCTGACGATGCGCGTGTTCGGGATGGGCGAGGACGGCAATATCACCAAGGCCCTCCTGGGTGAGAAGATCGGCACGCTCGTCTCCAGCGAGAGGCCCTGAGCCGCAGGGCGCCGAACCGATCCAGTCCGACGACCAGTGCCGCGCGGCGGCGCGATGACCACCCAGATACCTCTCAAGCGAAGGAAGAACGATGATCGACGATGTCATGCTCTCCACCGAGGAGAAGATGGACAAGGCCCTGGAGGCCGCCAAGGGCGAGCTCGCCGCCATCCGCACCGGCCGCGCCAACCCCTCCATGTTCAACTCGATCATGGTGGACTACTACGGCGCCCCCACACCCCTTCAGCAGCTCGCCTCCCTGACGATCCCCGAGGCCCGCACGGTCATCGTCAGCCCCTTCGACCGCTCCGCGATGAAGGCGATCACCACCGCCATCCGCGAATCCGACCTCGGGGTCAACCCCACCGATGACGGCACGGTCATCCGCGTCACCCTGCCCGCGCTGACCGAGGAGCGCCGCAAGGACTACGTCAAGCTGGCGCGCTCGCGCGCCGAGGAGGCCCGTGTCCAGGTCCGCGGCGTGCGCGGCAAGGCCAAGAAGGAGCTCGAGGCCATCAAGCGCGACGGCGAGGCCGGCGAGGACGACGTCAAGCGCGCCGAGGGCGAGCTCGACCACCTCACCAAGCGCTTCGTCGACGCCATCGACAAGGCCCTGGCCTCCAAGGAGGAGGAGCTCCTCTCCGTCTGATCCCGCCGCCCGCCCCTCGTGAGGCCGGTACGAACGGCGCGGCCCCCCTACCCCGAAGAACCCCTCGTGACCATTCTGAGCGCCCTGCTGACACCGCCACCGACGCGCAACCGCGCGCCCCTGCCCGCCACGGGCCGGGCCGGCCGCAACCTGCCGGCCGCGGTCGGCGTCTCCGTGGTCCTCATCAGCGCGATCCTGGCCTCCCTGATCTTCGAGAAGAAGTACTTCGTCGGCGTCGTCATCCTCGCCGTGTGCGGCGCGCTCTGGGAGCTCGCGGGCGCCTTCGCCCGCAAGGGCATCGCCCTGCCGCTCCTGCCCCTGTGGGTGGGCACCGCGGGTGTCGCCGTAACCGCCTGGACCCTCGGGGCGGAGGGCGCCTTCGGGGCCTACCTCGCGACCGCCGGGGCGTGCGTCCTGTGGTCCTTCGTGGACCACGCCGAGGCCGAGGACGGCACCGTCCTCGAGGCCAGCCCCCACGACGTGCCGCGCACCGACGCCCATGACGAGGCCCGGCGCTCGCGCTCCGTCGATGCCACGGCCTCCGTCCTGGCCGCCACCTACCTGCCGTTCCTCGCGAGCTTCGCCGTGCTGCTCGTCGCCCAGGACCATGGCGTGACCAAGGTGATCACCCTCTTCGCCCTGCCGATCGCCAACGACACCGGCGGCTGGCTGGCCGGAATCACGATGGGCCGCCACCCCATGGCCCCCTCCGTCTCCCCGAAGAAGTCCTGGGAGGGGTTCGCCGGATCCCTCATCGCGGCCGTCGGGGCGGGCGTGGGCTGCCTGGCGCTCCTCGACGGGGAGCTGTGGGCGGGGGCCGCGCTCGGCGCCTGCTGCACGATCGTGGCCACGCTCGGGGATCTGGGGGAGTCGCTCCTCAAGCGCGATCTCGGCCTGAAGGACATGGGCACGCTCCTGCCCGGTCACGGCGGGCTCATGGACCGGCTCGACTCGATCCTGGTCACCGCGCCTATCGTGTACCTGTTCACCCTCATCCCCTGGTGAGAGCCACGCGGAACGAGAGCATGAGACGTCAGTGAGAGAAAGGACCCCGAGCCCCGTGAGCCCCGCCGCCCGCACCAGGAGCCCCGAGCCCGCCGCCCTCCGGCGCCGGGCCGGTGGGCCGGTGCCCGGCGAGGTCCAGGTGATGCCCACGGACCAGCCGCCCGAGGGCGCCGCCACCCCGGACGCGCGTCCCCGCCTGTCCTTCGCCGTGCCGCCCGCCCGGGGCAAGGCCCCCCGGCACCTCGCCGACCTCGACCTCACCGGCCGGAGGACGGCGCTCGCCGAGGCCGGTCTTCCCCCCTTCCGCGCCGATCAGCTCTCCCGCCACTACTTCACCCGCTTCACCCGTGACGCCGCTGAGATGACGGACCTGCCGGCAGGGGCGCGCGAGCAGCTGGCGGCCGAGCTCCTGCCCGAGCTCATCACCGAGGCCAGAGTCATGCGCGCCGACGGCGGCCGCACCCTCAAGCACCTCTGGGAGCTCCACGACGGGGTGCGCGTGGAGTCCGTGCTCATGCGCTACAGGGACCGCACCACGCTGTGCGTCTCCTCCCAGGCCGGCTGCGGCATGGCCTGCCCCTTCTGCGCCACCGGGCAGATGGGCCTGACCCGCAACCTCACCACCGCCGAGATCGTCGAGCAGGTCCGCCGCGCCGCCCGCGCCTCCGCCGACGGCGCCCTGGCCGGCGGTCCCGCGCGCCTGAGCAACGTCGTCTTCATGGGCATGGGCGAGCCGATGATCAACTACAGGAACGTCGTCGCCGCCCTCCACCGCCTCGTCAACCCCTCCCCGGAGGGCTTCGGCCTGTCCGCCCGCGGCATCACCGTCTCCACCGTCGGCCTCGTGCCGCTCATCCGCAAGCTGGCAGGGGAGGGGATGCCCGTCACACTCGCCGTGTCCCTCCACGCCCCCGACGACGAACTGCGGGACGCCCTCATCCCGGTCAACTCCAAGTGGAGGGTCGGCGAGCTCCTCGACGCCGCCCACGACTACTTCCGCGTCACCGGCAGGCGCGTGTCCATCGAGTACGCCCTCATCAAGGACATGAACGACCACGCCTGGCGGGCCCAGATGCTCGCCGATGAGCTGAACCGGCGCGGCCGCGGCTGGGCGCATGTGAATCCGATTCCGCTCAACCCCACGCCGGGATCGATCTGGACGTGCTCCGAGCCGAGCGTGCAAGATCTATTCGTGGGCACGCTGCGGCGCGCCGGCATCACCACCACCGTGCGCGACACGCGCGGAAGCGACATCGACGGCGCCTGCGGCCAGCTGGCGGCGGAGGTTCTCAAACAGGAGAGGATCAGGTCATGACCATGTTCCCCAGGACGTCGTTCTTCCGCCGGGGATACCGTCCCTCGCAGGTGGACGGCTACTTCGAGACGGCCAAGGACATCTATGAGTCCGAGGACCTCGATGAGATGGACTCCGAGGGCGTGCGCACCGTCGCCTTCGACATCGTGCGCCGGGGCTACGAGCCCGGCGCCGTCGACGCGGCCCTCGACCGCCTCGAGACCGCCTTCCTGCAGCGGCGCCGGGCCGAGTTCGTCGCCCAGAACGGGCGCCAGGCCTGGATGGACCAGGTGGCCGAGCTCGCCACCACGCTCTACCCGCGCCTCCTGCGCCCCTCCGGGGAGCGCTTCGCCCCGGCCCGCCGCCACGGCTACGCCAAGGCCGACGTCGATGCCCTCATGGATCGCATCGCCGCCTACTTCGACTCCGAGGCGCCCCTGACCTCCGCCGAGGTCCGCACGGCCGTGTTCGGCACGGCACGGGGCTCCAAGGCCTACGACGAGTCCAGCGTCGACCGGTACCTCGCGCGCGTCGTCGAGGTCGTCTTCTCCGTCGAGTGACGCCCACCAGGGCCGCGTCCGGAAGGGGACGAGCATGACCGCCCGTGTCGGCGCCCCCGGGGCGCTCGTCCTCCTGGGCTCCACCGGATCCATCGGCACCCAGGCCCTCGAGGTCGTCCGGCGCCTCGGGGATCGCGCCCCCCGCGTCGCCGCCCTCGCCGCCGGGGGCTCGCGCCTCGGCCTCCTGGCCGAGCAGGCGCTGCGCTTCGAGGTGCCGATCGTGGCCCTGGCCGATACGCGCCCGGGTATCGAGCGGGGGCTGCGCGACGCCCTGTCCGCCGCCTCCGAGCACCTGGGGCTCCCGGATCCCGTCACCACCATCCTCATCGGTCCCGACGCCGCCACGGCGGCCATCGGGGCCTCGGGCGCGGGGGAGCAGGACACGATCCTCAACGGCATCACCGGCTCGGTGGGCCTGCGCCCCACCCTGGCCGCGCTCGCCAGCGGAGCGCGCCTGGCCCTGGCCAATAAGGAATCGCTCGTCGTCGGCGGGGCACTGGTCAAGGAGGCCCTGCGCCGCCCCGGTCAAGTGGTCCCCGTGGACTCCGAGCACTCCGCGATCGCCCAGGCCCTGGCCTCCGGCCGCCACGAGAAGGGTCTGACCAGTCCCGTCATCACCGGCGCCAGCGAGGTTCGCCGCCTGATCCTGACCGCCTCCGGCGGGCCCTTCCGCGGACGCGACCGCGCCTCGCTCACCGGCGTCACCGCCGAGCAGGCCCTGGCCCACCCCACCTGGGCGATGGGCCCCGTGGTGACCATCAACTCCTCCACCCTCGTCAACAAGGGGCTCGAGCTCATCGAGGCGCACCTCCTCTTCGACATCCCGCCCGAGCGCATCGACGTCGTCGTCCACCCCCAATCGGTCATCCACTCGATGGTCGAGTTCATCGACGGCGCCACGATCGCCCAGGCCTCCCCGCCGGACATGCGACTGCCCATCGCGCTGGGGCTGACCTGGCCCGAGCGCCCGGACCTGGCAGGGCTGGTGGCCCCCAACGACTGGAGCGCCCCTGCGGCCTGGGGCTTCGAGCCCCTCGACGACGATGCCTTCCCCGCCGTCGGCCTGGCGCGCAGCGCCGTGGCCGCCTCGGCCACCCACCCCGCCGTCCTCAACGCCGCCAACGAGCAGGCCGTCGCCGCCTTCCTGGCGGGCGGCCTGGAGTGGCTGGACATCGTGGGCATCGACGCCGCCGTCCTGGGCGAGCACGAGGGCCTGGCCGCGCCCGGGCTCGACGAGGTGGCGCAGGTGGAGGCCTGGGCGAGGGCGCGCGCCGACGAGCTCATCTCCTCCCGTGGCAGACTGCGCGCATGACTCAGGCCCTCGCATACGCCCTCGGCGTCCTCGTCCTCGTCATCGGGATCGGCATCTCGGTCGCCCTCCACGAGCTCGGGCACATGATCCCCGCCAAGCGCTTCGGCGTGAAGGTCCCCGAGTACTTCATCGGCTTCGGGCCCCGTGTCTGGTCCACGCGCCGGGGGGAGACCGAGTACGGGGTGAAATGGATCTGGCTGGGCGGCTACGTCAAACTCGTCGGGATGATTCCCCCGGCCCGGCCGGGCCGCCCGGACAAGCCCGGATCCCAGATCGCCGAGGCCCGCGCCGAGGCCCTGGAGGAGATCGGGCCGGGCGAGGAGCACCGGGCCTTCTACCGCCTCAGCGTGCCCCGCAAGCTCCTCGTCATGGCGGGCGGGATCCTCACCAACCTCGTGCTGGGAGCCCTCCTGCTCGCCATCGCCTTCTGCGGCATCGGCATCCCGGGCGGCACCACCACGCTCAAGACCGTCTCGACCTGCCTGACCTCCGACGTCGACTCCGACACCGCCTGCACCGACGACGATCCCGTGGCGCCCGGGGCAGCCGCGGATCTCCGAGCGGGCGATGAGATCCGCTCCTGGGACGGCGCGCGCACCTCCTCCTGGAAGGACATCCAGGCCGCGATCGCCGCCTCCGGAACGCGCTCCGTGCCCGTCGTCGTCGAGCGCGATGGCGCCGAGGTCACCCTGACCGTCACCGCCGCCGAGGTCCAGCGCCGGGTCCTCGACGCCCAGGGAAACCCCGTGCTCGACTCCGACGGCAGTCCCATGACCACCACTCGCCCCTACGTCGGCATCAGCCCCGCCTACGGGGCGGTGCCCCTGCCGATCGGCGAGCTCCCATCCACGATCGGGCAGGCCGTGACCGGCACGGTCAAGGTGATCGCCACCCTGCCGGTGGGCCTCTACCACGCGGTGGCCGCCGGGCTCGGCCATGAGGAGCGCTCCGCCGGCGGCGTCATCGGCCTGGTGGGTGTCGGGCGCATCGCGGGCGAGGTGTCCAGCGCCGGCACGGGCACGTCCGCGGCGAGCATCCCGTTGGAGCTGCGCGTGGCCCAGATGCTCATGCTGCTCGGCTCGCTCAACCTGGCGCTCTTCGCCTTCAACCTCATCCCCCTGCTCCCCCTCGACGGCGGTCACGTGGCCGGTGCGCTCTGGGAGGGGGCCCGGCGTCGTTGGGCGCTGGCGCACGGGCGCCCCGACCCCGGCCCCGTGGACACCGCCCGCATGCTGCCCGTGGGGCAGGTGGTCTTCGGCATCCTCATCGTCATGACCGTCATCCTCGTGTGGGTCGACCTCGTCGCCCCGATCACCGGATAGGGGCACTGACCAGGTGATGCCCTGCTGACGGGCCGGCCTTGTTGCCCGTCATCGCCATCCTCTTCCATATGCCGACCAGGCGGGCGCCGGAGCGAACGGCAACGCGATGGCTCGCTCACCACACCCGGCGGCGTCGTGCGCGCGCCCAGCGCGGTGCCATACTGGGGCGCGTGACTGAAGCGATCGCCCTTGGCATCCCCTCCATGCGCGAGGAGCGCCCTGTTCTCGCCCCCCGCAGGCCCACCCGGAAGATCCGGGTCGGCGACCTCTCCGTCGGCGGTGACGCCCCCATCACCGTGCAGTCCATGACGACGACGAAGACCCACGACATCGGGGCCACCCTCCAGCAGATCGCCGAGCTCACCGCCTCCGGCTGCGACATCGTGCGCGTCGCCTGCCCCACGGACAAGGACGCCGAGGCGCTGCCCATCATCGCCAAGCAGTCCCGCATCCCCGTCATCGCCGACATCCACTTCAAGCCGAAGTACGTCTTCCAGGCGATCGAGGCCGGATGCGGGGCCGTGCGCGTCAACCCCGGCAACATCCGCAAGTTCGACGACCAGGTCGCCGAGATCTGCAAGGCCGCCTCCGACGCCGGGGTGAGCCTGCGCATCGGCGTCAACGCCGGCTCCCTGGACCCGCGCCTGCTCAAGAAGCACGGCAAGGCGACCCCGGAGGCCCTCGTGGAGTCCGCCGTCTGGGAGGCCGGCCTCTTCGAGGAGTGCGGCTTCCACGACTTCAAGATCTCCGTCAAGCACCACGACGTCGTCACCATGGTGCGGGCCTACCAGTTGCTGAGCGAGATGGGCGACTGGCCGCTCCACCTCGGCGTCACCGAGGCCGGCCCCGCCTTCCAGGGCACCATCAAGTCCTGCGCCGCCTTCGGAACCCTCCTCGCCCAGGGCATCGGGGACACCATCCGCGTCTCCCTGTCCGCCCCGCCGGTCGAGGAGGTCAAGGTCGGCACCAAGCTGCTGGAGTTCATGGGCCTGCGCGAGCGCAAGCTCGAGATCGTCTCCTGCCCCTCCTGCGGCCGCGCCCAGGTGGACGTGTGGAGTCTCGCCGAGTCCGTCGAGGAGGGCCTGAAGTCCATCAGCGCCCCGCTGCGCGTGGCCGTCATGGGCTGCGTCGTCAACGGTCCCGGAGAGGCCCGCGAGGCCGACCTCGGCTGCGCCTCGGGCAACGGCAAGGGCCAGATCTTCGTCCACGGCAAGGTCGTCGAGACCGTGCCCGAGGACCAGGTCGTCGAGACCCTCATCAAGCATGCCGAGGCCATGGCCGAGCAGATGCGCGCCGAGCTCGGCGAGGACGCCCTCAAGGGCACGGCCCCCTCGGTCCTGACGGTCTGAGGGACGGCAGTCCGGCGGGAGCGGCCCGCCTCGCCCGTATCGTCATGCCCCTGTTCACGCGCCGACTGACCCCCGTCAGCCCCCGCCGCGTCGGGGGCGTGCTCGCGCTGTGCTCCCGCGATCCCGTCCTGTCCCTGCCGCTCGCCCAGCAGCTCGAGCGCTGGAGGCACTGGGGATCGGGGGACGTCGTCGTCCTGGGGCGGCCCGCCGCCCCCGACGCTGCGGCCTGGTCCACGGGCTCCCTCATCGTCATGGGCCTCGCCCCGCGCCCCGAGCTGGGCCTGCCCGGGGCGGGCCGCGTCGGCGCCCGAGCGCTCGCCGAGCACTCCCGCCCGCGCCTGACGCGCAACGGCTCGATCCTCGGCAGCCCCGAGGACGTGGCCCTGCTGTGGGAGCACCTGGAGGCGGCCGGGATGCGGCACCGGGAGGCGCGGTGGAACCAGCCCGTCCTCGTCGCGCCGAGCCCGCCCGGGGGACTCGCCGCCCAGGCGCTGGCCCGACGCCCCTCCTTGGACTGGGCCGCGCGCGGGACGCGCCAGGCGCGCCCCGAGGAGGAGCCCCTCGTCCTGCCGGCCTCGGTGGCCATGTTCACCGAGGAGGTCGGCTACGACCCCATGTCCTCCGGGGGCTCCTACGCCCGCCACGTCTCCTGGCTCGTGAGCGAGGGCCGCAGTTACGTGCTCCTCGACGACGGCCAGGGGCGTCCCGCGCGCCCCGGGGGCCCGGCGCGAGTGGCCTTCAAGGTCGACGTCGGCGGGATCTGGCACGCGCCCGACGGCGCGGTCGCCCAGCTCACCGGCGTGTGGACGCGCCCGGACATGCGGGGCAGGGGAGTGGGCGGCGTGGCGCTGGCCGCCGCCGTCGACGCCGTGCGGCGCGAGCATGTGGGGCCCGACGGTGGGGTGAGCCTGTACGTCAACGACTTCAATGCCCCGGCGCAGGCGCTCTACCACTCGCTCGGCTTCACCCGGCACGGTGCCTTCGCCACCATCCTGCTGTGAACCATCAGGGGCCGCGCGGCGGGCGGTCCCACCGGACTCGCGGGGATCTCGGGGCATCCGGGCCCCGCCGTCCCGGCCCCGCTCCTCCCGCCCTGATTCGGGCGCCCGCGCGCCGAGCACGTAGGATCGGCACGTGCTACAGACGATGTCGAACGCCTTCATCCGTACCCTGCGCGAGGACCCCGCCGACGCCGAGGTCGACAGCCACAAGCTCCTCGTGCGCGCCTGCTACATCCGCCGCGCAGCGCCGGGCATCTACACCTGGCTGCCGCTGGGGCTGCGCACCCTGCGCAAGATCGAGGCGATCGTGCGCGAGGAGATGGACGCCATCGGCGGCCAGGAGGTCCACTTCCCCGGACTGCTGCCCGCCGACCCCTACAAGGCCTCCGGCCGCTGGACCGAGTACGGTCCCACCCTGTTCACCCTCAAGGACCGCAAGGGCGGCGACTACCTCCTGGCCCCCACTCATGAGGAGATGTTCACCCTGGCGGTCAAGGACATGTACTCCTCGTACAAGGACCTGCCCGCCATCGTCTACCAGATCCAGACCAAGTACCGCGATGAGGCCCGCCCCCGCGCCGGCATCATCCGCGGCCGCGACTTCGTCATGAAGGACTCCTACTCCTTCGATATCGACGAGACCGGCCTGGATGCCTCCTACCAGCTCCACCGCGACGCCTACGAGCGGCTCTTCAAGAGGCTGGGCCTGAACTACGTCATCGTCAACGCCATGTCCGGCGCCATGGGCGGCTCCCACTCCGAGGAGTTCCTCCACCCCTCGCCCATCGGGGAGGACACCTTCGTGCGCTCCGCCGGCGGCTACGCCGCCAACGCGGAGGCCGTCACCACCGTCGTTCCCGACGAGGTCGACGCCACAGGGGCGCCCGAGGCGCGCGTCGTCGACACACCCGACACCCCCACGATCGACACCCTCGTCGCCCTGTGCAACGAGGCCTACCCGCGCGCCGACGGGCGCGCATGGGAGGCCGCCGACACTCTCAAGAACCTCGTCGTCACCCTCACCCACCCCGGCGGTGAGCGCGAGCTGCTCGTCATCGGCATCCCCGGCGACCGCGACCTCGACATGAAGCGCCTGGAGGCGGCCGTCGCCCCCGCCGAGGTCGCCATGGCCGAGGAGGCGGACTTCGAGGGGCACCCCGAGCTCGTGCGCGGCTACATCGGGCCGGCCGCCGTCGGCCCCAACTCGCCCCTGCGCCGCGTGGAGAGGGCCGAGGACGGCGCCGAGCGCCTCGTGGGCTCCGTGCGCTTCCTCGTCGACCCCCGCGTCGTCAACGGCACCAGCTGGGTGACGGGCGCCAACGAGCCCAAGAAGCACGTGCTCGGCCTCGTCATGGGCCGCGACTTCACCGCCGACGGCACCATCGAGGCCGCCGAGGTCCGCGAGGGCGACCCCGCCCCCGACGGCTCCGGCCCGCTCAGCCTCGCCCGAGGCATCGAGGTCGGCCATATCTTCGCCCTGGGCCGCAAGTACTCCGAGGCCCTGGGACTGAGCGTCCTGGACGAGAACGGCAAGTCCCGCGTGGTCACCATGGGCTCCTACGGCGTCGGCGTCTCCCGCGTCATGGCGGCCCTGGCGGAGGCCTACCACGATGAGCGCGGCCTGGCCTGGCCCATCGCGGTGGCCCCCTTCCACGTGCAGGTCCTGGCCACCGGCAAGGACGACGCCGTCTTCTCCACCGCCCAGGGCATCGCCACCGCCCTGGACGCCGACGGCGTCGAGGTCCTCTACGACGACCGCCGGAAGGTCTCCGCCGGCGTCAAGTTCGCCGACGCCGAGCTCCTGGGCCTGCCCTGCACCATCGTGGTCGGTCGCGACCTCGCCAAGGAGGGCACCGTGGAGATCCGCGACCGCCGCAGCGGCGAGCGCCGCTCCGTGCCCGCCGAACAGGCCGCCGAGCAGGTCAGCGCACTCGTGCGCGAAGCCCTCGCCCGATAGGCCGACGACGGGCGCGGCGGCGCTCCCGTCGGCCTCCTGGCGCCTCAGCCCGAGGTTCCGGGCAGTGCCTCGGCGGTCTCGACTCCCCAGGAGGATGCCCGCAGCGCGGCGGCCACGGAGGCGTCCGCGGCCACCAGGCGCTGCTCGCCCGAGCCCGCGACGGCGATCGACATCTCCTCGACCATGATCGAGCGCCACAGCGCGCCCATCCACTGGCCGGAGGGGGCATCGGCGGAATCCGTCCCGGTGGGCGCCCCGTAGGCGGGCTGGCGCGGGTCGGTGGCCCGCGCCGTCGCCGGTCCCCCGGCCGCGATCGAGGCGTTGACCACCGCCGTGGCGGCCGTGGCGTCGTCGAGGCCCCGCGCCCGCACGGTCGAGTCGGAGGGCGACTGCGCCGCCAGCAGCTCGCCGGTGTAGCGCAGCTGGTCGTAGAGCGCCAGGGCGGGGTCCGGCAGCGGGGAGGCCATCGTCGAGGCCGATCGCGCCGGAGCCGTCACCGAGCCGGGGGAGAGCGCCTCCTGGCGCAGGGACCACGCGATGTGCAGCGAGGCGGCGAGCCTCGCGAAGCCCTCCTCCTGCGCGGTCTCCAGCGCCGATCGCGCCGAGGCCGCGCCGTCGTTCAGCGCTGCGATCAGATCCTCGCTCGTGGACGTCGCGGCGGCCGTCTCCACAGGAGTGGCGGTGGGGTAGCCCGTCGGCGCGCCGGTGGGCCAGGGCTCCCAGACGCCCCCGAGGGCCGTGAGCTGGGCGTCCGCCTCCTGCGCGATCACCGTCGCCTGCGCGCCGGAATCCCCCTGGCCGCCCTGGGAGTCGGCGATGGCTCGCGCGGTGGAGCCGATGAGCGCGGCGCGGCGGGCCAGTGCCTCGCGCGAGGCCTCATCCCCCGTCATCGTCGGCAGGGGATCCGGCTCCGAGTCGCCCAGGGGGACCTCGCAGGCCGCGGTCCCCGCGATGGCGGCAACCCCGAGCGCGGCAGCACCCACCCTGAACAGGGCGGATCGCCTGGAGGGCAGGGGGCGGGCCGCCTGGTGGCAGTGGTGGGGGGTGCGTGGGCGCGCGATGTCGTTCACGGGTCGATCCTCCCACGCGGCGGGCCATCCTTCAGCAAGAGGCGCCCATGGGGCGCGCGGCCGGGCCCGGGCCGGGCCCGGCGGGCCGCTCGCTCGCTGACCCGGGCGGTCGGCGCGGGCAGGTACGATTGGCCCGACCGAACGCGCCGATGCCCGCCGGCATCACGCCGAGACCATGCCAGTGCCGGCCGGAACCAGCCAGCACCAGCCGGAACCAGCCGGCGCCACGCCGATGAGGAACGAGGGAAACCATGACGGACACGCTCGCGTCGCGGCTCACCGACCTGCTGGCCCCCGTCGTCGAGGCCGAGGGCCTCTTCCTCGAGGGCATTGAGACCACCCGGGCGGGCAGGCACTCGGCGGTGAGGGTGATCGTCGACCTCCCCGATGGCCCCGGCGACCTCGACCTCGACCGCATCGGCGAGGCCACCGCAGCTCTCTCCGCCGCCCTCGACGACGCCGACCCGGTCAAGGGCCAGTACACCCTCGAGGTCTCCACCCCCGGCGCCGAGCGCGAGCTGCGCTCCCCCCGGCACTTCCGCCGCGCCGTCGGCCACAGCGCCACCGTCACCACCGTCGGCGACGAGGGCTCGGACCCCATCACCGTGACCGGCGTCGTGTCCCGTGCCGACGACGAGGCCGTCACGATCGAGGCCGATGGCACCGCCACGGTGCTCCGGCTCGATGACATCGCCAGCGCGCGAATGATCGTCGTCTTCTGACCGCCCGGGCCCCCGCCGCCCCCGAATCCGCCTACGGCACCAGACAAGAGGAACCATGGACATCAACATGCCGGAGCTGCGCGTCGCAGCCGACGAGCTGGGCATCGACCTCGAGGCCCTGCTGCCCGCCATCGAGGACGCCATCCTCGGCGCCTACTCCAAGGTGCCCGGGGCCATCCGGGGCGCCCACGTCGAGATCGACCGCAAGACCGGGCACATGTCGGTTCTGGCCCCGGAAGTCGATGAGCAGGACGAGCCCACCGGCGAGTTCTTCGACGACACCCCGGACGACTTCGGGCGCATCGCGCAGGCCACGGCCCGCTCCGTCATCGTCCAGCGCATCCAGGACCGCCGCGACTTCGAGGTCCTGGGCGCCTTCAAGGACAAGACCGGGGAGCTCATCTCCGGCGTCGTCGAGCAGGGCCGCGACCCCAGGATCATCCACGTGCGCCTCGACGAGGAGCACGAGGGCATCATGCCCCCGCATGAGCAGGTGCCCGGGGAGCGCTACCGGCACGGGGATCGCGTCCGCGTCTACTGCACCGAGATATCCCGGGGCATGAAGGGCGCCCAGATCATCCTGTCGCGCACCCATCCGGGTCTGGTCAAGAAGCTCTTCGAGCGAGAGGTCCCGGAGATCGCCTCCGGCGACGTCGAGATCGTGGCCATCGCCCGCGAGGCCGGGCACCGCACCAAGATGGCTGTGCGCGCCCGCACCCGTGGCGTCAACGCCAAGGGCGCCTGCATCGGCCCCATGGGCCAGCGCGTGCGCGCCGTCATGGCCGAGCTCGGCGGGGAGAAGATCGATATCGTCGACCACTCCGAGAACCCGGCGCGCTTCGTGGCCAACGCCCTGTCCCCGGCCCGGGTGGCCTCCGTGACGGTCATCGACGAGGCCGAGCGCACCGCCCGCGCCGTCGTCCCGGACTTCCAGCTCTCGCTGGCCATCGGCAAGGAGGGGCAGAACGCCCGCCTCGCCGCGCGTCTGACCGGCTGGAAGATCGATATCCACGCCGACGCCGAGCTCGGCGAGATCGCGCCGGGCCACGGATCGCGTGCCGACGACGTGACAGGTACCTCAAACCCCGACGACGGCTCCTGACAGCGCTTTCGGTAGAATTCCGGCGGGCCCTGGGCGGGTCGCGGGAGCGCTGAGGAGCGCTCGCGCCCCCGCGAGCGGTGGGCGATGAGTTCCTGGAAGGACACGGTGAGTCGGTGACAGCCTCCTCGCATGTTCCCGAGCGGACCTGCATCGGCTGCCGCGCCAAGGCCCCCAGGCCGCAGTTGCTGCGGCTGGTCCTGGCCGCGAGTGGCGAGCTCGCGGTCGACGCGCGGGCGCGCATGCCCGGGCGCGGCGCCTGGATCCACGCGGATCCGGCGTGCCTCGATCTCGCCGAGCGCAGGCGCGCCCTCGGGCGCGCGCTGCGCGCCGAGGGACCGCTGGACGCGGCCCCCGTGCGAGACTGGCTCGCCGCCCACGCGGCGAGGGCGGCCGCGCATGATTCCGACCGGTCCCGCATGGGGCCGGACCACCGATAGCGAAGGCGGGTAGGAAGCCGATGGGCACCCGATGAGTACCCAGCGATGAGCTGCCTCTACTAGCGCTCGCTCCTGTCGGGGAGCGGGCAACCTGACAGGAGAAAAGTGGCAAAACCACGCGTTCACGAGCTCGCCAAGGAGCTCGACCCCACTGGCAAGAAGATCACCTCGAAGATGATCCTCTCGTGGCTCAAGGATCAGGGGGAGTTCGTCAAGGCGGCCTCCTCCGCCGTTGAGCCCCCGGTCGCGCGGCGGGTGCGCGAGCACTTCGCGGCGCAGGCCGCGGCCCCCAAGGCCGCCAGGCCCGCAGAGGCGAAGAAGGAGGCCAAGACGCCGTCCGCGCCCAAGCCCGGCGCGAGGCCCGCGGCCCCCAAGCCCGGCGCGCGCCCGGCCGAGCCGGCTGCGGCCCCCGCCGCCAGCGCCCAG
>NZ_MVIW01000025.1:0-1253 GCF_002072185.1 Actinomyces denticolens
TGCCACCCCTGGACCAGCCTTCTGCTTGACGGCCTCGGGCACCTCCAGGCCCTACCGGCTCCGTAGACACACGGCTCCTGCCTCCTGTCCACCACGATCCTGAAGGAAGAACCCTCTGGCCCCCGGAAAGGCCCGACCACCGCGAGACCACACGCGGCAAGCCGTCACACCCAACCGGCATAATCCCAGCCACGACACCGGCAACGACGCCACCCACACCCCACTCAACCAACCAATGAAAGATCGAGGCTAGACCGCTCGGGGTCCCGGCGGGCCTCCACAGCCATCCTGGTAGCCCGCTCCCGCAGCTCCTCGGGATACTTCCTTTGTGCACTCATGACAGTGATCCTTCCGTGTGTTCACTGCCTCCATCAAACCCGGTGCAGTTCAGTCGAAGACGGACTCGATCCTTTGTCGTAGGGGCGCCAGCGCGGTCTTACCTGGCCTGGGGCTCTCGCCGCGCATGGTGGGTCGTATCAGGGTCACGTTCCACTGGTTGAGTTCGTTTTCCAGGGCCTTGGAGCGGTAGCCCTTGTCGGCGAGTAGGGTTTGCCTGCTGGTGGCGGGAAGTTTGCTCAGCATCGTGCGCAGAACGTCGCGTTCGTCATCAGCCGGGTTTGTCAGTGCCCAGCACACCGGTAGCCCGCAGGCGGTGGTGATCATGTGCAGGCGCAGGCCCCAGAACCAGCGCGAGTGGGAGGCGCAGTACCCGTAGCCGGCCCATCCGGCCAGGTCGGAGCGTTTGACCGTGGGTCGGGAGCGGGCGCATTCCACAGGGGTGGAGTCGGTCAGCCACAGGTCGTCGCTCCAGGCGCTGAAGCGCCCTGGGTTTCGTTCCGTGGTTAGACGGTCGCGGGCGCGGTCGTCATGGGGTGAGTGTAGGACGCTTCGACTTCCGCGGGGGTGCGGTAGCCGAGAGCTTCGTGCAAGCGGTCATGGTTCCACCAGTGGACCCAGCCCATGGTGGCGATTTCGACCGCCTCGGTGGACTCCCAGATCCTGCGCTGGGAGTGGATCAATTCGGCCTTGAACAGGCCATTGACGGTCTCTGCGAGGGCGTTGTCGTAGGAGTCGCCGACGGTGCCGACTGATGCGGTGACGCCGGCGGTGATCAACGCGGCTGAGTAGGCCAGGGAGACGTATTGGGCTCCGCGGTCGCTGTGGTGGATCAGCCCGCTCTCACTGCGCACTGCGCCGCTGGTCAGCAGGGCATGTTCGAGCGCCAGCAGGGGCAGGCCCTCGGTGTGGAGGGT
>NZ_MVIW01000025.1:1263-42902 GCF_002072185.1 Actinomyces denticolens
CAGTGGGAGTAGAAGTCACGGGCCTCGTCGAGGTCGGCGACCCAGATGGCGACGTGGTCGAGGTGCGGCATGATCATTCCCTTTCTGATGAGTCAGACGCCGTCAAAGACCAAACGATCATCTTGTCAACGACGGCTTTTCTTAGTCATTTCGACGGATTGGCTACCCGCCTTGCCGTTGACCTTCACGATAGAGGAGCATACGATCATCGTCATTGATCGTTACAGAGCAAAACGATCATCTTGGCGTCTGCATTGCGGGGAAGAATGACTGATACGCCGAACGAGAGGCGCCGCGCCATCCTGAGGGTCCTGAGCCCCACCACGCCCCACAGTGTTCAAGCGCTCTCCCGACTGACCGGAGTCTCAGTGGTGACGATCCGCCGAGACCTGACCGAGCTCGCCCACGAGGGCCTGGTCACCCGGGTCCACGGCGGGGCCCTGCGCGCCCCTCGACGCGGCGCGGCCCGCCCGGCGGCGATGCGTCGCAGGCAGGATGTGGAGATCAAGCGACGCCTGGCGCAGGCCACCGCAGAGCTTATCGACGATGGCGAGGCGGTCATCATGGACTCCGGCACGACCTGCGAGATGGTGGCGGAACAGCTGGCTGGCCGCGACATCCGCGTCCTGTGCCTGTCCCTGGGTGCAGGAGCCGCACTTGCCTCGGTGCGTGGCGCAACCGTCACGATCGCGGGCGGCCCGATCGATCCCGAGTCTCTCTCCCTGTTCTCCGCCGAGGCCGTCGATGCCGTACGGGCCTTCCGGGCCGACGTCGCCGTGCTGTCGACCTGCGCCGTCTCCGTCCACGACGGCCTGACGGTCATGGAGTCCGACGACGCCATGGTCAAGCGCGCCATCATGGCCTCCTCCACCCGGCGCATCCTGCCGACCGCACCGAGCAAGATCACCCAGACCAACACCTACCGCTTCGGCCGCCTCGAGGACCTCGACACGCTGCTGACGACCAGCCAGATCGACCCCGACACCCTCGATGAGCTACGAGGGGCCGGGGTCGACGTCGTGCTGTGTGACTGAGTGCGACGAACCGCGTTGAGGTCGGCTCAGCCGAGCAGCGCCGCAGTGGTAAGGACGACGGCGAGCAGCGGGAAGGCTCCCTGCTTGGCAGCAGCGGCGCGATGGGGCGCCGATGCCAGAGCCAGGACGATGGCCGCCGCCATCATCGCCCCGGTGCCGGCCAGGACTAGGGACGCACCGATCGCCAGGTGTCCCATCGCTACCAGGACCACCCCGATGAGTGCCTGGAGTGCGAGGAAGAGGTTGTAGAAGCCCTGGTTGAAGGCGTAGAAGGCGTGGGGCCGGGCCTCCTCGGGGGTGCCGCCGAAGGTCTTACGGGCAAGCTCCCCCTCCCAGGCGATGGACTCCATGTAGAAGATGAGGACATGGAGGGCGGCGGCCAGGACGGCGAAGACCATGGCGACAGTCAGCATGCGGACTCGATTCGTGAGAGCGGACGGGAACCGGCCCCCTCAACCGACCTGGCGGCGCCTTTATTCCCCGGGCTCGTTCCTGGGGCCTGCCCTGCTCAGGCTCCGGCCCGCTGAGCGACCCAGGCGATGAAGTTCTCCTCCCCGGTTCCGGTCAGCTCGGCCATCGTGTGCCCCTGGCCCCAGATGGTCGCGAAGTCGACGCTGCCGGCTCCGGCCTGCTGGAGCGCCAGGACGAGATTGACCTCCACGGTGGAGGCGGTGTCGCCCTGGGTGATGCCGGTGCGGATACGCCAGGCCGGGGCGACGGTGGAGGTGCCGCGGCCCTTGGAGCCCTGGGTGAGGTAGTAGAGGGGGTCGTACATCGATACGCGCGTCACCATGTCGGTGCCGACCGAGTCCTTCGTGGCCAGGTCCGTCTCGTAGGCGGAGATGCCGTAGTCCTCGCTCCATCCGCTCAGGGACGAGTACCTCGACTGCCCCTTGGAGATGACCTCGCGGCTGGAGGAGGAGAAGTGCAGCTTGTTCTCGCCTGAGCCCATGACGAGGTTCTCGGTCTGGGCACGGTCGACGCCGTCGAAGGCCCCCACGTCCTTGGAGGCGTTCTTCTGGGAGGTGACGAAGCCCTCGAGGCCGGTGATCGTCGCGGTGTTCGTGGACGCATCGTAGGTGACCCACTGCGCGGAGGAGTTGAGAGACGCGATGTACTCCTCCACCGTGTTGTAGGTGACGGACTCGCTGCTGGACTGACCATCCGCTCCGCCGCCCGCGGGTGCGCCGCCGGAGGTGGCGCCACCGCCGCCGGGTCCCATCCCGGCCATCTCGGTGGACGAGGGCGTGTAGGGGAAGGTGGTGGCCGCCAGGAAGTCGTTGAGGGACCTCTGAATGACCGCCACGAGGTGGTCGTAGTAGGAGCCCGCCAGGTAGGTGCCCTTGGAGGAGGGCTCCAGGCTCAGCGGCCTGCCGTCGGAGTCGGTGAGCTTCAGCGCGTTGAGGTAGGTCGGGAAGGCGGCCGCGAGGTCCTGGGAGTAGGCCCTCGTCCAGGTGCCCTCGGCCCGGGTGCCGGAGGAGGCGAACTGCCCCATGTTCCACTCGTAGGCGGCGTTGGCACTGTCCAGGGTGGTGATGGGGCACCAGCACATGGCTCCGGCGACGGCGTCGGACAGGGCCTTGCCGTCAGCGTCGGTGGTGGCGGCGCCCAGGGCGGCCAGGTAGGGGGCGAACAGTCCGCTGTCGCCCGAGGCCCCGGCGACGGCGCTCTGGGCCCCTCCCCCGCTGTGCCCGAAGACGTAGACCTTGGCGGCGTCACCGGGAACGGAGGCCGCGTTGTAGCGCCGGTAGCGCACGGCGGCCTTGAGGTCGGTGACGCCCCAGGGCGCGTTGCCGGAGTAGGTCTGGGAGTTGGAGTCCTTGCCGCGAAGGCCCGCGTGGATGTAGATGAAGCCGGCCTCCATGTAGGCCTTGACGGTGTCGTAGGAGTACTCGGTGGGCGGCTTCTGGGCGGAGTAGCCCGGGGTATTGACCGGGAAGACGGTCGGGGCGGTGGCGGCCGTGAAGCCGCCGACGGCGCCGGAGGCGTTGACGGTGGCGGTGTAGGTGCCGTTGCCGTTGTCGATCGCGCTGAGATAGGCCCCGGGTACGTAGATGCCCAGCGTCTCGTAGTCGGAGGCCTGGGGCGTGGCCACGTAGCTCAGGCCCAGCTGGTAGTAGACGTCGCCCGTGGCGTCATAACGCCAGGCCGCCTTGTCCAGCGCCAGTTTCGAGTCGGTGTGGGCCCGCGATGACGTCGCGGCGGAGGCCTGCGAGGCGGCGCCCCCGGCGGAGCAGGCCCCTAGTCCCAGGAGTCCCGCCGTGGCGGGCAGAGTGGTCAGGATGGTGCGTCGTGGCAGGTTCATGCATCTCCCTCCGGCACGCCTCCGGGCGTGCCTGACTGTGTCGTCGTACGCGACCAGCACATCACTCTAAGGCGAGGAGCGCCCTGTGGCGCGTCTGTGCCGTCTCTGTGAGTACGTGACGCGTCAGGGCCTCGCCGTGTCGGCGGACGCACAGGTCTGGCAGGGTTAGTCGGTGATGAGCTTGAAGGCGATCGCCATGACGATGGCATTGTAGAAGAAGGCCAGGACCGAGTGGACGGTCACCGTCCAGCGCAGACGACGGGAGGTGACATTGACGTCGGAAGTGGCGAAGGTGGTCCCGATGGTCATGGCGAAGTAGACGTAGTCGGTCAGCTCGGGATCCTTGGTTCCGGGGAAGGCGAAGGCCGGGCCGTGGATACGGTTAAGACGCTCATAGTGGCGGGCGTAGCTGAGGTGGAGGAGCGACCAGCCCAGGATCGCCATGAGAACGGTGGTGAGTTTGATAACCTTCCGGACCAGCGCCAAGGCCTCCTCTCGCTCGGTTCCCACAATCGTGGGCAGATTCGTCATCGGCCCTTCCTGCAGACTCAGCTCGAGGAGTGCCCCGAGAACTCCCATGAAGGCTGCAGTAGCCGGAGTCAGCCCCAGCAGGACGATCATCCATCGGCTCAGCCTCAACGCGGGTTTCCGAGTGCCATCGTCGTCCGGAACGGTGCGACGCCTCCAGGCCGCGCCCAGAACCACGGCGACGTAGACCAGTGCCAAGAGGGGCCAGGCGATCACGGAGTAGAAGGCGATGGTGGTGTCGCCGCCGAAAACCGTCGCCGCTCCCAGGACAACGAGCAGGGTCTCCACAATGAGCCCTACAGCGCCGGATCGTGTCATGGGCACAGTCTGCCATGCGAAGGCCACGGCGCCTGACACCACTGCCTCGCACGACGGCGCTGCCCGCCTGATACGGAGGCGGGCAGCGCCGTCGTCGACTGGCAAAGCGGTCCGAGACTCAGTCCTCAGCGACGCTGGGGTGCGTCATGTCCATGGGAACGACCCACTTGTCGAACTCCTCGGCGGTGACGAAGCCGAGCTCCAGGGCGGACTCACGCAGGGACAGGCCCTTGTGGTGCGCGTTCTTGGCGATCTTGGAGGCCTTGTCGTAACCGATGTGGCGGTTGAGGGCGGTGACCTGCATGAGGTTGGTCTCCAGGTTGGCCTCGATCCGCTCGGCGTTGGGCTCGATGCCGTAGGCGCAGTTGGTGTCGAAGGAGACGCAGGCGTCGCCGAGCAGGCGGATGGACTCCAGGACGTTCCATGCCATGACGGGCTTGAAGACGTTGAGCTGGAAGTTGCCCTGGGAGCCGGCAAAGCCGACGGCCGCGTCGTTGCCGAAGACCTGGACAGCCACCATGGTCATGGCCTCGCACTGGGTGGGGTTGACCTTGCCGGGCATGATCGAGGAGCCGGGCTCGTTCTCGGGGATGAGCAGCTCGCCGATGCCGTTGCGCGGGCCAGAGGCGTACCAGCGCACGTCGTTGGCGATCTTCATGAGGGCGTCGGCGAGCACGCGCAGAGCGCCGGAGACCAGGACGAGGGCGTCGTGGGCGCCCAGGGCCGCGAAGAGGTTGGCGGCCTGGGTGAACTCGATGCCGGTCTCCTCGCTGATCTTGGCGGCGCACAGCTTGCCGAACTCGGGGTGGGCGTTGAGGCCGGTGCCGACGGCGGTGCCGCCGATGGCGAGCTCGCGGGCGCGCGAGTCGGCGTAGCGGATGCCGTCGAGCGCGAAGTCGATCTGGGCGACCCACCCGGAGATGACCTGGCCCAGGGTGATGGGGGTGGCGTCCTGGAGGTGGGTGCGGCCCACCATGACGACGTCCTTGTACTCCTCAGACTTCTTGGCCAGGGTGTCGCGCAGCTGGGCGACGCGCGGGTACATGTCCTGCAACTCGCTGACCACGGCGATGTGCATGGCCGTGGGGAAGGTGTCGTTGGAGGACTGGCCGCGGTTGACGTGGTCGTTGGGGTGGACGGGGGTCTTGGAACCCATCTGCCCGCCGGCCAGCTCAATGGCGCGGTTGGAGATGACCTCGTTGGAGTTCATGTTGGACTGGGTGCCCGAGCCGGTCTGGAAGACGACGAGCGGGAAGTGGTCGTCGAGCCTGCCGGCGATGACCTCGTCCCCGGCGGCGGCGATGAGGTCGGCGATGTCCTGGGGGAGCTCGCCGAGCTCGGCGTTGGCCAGGGCGGCTGACTTCTTGAGCACGCCGAGGGCGCGGACCATCGGGCGGCCCCACACGAAGGTGTTGCGGCCGATGTCGAAGTTGTGCAGGGAGCGCTCGGTCTGGGCGCCCCAGTAGCGGTCGGAGGCGACCTCGATGGTCCCCATGGAGTCGGTCTCTGTGCGCGTCGTCGCGCCGGGCTTCTCAGTTGTCATAGTCCCAAGGCTAGCGAAAAGCGGACCCACGCACCCGCGGACTCACGTCCCGCAGGACCTGGTGATCGCCGGTGGGCAGCCGAGCCGCCAGGAGGGCCGGGCGAGGGGATCACCCGGTCAGGGGCGATGGCCCGCGCGGTGGCGCGGGGGCTGTCCTCGGTGGCGCCCGGCTAGCCGGCGAGCACGTTGCCCAGGTCCACCAGACCGGTTCGCAGGGCGAGGAGGACCAGTTGGACGCGGTCGCGGCTGCCGGTCTTGGCCAGCAGATGCGAGACATGCGTCTTGACCGTGGCCATGGACAGCCACAGGCGGTCGCAGATCTCCTGATTGGTCAGGCCCAGGGCGATGAGGCCGAGGATCTCCCGCTCCCGCTCGGTCACCCCGGCGGGGAGGGACGACGGCGCCGCAGCGGTTCCCGCCCCGCCCGGCGTCCCGGGGGCGACCGCCGAGCCTGCGCCCGGAGCCCGGCCGTCCCGCATCGCGCTCAGGAGCCTGCGCGTGGGGCCGGGCGAGATGACGGAGTCCCCCGAGTGCACGGTGCGGATCGCGGCCATGATCTGCTCGGGCGGCGTCGACTTGAGGAGGAATCCGGCGGCCCCGGCGTCGATCGCGCCGAGCACGTAGCCATCAGTGTCGAAGGTGGTCAGGATGATGATGCGGCCAGGATGGCCCCCGGCGACGAATGCGCTCGTGGCCTCCAACCCGTTCATGACCGGCATCTGCACGTCCATGAGGACGATATCCACGGGGTCGGCCGTGCAGCGGCGCAGCGCGTCGGCGCCGTCGACCGCCTGCCAGGCGACCTCGATGTCCTCCTGGGCTCCCAGGATCATGGCCAGGCCGGCCGTGATGAGCCGCTCGTCGTCGGCCAGTCCCACGCGGATCATGTCTGCTCCTCCCCCACCGCCGTGCTCGCCGGGTCTGCGGGCAGTCGGACGGCGACGCGCCATCCGCCCTCGGGCCTCGGTCCCGCGCTGAGGCTACCGCCGAGTGCCTCGACGCGCTGACGCATCCCCGACAGGCCGAGGCCGCTTCCCGGGCCCTCGTCCGGGCCGCCCGCGTCGTTGACGACCTCAACCGCGCACTCGGAGCCGGTCACCCGCATCTGGATCCGAGTGGCGGCGCCGGGCGCGTGACGCAGGATATTGGCCAGGGACTCGCGGGTGACGCGGGCCAGCACGTCGGCCGCGCTCGTCGGCGCCTCGCACTGGGTGGTCAAGCTCAGCGCCACGGGGAGCCCTGCGAGCCGGGCCTCCTGGATGATGCCGAGCAGGCTCGGGCCGCCGCCGGGGGCCTGGGCGCCCACCGCGAGCGGTCCCACTGGCGCGGGCGCTGCGGGAGTCCCGCCCGCCGACGAGCCCACCGCTGCCGCGGACTCGCCGGGATCCGGCGCGGCGGAGGCGATGGTGGCCGGGGAGTCATCATCGCGCAGGACCTCCAGCAGGGCCCTGACCTCCTCGATGGATGCCCGGGAGGTCCGACCGATCACCGCGAGCGCTTCACTGGCCGCTTCGGGGTCCGCCACCATGACGGCCCGGGCGCCCTCGGCCTGCATGGCGATCGCGGACAGGGAGTGCCCGACGGCGTCGTGCACGCCTCGGGCGATGCGGTTGCGCTCGGCGGAGACCGCCAGTCGCCTCTCGGCGTCCTGCTGGGCCTCGAGGACGGCCGCCCGCTCGATGGCCCGCTCGTAGCGCTCGCGACGGCGGCGCCGGGCATCGCCGATGAAGGCGGCGAGCGTGATGACGGTCCAGGACGAGCCGAGCAGGATGTACCAGTAGAGGGGCCCGTAGCCCGTGGGGTCGAGACGATCCCGGAGCCTGAGGCCGTGCGCCGCGAGGAGCACCTCGAGGCCGACTCCGACGTAGACGGACCCGAGCAGCGCCCAGCGCCAGGGCGCGACGAGGCGGGATTGGGTGGTGATGGTGGCGATGAGGGTGATGACGACGGCGAAGGTGGAGATCTGCGTGAACGCGGCGGCATGCGCGGTCATCGCCAGCCCGCTGACGAGCACGAAGGCCAGGGGATGGCGGCGTCTGACCACGAGCGCCGCCGAGCACACGACGAGCAGCCCGAGGTAGATGCTGCGCCCGGCGCCGCTGAGCGGGGGGATGGCCCTGGGCACGCCGGCGGGGCTGCTGCTGCTCCATAGGATGAGGAGGACCAGTGCCAGGCCGACGGGATCAACCTGGGCGCGCAGCCTCGCGATCGCCTTGTTCATGGGGGCAACCGTACGTGGAGGGCGCGGCGGCGGCCTCAGGCCACGGTATGAGGCGCAGTATGGGGCAAGGGCTGCGCCGACTGACGCCGTTCCCACCGGGTGGTGCCGTTTGCGCCCACCGGTGCGTCCTGCCCGCACCGGTGGGCGGGAACGGCACCGGTCAGTACCGGCCCGGTGCGGAACGCGCCGCCGACGGCTCGTGGGTGCCGGCTCCGTACGTGCCCGGGCAGCAGAAGGCCCCGGCACCTGCTGGTGCCGGGGCCTCCGGTCTCGTAGCGGGGACAGGATTCGAACCTGCGACCTCCGGGTTATGAGCCCGGCGAGCTACCGAACTGCTCCACCCCGCGTCGGCGAGTAGAACTCTAGCCCGCGCCCGCGCCCGCCTTCAAGCCGCCAGAGCGTGCCCTTCCTCACCAGGAGCGCGGCCGGACCGCAGACCGCCCGGGCCTCCAGCAGCACCGGGCCGCGAGCGGCGCGGGGGTCGGTCGGGCGGGCGCGCCCGGCCGACCCCCCGGCGCCCCTACTTGCCGTTCAGCTTCCCCTGGGCGTCAACGGCCCGGGAGATCGCCGAATCGAGGCGCTTCTGCGCGTCGCCGTAGGCCGTCCAGTCGCCGGCCTTGAGCGCCTTGTCCGCATCGGTCATCGCCGTCTGCGCGTCGGCGAGGGCGGTCTGGAGGTCCGTCGCCGGATCGCCGGTCGAGCCGGCCGCGGAGGCGCTGGGCGCGGGCGGGGCGGGCGCCGTCGTCGCCGGGGAGCTCGGAGCGGCCGTCGGCGCGGGCGTCGCCGCCGCTGAGGGATCCGCGGCGGGCGCGCCCGCATCCGCCCCACCGGAGTCGATGGGGGCCGTCGAGGTGTCATTGGCGGCGGCCGTATCGCCATCGACCTTCTCCTGGCCCGTCGTGGCCCCGGAGTCGCCGCCGAAGACCTGGTCGAGCGCGCCGGACAGGCTGTCCGCGAAGCCCACCTTGTCGCCGAAGGACACCAGCACCTTGCGCAGCAGCGGGTACTGCGTGCCCGAGGACGACTGGACGTACACCGGCTGGACGTACAGCAGGCCGCCCCCCACCGGGAGGGTCAAGAGGTTCCCCTTGATCACCTGGGAGCCCTGCTGGGACAGCAGGTTGAGCACCGTCGAGGCCTCGTTGTAGGAGTTGAAGTTGCCCTGGACCTGACCGGGCCCCGGGATGTTCGAGGATCGGGGCAGCTCGAGGACGCGTATCTTGCCGTAGTTCGGGTTGCGCACCCCCGGCTGGCCGGAGGAGGTCTCGGAGTCCACCGCCATGAAGGCCGTGAGCACCGTGCGCCCGGGGAAGATGAAGACGCTGGACAGGGAGAAGCTCGCCGCGTCCTGGTCCGGCATCTTCAGGCTCAAGTAGTAGGGGTCCTGCGGGGACTCGCCCTGCCTGTTCGGGTCGGCGTCCCGGGTCGGGTCGTCGGGGACCTGCCAGAAGTCGCCGCCGGAGTAGAAGCTGGCCGGGTCCTGAACGTGGTACTTCGACATGATGGAGCGCTGCACCTTGAACAGGTCCTCCGGGTAGCGCATGTGCGCCATGAGGTCGGCGCTCATCTGACTCATCGGCGTCACCGTGCCGGGGAGCACCTTGGACCAGGCCTTGAGGATCGGGTCGTCCTGGTCCCACTCGAACAGGCGCACCGAGCCGTCGTAGGCGTCGACGACCGCCTTGACGGAGTTGCGCACGTAGTTCGATTCCTCGGGCGCTCTCACCAGGTCGCTCGACCCGGTGGCCGCCGTGAGGGAGTCGTGCTGGGAGTACGGGTAGTTGTTCGTCGTCGTGTAGCCGTCGAGGATCCACAGGACGCGCTTGGGGGTCGAGGGGTCGTCGTCATCATCCACGACGGCCGGATAGGGGTTGCCGTCCAGCGTGAGCCAGGGGGCGACCTTCGCGACGCGCTCGGCGGGATTGCGGTCGTACAGGATCTGGGAGCCCTCCCGGACCTCCTTGGAGAACAGGAGGTTCATCTCCTGGAACTTCACCGCGTACAGCAACCGGTTCCAGTAGTTGGACACGCTCGGGCCCCCGTCACCGGCGAAGGTCGAGTTCACCTGGCCGTTGGGGGCGGTGTCGTCGGGGTAGTCGAGCTCGCGGGGGCTGCCGCCGTCGTCCCCGCCGACGATCGAGTACTCGGGGGAGGACTGGCCGAAGTAGATGCGCGGCTCGTAGGAGCCCAGATCGCCCTGGGAGGGGATGCCGCCCTCCCAGAACGCGGGGCTGCCGTCGGAGGCCACCGTGTTGCCGTAGGCAGTGACGACGCCGTAGCCGTGGGTGTACACGGTGTGATCGTTGATCCAGGTCCTCTGATCCTGCCCGATGCCGTTGAGGTTGAGCTCGCGCACCGCGATGACCGTGTCCCGGCTGCTGCCGTTGATCTGGTAGCGGTCGACGTTCAGGCGGGGCTGGAAGGAGTAGTACTGCTTGTTCTGCTGGACCTGGCGGAAGGTCGGCGAGATCTGGCCCGGGTCGAGCAGGCGGATCGACGCCGTCGACTCCGCGTCCTCCAGCAGCTGGCCCGGCTCTGCCGTGGTCTTGGCGTCATAGGCGGACAGGCTGGCGTCCCCCAGGCCGTAGGCGGCCAGCGTGGCGTTGATGTTGCGGCCGATGTACTCCGACTCCTCGCGCTGCGCGTTGGGCTCGACGACGAAGCGCTGGATGACCACCGGGTAGCCGGTACCGATGACCAGGGCCGAGGCCACCATGACGACGACGCCGATGATGGGCAGCCGCCACGAGCTGGAACGGATCGAGGCGATGAACAGCACCGCGACGACGACGGCGATGGCCGCCAGGATCGCCTGGGCGGGCAGGACCGCGTTGACGTCGGTGTAGGCGGCGCCGTCGAATCTGGAGTTCGAGGAGTACAGCGAGGTGTAGCGGGTCAGCCAGTAGCGCGCGCCCAGCAGGAGGCTGAGGGCCGCCATGAAACCGGTGAGGTGGATGCGCGCGGCGCGGGTGACGTGCTGGGCGCGCGCCACCGCGATCCCGCCGTAGAGGTAGTGGACGGCCACGCTCGCCAGGCCCGCGAAGATGACCACGCGGATGAGGAAGCCGACCACCGCGGTGAGCACCGGCAGGATGAAGACGTAGAAGGAGATGTCCATGCCGAACTGCGGGTCGGTCACCCCGAAGGGCTCGGCGTTGAAGGCCAGGAGGAACTGCTGCCACTTGGGCGCGAGCTCCCAGGCCGCGCCGGCCAGCGCCAGGACCGCCGGGATGAGCCAGGCCAGGCGCCGGCGGAAGGGCTCGATGAGCGTGCGGTAGGCCTCCAGGTTGCGGGTGGCCTCGTCGGTCGGGACCTCGATCTCGCGGGCGCGGTAGGCCGCGGCCATCGCGCCGCCGGTGGCCAGGAACATGATGACGAACCCGACGACGAACAGCGCCCCCGCGCTGGCCCAGTGAGTCCAGAAGACCCGCTGGTAGCCCAACTGGTTGAACCAGAGGACCTCCGTCCACGAGCGCGAGAGGAAGCCGATGAGCGCCGCCGCCCCGGCCAGGATGCCGATCGTCAGGGAGAGCGGTCCCGGGCGCCGGGAGGGGGCGGCGCCGCTGGAGGGCCGGTGGGCACGGCCCCCGTCGCGCCCGCCATTGTCATCAGAGCCCCCGGAGCCGCCGCTTCCACCGCGGGAGCCCCCGTCCCCGTCATCGTCCGACGGGCCGGGGTCATGGGCCTTGAGGGCATCGCCGAGGTGGCGCAGGAAAGCGGCGTCGCCCTCGAAGAACATCCCCGAGCGGACGCGGTCCTCCTTGCTGGGCTCATCGGCGGAACCCGCTGAGCCCCCGGACTTCCTCGGCCCCTTCGACCCCTCCGGCTCCCCGGTGCCCTCGGACGGGGTCCGGGGCGCGTCCTCGGGCCGGTCGGGATCTGGCTGCTCGATGGGATCGTCGTCGGACCTGTTGTTCACGATCACGCTCCGTCACTGGTGCCGCGCGACCCTCGCGCGGACTGGTCGGCGCCGAGGCGCCCGGACCCCATGGTCCCATAGGCGCGAGACGGCGATCAAAGCGGGACGCGCCGGTCGGCACCGGGATCGGCCGGGGGAATGGGGAGGAGGATGCGAGGATAGGCGCATGACGCAGTCGACCGCCCCTGGGGAGAACCCGTCCGCCACTGGGACCGCGCGCCGCCTCGCGCTCGGCTCGCCGCGCCACGTCGCCCTGGCCGATGCTGTCATGGAGCTCGAGGAGCACATGGCGAAGCGGGGCTGGGACACCCCCGTAGCGGTCTTCGCGCTGGTGCGCACCTCGACGGCTCTCCGGGCCGACCCCTCCCTGGCCGACCTCCTGGACCCCGGCGCCGTGGAGGGGGCGAGGAAGAACCCGGAGTCGCTCATGCTCGTCGAGCAGGAGGACCTGCCGCCCTCGTCCACGCTGGAGGACCTGCTGACCCAGCTGGCCTGGCCGATGAGCGTCGACGGCGTGGCCGTGTCCGCTGAGCGCATCATCCTGCCGGCGGAGGCGGAGGCGGAGGCCGCCGCGATCGAGGACGAGGCCGAGCAACTGGCTTACTTGGAGAGCCGGCCGGATCGCGAGGAGGTGCGCGTCGTCGTCGGGGCTCTGCGCTCCAATGAGGCGTGGTGCGCGGTGCGCGCCCGCTCCCAGGACTCCCCCGCCATGGTCGCCCAGGGCCCCGACCTGGTGCCGGGGCTGGCGGAGGCCCTGCGGGCCACCTTCATCTGAGCCTCGTCCGGACCCCGGGCGCCGGGGCTCGGCGTCTCAGTCCTCCTCGCCGGGAGCCCCGGGGCCGCCCGAGTCGGGGTCCTCGTCCCGCTGCCCGCGTCCGCCCTGATCGGCCCTGTCCGCCTCGCGGGCGGCGTCGGTGTAGCCCAGGGTGCCGTCGAGCAGTGAGGCGAGATCGGCGTCCATCTCGGCGTCCATGTCCTTGTCCGCCTGCCGCATCGTCAGGAAGTCCTCGGGGTGGGCGAGCTCGGAGGCGGTGGGCATGACGTCGGGGTGCTGCCAGAAGGCGTCGCGCTCGGCGTCGCCGGCCTCCGCGCCGATGCGCCGCCACAGATCGGCCGCCTCGCGGGCGAGCCGGGGTCGGAATTCCAACCCGATGAGCTGGGCGAAGACCTGCTCGGCCGGCCCCCCGGCGGCACGGCGGCGCCGCATCATCTCGGCCAGCGCCATGCCTCGCAGCAGATGCGGGGCGATGGCCCGCTCGGTGACCACCTGCACCCAGCCCTCGATGAGGGCCAGGAGGGTCTCGAGACGGCCGAGGGCCTCGAGCTGCTCGGGGCTGGACTGCGGGGAGAACATCCCCCCGGCCAGGGCGGCCTGGATCGCCTCGGGGTCATGCGGGTCCACCTGCACCACGGCGGCCTCGACGGCGTCGGTGTCGATGGCGATGCCGCGGGCGTAGGCCTCAACGGCGCTCATGACCTGCCCGCGCAGCCAGGGGACGTGCGCGTAGAGGCGCGCGGTGGCGGCCTCCCGCACGGCGAAGAACATCCGCACCTCCTCCTCGTCCTCCTCCAGCTCGGCGGCGAAGGCACTGATATTGGCGGGGAGGAGAGCGGTACCGGGCTCGCGGGTCAGCGGCAGGCCGACCTCGGTGGAGGCGACGGCCTCCTGCGCGAGCTGCCCGATGGCGTGGCCGAGTTGCATGCCGAAGGCGGCGCCGGCCATGGTGCGCATGATCGCCTCCAGAGCGCCGACCTGCTTGGCGGCCTCACCCACCGCCTCGTCCCCCACGGCCTCGCCCATGTTCCGAATCTGGTGGGTCAGGGCCTCGGAGAGGGCGCGAGTGGCGGCCTGGGCGACGGGCGCGCAGACGTCCTTCCACACGGGCATGGTGCGAGTGACCCAGGCATCGCGGCTCCATGCCTCGCGCCCGCCGGGGGCCGGCATGAGCTCGGTGGCGGTGTCCAGCCAGAGATCGGCGACGGTCAGGGCCTGGCGGACGGCCTGGGCCTGCCCGGCCGTGACGGTGGGGTCCCCGCCCTCGCGCGCCCGCTGGAGGGCGAGGTCACGCCCCATGGTCCAGTTGACGGGCTCGGTTGAGGAGGCGGCGAACATCTGGGACAGCTGTGCGCGCATCGCCATGGCCTGCCCGGGGCTCATGCGCGCGAGCTCCTCCATCCCGCCCATCGAGGCGAGCTGCTCGGGGTCGATGCCGGAGGATCGCAGGGCGGCGACGGCGTCGCGCGCGGTCTGCGGCCCGAGGATCGCGGAGAGGAGCTCCTCAAGGGTCTCGAAGGGGTCCTCGCTCATGGGGTTCCTCCCTGGCGGTGGTGACTGGCTGACGTCGGGGCGGTGCCGGGAGGCGGGCGCAGAAGGAGCGCCCGCGGGGCACAGGACGATCGTGCCATGGGCGCCTGCGCGCCGGGAACGCGCTTCGCCCGCAGCGCGATGACGGAATGGGACGGGGCGGGTGGGCGTGGCGCTGCCCCGTGGGCCATGATGGGGCCCGTGACCGAGCATCCCGACCCGACGCTCCCCGCCCCCGGCTCGCCCGCCGACGCACCGACCGCCGCGGCTCTGGACGCGGGGGCCGCCCCTGAGGCCGCTGCCGGGCGCCGCCCGCGCATCGCCCACCCGTGGCGCTGGCTCCTGGCCGGGATGGCACTGGGGATCCTGGCTTTCATCGCGGCGGCGACGATCCCCGTGCCGAAGGTCATCGAGAGCCCGGGGCGCACCTGGAACGTGCTCGGCACCGTCCAGTCCGAGGGCCGGTCCACCGATCTCATCAGCATCTCCGGTGCCGAGACCCACGGCGCGCAGGGCGCGCTGCGGATGACCACGGTGGCCGTCTCCGGCTGCCCGGGCTACCCGGTGACCGCGCTGGACGTCATCCGCGCCTGGCTGGATCCGGATGAGATCGTGCTCGACCGCGATCAGGTCTGCCCCGAGAGCGTCACCGCCGAGCAGCAGCACGAGGTGGAGCAGGCCCAGATGACGAGTTCGCAGGACGCCGCGGTGACAGCGGCGCTCCTGGAGACCGGGCTGGCGGACTCGATGGTCCTCACCGTGCGGGGGACCTCGGACGAGCGGGGCGACGGCGTGTTCGCGGCCGGGGATGTCATCCGCTCGGTCACCCCCGTGGGCGGGACGACGACCTCCCCGGCCACTTACGCCCAGCTTCAGGAGCTCATGACGACCATCGCGCCGGGCACCGAGGTCCAGGTGGTCGTCAGCAGGGAGGGGCAGGACGTCACCCTGACGATGGCGACCCTCGATCCGGGGCGGGACTCCGGCCGCGAGGGCTCACTCCTGGGCGTCATGCTCGATGTGCGCGCGAACTCGGACGTCAGCGCCACTTTCTCCCTGTCGGACGTGGGCGGGCCGAGTGCCGGATCGATGTTCGCCCTCGGCATCATCGACAAGATCACTCCGGGGGATCTCACCGGCGGCAAGGACATCGCCGGCACGGGGACGATCTCCTCCGACGGAACGATCGGCCCCATCGGCGGCATCGCCCAGAAGATGGCGGGCGCCTCCGACGCCGGGTCGCGCTACTTCCTCGCCCCCGCGGGCAACTGCGGGGATGTCCTGGGCCATGAGCCCGAGGGCATGGAGGTCTACGCGGTTTCCAACCTGCATGAGGCGGTGCAGGCCGCCGAGGGCATCGCCGCCGACGACACCTCCGCCCTGACTAGCTGTCGGACGGCCGCCACCCGCTAGCCCACCCCCTCCCCCTCGCCGAGACCGGTCGAAAACGTCACCGAGACCGGTTCCCTCTCCACAGGCGCCTGAGGCGGGCCACCGCGGCCCGGCCCGTAGCCGGCCTTGTGGTTCACGGCCGGGGCTGGAGCTCCCCGAAGAGCCGGCGCTCGACGCCGTCCCAGGCCGGCGCCGCCGCCGGGTCAGGCGCGTACCGGGTGATATCCGAGGAGGCGCGCACCAGCTCTCGCAGCTGGGCGAGGTCGCCGCTGATGAGCCCGGCGCCCCTGGCGGCCACGACGATGCTGCCCAGGGCCGTGGCCTCCACCGGGCCGGCGACGACGGGCAGCCCGGTGGCATCGGCCGCGAGCTGGCACAGGAGGCGGTTGCGCACTCCCCCGCCGACCAGGTGCAGCGCGCCCACCCGCTTGCCGGACAGGGCCGCGGCCTCCCTCACCGCCCGCCGGTAGGCCAGGGCGAGGGACTCATTGACGCAGCGCGCGTACTCGCCGATGCTGCGCGGCCGCGGCTGGCCGGTGGCCCGGGCGGCGTCGTCGATGCGGGCGGCCATATCACCGGGGGCCACGAAGATCCGGTCATCGATATCGACCACCGTGCGCAGAGGCTCACTGGCCTCGGCGGCGGCGTCGAGCTCGGCCAGGGAGACCTCGAGGCCCTGCTCCCCCCAGGCGCGCACCGCCTCGTCGAGCACCCACAGGCCCATGACGCTCTTGAGGTAGCGCACCGTGCCGTCCACGCCCAGTTCGTTGGAGAAGTTCGCGCGCCGCGAGGCCTCGGTGAGCACGGCCCTGTCGAGCTCGAGGCCGACGACGGACCACGTGCCGCAGGAGATGTAGGCGATGTCCTCGTTCTCGGCCGGGACGGCGACGACGGCGGAGGCGGTGTCGTTCGAGCCGACGGCGACCACGGGCGTGGGGGCGCCGTCGGGGCCGAAGACCTCCAGGGCGTCCCGGCGCACGGGCCCGACGATGGTGCCGGGCTCGATCGTCTCGGGCAGGAGTCCCGCCAGGTCGAGGCCCATCTCGGTGCGCAGGCGCTCGACGAGCGGGCGCGACCAGCTGCGCGTGCGGGTGTCGACGAGCCCCGTGGTCGAGGCGTTGGTGACCTCGGCGTACATGGAGCCGGTGAGCCAGCAGGTGATGAGGTCGGGCAGGAGCAGCAGCGTCCGGGAGGGCAGGCCGTTGCCGGGGGTGGGCAGGCCCCCTTCGCGGTTCTCGGCCATGAGCTGGAAGACGGTGGTGAACTCCTGGACCTGCAGCCCGTTGATCCGATAGAGCTCACTGGCCGGGATCGCCTCGAAGAGCCGCTCGGGCATGCCCTGGGTCCTGGTGGAGTTGTAGGCGCTGACCAGGCCCGCCGGCACGCCGTCGCCGGTGACCAGGCCGTAGTCCATGCCCCAGGCGTCCACGCCGATGGCGGACAGGGGCCCGACGTCGCGCACGGCGGCGAGCAGGCCCTGGCGGATCTCGCTCCACAGCCGCAGCAGGTCCCAGTAGAGGCGCTCGCCGGCCCGGGTGGGGAGGGGGATCGCGCTGTTCGGGAAGCGACGGGTCTCGGTCAGGGTGATGCGCCCCTCGTCGATGGTGCCCACGATGACCCTCCCTGTGGAGGGCCCCAGGTCGATGGCCCCGATGCGGATCGGCCCGCTGCTCGTCATGTCTCCTCCTGCGCTCGGCGCCCCGGGAGGCGTCGACGGTGCCCGAGGCATCGCTCAAGGTACCCGACGCCGGCCCCGCCGTCCCAGGACTCGCCCCGCCCCCTCGCCGAGACCGGTCGAAAACGCCATCGAAACCGGTTCCCGGCCTGCGGCGCCGGGCGGTTTTCCACAGATCCGCCCGGCCCCCTGGCACGGTGCCTCCCGGAGTGCGAGGCTGATCCAGGCCGCCCATCACCGGTTCGCCGGTCCCCCTCCCCAAGGCGGCCGTGAGGAGAGCATCGTCATGCGCTTACGTGGAGCGGCCCCGGTCCTGTGGCGGGGCCCGGGCGAGTGCCAGATCGGAGCCGAGGCGGGCAACGCCGTCGTCCTGAGCGGGATGAGCGCGGCGGAGCAGCGCCTCATCGACCGCCTCGATGAGGGCACTGACCGGCTCTCGCTGTCCCGCTCGGCGCGCCTGTCCGACCTGCCTCTGCGCCGCGCCCATGAGCTCGTGAGCATGCTGCGCGAGGGCGGAGTGCTCTGCGAGGACCCGCTCCCGAGCGCGGAGCGCGACGCCGACGACGTCCTGTACTGGGAGCGCCTCTGCTCCCCCGGCGGCGCCTCGGCGCGCGCCCGCCGCCTGGGCGAGGCCCGCCTGGCTGTGCTGGGGCGCGTCGATGAGGGGGCGCCGGGGGTGATCGCCCGTGAGGCCGTCGCCCTCCTCGCCGAGGCCGGGGTGGGCTCGATCCTGGTCGAGGACCCGTCCCTCGACGCCGCGCTGGGCGAGTCCTTCCCGACGACGGCGCGCCGGGCCCCGCTGCGAGCGCTGCCCGACCTGATGCTCACCGTGGAGCCGCATCTCATCGACCCGGTCCGGGCGCGGAGCCTGGCGCGGGCGGACGCGCCGCACCTGCCGGTGGTGGTGCGGGAGGTGAGCGTGCGGGTCGGCCCGCTCCTGGAACCGGGTCGGGAGCTGTGCGCGGCGTGCCTCGATCTGCATGAGCGGGACGCCGACCCGCGTTGGCCGGCGGTGGCCACGCAGGAGCGGGGCCTGCCCGCGCCGCGCATCGAGCGGCTTCTGGCGCATCAGGCGGCGGGGCTCGTGGCGAGGACGGTCCTGGAGGTGCTGGCCGGCGGGCCGGGGCAATGGGCGGGCCGCAGCCTTGAGATCTCGGGGACCGAGCCCCTGGGGCTGGAGCGACGGTGGCAGCCGCATCCAGAGTGCGCCTGCGCGGCGCTTCAGCCGGTCTGCTCGCGGACGATGGCCAGGACGGCCTCGGAGTAGGCCTCGATCTTGACCGGACCCACGCCGCGGATGAGGGCGAGCTGCTGGCGGGTTCCCGGTTTGACGACGGCGATGGACCGCAGCGTCGTGTCCGCGAAGACCGTGTAGGCCGGCACGGAGCGCCCCTTGGCCTCCTCGGCCCGCCAGGCGCGCAGGGCCTCGAACAGGGCGATGGTGGCCGGGTCGTTCTCCTGCTCGAAGAGGGCGGCGGCCTCCTTGGCGCGGGCGCGCGGCGAGGAGTCGCCGCTCCCCCGACGGCGAGCCCCGGCCCCATCGGCGTCGGCCTCGGTGGGCCAGATGCCGTCGAGGAAGCGGGAGTGGCGGCGGGAGGCGCGGCCCCCGGGGTGACGGGCGCGGGCGTAGGAGATGAGGAGGTGCTCACGGGCGCGGGTGACGCCCACGTAGAGCAGGCGCCGCTCCTCCTCCAGGGCGGCGGGCCCCTCGGCCAGGGAGATCGGCAGGAGCCCCTCGCAGGCGCCGATGAGGAGTACCGCGTCCCATTCGAGGCCCTTGGCGGCGTGGAGGGAGGACAGGGTGACGCCGTCGACCGTGGGGGCGTTCTGCGCCTCGGCGCGCTCGGTGAGCTCGGCGATGAGGGTGTCGAGGCTGGAACCGGGACGGGGGGCGAGCTCGTCCGCGAGGGAGACGATGGCGTTGAGGGAGTCCCAGCGCTCACGCTGGGCGCCGCGGGCGGCGGGGGGCTGCTCGGCCCAGCCCTCGCGGGCGAGGATCTCCCGGGCGTCGCGGGCGACGTCCCCGGTGAGGGTGGCGGCCTCGGTGCGGGCGGCGCCGCGCAGCAGCACCATGGCGCGCTTGACCTCCTCGCGCTCGAAGAACCGCTCCCCACCGCGCACGAGGTAGCCGATGCCGGCGGAGGCCAGGGCCTGCTCGACGGCCTCGGATTGGGAGTTGGTGCGGTAGAGGACGGCGATCTCGGACAGGGGCACCCCGGAGGCGGTGAGGCGGCCCACCTGCTCGACGACGCCGGCGGCCTCGGCGGTGTCGTCCTCGTAGGAGTCGAAGCGGACGGCGGGGCCACTGGGGCGCTGGGCGACGAGCTCGACGGCGCCGGCGGGCAGGCGCAGCGCCCCTGAGCCGCGCCGCGAGCGGGCGAGCACCCGGTTGGCCAGGGAGACGACCTGGGGGGTGGAGCGGTAGTCGCGGTTGAGGCGGATGACGCGGGCGCCGTCGTACCGGGAGGCGAAGCCGGTGAGGAAGTCCGGGGTGGCGCCGGCGAAGGAGTAGATGGTCTGGGAGACGTCCCCGACGACGCACAGCTGGCGGCGCCGCCCGAGCCAGAGGTCCAGCAGGCGCTGCTGGATCGGGGAGACGTCCTGGTACTCGTCGACCACGAAGTGCTTGTACTGGCTCCTCACGCGGGCGGCGATGTCCTCCCGCTCGGCGAGGATGCCGGCGAGAATGAGCAGAACGTCCTCGAAGTCGATGACGCCGCGCTCGCTCTTGGCCTCCTCGTAGAGGTGGAGGACGGAGGCGATGGTGCCGGCGTCGAGCCCGGCGGCGCCGCGCCCGCGCGCGGTGGCGGCCTGGGCGTAGTCCTCGGGGAGGGTGTTGGTGACCTTGGCCCATTCGATCTCCGCGGCGAGGTCCCGGATGAGGGCGCGGTCCGTTCCCAGGCCGAGGCGGGAGGCGGCGACGGCGATGAGGGGGGCCTTGCCGGGCTGGAGGGGGAGGATCTGCCCGCCGATGGCGGTGGGCCAGAAGTAGCGGAGCTGACTGAGGGCGGCGGAGTGGAAGGTGCGGGCCTGAGCGCCCTCGATGCCCAGCGCGCGCAGGCGGCTGCGCAGCTCGCCCGCGGCCTTCTTGGTGAAGGTGAGGGCGAGGAGCTGGTGGGGGTGGTAGGCGCCGACGGCGACGCCGTGGGCGATGCGGTAGGTGATGGCGCGGGTCTTGCCGGTGCCGGCGCCGGCCAGGACGCACAGCGCCCCCTCCAGGTGCTCGGCGACGGCGCGTTGATCGGGGTCGAGGGCGTCGAGCAGCTGGGCGGGGGTCGGCGGCCGCCCGGCCCGGACGGGGCCGGGGGCGTCGGGGGCGGGACTGGGCTTGGTCATCGTGCACAGCCTGCCACGGCCCGCCGACACGCTCCGACGCCGCTTATCGCGATCCGCCCGCCGCTCACGGTCGCTGGGGCGCGGGCGCCCCG
Source organism: Actinomyces denticolens (assembly GCF_002072185.1). Taxonomy (GTDB): domain Bacteria; phylum Actinomycetota; class Actinomycetes; order Actinomycetales; family Actinomycetaceae; genus Actinomyces; species Actinomyces denticolens. The sequence continues at coordinate 21,932 of NZ_MVIW01000025.1, forward strand.
GGCGGGCGGGGGCTGCTCCACGTCGGCGCTTCGGGAAGGCCCCCGCCGTACCAGTCCTCGATGAGCAGGTGGGCGATGGAGGTGGGACCGGGAAGGATGACCTCCCCGGCGGCCACGGCCTCCGCCAGCTCCGCGCGGGACAGGGCGACGGCGTCGCTCACCTCCTCGCCGTCGGGGCGCGCGGGGCCCTCGCCGGGGGCGAGGCGGGCGCGGTAGCCGAGCATGAGGGAGCGGGGGAAGGGCCAGGGCTGGGTGGCGACGTGCTCGACCGCCTCGACCCGCAGCCCGATCTCCTCGGCGACCTCCCGGGCGACGGCGGCCTCGGCGGACTCCCCCGCCTCGATGAATCCGGCGACGGTGGAGTAGCGCCGGGGCGGCCAGGCGGCGCCGTGGACGAGGACGATGCGGTCGCGCTCGTCGGTCACCGCCATGATGACGGCCGGGTCCGTACGGGGGAACGAGATGGCGCCGCAGCCGCCGGGTCGCGGGCAGCGGCGGGCCCATCCGGCCTGGCAGGGCTCGGTACGGGCCCCGCAGGCGGCGCAGTGGGGGGCGGAGGCGTGCCAGGCGGCCAGGGCGGCGGCGGCGGTGGCGAGCCCGGCGTCGTGGGCGTCGAGGGCGGCCCCGACGGCGCGCAGCGCGGACAGCGGGTTGGCCGCGAGGATCCGCTCGAGGTCGGCGTGAGGCCGCCTGGCGCCCTCGGCGTCCTGGGGCTCGGCGGCAGTCGTGGCGGGGGCGCCATTGGGGACGACCGCGGCGATCCAGGCGGCGCCCCCGGCGTCCTGCCCCGGCCCGCCCGTTCCCCCCTCGCCCGCTGCGGAGCCGCGCGGGGAACGGCCGAGGTAGATGAGGAGCAGCCCGCTCAGGTCGGCGTCGGTGGCGCGCAGATCGGCCAGGTGCAGATTCTCCGGCGCGGACTCGAAGGGTGTGAGCCCGTCCAGGGGCAGGTCGGGGCGGATGGCGGGGGCCGCGAGCGCGACGCGCCCCCGGGCGTCGGCCAGGACCAGCCGGGTGGCGGGGTCGGCGGCGAGGCGCTCCAGGAGCCCGGGCTCGCTGCGGCGCGCGGCGTCCCGGTCGGTCCGGCTGCGCGACAGCATCGGTAGAGCGAGGGCAGCGGACCGGGTGCGGAGCGCGCGCCGCGCCGTCGGCGCGTCCCGGTCGGTCCCTCGAGGCGCGGCGGGGCGGGGTGCGCTGGGTTGGCAGGTCATGGGCCCACCATGCGCCTTTCCCCGTTCCTCCGCCCAACGGGTCCCACCGGCTGGGGCCCGCGCGGTCGATGGATGCGGGCCCCGGTGCCGGATGAGCCGCTGGTCAGCGCGGGACCGCTCACCGTCGGCCGGCCCCGCGCCCAGCTTCTACTGCGCGCCGCACAGGCGGGCGAACTGCTCGGCGTCGGCGTAGGAGGACTGCGTCCCGGGCTTGGTCACGGAGTCGGCCGCGTAGTGACTGGCCCTCCTCAGGGCCTCCAGGACGTCTCCGTCGGCCACGAGGCAGTGGCTGAAGCAGCCGATGAAGGCGTCCCCGGCTCCGGTGGTGTCGTGGGCGTCCACGGCCACGGCGTCGATGACGCGCTCGCCCTCGGCCGTCAGCCAGAGTGCTCCGCGCTCCCCGAGGGTGACGATGACGTTGGGGATGCCCACGTCCAGCAGGACGGAGGCGGCGTTGCGCACGTCGTCCATGGTCTCGACGGGCATGCCGGTGAGCAGCGACAGCTCGGTCTCGTTGGGCACGATGTACTCGCAGTCCCGGACCCGGCCCAGCACGAGGTCGGGCTGGGCGGGCGCGGGGTTGAGGAGCACGGGGATGCCATGGCGCTTGCCCAGGGCCACGGCCTCGTAGACGGTCTCCAGCGGGATCTCCAACTGGAGGACGATGAGGCGGCAGGCGGCGATGTCCTCCTCGGCGGCGCGCACGTCGTCGGGGGTGAGCAGGGCGTTGGCGCCTTTGACGATGATGATGGAGTTGTGCGATTCCTCATCGACGAAGATCGGTGCGACGCCGCTGGTGGCCTCGGTGGGCATGACATAGGTGGTGTCGATGCCGTTGCGCCTGAAGTTGGCGATGGTGTTGTCGGCGAAGATGTCGTTGCCGACCCTGGTGACCATGCGCACGCTGGAGCCGAGGCGGGCGGCCGCGACGGCCTGGTTGGCGCCCTTGCCGCCGCACCCCATGGCGAAGTCCGGGGCCTCGACGGTCTCCCCCTCGGCTGGCATCCGGTGGATGTAGGAGATGAGGTCCACCATGTTGGAGCCGATGACGGCGATATCCATGTCTCAGCCCTCCTTGAGCCCGGTGGTGACGTGGAAGGATCGGCTCTGGCCGGCGGCCAGTTCGATGAGGGTGCCGGCCTCGCGGGCGGCGTTGCGGCCCTCGGGGCGCGACGTGCCGGGAAGGACGAATGCGGCAACCTTCTGGTCCGGGTTGTGCAGGATCCAGCGGGTGGCCACGGGCAGTTCCTCGGAGGAGAAGCGCGTGGCGAAGACGCGCCCGTCGGGCGAGGCGAGCTCGAACTCGAGGTCCTTGCCGTAGCGCGGCAGGTCGTCGGCGAAGTAGACGATCTCGGGGTCGAAGGCCTCAGCGCCCTCCAGGGAGTCGGCGTTGAGGCGCCCGGCGAGGATGTCCTCGTTGAGGGCCCTCCACTCCGGGGTGGGGGTGACGTGCGCGGGGATGGTGCGCCGCAGTTGGAAGGCGCCGTCGGGAAGGGTCTGGCGCATGGCGCCTCCGGGCACGAAGGCGTAGTTCATGTGGCACATGTACTGCAGGGGCATGGGCGCGTAGGCGGACAGGTTGGTCACGTCCAGGGCGATGTCGATCATGGTGGCGCTCTCGGCGAGCGCGACGGAGGGGCGGGCCCGGTAGTGGGCGCCGAATCCCATGACGTACTCGTAGGAGGAGACGACGCGCATGACGGCGCCCGCGCCCTCCCCGCTCCCGGGGGCGTCCTCGATCTCGATCCAGGCGGCGTCCATGGGCGCGCAGGGGAACTCTCCGTGGAGGGGGTGATCATCGTCGGGCGCGGGGCACCCGGCGGCGAGCAGGCCGGAGTGGAAGGCGAAGCAGCCGTAGGTGGCCGCGATCTCGGTGGCGGGCCGGGGCCGGCTGAACATGTTGTCCATGCGCAGGCTGATGCCGTCGAAGACCAGGTCCCAGATGATCTGCCCCATGTAGGGCAGCACCTCCACGCTGCCCCGCTCGTTGGCAATGGTGAGCGAGGCGATCCCCGAGGGGTGGACGGTGGCGGTGGCGCGCAGCGTCCCCGCCTCGACGATGTTGGTGGGGGTGGCGGTGAAGATCTCGCGGGACAGCGGGATGGTGATCATGTCTCAGTCCTCCTTGCGGGTCGCGTTCGTGGGGGTGCTATTCCGCTCATCCCGTTCGTCCCTGTGACAGCGCAGGAAGTACAGGAGGATGACGGCGAAGCACGCGATGTTGATGGCGAATGAGCGCTGCATCGATCCGAGGGCGTCGGAGATGAGGCCCTGGAGCGCGGGGACGACGGCGCCGCCGACGATGGCCATGACGATGATCGCGCCTCCGGTCTCGGTGAATCTCTTGTCCTCGATGGAGTCCAGGGTGCGGGCGTAGATGGTGGCCCAGCACGGCCCCATGCACCCCGAGACGAGCAGGGCGCACCACACCGCGCTCATATTGGGCACGAAGGACACGTACACGAGTGCGGCCATCCCGACGGCGCAGTACCCGACCAGGACGAGGTCGTGGTTGAAGCGCGCCATGAGGACATTGGCGAGCATCTTGCCGGCGAAGAACATGATGAATGTGCCGATCATGAAGTTCGAGGCGGAGCGCTCGTTGAGGCCGGCATCCATGTTGAGGGCGAGTCGGATGGTGAAGGACCACACGGCCGTCTGCAGCCCGACGTAGAGGAACTGGGCGATGATCCCCTGGGCGAAGCGCCTCCGGGTGCGCAGGTAGGCCAGGGTCTCCCCGATGGAGGCCCGCTCCTCGTGGTGGTGGGAGTCCAGTGGTTTGCAGCGGGGGAATCGGGTGATGGCCACGAGCACCACGAGCACCAAGAGGACCGCGATGATGACCTTGTAGGGGCCGAGGGTGCGCTGGAGCGCGGCCTCGGCGACGGCGCGGGCGGCCTCGTGATCCAGGCCCTCCATCTGCTTCTCGAGGGACTCCCCCTCGGAGAAGATGAGGTACTTGCCCAGGACGACCCCGGCGAGGAATCCGATCGGGGTGAAGGTCTGGGAGATGTTGAGGCGCAGCGTGGCCAGGCGCTTGGGGCCGATGAGCGAGGAGTAGGTGTTCGCGGAGGTCTCCAGGAAGGACAGGCCGATGGCGATGGAGAACAACGAGGCGAGGAACACCTGGTAGGTGGCCATCCGGGAGGCCGGGAAGAAGAGGGTGCATCCCAGGATGTAGACGCTCAGGCCGATGAGGAGGCCCGTCTTGTAGCTCGTGCGCCGGATGACGCGCGAGGAGGGGATGGCGATGAGGAAGTAGCCGCCGTAGAACGCGGACTGGACGAACGCCGAGGCGAAGTCGGACAGGTCGAAGACGGATTTGAACTGGGTGATGAGGATGTCGTTGAGGCTGGCGGCCGCGCCCCACATGGGGAAGCAGATGGACAGCAGGATGTACTGGAAGACCGGGGTGCGGTCCAGGTAGCCGTCGTCGAGCTGGCGGGTGGGGTCGGGGATGATCCCGATGGAACGGTGGTCCGGGACGGCCTCGGGGGCGGCGTCGGGGCTGGCGGTGGTCTGGTCGGTGGCGCTCATCGTTCGGCCTCCGGATCCGCCTCCAGCAGGGCCCTCCCGGCGGAGGCGCCGATGCGGGTGGCGCCGGCGGAGACCATGGCGGCCAGGTCGGCGGCGGAGCGGATACCGCCGGAGGCCTTGACGCCCATGCCCTCCCCCACGCATTCGCGCATGAGGGCGACGGCGTGGGCGGTGGCGCCCCCGGTGGAGAAGCCGGTGGAGGTCTTGACGAAGTCGGCCCCGGCCGTCTTGGCGGCGGCGCAGGCGCGGCGGATCTCGTCGTCGGTGAGCAGGCAGGTCTCGAGGATGACCTTGGTCAGGGCACTGCCCGAGGCCTCGACGACGGCGCGGATGTCGGCCTCGACGGCGTCCCAGTCGCCGTCCTTGACGGCACCGATGTTGATGACCATGTCGACCTCCTCGGCGCCCGCGGCGATGGCGGCGCGGGTCTCGGCGGCCTTGGCCCCGGTGAGGGTGGCGCCCAGGGGGAATCCGATGACGGTGCAGAGGGTGATGCCGCTGCCCGCCAGTGCCTCGCGGCATTGGGGGACCCGGGATGGGTTGACGCAGACGGCTCCCATGCGGAGGTCCTTCGCCTCCTGGCATAGGGCGTCGATCTGCTCCGCGGTCGCGTCAGGGGCGAGCAGGGTGTGGTCGATGATGCGGGAAACAGATGTCACGAGAACTCCTTCGTCCGTGGCGGTGACCACACGAAGGTAACGCCGTCGCGCTGCGGCGGTAACCCTTCACGGCCATCGAAGCCAGGGGCGCGTTTTCCTCGCCATTTCAGTTGTTTGTCAGTGTTTCCAGCTGCGGGACCGACGAATGTCGTCGCATTCTCTCCGCAGTGGAACATTTGTTCCAGAGCGTCGCCGGCCGTCGCCGGCCGATGTGGACGGGGAACCGCGCTCGTCGGCGGTCTCAGGCGGCGAGCCGATCGTCGTCGATGGCGATGATCCGGCGCGCGGTGGCCACATCGGTGATGAGGCGGTTGGCATATCCGCGTCTGAGCGCCGCGCGCAGGGCGGCGGCCTTATCCGCTCCCCCGGCGATGATGACGCGCTGCTCGAGACGGCGGATCTCCGGCAGGGACAGGCCGACCATGCGATTGTTGAGATCGGGAGCGCAGATCCGGCCCTCGACGTCGATGAACCGCGATCCGAGGTCGCCGACGGCCCGCTCGGAGAGGATCCGGCGCTCGGCGGCGGCGAGCTGGTCATGGCTCAGGCACTGGGACCATGCCTGCGTCCCACCGACGGTGAGGATGCCGATGCGGGCCGAGCGGGCGAGGTCGAGGGCGCGGCGGACGTCGGGGTCGCGGTGGATGGCGTTGCGCTCACGCACGGTGGGCACGATGAGCGGGGCGCCCAGGATGTGGAGGCGGGCGCCGAGGGCCTGGGAGAGACGGTGCACGCCGATGTCCTCGTAGGAGGATTGGTCGGGGCGGATGAGGGCCCGGGCCATCTGGACGAGGTCGAGGTCGTAGTGCGTGACGGTGGGCAGGTGCCGGGCGAGCTCGGCGATCGTGCGCGAGCCGATGGTGGCGATGCGGTCCCCGTCACGCACGAGGTCGGCCAGGAGGGCGGCGCCCTCGCGCCCGAGGGCGTGACGCAGGAGGGCGGGGCCGGGGCCTGCGGGGCTGACGAGGCGCACGTCGAGGAGGCCGAAGCGCTCGATGAGGGTGTCGAGGAGTCGCGGGTCGCGCTCGCGCGGGTCGTAGACCTCGATGCGCACGAAGCCGCGGCGCTCGGCGTGGGCGAGGAGCTTGGAGACGGTGGAGCGGGAGACGTGGAGGCGCTCCGCGACCTCCCGCTGGGCCAGGCCGGAGTAGTAGAGCTTGGCGGCGTCGAGGGATTGGGCATCCTTGGGGGTCAGTCCGGGGTCGTCGTGCTCCATCCCTCTCCCCTTTCCTCCGCGCTGCCTCGGCCCGGGATTGGCGAATGTTATCGCGCCGGGACCAGGGGCGCCTCCATCGGGCGATCCTCTAGGGTTCCCCCATGCGGACCTACCTCGATCATGCGGCGACGGCGCCGATGCGCCCCGAGGTTGCCGAGCAGGTGGCGCGGGATGCGGCTGAGATGGCCGCCGAGGCGGGCGGCCAGGCGGGCGGGGTGCCGGCGAATCCGGCGGCGCTGCATGGCTCGGGCCGCAAGGCGGCGGGGCTTCTGGCAGAGGCGCGGGGCCGGATCGCGACGGCCCTGGGGGTGGACGCGCACGAGGTGATCCTGACCTCCGGCGGGACGGAGTCCGATGGGCTCGTCGTGGCGGGGCGGGCCCTGGCGGTCCCGGGCGGGGTGCTGGCGGTCTCGGCGGTGGAGCACCCGGCGGTGCTGGACTCGGCGAGGACGGCGCAGGCGCGCTTGGGGGCGCGCCTGCGGGTTCTGGGGGTCGACGGCGCGGGGCTGATGCGGCCGGAGACCGTGGCCGCAGTGGTGCGGGAGGCGCAAGAAGCGTGGGAGGCGCGGGAGTCCCGGGCTGACGGGGGGCCTGCGGATGGGGGCCCGGCCCGTCTCGAGGGCGGCGGCGCGCCGGTCCCCGTGGCGCTGGTGAGCGTCATGGCGGCGAACAACGAGACGGGGGCCGTGCAGGATCTGGCGGGGATCGTCGCGGCCGTGCGTGAGGCGAGCGGCGAGCGGCGGCCGGGGCGGCCGGGGCGGCCGGGGTACGTGCCGGTGCACTGCGACGCGGTGGCCGCCGTCGGGCGGGTGCCGCTGGATATCCGTGGCTGGGGTCTGGACGCGGTGAGCATCTCCGGGCACAAGCTGGGCGCGCCGGTGGGCGTGGGGGCGCTGGTGGCGCGGCGCGATCTGGAGCTTGTGGCGCCGATGGGCGGGGGCCGCCAGGAGCGAGGCCTGCGATCGGGCACGCAGGATGTGGTGGGCGCCCGCGCGCTCGCACTGGCCCTTGAGCTGGCGGTGGCCGAGCGGGAGGCGGAGGCGGCGCGCCTGGAGGGGCTGCGGGAGCGTCTGCTGGCGGGGGCGCTGGCGATCCCGGGCGCGCATGCGACCCTGCCGGAGGGAGTGCCGCATCTGCCGGGGACGGCTCATCTGTGGTTCGAGGGGGTGAGCGCGGAGGCGCTGCTCATGGCCCTGGATATGGCGGGGATCGACGCCTCGTCGGGCTCGGCCTGCCATGCGGGGGTGAGCGGCCCGAGCCATGTGCTGCTGGCGATGGGCCTGGGCGAGGAGGCTGCGCGGGGGACGCTGCGCTGCACGATGGGCACGGGCACGTCGCCCGACGACGTCGAGCGCCTCCTGGCGGCCCTGCCCGCCGCGGTGGAGACGGCGCGGCGGGCGCGAGCGGGCAGGGGTTCTTCCACGCGGCGCGGTTCTTCCGGGCGACAACCCTTGTAGCTACACGTGTGGCCATGACGATCGTGTCCCCTCTCGCCCTGCGCGACGCGAAGAACCGCCTTTCGGAGGTGGTCGATCAGGTGGCGCTCACGCATGATCGCGTGACGATCACTCCCCATGGCCGGCCCGCAGCGGTGCTGCTGAGCGTCGATGATCTTGAGGGGCTTCTCGAAACTCTTGAGATCATGTCGGATCCTGCGGCGATGGCCGGGATCCGCGAGGGGCTCCAGGAGCATGCCGAGGGGAGGACCCGCCGCATGTCGAAGGACGAGGCCCTGGCCATGGTCAACATGGTCGAGCACTCGTGACCGTGTACCACGTTGCATGGGAGCCCCGGGCCGTGCGGATGCCTACAGGTGAGCACGGCGTTGACCGACGCGTGGACACTGACGGCCCGGATCGGGTCAGCGCTTGCGGTCAGCGGTTCGCTGATCCTCCGGGCCGTTCCTGCGGCCTGAAGGATGCGGTGGCCTCTCGGCCCGCCCATGACCCTCACCTCCTCCCTGGCCCCCGTTTCTTCTCCGGCAGGACGCTGCGTGTTCCGGAAGAAGATGCCGGAGGAAGCAGGGCGAGCCCATCCGTGAGAGGTGACAGGGACCGCGCCGCAAGACACCCCCGGCGGGCGCAACGGTTCGGTCACGGGGGAACTTCAGGACGTGAGCGCCGCCATTCGTGTCAGCGCTTCGTTCTAGTCTGTTCCCGCCTCCAAGGAAGGAGCCCCCCGTGCCCCTGTCACCTGCCGCCCAGCGCGTGTGGGCAAAGTCCGGCTATGACCCGGAGCGCCGGCGCTGGCTGCCCCTATGGCTCCACCTCCTCGACTCCGCTGCCGTGGCTGAGCACTTGGCTCGCGAGTGGGTAGGGCCCACGATCTCCGATCTTCTGGAGAGGGAGTTCTCGGGCTCAACCTCGGGTCTGGAACCCGCCGAGGAGTTCCGCCTCCTCGTCTCGTGGCTGGCAGGCATTCACGACATCGGCAAGTGCACGCCAGCGTTCTCCGTTCAGGTCCCGGGCCTCGACGACCAGATGAAGGAGGCCGGTCTCACTCACGCGCCGATCGACCCTCTCGAGCGTCGCAAGGTCCCTCATGCCCTGGCGGGCCAGCACATCCTCGAGGGCTGGCTCACCGACGCACGCGGGTGGACTGGCAGGAGCGTCCAGGCGCTGTCCTCGGTCGTGGGCGCGCATCACGGCATCCCGGCGAACACGACCATGCTCAACGATCTACCCGGCCGGGAGCCGCTCCTGGGCGATGAGCGGTGGACCGCCGTGCAGCACGAGCTGCTCGACCTCGTCACGTCCCGTACGGGCGCCGCCCCGTACCTGGAGCACTGGTCCTCGCGTCGATGGTCTCAGCCCTTCCTCGTCGAGCTGTCCGGGCTCGTCATCGTTGCCGACTGGATCGCCTCCTGCGAGGACTACTTCCCCTTGGTCCACCTCGACGAGGACGGCCTGACCTGGTTGGGCCCCGAGGCCCACACACGACGGGCCGCCCAGGGCATCGCCCGCCTGGAGATCCCCGAGCCCTGGCGCCCGCACGACGACGGCCACTCCCCCGACCACCTGCTGACGTCGCGGTTCTCGCTTCCCGAGGGCTCCCGGGCCACAGATGTGCAGGCCAAGGCAGTTGAGGCGGCCCGCACCATGGCCCTGCCCGGCATGCTCGTCATCCAGGAGTCCACCGGAGGCGGGAAGACAGAGGCGGCGCAGCTGGCCGCCGAGGTGCTGGCGGCGAGGACGGGGCGGTCAGGGGTGCTGTTCGCCCTGCCCACCCAGGCGACGACGGACGCGATGTTCGCCCGGGAGCTGGACTGGTTGGAGCGCATCGAGAAGTCATACGCAGCCGATGGCGCGCCGTCCACCTTCGCTGTCGCGCTCCAGCATGGCCGAGCCCGTCTCAACCGTGAGGCAGGCCGCTTGCGCCGGCGGGGCTGGGAGATCCACGACCGGCTTCTGGGCAACTTGGGTGGGGACGACTCTGATGTTCCCGGACCCCGCCCGTCCGACGTCGGCCGCGACGAGGACACGGCGTCAAGGAGGAGCCCGTCGGTCGAGGAACGCCGTCGTGCTGACCTGGCGATCCTGGCGTGGTTCAGCGGGCGGAAGAAGTCCATGCTCTCCGACTTCGTCGTGACGACCGTGGACCACCTGCTCTTCGGCGCCATGCGGGCACCCCATCTTGCGCTGCGGCACCTGGGCCTGTCCCGCAAGGTCGTCATCGTCGACGAGGTGCATTCCTACTCCACGTACATGAACGTCTACCTGAACCGGGCGCTGACCTGGCTCGCCTCCTACGGAGTCCCGGTCATCCTGCTGTCGGCGACGCTGTCGGAGGCGCGCAGCGCCCAGATGGCCGACGCCTACCGTCGCGGCCTGGACCTGATGTCGGGCCGGAAGCCGCCGAAGACCCTGGCCCCCGAGCCCGTGAGCACGCCATTCCCCTGCCTGGTCAGTGTGGACGCCTCGGGCGCCCAAGTGGAGGCGGTCTCCTCCTCGGGGCGCTCCAGCGAGGTCCATCTGCGACGACTGGGGAGGGAAGCGGGTCTGGCGCAGCTGCTGGGCGAGGCGCTGGTCGACGGCGGCTGCGCGCTCGTGGTCCGCAACACCGTGCGCCGCGCCCAGGAGACCTATGAGGAGCTGCGGCAAGTATTCGGTGAGGAGGTGAGCCTCACCCATGCCCGCTTCACCATCGCCGACCGCCAGGCCAAGGACGCCGACCTGCTGCACCGCTTCGGTCCGCCCCGGTCGCAGCCACGGCGTCCGCACCGGGCGATTGTGGTGGCCACGCAGGTGGTGGAGCAGTCCCTGGACGTGGACTTCGACCTGCTCGTCACCGACCTGGCCCCCATCGACCTCATTCTCCAGCGCATGGGCAGGCTCCACCGGCACGACCGGCCGCGTCCCTCGCGCTTGACCGTGCCGACGTGCTACATCGACTACCTGCCAGAGCCTGCGAATCCTAAGCCATGTCTCGAGCACGGAGCGAAGACGATCTACGGCGAGCAGGACATGCTCCTGACCGCTGCGGCCCTCGAGCGGGTCCTAAAGGGCTCGGGCACGGTCCGCACGCCGCAGGATGTCCACCAGCTCATCGAGGCCGTGTACGGGGCCGATGCACAGGTACCTCCCGCCTGGGGCGAGGCCCTTGAACGGGCACGCGCGACAGCCGCTCAGGAGGCCGCGTCCAAGCACGACGCCGCCAACGGCTTCCTGCTGTCCGAGCCCAAACGGGCGGGAGCACGGGCGGACCTCGTCGACTGGCTCCACACGACAGCCAGCGACAGCGAGGAGATGGCGCGTGCCCAGGTACGCGACGGCGAGGACTCTCTGGAGGTCATCCTCATTGAGCGCAGGCTGGTCGGCGGCCAGGAGGAGTTGCGGACACTGCCCCCAGCGTCCGGAGAGCCCGGCAGCATCCTCCCAACGGACCGGGCTCCCGACCGCGACGTCGTACGCACGCTGGTCATGTCCTCGGTCCGGCTTCCTGCCGGGCTGACGAAGGGCCGTCGGATGGACCAGGCCATTGACGAGCTCGAAGAGATCGGAATTCGTGTCGCACACGCCTGGCAGGATGACCGTGACCTGAGGGGGCAGCTGTTCCTGCCCCTGACGGACGGCCGTGCACAGCTGCTCGGCAAAACCCTGGAGTACGACTCGTCCACTGGACTCAAGGAGGTCCGCGAACCATGACAGCCACCTTCAACCTGCTGGACGAGCCCTGGATCAAGGTGACCCGCCTCGATGGCTCCCCCGACGAGGTATCACTCCTCACGATCTTCCATGACTCTGATGACATCGAGGGTATCCATGGGGAGATCGCGACCCAGGATGTGGCGATCCTGCGACTGCTCCTGGCAATCTGCCACCGCACCATGGGAGGCCCCGAGGATCTGGACACCTGGGAGGAGTACTGGGATGAGCCGGCGCGTCTGGGGCGGGACGCCGTCGCCTACCTGGAGCGGTTCCGGGACCGCTTCGACCTGCGTCACCCCGAACGGCCGTTCTTCCAGGTTGCAGGGATCCACGCAGCATCCGGGAAGACCTCGGCGCTCACATCCCTGATCGCGGACGTCCCCAACGGAGAACCCTTCTTCACCACGCGGATGGCCACGGGCCTTGAGCGGATTACCTGGGCGGAGGCGGCACGCTGGCTCATCCACGTTCATGCTTTCGATCCTTCCGGAATCCGATCCGGAGCTGTCGGGGACCCTGCGGTCAAAGGTGGGAAGGGATACCCGATCGGTCCGGGATGGGCCGGGCAGATCGGAACTGTGTTCGTCTCCGGCGACACCTTGGCACGAACTCTACTGCTCAACACGGTCGTGACTGAAGAGGTACCTGATCTTGAGGGCGTCGATCCCGAGCAGGACACAGCCCCCTGGGAGCGGGATCCGGACGGCCCGGCAAGCTCGAGCAGCACGGATCCCACAGGGCCGGTGAGTTGCTACACCTGGCAGACCCGACGCGTCCTTTTTCATGGAGATGAGGACTCCGTCGTCGGGCTATTCCTGGGCAACGGGGACAAGGCCACTCCTCAGAACCGCTACTCGGTTGAGCCGATGACCGCTTGGCGGTACTCCGAGCCTCAGACCAAGAAGCTCGGCGGAACGGTCTTCATGCCGCGCAAGCTGCCGACCGACCGCGCGTTCTGGCGAGGGCTGTCGACCGTGATCGCCCAGCTGAGCCCGTCGGTGGCTGTCAAGGGAGTCGGTGAGATCACTCGGTACAGGGCACCCGCTGTCGTCGTCTTCTACCAGCATCTCATGCGCAGTGGCGTTGTGCCGAGAACCGGCCTCATCCCCCTGCACGCGGTCGGTATGGAGTACGGAGCGCAGGAAGCTGTTATCTCCGAACTCGTCAGCGACACCCTGTCGCTGCCAGCGGGCCTGCTGGATCCCGAGAATATGCGCATGGTCGCCATCGTCCATGACGTCATGGAACAGACCGAGCAGGTGGCCGGTCACGTGCGCAACCTCGCTTCCAACCTGGACCGCGCCCGCGGAGGCAGTCCGGATACTGCGACAGCGGCACGCGAACGTGCCAGTGCCGTGTTCTACCGGGTCATTGACGCGGAGTTCCCCCACTGGCTTGCCTCACTCGACGGTGCTGTCCCGGAGACCGCCCGAGACCAGTGGCGCGAGTGGCTGCGGCGCGAGGCCTGGAGGCAGCAGGAGGTCCTCACGGCTGCGGTCCCGAGCACGGCCTTCGCCGGCCGCGGTGAGGGATCCAGCCGGATGGACGTCAGCCGTGCTCTGTTCTTCTTCAACCGGGCCCTCAGCACATCGCTCCCTCGCCCTGATCATCAGGACTCCCCCGTCGACGACGGAGAAAGGACACCAGCATGACCGCCTCACAGACCACCACTCCCTCAGACACGGCGGGGACGGCGCCTCCGCCCACCCGACCGTTCCGTCGGCTCCGCGTCGCGGGGAGAACCGTCGACACGCGTATCGGAGGGCCGCGCGGGCTTCAGAGTCGGCACCTGCCTCCATGCGATGAGCCGCGCGCCAGAGGCCAGCTCGCCGCACTGCGCAAGGCCGTCAGCCAGGCCCCGGGCGAAAGTCCCGAGATCTGGGACCTCACCGAGGTGAAGGTCCCCGAGCACGCCGGAGACGCCCCTACCCGGGAGGAGCTCGCCGTCCACACGGCGATGACGCTCTACGCGATCCACCAGCAGTCGCGGATCGAACCCATGTACGTACCCGGCCGTGGATTGGGACGCGCCGCACGCACCCTGATCAGGGTCGGGGAGGAGGAGAACCCTTCAGCCCGAGCACGTTTCAACGCCCTGGTCACCTCGACGAGCATCACCGAGCTGCAGCACCATCTCAGGGGCTTCATCTCCCAGCTGCGAGCGAAGAGCATTCCGCTCGACCACGCCATGCTCGCCGACGACCTCGTCACCTTCCAACAACCGGACGGCGCCAAGACCGTCCGCCTGCGCTGGGCCCGCCAGTACGCCTCCCTGCGCGCATCAGAGGATCCCAGCAGGTCCTCAACCCCTTCCACTTCCTCACCCTCGACCCCGTCTACCCCGGAGAACTGACATGAGCACCTTCGTCGACATCCACGTCATCCAGTCCGTCCCGCCGAGCTGCGTCAACCGTGACGACTCCGGCTCGCCGAAGTCCGCCGTCTACGGAGGGGTCAGGCGCCTGCGGGTCTCCAGCCAGTCCTGGAAGCGGGCCACTCGGCTGCACTTCATCGATCATCTTGACGCCTCTGAACTGGGCACGCGTACCAAGCGCGTCGTCAAGGTCCTCGCCGACGCCATCACGTCCCAGGCCCCGGACCTGGAGGACCGGGCCACTGCTCTGGCGGAGGACGTGTTCAAGGCCGCCAAGATCAAGCTCACGGCCCCGCGAGGAAACAAGCAGGGCGCTTCTCAGGAATCCGGTTACCTCCTATTCCTCTCTCGAAGCCAGGTTGATCGGCTTGCCGACCTCGCTATCGCCGCTGAGCGTGACGGTGCCAGTCTGGAGGCCAAGGAGGTCAAGAGGATCTTCAAGGAGGAGCACGCTGTCGACGTCTCGCTCTTCGGCCGTATGGTCGCCGACGATGCCGACCTCAACGTCGACGCCGCCTGCCAGGTGGCCCACGCGATCTCTACCCACGCCGCAGAGAATGAGTACGACTTCTTCACCGCCGTCGACGATGAGAAGAACCGCTCCGAGGAGGAGGACGCGGGCGCCGGCATGATGGGCACTGTCGAGTTCGCGTCGGCCACCATGTACCGCTATGCCACGGTCAACATCGACATGCTTAAGAAGAACCTCGGAGACGGCCAGGCGGCGCTGCGCGCGCTGGAGGCCTTCGTCTCCGGCTTCTGCCTGTCGATGCCCACCGGCAAGCAGAACACCTTCGCCAACCGGACTCTCCCGGAGACGGTCGTGGTCACCGTGCGCGAGGACCAGCCGGTCTCTCTGGTGGGTGCCTTCGAGACTGCCGTTCCCGCGGACGCTTCCGACGGGTATCTCGGTCGCTCTGTTCAGGCCCTGGCCCAGTATGCGAGCAGCATTGAGGACGCGTACGGGATGAGGCCGGCTGCGAGCTTCGTCATGTCCCTCATCGACTCCGACGCCGTGATCTCTCTTGGCGAGCGGGTCGCCTTCGCCGAGCTGCCGGCACGGGTCAGCCAGGTGGTGGCCTCCCGTGTCCTGGACGAGGAGCCGGCCTGATGACCGTCCTCCTCCTGCGACTCGCAGGGCCGATGCAGGCATGGGGGGTGTCCTCACGATTCACGGTCAGGGATACTGAGCCTGCACCGACGAAGAGCGGGGTCATTGGCATGCTGGCCGCCGCTGTCGGACGACGCCGCACTGACCCCATCGAGGACCTGTTGTCGCTCAGCTTCGGCGTCCGCAAGGACCAACCCGGCAGCGTCATCCGGGACTTCCACACCGCCCGCACCCTGGACGGCAAGACCTCCATGCCGTTGTCGAACCGCTACTACATCGCCGACGCCGTCTTCCTGGCCGGCATCGAGGGGGATCGTTCGCTTCTGGAGGGCCTCGACGCGGCGCTCCGACACCCTGTGTTCCCCTTGTACCTGGGGCGCAGGTCCTGCCCACCGACACAGCCGGTATCACTCGGGCTACGCGAAGCACCACTGTTCACGGCGCTTCAGGACGAGTCCTGGCAGGCCTCGGAGTGGTTCCAGAGGCGGAAGCACGGTGCGTTCAGGGCGGAGGTTCTCATCGACCAGGACGCTGTTCCCACGTCGGAGCGCCGTTCCGCCTACGGCAGCCGTGATGTGCCGGCATCCTTCGACCCACGGCGCCGTGACTACGGATTCAGGAACGTCGAGCGCCAGTGGGTGGAGCTCGGCATTGCCTCCCTTGACCCTCACGATCCCATGACCGAGCTGGAGGAGGCACAGCAGTGTTCTTGACGAAGATCGATCTGGATCCGGGGCGGCGACTAGCACGCAAGTACTTGGGCTCGCCGCAGGCGATGCATGCTGTCGTCATGAAGGCCACAACCCCCTTGGGGAGCACTTCCATCGAAACTCGGGGACGTGTTCTCTGGCGGGTGGACCGGGGGGCCTTCGGCACTGCCCTTTATATCGTGTCCCCCACAGAGCCGGCCATGGCTCAGCTCATCACAGAAGCCGCTCCAGCCGGAGCAGACGCTCTCACTCGTGACTACGAGCCTTTCCTCTCCCGCCTGGCGATAGGACAAGTCTGGGCGTTCCGCCTCGCAGCGAATCCGTCACATGCGGCACCGCAAGGGCCTGGACTTCGCGGTAAAGTCTACGGACATGTGACGGTGGAGCAGCAGCGCCAATGGCTCCTCAACAGGGCCGACGTTCATGGCTTCGCCCCTCTTTCCACAAGTGGAGATGACGGGGATGATTCGGTGGTAGTGGTTCATAGAGAGCGCCCTGAGTTCGGGAGGAATGATCCTCACTCGAATCGCCGTGCACGTGTGACGATCAATCGAACTGTCTATGAGGGGCTTCTGAGAGTGACCAACGCCGACAAGTTGCGGACGGTACTGGTGTCTGGGATCGGACGCTCGAAGGCCTATGGCTGCGGGCTCATGACGCTCGCCCGGCCTCACGGGAGCTGATCATGGCAAGGATGCTGCCCGTTCCCGTCACGGCGCTCCCTCGCGTTCAGGACCGGATGTCCTTCCTCTATCTGGAGCACTGCGTGGTCCACCGAGAGGATGGCGCCCTTACAGCCCGCAATGACCAGGGAACCATTCGAGTTCCAGCGGCTTCCCTAGTAGCTGTCCTTCTCGGCCCGGGAACCTCGGTGAGCCATCAGGCGATGAGTCTCTTGGGCGAGTGCGGGACCACCGCCGTATGGGTCGGGGAACGTGGCGTGCGATACTACGCGCACGGACGTTCCCTGGCCACCTCGACGCGGCTGCTCGTTGAGCAGGCAGCACGCGTTTCCTCGCCCCAGAAGCGCTTGAAGGTCGCGAGGCAGATGTACTGCTGGCGTTTCGAGGGCGAGGATGTCAGCGGCCTGACGATGCAGCAGTTGCGTGGACGGGAAGGAGCCCGCGTGCGCGAGGTCTACAGAGAAAACTCCCGCCGCACTGGTGTGCCGTGGACGAGACGGGATTATCGACCTGACGATTTCGAGGCCTCTGATCCGATCAATCAAGCGCTGTCCGCTGCGCATGCCGCCTTGTACGGGGTGGTGCATGCGGTGATCGTGTCGCTCGGCTGCTCGCCCGGGCTTGGATTCGTCCACACCGGCCATGAGCGCTCCTTCGTCTACGACGTCGCCGACCTGTACAAGGCGGAGACGACGATCCCGATCGCTTTCGATGTTGTCGCAGAAGGAATGGAAGACCTCACGGGTACGACCCGGCGAAGAGTACGAGATCGGATCTTCGAGATGAAGGTGATTGAGCGCGCGGTCCGCGATATCCACACGATGTTCGGCACGGAGGAGGCAGAAGACCTGACCATCAACGTGGTCTCCTTGTGGGACTACCAGAGGAAGGCCGTCTCCGGCGGAGCGAACTACGCCGCGATCGAAGCAGAGGAGGCAGGTAGATGGTAGTCCTGGTCCTCACCGCCGCTCCCGCACAATTGCGCGGCTCGCTCACGCGTTGGCTGATGGAGGTCTCTCCCGGAGTGTTCGTCGGGCATCTCGCCGCCCGGGTGCGCGAGCAACTATGGGATCTGGTCAGGGCTTATATCGGGGATGGCCGCGCGCTCCTTATTTGGTCCACGAGGTCGGAGCAACATTTCTCTGTGGCCTCGCTCGGCCACGACCGGGAACCTGTGGACATCGAGGGCTGCCTGGTGATGCGGACTCCGTATCGGGCGATCGAAGGGTCGCAGGCGATCCCCGGGGTTGTGAGGCCGGCGAAGGAGTCCTGGTCCGTCGCCGCTCGTCGACGCCGCTACAGGAACTCGGCGGAACGGGCTCTAGGTAGGGAGTGAAGGCAGAAGGTTTCAGATAGGTTACGATGCTGTTGGGATCCCAAGGATCACCAAGTGTGCACCCCGCGTATGCGGGGATGATCCGGCCCGCGCTATCAGCGCCGAGCTCCGCTCCAAGTGCACCCCGCGTATGCGGGGATGATCCCGGGCCCCGCGACCTCTCAGTCGTGGGGCCCGTGTGCACCCCGCGTATGCGGGGATGATCCGACCCTAGGGGCGGATCTGGCGTGGGTAGAGATGTGCACCCCGCGTATGCGGGGATGATCCCTGTTACCGCGATCGAGGCCGCCCGTCGCTCGGGTGCACCCCGCGTATGCGGGGATGATCCGGTCCTCAAATCGTCGGGAATCAGACAGATACAGTGCACCCCGCGTATGCGGGGATGATCCCGCAATCACATCGCCGGGCTTGGTCATCAGGTAGTGCACCCCGCGTATGCGGGGATGATCCTACGGCTCGATTCTCATCACCCGATGAATAACTGTGCACCCCGCGTATGCGGGGATGATCCCGTCCGCCGAGGCTCCAAGCGCTTCGAGGACAAGTGCACCCCGCGTATGCGGGGATGATCCCTCACACCCCCGTGCCGTAATCCCGGTCACAGCGTGCACCCCGCGTATGCGGGGATGATCCTGAATGTCATTTGCATTACCCATTCGAGTAGGGGTGCACCCCGCGTATGCGGGGATGATCCGGCGACGCGACCATCACGGGGCGCACGCGTCATGTGCACCCCGCGTATGCGGGGATGATCCGGGGGGCGCTGAGACGGACGTCACTCCGGGCCGGTGCACCCCGCGTATGCGGGGATGATCCCATGGGGCGTCACTGCCGCCGTCATCTTGGTTCGTGCACCCCGCGTATGCGGGGATGATCCACCCCCCCGCCTCCCTCGACGCCGGGGCGCTGGAGTGCACCCCGCGTATGCGGGGATGATCCGAATCTTACTGTCCATTGCTCCTCACTCTCCCCGTGCACCCCGCGTATGCGGGGATGATCCCCCGACGAACAACTCAACAGAGAGGAGGCCCATGTGCACCCCGCGTATGCGGGGATGATCCCGACGACTCGGCGCTCCGGGCCGGCCTCGGCATGTGCACCCCGCGTATGCGGGGATGATCCGCACCACCGAACCGAAACTCGCCACCCGCCCCGGTGCACCCCGCGTATGCGGGGATGATCCCATCCCCACCAGCAGAACGGAGCCCCCCTCATGGTGCACCCCGCGTATGCGGGGATGATCCCTGCGGCGCCTCCAATGGGTCGACGACTATCTGGTGCACCCCGCGTATGCGGGGATGATCCTGCGGGCGGCGACCGCATCGAGATCTCCTCGTCGTGCACCCCGCGTATGCGGGGATGATCCCAAGAGCGCCTACCTCGCCGTCGCGCGAGCCAAGTGCACCCCGCGTATGCGGGGATGATCCGGTCCGACCTGCCCGACGATGTTCGGGAGCATCGTGCACCCCGCGTATGCGGGGATGATCCTTGCCGGAAAGGCTGTTCTCATACCGCAGGATAGTGCACCCCGCGTATGCGGGGATGATCCCACCACGCCAGAAAGTCCTCGTGAACATCAAGAGTGCACCCCGCGTATGCGGGGATGATCCGATCGGGCAGACGTCGGAGAAAAGCCTCCGCAAGTGCACCCCGCGTATGCGGGGATGATCCCACGGCGACGATCAACGGCGGGTCCATGCGTGCGTGCACCCCGCGTATGCGGGGATGATCCCATCGTCGTTGGTGAGCCAGCCGCGTGCGCCCAGTGCACCCCGCGTATGCGGGGATGATCCATCGTATGGTGCCAAGAAGTTGGCGATCCGGAAGTGCACCCCGCGTATGCGGGGATGATCCGGTCGACGGGGCCGGGCAGGGGAGAGGTCGAGCGTGCACCCCGCGTATGCGGGGATGATCCGATCGCCCCAAAGAGTAAGGAGAAAGCGCTTGGGTGCACCCCGCGTATGCGGGGATGATCCCCGGGGGGGGATTCTGGGAACGCGGAGAACGAAAGTGCACCCCGCGTATGCGGGGATGATCCCCGCTCCCTCATGCGGACCACCGCCCTGCAGCCGTGCACCCCGCGTATGCGGGGATGATCCCGGCGTGATGTTCGTGATGCGCGATACGGGCGGGTGCACCCCGCGTATGCGGGGATGATCCGGACGCCCGGGGTCTATCAGGCGCCGTAATCGAGTGCACCCCGCGTATGCGGGGATGATCCCATTAGCGGGTATTTTCAGTTGACCCGTATTCGGTGCACCCCGCGTATGCGGGGATGATCCTTCGGGTCGCCTCACGAATTGGAGGTCTCTTGCGTGCACCCCGCGTATGCGGGGATGATCCTGAAACTCGGCAGGCCCGTACCGTTGTATCGCTGTGCACCCCGCGTATGCGGGGATGATCCCAGGCGGTCCACCCGCCCCAGGGCGGCGATCTGGTGCACCCCGCGTATGCGGGGATGATCCCAGCCAGGCGCCTGACCACCCGCCACGTCGTGCGTGCACCCCGCGTATGCGGGGATGATCCCCACTCGGGGTCCCAGACGCCGACCTTCTCAAGGTGCACCCCGCGTATGCGGGGATGATCCCCTGGATATCAAAGTCCGGGGGCACGGCATCACGTGCACCCCGCGTATGCGGGGATGATCCGGAGACACCATGAACCGCGTCATCCGAGAATCCGTGCACCCCGCGTATGCGGGGATGATCCATGGGCGGCACAAAAGACGTGACAATCAACCGCGTGCACCCCGCGTATGCGGGGATGATCCGTCGAAGACCGGGGAGGTTCGCATCAAGGTCACGTGCACCCCGCGTATGCGGGGATGATCCCCGCTCCGCAGTCACTACAACTTGCAGGATGTCGTGCACCCCGCGTATGCGGGGATGATCCCCGCGTATACCGGTAACCGCATATCAACATACAGTGCACCCCGCGTATGCGGGGATGATCCTTCTGTGCGCTGTCATCCCCGCTATCGCAGAAGGTGC
>NZ_MVIW01000026.1 GCF_002072185.1 Actinomyces denticolens
CCCGTCGCCGCGCCGCCGACCGCCCCCTCCTCCCCCGCGGGCGCGGCGAGCCCCTCGCAGGGGGCGGGCACGCGCCGCGGCCGCCGGGACGCGGCGCGCGGCGAGCTCGTGGAGGCGGTGACCGGCGCGTTCCCGGCGGCGCCGATCGGGCGTCACCAGCGCCGTCCGATCGCCGTGGTGACGGGGGCGACATCGGGGATCGGACTGGCGATCGCCCAGGACCTGTCCCGGGATCACGATCTCATCCTCATGGCCCGCACGCAGTCGGACCTCGACGACCTGGCCGTCGCCCTGCGCCAGCACGCGGGCGCCCGGGTGCGCGCCGTGGCGGTGGATCTGACCGATGACGACGCGCTGGCTCGCGAGGTGGCGAGTCTGGGGCTGCCCCGCCTCGACGTGCTCGTCCACTCGGCGGGGGTGGAGGCGCCGGGCCGCGTGGAGGACCTGGAGCCGGCCCAGTGGCGCTCGGCGCTCGACCTGGACCTGGTGGCGGTCGCGCATCTGACCAGGCTGCTGCTGCCGGCCCTGCGGGTGCGCAAGGGCCTGGTGGTCATGATCAACTCCGGCGCGGGGCACCGCTCCTTCGTGGGCCAGGCCCTGTACTGCGCGGCCAAGCACGGGCTGCGCGCCCTGGCGGACTGCCTGCGGGAGGAGGAACGCGGGAACCTGCGCGTGACCACGGTCTACCCGGGGCGGGTGGACACCCCGCTGCTGAGGCGCCTTCAGGACGGAGCCGGCGAGGAGTACCGGCCGGCTGAGTACATGACGCCGGACTCGGTGGCCTCCGCCGTGCGCGTGGCCGTGGACATGCCGCAGGGCGCGGCCGTGGAGGACCTCATGGTGCGCCCCTCGCAGCTCACCTGAGGCCCGCGGCCGCACGGCGCCCTCCCTCAGCGCCCGCCGGGGAAGCCGAGGACCCGCCAGGCCTCGTAGAGCCCGATGGCCGCGGAGTTGGCGAGGTTGAGGGAGCGGTTGCCCTCCACCATGGGGATGCGGACGCGGTCGGTCACGCGGGGGTGGGCCATGACCTCCTCGGGCAGGCCGGTGGGCTCGGGCCCGAAGAGGAGGGCGTCATCGGCCCGCCAGCCCACCTGGGTGTGCAGGCGCTCGGCCCGGGCGGTGAAGGCGTAGACCCTCCCGGGGATGTCGGCGAGGCAGGACTCCAGGTCCTCGTGGACGCGCGTCCGGGCCAGGTCATGGTAGTCCAGGCCGGCGCGGCGCAGCTTGGCGTCATCCATGTCGAACAGGGGGTCGATGAGGTGGAGCATGGCGCCGGTGTTGGCGCTGAGCCGGATGGCGGCCCCGGTGTTCCCGGGGATCCGCGGCTCGAAGAAGATGACGTGCAGCACGCGGACCATCCTGCCACCCGCGTCCCCGCTCCCGAGCGCCGGGGCGGGGACGCGTCGGCTCAGCCCAGGGAGTCCAGGACGATATTGAGGCCCTCGCTCATCGTCGGGTGGGCGATGACGGCGTCGCGCAGCTGCTGCCAGGTCAGGGAGCCGAGCATCGCCATCTGCACGCTGGTGATGACCTCGCTGGCCTCGGCCCCGATGACCGCGGCGCCCAGGATCCGATCCGTCGCGGCGTCCACGATCACCTTGTAGAAGCCCTCGGTGCGCCCCAGCGTCTTGGCGCGCGGCACCGCCGCCGTCGGCGTCTTGGCCACCCGCACGTCGTGGCCCGCCCGGCGGGCCTCGGCCTCGGTCAGGCCCACGTGAGCGAGCTCGGGGGTGGTGAAAACGGCCCATGGGATGAGGCGGCCCGCAGTGCTGGCCCCCTTGCCCGCCAGCAGGTCGCGCAGGACGCGGTAGTCATTCCATGAGGCGTGCGTGAACTGGGGCGTCCCGGCGACGTCGCCCGCCGCGTAGACGCCCTGGGCGCTGGTGCGCAGGTGATCATCGACCCGCACATAGCCTCGCTCGGTGGTCTCGATACCGGCGGCCTCCAGCCCCAGGTCCTCGGTGACGGGGCGGCGCCCGAGGGCGACGAGCAGGTGGGAGCCGCTCGCCTCGCGCCCATCGGCGGTGCGCACGAGCACGCCGCCGTCCTGGCCGGCGCTCACCCGCTCGGCCCGGGAACCGGTGAGGATGGTGACCCCCAGTGCCTCCAGGTCGGCACTCACCTGGGCGGCGACGTCGGCGTCCTCGCGGTCCAGGATGTGCTCGCCGGCGTGGACGAGGGTGACCGGGACGCCGAGGAGCCCCATGAGGGAGGACATCTCGACCCCGATGACGCCTCCCCCCAGGACGACCAGGTGATCGGGAAGCTCGGGGAGGGTGAGCAGGTCCTCGCTGGTCCACAGCGGGACGGAGCCGAGGCCCTCGATGGGCGGAACGGCCGGAGTGGTGCCGGTGTTGATGAGGACGGCGCGCCCGCGCACGGCGCGGATCGAGCCGTCGGCCAGGGCGATGCGCACGGTGCGGGGCGCGATGAACCGGGCCGTACCCAGGACGAAGTCCATGCCGGAGCCCGGGTAGAGGACATCCCGGTGAGCGGCGACCATGCCGCCGACGACGGCGTCCTTGCGCGCCCGCAGGGCCGCCAGGTCGATTCGGGCCCGCGCCAGCGCCGACGCCGCAGAGCCCTCCCCCTCAAGGGAGACGCCGTGGTCGGCCGCGCCCTGGACCTCGCGGAGCACTCGGGCCGAGGAGACGAGGGTCTTGGTGGGGATGCAGGCGACGTTGATGCAGGTTCCGCCGATCTTGTCCCGCTCGACCATGACCACGCTGTCCCCCGCCTTGGCACGGGTCATGGCCAGTGATTTCCCGGCCTTGCCCCCGCCGACGACGAGCAGGTCGACCTCCTCGATGCGCGGGGAATCGGCCTCGGGCCCGGGGGCCGAGGGGGCTTCAAGATGACTCACGGCGGTTCTCCTTCGGTGATCGGCTCATCCAGGGCGCCGGCGCGCCCGATCCAGTAGGCGCTAACGACAACGCGGCGCCGCTTCATTCCCGACCCGCGACCGATAGGGGCCAGCCCTCGGGCCCGGCGCCCTCATCCGATCCTCACCGGGCCGGGAACGAACTGCTCCCACTGCGCCGTCGTGGCGGGGTCGAGAGGGACGGGACAACATCTCTATTCAATCGTTTGACTTCTTGCTATGCTTGACATCGCACCCACCCCTACTCCGTCCCTGAGGCGCTGCTGGAGTCGATGCGCCGTCGCGCCATCGACGGTCGGGCGCCGCCTCGGACACCTCTGACACCAAGGAGAGGCTTCAATGAAGAAGCTGCTGAGTTCCTTCGGCTTCGTCCCCAGGACCTTCATCCAACTGCTGTTCATCACCGTCAACGCCCAGTTGCTCTACGCCTTCTGGGATATCCGCAACACGCTCCCCAAGGACTTCCCCATCGCCATGGGGGTCACGGATGCCCAGGCCGGGCGCCTCTACTCCATGCAGGGCCTGGTCATCATCCTGGGCACGATCCTGCTGGGCTGGATCGGCGACCGCTTCCAGGTCCGCACCATCATGGTGCTCACCACGCTCGGCGTCGGGGCGATCTCCCTGTTCATCTCCGTCTTCTCCCCGCACCTGTCCTTCGGCGTACTGCTCGCCTGCTTCTTCCTCATGCTGCTTCTGAGCGAGGTGCTCTTCAAGCCCGCCAACTTCAAGGCCGTTCGCACCTCCACGTCCGAGGAGCACCAGGGCGCGGCCTTCGGCTTCTTCGAATTCGGCCGCGGCCTGCTGGCCTTCCTCGTCTCGTTGCTGTGGACCGCGCTCATCGCCATGGGCGCCGGCCCGCGCGTCATCATGCTCACCGGCTCGGCGATCGTCCTCGTCACCGCCATCATGGTCTTCTGGGCCGCGCCGAAGGACACCCGCGTCGCCGACGAGGACGGGACCACGAACGCCTCCACCATCGACGCGATCAAGGGGATCGGCCAGGTCGCCAAGCTCCCCGTCGTGTGGGTCGTCGGGCTCAACGTCTTCTGCGTCTACGGCACCTTCGTGGCCGCGGGCACGTACTTCGCGCGCTTCCTGCAGGCCGGCTACGGCTCCTCGGCCCTGGTCGCCGCCGTCTTCTCCACCGTCGTCATCGGCCTGCGGATGCTCCCCCTGGCCTCCTCCGTGCTCGTGGAGAAGGTCTTCCGATCGACGTCCCACTTCATGAGGTTCATGTCGGCGATCCTCGTGATGATCCTGCTCGGGATCGCCGCGATCTTCCTGACCCACCCGGCGTCCGTCGCGAGCTTCCCCGCCGGCGAGGCGCCCGGGGGAATCATCCCCAAGGGCCTGCTCATCACCCTCATGGTGCTCATGCTCATCGCCTCCGGCTGCTGCTTCATGATCCGCGGCGTCTACTACGCGCCGATCGGGGAGTTCAACGTCCCGCCCAAGCAGTCCTCCGCGGCCATGTCCTTCGCCATCACCCTCGGCTACGTGCCCGCCCTGCTGGGCCCGATCGTCTTCGGGGGCCTCATCAGGCCCTCGATCAAGGACGACGCCGGCGAGGTCGTCACCGAGGTCCTCACCCCCACCTCCACCCTGGGGGCGGCCTTCCTCGGCCTGGCGGCCCTGACCGCCGTCGCCTTCTGCCTGTCCACCGCCCTCATCCGGCTCAAGGCCCGTCAGGACCGGGTGGGGAATGCCAAGGCGCGCGCATGAGCGGCCCCGCCCCCATGCCCTCCCAGGGCTTCGATTCCCAGGTCATCGGCCCGATCTGCGTCGATATCAACATCGACGCCGAGGGCCGTGCCTCACGGGTCGTCGGCGGAGCCGCGATCTGCGCCGCGGCGGCCGCCGCATCGCTCGGCCACGCGGTGGAGGCCGTCGCCGCGCTCGCGCGGGAGGACGACGAGCTGCTGTCGCACTTCCCCCCGGCGGTGCGCGGCGTCATCGCCGTCGCCTCTCAGCGGACCTCATCGATCCGCAACGTCTACGCCACGGCGGATCAGGAGCGCCGCGTCTCCACGGCCCTGTCGCAGGCGGATCCGATCGCTGCGCGGGACGTCCCGTCCCACGCGGCCCGCGTGCAGCACCTCGCCAGCCTCATGGTGGGCGACTACGCCCCGGATATCGTCGAGGAGCTCTCGCATCGGGGCCCTCTCGCCGTCGACATGCAGGGATTCCTCCGGCAGCCCGATCCCGCCACCGGCGAGCTCAGATTCCGCCGCTTCAACGAGGGCGCCGATTTCTACGGCCGCATCCGCTTCCTCAAGGTCGATACCGCCGAGGGCGAGCACCTCACGGGCAGGGGGGACCGCCGCGAGATCGCCCGCGCCCTGCACGACCTGGGGCCGCGCGAGGTCATGGTCTCCAACGCCGCGGAGATCCTCATCCTCGACGACGACGGCTTCCACGCCTGTCCGCTGCGCCCCCGCGGCCTGGCCGGCAGGACCGGGCGCGGGGACACGGTGTTCTCCGCCTATATCACCGAGCGATCCCGGCATCCGGTCGACGACGCCCTGCTCACCGCCTGCGCGACCGTGTCATTGAAGATGGGGACGCCCGGGCCCCTCAGGTGCGATCGCGCGGATGTGGAGGACTACCTCGACCGCTTCTACGCCGACCTGCGTGACGGCGCCGGGCACTGGGACGGCCGGGGAGGAGAATCCGATGGGAGGTGAATCCGTCAGCTCTCTGATCGCGTCATTGCCGGACAGCGCGCCCCTGTGCTCACTGGTCATCCCGGGAACTCATGACACGATGACCAGCGCCTGCGCGCACCCGTACTACCGGACCCAGAGCCTGTCCCTGACCGAGCAGCTGGAGCAGGGGGCGAGGTTCCTCGATATCCGCCTGCGCAGCTCGATGGTCGCAGCGCACCGCGAGTGGATCAGCGACATCACGGCGGAGTCCATCCTCGAGACTCTGCGCGGCCACCTGGGGCGGAATCCTCGGGACGTCATCCTGGTGAGATTCCAGAACGCCAATGAGGCCAAGGATGATTTCGTCGAGTACGGTCGCGCCCTCCTGCCCCTCATCGAGGCCGATCGCGACCTGTTCTGGACTCCCCCTCCCCCGGCCCGGGACGGGGCGACGCGCTGGCCCTTGCTCGGTGAGGCGAGAGGCCGGGTCGTCGCCTTCGAATGCGCGCCGACGGAGTTCGGCCTGACCCGGGTCCACGGGGAGCCGTGGGCCGTACCCTGGCACGGCAATCCGGGGATCGCGCTCCAGGACGACTGGGACGGCCCTGCCCTGCGGAGCAAGCTCTCGCAGGTCGTTGAGCTCCACCGGCGGGGCGGGAGGACGGGGCAGCTGGTGCTCAACCACGTCAGCGCCACCAACGGCGAGCCGGGCATCCCCAGGGCCTACGCGGAGCGGCTCAACCCGGAGGTGCTCACGATGCTGCGGGAGAGGGACATCCGCGGGCGAGGAGTGCTCATCTTCGATTTCATCGATTCCGAGCTCATCGACGCCGCCTGGCGGGCGACTCTGCGGGGCATCGACTGAACCCGCCGGCCTGAGCGCATGGTGGCCGGCACGGGTCAGGCTGTTCGCCTGCGCACCAGGCTCGTGTCCACCTGCGCGCGGATGGCGGGGGAGTCATCGCCCTCCGCGCGCAGGATCGCCCGCTCGACCGCGAGCGCCGCGACGCCCCGGGGATCGCGATCCACCGACGTGAGCTCGAAGGCCTCCGAGCTCGCGATGCGGGAGTTGTCGAAGCCGACGACGCGGATGTCGTCGGGGACGATGAGCCGCTCGCGTGTCAGCGCCGCCATGACGCCCAGGGCGCACTGGTCGTTGTAGCAGACCGCCGCGCCCGCCGTGAGCGGTCCGCGAGCGAGCACGGAACGCATCGCGGCCCATCCGGCATCCACGGTGGCTCCACCGGGGATGATGCTGACCTCCGCAGTGACGCCGCTCATCGCCGTGAGGAAGGACTGCCGCCGGAACTGGGAGGACAACCCGGGCCCGCCGTCGAAGCAGAGGACGTGGGACTCGCCGGCGATCAGATCCGTCACCTGGGCCATGCCGCTGTCGTTGTTGGAGATGACCAGGTCCGCGTTCGGGATGGTCGTGGCCTGCCCAATGACCACGACTGGGGCATCGAGGCCCCTCAGCGCCTCGGTCGGCACCGAGCCGGGGTCGACGACGATGACCGCCTGCGCCCTCAGCTGCATGATGCGCCCCAGTGCGGCGGCGCCGTTGCCCCCACCCGTGTCCTCCATCATGACCAGCCAGCCGCGGGCCTGGGCGACGGCGGATATCTCCCGGCTGTAGGCGACGTGGAGCTCCTGCCCGATATCGCAGGCGAGACCGATGATGCGGGGTTTGGAGGTGCGCAGCAGCGCTCCGGCGAGATCGGTGCGGTATCCCTGATCGGCGGCCTCCTGGACGACCCGCTCCCTGACGGCCGCGGAGATGCGGTCCGAGCCCCTCAGCGCGAGGGAGACCGTGGAGGTCGACACGCCCAGGGCCTCAGCGATGTCGCGCAGGGTGACCCTGGGCATGCGCCGCCTCCCCTCCTGCGCCCGAGCGGCCTGTCGTTCAGGCCTCGGCCCGATGATCCTAGGCCCACTGCGCTCTGGAGGCGCAATGCCCCCGGCACCCCCGACCCCGCCGGGCCCGCGCGACGGCCGCCCGGGCCCGGGAACACGGCCCCTCAGCCGCGGGCGAGCGAGCGCAGGACGTACTGGAGGATGCCGCCGTTGCGGAAGTAGTCCGCCTCGCCGGGGGTGTCGATGCGCACGACCGCCTCGAAGATCGTCGCGGTCCCGTCGGCCCGGTCGGCGCGCACCGCGACGGTCCGCGGCGTCACGCCGTCGTTGAGGGCGGTCAGGCCCGTGATCGAGAAGGACTCCGTGCCATCCAGTCCCAATGAGGCGGCCGACTGCCCCGCGGGGAACTGCAGGGGCACCACACCCATGCCGATGAGGTTGGAGCGGTGGATGCGCTCGAAGGACTCGGCGATGACCGCTCGCACGCCCAGCAGCGCGGTGCCCTTGGCCGCCCAGTCGCGCGAGGAGCCCGAGCCGTACTCCTTGCCCCCCAGCACCACGAGCGGCACGCCGGCGGCCTGGTAGGCCTGGGAGGCGTCGAAGATCGACTCGGTCTGGCCGGTGAGGAAGTTGCGGGTGTACCCGCCCTCGACGCCGTCGAGCAGCTGGTTGCGCAGGCGGATGTTGGCGAAGGTGCCGCGGATCATGACCTCGTGGTTGCCGCGGCGCGATCCGTAGGAGTTGAAGTCCGCGCGCGCCACCCCGCGGGCGGCCAGGTAGCGCCCGGCCGGGGAATCGGCCTTGATGGCGCCGGCGGGCGAGATGTGGTCGGTGGTCACCGAGTCCCCCAGGAGGGCGAGCACGCGGGCGCCCTCGATATCCGTCACCGGCGTCAGCTCCATGGTCAGCCCCTCAAAGAAGGGAGCCTTGCGCACATAGGTGGAGTCGGGGTCCCAGGCGAAGGTACGGCCCTCGGGGGTATCCAGGCCGCGCCAGCGCTCGTCCCCCGCGAAGACGTCGGCGTAGTCGCGCTCGTACATCTCGCGGTCGATGGTGGCATCGATCGTGGCCTGCACCTCGGCGGGACTGGGCCAGATGTCCGCCAGGAGCACGTCGCGGCCCTCGGGGTCCTGGCCGAGCGGCTCGGTGGCGAAGTCGAAGTCCATCGTCCCGGCCAGCGCGTAGGCGATGACCAGGGGCGGGGAGGCCAGGTAGTTCATCTTCACGTCGGGGTTGATGCGGCCCTCGAAGTTGCGGTTGCCCGACAGCACCGAGACGACCGCCAGGTCGGCCTCGTTCACCGCCGCGGAGATCTCGGCCGGCAGCGGCCCGGAGTTGCCGATGCAGGTGGCGCAGCCGTAGCCGACGACGTTGAAGCCCAGCGCGTCCAGCGCCGGCCACAGTCCGGCCTTGGCGTAGTAGTCCGTGACCACCTGGCTTCCGGGCGCGGTGGAGGTCTTCACCCAGGGCTTGGAGCGCAGACCGCGCGCCACCGCGTTGCGCGCCAGCAGGCCCGCGGCCACCATGACCGACGGGTTGGAGGTGTTGGTGCACGAAGTGATGGAGGCGATGACGACGCGCCCGTGGTCGAGCTCGGTGGCGGTGCCATCGGCCATGGTCACCGGGGTGGGCTTGTGGGGCTCGGGCGCGTAGGCGGGCAGGACCTGGTGGAAGGCCTCCTTGGCGCGGGACAGCTCGATGCGGTCCTGGGGGCGCTTGGGGCCGGCGATCGAGGGGACGACGGTAGCCAGGTCGAGCTCCAGGTACTCGGAGTACACGGGCTCGCGGGAGGGGTCGTGCCACATGCCCTGGGCCTTGGCGTAGGCCTCCGCCAGTGCGATGGACTCCTCGGAGCGGCCGGTCAGCCGCAGGTAGTCCAGGGTGACGGAGTCGATGGGGAACATGGCGGCGGTGGAGCCGAACTCCGGGCTCATGTTGCCGATGGTGGCGCGGTTGGCCAGCGGCACCGCGCCCACGCCCTCGCCGTAGAACTCCACGATCTTGCCGACCACGCCGTGCGCGCGCAGCATCTGCGTGATGGTCAGGACGACGTCGGTGGCGGTGGCCGCGGC
The DNA here is from genome assembly GCF_002072185.1 of Actinomyces denticolens. Classification (GTDB taxonomy): domain Bacteria; phylum Actinomycetota; class Actinomycetes; order Actinomycetales; family Actinomycetaceae; genus Actinomyces; species Actinomyces denticolens. The sequence goes on from NZ_MVIW01000026.1 coordinate 9,456, forward strand.
CGGGATCTGGCCCGTGAGCTTGAAGCCGACGACGCGCGGGATGAGCATGGAGACGCTCTGGCCGAGCATGGCGGCCTCGGCCTCGATGCCGCCCACGCCCCAGCCGAGCACGCCCAGGCCGTTGACCATGGTGGTGTGGGAGTCCGTGCCCACGCAGGTGTCCGGGTAGGCCACGGTCACCCGGGCCCCGTCCCGCTCCTCGGCTCGGGTGAAGACCGTTCGGGCCAGGAACTCGATGTTGACCTGGTGGACGATGCCCGTGCCCGGGGGCACGACGCGGAAGTTGTCGAGCGCTCCCTGGCCCCAGCGCAGGAACTGGTAGCGCTCGGCGTTGCGCTCGTACTCGCGCTCCTTGTTGCGCTCCAGGGAGCTCGCCAGGCCGAAGGAGTCGATCTGCACCGAGTGGTCGATGACCATCTCCGCGGGGGCGAGCGGATTGATGACGGCCGGATCCCCCCCGAGCTCGGCGACGGCCTCGCGCATGGTGGCCAGGTCCACGATGCAGGGCACGCCGGTGAAGTCCTGCATGACGACGCGCGCCGGGGTGAACTGGATCTCCGTGGCGGGCTCGGCGGCCGGATCCCATGAGGCCAGGGCCCGTACGTGCTCGGCGGTGACATTCGCGCCGTCCTCGGTGCGCAGCAGGTTCTCCGCCAGCACCTTGAGGGAGTAGGGCAGGCGCTCCAGGCCCGGGACGGCGCTGAGGCTGTAGTACTCGTAGGCGGCGCCGTCGACGTCGAGGGTGGCGCGGGATCCGAAGGTGTCGATGCTGGTCAACGTCGCTCCTGTTGCTCGAGGTTCACCGGAGGCGGCGCGGCCCGGGTCGCCCGGCGCGGGCCCGTCCGGTGTGGCGCCCACGCTATCCGACGGCGCGTCATCGCCCGTCAACATGCCGATCCGGTGCGGTGCGCCCGTCCTCGGAGAAGGTGGGCGGGCGCCGAATATCGCGAGCCGCTCCGCACCTAACCGGCACCGGATCGGCCCGCGCTGGCGGGCACCGGTCTCAGGAGCGCTGGAGCACCGCGATCGTCTCGAAGTGATGGGTGTGGGGGAACATGTCGAGGGCTCGCAGGCCCTCCAGCCGGTAGCCGCCGCGCAGCAGCGAGCCCAGGTCCCTGGCCAGGGCCGCGGGGTCGCAGGCCACCAGCACGACACGCCCGGGGCCCACCTCCACGATCGCCTCGATGACGTCCCTGCCCGCGCCCTGGCGGGGAGGGTCGAGGACGACGACGTCGGCGCGCCCGTCCTCACCGGGCCCGAAGGATCGCCCGAGCTCGGCCACCGAGGCGCCCGTCACCCGGCCCGCCATCAGGCGAGTCGAGCGAGCCGGGCGCAGGTTGCGGTCGGCGTCGCGCACCGCGCGCTCGGAGCCCTCCAGGGAGATGACCTCGCCGGCCAGCAGGGCCAGCGGGAGGGTGAGCAGGCCCGAGCCGGAGTAGAGCTCCAGGACGCGGGGCCCTCCCGGACGGCCGGCGCCGGAGGCGTCCGCCCCGCCCGCCTCGTCGCCCAGGGCGCTGCGGGTCACGGCCTCCACGAGGACCCTGGGGGCGTCCCGGTGGATCTGCCAGAAGGCGTCGGCGCGCACCGTGTAGCGCAGCTCCCCCAGACCGAGGCCCGAAGCGTCGACGGACTCGTCCACCCGCTGCCTGCTCATGGGGCGCCCGGTGGCCGACAGGACAGTGCCGTCGACGATGACGACGGGGGCGCCGTCGCTGGGGGCGACGGCCTCGACATGCCGCGCCCCGGCCAGGCGCCGGCGCCAGGAGCCGCGCGCGGTCAGGCCCAGATCCCGGATGGCGGGGACCGCCAGTGGGAGGTGTCGCACGGGCAGGATCGTCGCCGAGCGGAAGGCATGCATGCCGGGGGCGCCGTTCTCGTCGATGGCGAGCTCGATGCGGGTGCGGGTGCCGGTGCCCGCCAGGGCGCGGGCGCGGGGGTCCTCGTCGGCCTCGGCGGCCGCCTCACCGGGCATGGGCTCGACGGGCACGCCGCCGGGAGGCGTCGAGGAGGGCAGGGCCAGGACGGCCTCGGCAACCTCCGGTCCGCCGATGCGGCGCAGGCAGTCGGCCAGGACCCATCGCTTCCAGGTGCGCTGAGCGGGCAGGGCCACATGGGACAGCTCCCCTCCGCCGACCCCACCGGGACCGGCCTCGGGCCACACCGGCTCGACCCGGTCCGGGGAGGCGGTGAGCACCTCGACGGCGTCGGCGCGCCACATCTTGGAGGTCCTGGCGGTGATGCGCGCCCGCACGGTCTCCCCGGGCAGCGCGTGGCGCACGAAGACCACGCGGCCTCCCGGTTCCCCCTGGGGCCGGGCGACGCAATGCCCGCCGTGGGCGGGGGCCCCGACGACGAGGGTCATCTCCTCCGGGGTCGCGCCGGCATCGGGGACCGCCGCCCGATGGGGCGCTCGACGGCCGCTCATGCCCTCTCCCCCGCGCCGGCGGGCGCCTCGGCGCCGCGGCGGCGGGCGCGCGATCCGCGGCGCACCGCCTCATCGGCGTCGACGATGCCGACCGCCGACGGGAGGCGCCGCTCCTGGCGGGCCTGGCGCATCCCGGGAGCGCCCAGCTGCCAGGGCACGGAGGCCACGACCACTCCGGGGGTGAACAGGAGCGCCGTCTTGATCCGCAGCGCCATCTGGTTGTGCAGCGCCTGCTCCCACCAGTGCTTGACGAGGTACTCGGGGATGAAGACGACGACCAGGTCGCGCGGGGACTCGCGGCGCACCGAGCGCACGTAGGCGATGACCGAGCGGGTGATATCGCGGTAGGGCGAGTCGAGGACGGTCAGGGGAACCTGGAGGTCGGCCTCGTCCCAGTCGTCCAGGAGCTGGGCGGCGCGGTCGTCGCCGATGTCCACGGTGAGGGCCTCGATCGACGTCGGGTTCGTGGACAGGGCGTAGGTGAGGGCCCGCAGGGCCGGCTTGTGGAGGCTGGAGGCGAGGACGATGGCGTGGACGTGGGCGGGGAGCACGCGGGAGTCGTGCAGGTCGGTGATGGCCAGTTCCTCGTGGACCCTGTCGTAGTGGCGGTGGATCCGGTTCATCACCAGGAAGATGATCGCCATGATCGTCAGCGTGATCCACGCGCCGCGGGTCAGCTTGGTGATGAGCACGACGATGAGCACGAGGCCCGTCGCCCCCAGGCCGATGCTGTTGACGATCCGGGAGCGGCTCATCCGGGAGCGCTCGCGGGCATCGGTGGCGGTGGCCAGTTCCCGGGTCCAGTGGCGCACCATGCCGATCTGGGACAGGGTGAAGGAGATGAACACGCCCACGATGTAGAGCTGGATGAGGCGGTTCGTATCCGCCTCGAAGCCGATGATGAACGCGATCGCCCCGAGCCACAGGGCGATGATCCCGTTGGAGTAGGCCAGCCGGTCACCACGCTGGGTGAGCTGGCGCGGCAGGAAGCCGTCGGTGGCCAGGACGCTCGCCAGGACGGGGAAGCCGTTGAAGGCCGTGTTGGCGGCGAGGACCAGGATGAGGCCGGTCACGGCTGTCACCAGGTAGAACATGGGGCTGAAGCCGGCGAACACGGTGGCGGCCAGCTGGCCGATGACCGGGTCCTGGTGGTAGTCCTCCCCCACGGGCAGGCCATGGGAGGTGAGTTGGGTGGCGGGGTCCTCCACCATGTGAACGCCGGTGGCCCCGGCCAGGTGGATGATGGACAGGAGCATGGCCGCCGCGATGGCCCCGAGCATGAGCAGCGTCGTCGCCGCGTTCTTGGACTTGGGCCGCTGGAAGCTGGGGACGCCGTTGGAGATGGCCTCCACGCCGGTCAGGGCGGCGCAGCCCGAGGAGAAGGCCCTCAGGATGAGGAAGGCGCCGGCCAGCCCCGTCAGCCCGGAGTCCCATCCGGGCCCGGCGACGACGTCGAAGGCCGAGGACTCCGCCCTGCCCAGCGTCCCCAGGGCCTCCTGGACGAAGCCGGTGACGGCCAGGGCCCCGATGGCGATCATGTAGACGTAGGTGGGGATGGCGAAGGCGCCGCCCGCCTCACGTGTGCCGCGCAGGTTGAGCAGCGCCAGGATGGTGGACACGCCGACGGCGATCTCCACCTTGTAGGGGGCGGCCGCGGGCAGGGCGGTCACCAGGTAGGAGGAGCCCGAGGAGATCGACACCGCGACGGTCAGGACGTAGTCGGCCAGCAGCGCCGAGGCCACGGCGAGGCCGGCGTGGGAGCCCAGGTTCGTGGAGACGACCTCGTAATCGCCGCCGCCGGAGGGGTAGGCGTGAACGGTCTGCCGATAGGAGGCCACCACGATGAGCAGCACGCCGACGACGGCCACCGCGACCCAGGGGGACAGTGCCGTGGCGGCCACGCCCGCCACGGCGAGGGTCACGATCACCTCGTCCGGGGCGTAGCCCACCGACGAGAGCGCGTCGGAGGCGAATACGGGAAGGGCGATCCGCTTGGGCAGGAGGGTCTCGCCGAGCGCCCCACTGGGCACGGGGCGTCCGACGAGGAGCCGCTTGACGCGGTCGGCGAAGTCACGCACGAACCCGAATGCTATGCCCGCGCTCGGCATCGGCCAAGAAGGAGGAGTACGGTTCGGTCGTGCACTTCGTCATCATGGGTTGCGGACGGGTCGGCGCCTCCATGGCCGCCCAGTTGGACCGCATGGGCCATTCCGTGGCCGTCATCGACCGGAACTCCGACGCCTTCCGGCGTCTTCCGAAGGATTTCAACGGCCGCAAGGTCAAGGGCGTGGGCTTCGACCGCGATGCCCTGGAGCAGGCCGGGATCGACGAGGCCTACGCCTTCGCCGCCGTGTCCAACGGCGACAACTCCAACATCGTCTCGGCCCGCGTGGCGCGCGAGACCTTCGGCGTGGAGCACGTGGTCGCCAGGATCTACGACGCCAACCGCGCCGACGTCTACGAGCGGCTCGGCATCCCGACGGTCGCGACGGTGCGCCGCACGGCCGACCAGATGATGCGCTGGATCCTGCCCGGGGGCTCGGCCAGGGAGGCGGAGGACCCCTCGGGCGCGGTCTGCCTCGTCCAGCCCGACGCGTCATCGGGGTGGGTGGGCGTCTCCGTGGCGACGATCGAGGATCGCCTCGGCGCCCGCGTCGCCTGGATCTCCCGCGGCTCGGGGGCCATCGTGCCCGAGCCCGGCACGCTCCTCCAGGAGCACGACCGCCTCCACCTGGCGGTGGCCACCGAGCGCATCGCCGCTGTGCAGCGCGTCCTGTCCCGCCCACCCGTCCAGGAGGCCTGAGCCATGAAGATCCTCATCGCCGGAGCGGGCAGCGCGGGGCGCTCCATCAGCCGCGAGCTCATCAGCCACGGCCACGAGGTCACGCTCGTGGACCGCTCGGCCGAGGCCATGCGCCTGTCCTCCGTCCCGGACGCCGACTGGCAGCTCGCCGACGCCTGCGATATCGAGGCCCTGGAGGACGCCGGGGCCGGGGAGTGCGACGTCGTTGTGGCCGCCACGGGGGATGACAAGGCCAACCTGGTCATCTCCCTGCTGTGCAAGACCGAGTACGGGGTCCCCCGCACGGTGGCGCGCGTCAACAACCCGAAGAACGAGTGGCTCTTCGACGAGACCTGGGGCGTGGACGTGGCCGTCTCGACGCCGCGGATCATGACGTCGCTCGTGGAGGAGGCCGTGAGCGTCGGCTCCCTGGTCTCCCTGTTCACCTTCCACCAGTCCGGCGCCTTCATGCACGAGCTGACCCTCCCGGACGACTCCCCCATGATCGGCGAGCTCGTCTCCTCGGTCGTCCTCCCGCCGCACACGGTGCTCACCGCGATCCTGCGCGAGTACCGGCCGATCACTCCGGATGAGGACGAGCGCTTCGAACGCGGGGACGAGCTCATCTTCCTGACCGCCAAGGAGGGCGAGGTCACGCTGTCGGAGCTCCCGGAGATCTTCAACGCCTGATCGCCGCCCCGGGCCGCCTCCGGCGAGGGCGGGGAGGCGGCCGCGCGCCCGGCCGGTGGAGGGCGCTTCGGTGGAGGGCCGGTCGGCCGCTCCTCACCGGCCGCGGGGCCGCACCAGGAGCCAGACGATCCACAGGGTCAGCGCGTACAGGGGCAGCCCCAGGATGATCCTGGCCGCTCCGAGCGGCCCGACGGCGCCCGCCAGGTACAGGGGCAGCTCGATGATCAGCCGCAGGGCGAACATGCCCGCCAGCACGATGGTGCCCCAGGTGTAGCGGCGCCGATCGCCCCGCAGCGCCGGGTCCTTGCGCCAGGCGGTCCAGCCCGCGCCGTCCTCGCCGTCGGTGGTGGCCCGCCACAGGCCCATGAGGACCCCCACGAGCGGCCAGCGCAGCGCCAGGGAGCCCGCGGTGACCGCGAGCCAGCCGGCGTTGATGAGCAGGCCCGTGATGTAGAAGTCCTCGGCCCTGCCCGTGCGCCAGGCCCAGGCGGCCGAGATGATGGCCAGGGCCGCCCCGCCGATGACCTGGGTGAGGCCCTGGCGGGCGGCCAGGCGCGCCATGAGGCCGACGGCGCTGATGGCCAGGGAGGCCACGAGCGCTGGGATGAGGGCGGAGGGGCGCAGGGCGACGATGGTGACGAAGATGAGCGTGGGGGCGACCGACTCGATGATTCCGCGCCAGCCGCCCACGGCGGTCGAGACGTCGAAGGCCTGGGCGCCGATCGCGCCCAGCCCGCCCGCGGGCCTCGCCAGGCCCTCCTCCCGGGCGCCGGGCCCCGGCTCGGAAGCGTGTTCGCGGCTCATCGTCGGGCGCTCAGCAGTTCGTAGGCGGGGTTGAAGATCGTGGGCCTGGTGCGGCCGGCGACGACCATCCCCTCCACCAGCAGGCGCGCGCCGGGCTCGATGCCCACGATACGGCGGCGCCCCATCCACACCAGGTCCACCGAGCCGGTCCCGTCGAAGAGCTGGCCGACGAGCACCGGGCGGGCCTCGGAGGGGCGGTAGGTGACGGCGCGCAGCACGCCGGTGACGCGCACGCGCCGTCGGGGGACGATGCCGGCGATCTCCACGGCGCCGAGGCGCTCCAGTCGGGCCCCCGCGGCGCGGGCCTCGTCGTCGGCGTCGAGGTCCTCCCGGCTTCGGCCAAGGGATCCCAGGCGGGCGAGCAGCCCCGAGGCCGGGCTCATCGGACCTCGGCGATGGTGGGGCCGGGGGCGAGGGTGTCCAGGCCGGGCAGGTCCTCGACCTGGGGCGCCGTCACGGCGCCGGGGATGTGGAGGGGGAGGATCTCGCGCGGGGGCCGGGCCGCGCCGTCGCGCACGACGACGACGCCCCGGAAGACGTCGCGCAGTTCGCGGGCGGCGGCGTCGTCGACGGCGGCGGGGCCCTGGAGCACGCCGCGCAGGAACCAGCGGGGGCCGTCGACCCCGAGGAAGCGGACCTGGACCGTGCCGGTGGCGCCCTCGGCGTTGCGCACGGGGACCTCGGCGATGATCTCGATGCCGTTCTCGCCTTCGACCTCCTGGGTGCGGGCCCGGGCGCGGCCGAGCTCGTCGAGGATGTCGGCGCGGAGCTCATCCCAGATCCCCTCGGTGCGGGGGGCGGCGAAGGCGCGCAGCTCGAGCGTCGAGCCGCCCAGGACGAGGGAGACGGCCTGGATGCCGCCGCCGGGGCCGGGGGACTCCATGCGCAGCTGCATGCCGTCGACGGCGGGGACCCGCAGGGAGCCCAGGTCGATGCGGTTGTCGTCGCCGTCGTCGCCGACCTCTTCGGAGTCCCAGGGGCCGTTGGCCGGGCGGGCGGGGCCCTCCTGGGGTGCCTCGACGAGGGCATCGTCGCCGTCCCCGGGGGAGCCGGCGGAGCCCCCGGAGGGGGCGTCATCATTGCCGCGCTCGCTCTTGCGGCGGGAGAACAGTGCCATGGGGGCTCCTTCGGTACGGGGTTCCTGGGCGCGGTCGGCCGTCAGCCGGCGCAGTCGGTGCACACCGGCAGTCCGGTGGCGTCATCGATGTAGGCGAGCTGGCTGCGGTGGTGGACGAGGAAGCACTCCGAGCAGGTGAACTCGTCCTCGAGCTGGGGCACCACGTGAACGCTCAGCTCCTCGCGGGACAGGTCGGCGCCGGGGAGCTCGAAGCCCTCCGCGACCTCGTTCTCATCCTCCTCGATCGCCTCGGAGGACTGATCCTTCTGCCTGGCGGCGGTCAGTTCCTCGATGGAATCGGCTTCGGGCTCGTCATCGTGCTTACGCGGGGCGTCGTAGTCGGTCGCCATGGGCCACGTCACTCTCTCTCGTCGACGGCTCGTCACGCGGGCTCCGGCAGCAGGGGCACTACCGGGCAGGCCCGCCTCCACGCAGAGGCGGTCCCGTTCAGAGCAGGGCACGCGCACCATAGCACCGCTGAGGATCAGCGCAAGCCCCTCCGGGACGGGGCGCCCTGCCCAGTCCGGAAACGGCTCACCGGCGGGCCTCCCCGGCATCGCCGCCACGTGATGGCAGGCTGTTCCCTGGAACGAGAGATCCTTGAGGAGGCACATTGCCATGATCGAGCTCGAGCTCCTGGGCGCGAACGGCGACACGGTCGTTCTGACGGACGCCGATGGTGAGCGCTACAGCGTTGTGATCGACGACGCCCTGCGCGCCGCGGTGCGTCGTGACCGAATCGCCGCCCTGCCTCAGCCCACGGACGCCGCGCCGATGGACGCCCCCGTGCGCCCCAAGGACCTCCAGTCCCTCATGCGGGCCGGGGCCTCGGCGGAGGAGGTGTCCGCCGCCACCGGCATGGACCTGGAGCACGTGCGCAAGTACGAGGGCCCGGTCATCGCCGAGCGCCGGTGGGCCGTCCAGCAGGCCCAGGCCTGCCGCATCGGCTGGGGCAAGGACTCCCCCATCCTGGGCGACCTCGTCGTCGACCGCCTGGCCACCCGCGCCGTCACGCCCGCCAGCCTGGAATGGGACGCGATGCGTCAGGGGCGCGACCCCTGGCGCATCTCCCTCACCTTCGTCCAGGGCGCCCAGGAGAAGCAGGCGCGCTGGCTGCTCGACCTCTCCGCGCGCACCGTGACCGCCCTCGACGACGAGGCCCGGTGGCTGACCGAGGCGGCCTCGCCGTCATCGCGGCGCGCCGACGTCTTCGACCAGGATGACGCCTCACCGGCGCCGGCCGCCCCCCGGTCCTCGCTGCGCACCAGTCGCACGGTGCCCACGGGTCTGCCCGCCGTGGACAAGGTGGAGGGCCAGGGCCCGCGGCCCGGGGCCGCCCCCGCAATGGATCCCACCGACGCTCTCCTGGCGGACCTGGCCTCCAGCCGAGGACGGCGCGTGGAGCTCGAGATCCCCGACGACGAGGACCCAGTCGGCGCCGGCCCGGAGCCCGCCGCCGAGGACTCGTCCCAGGGGCAGGCCCAGGTGCTGTCCATGGAGGGGCGCCGGCGCCGCGCCAAGAAGGGCTCCTCCAACCACCCCGCCGGCAAGCGCAGGGGCGCCCAGGGCGGCGCGGCCGAGGGCCGGGAGGACGGCTCCGACGCGGGGGAGCCGGAGAGCAGCGGCGAGAAGGGCTCCCGATCCCGGCGCGGCAAGGCCATCGAGCCCGAGGACATCTCCGACCCCACCACGGAGGTCGCCGCAGTGGCCCGCGTCAGCGGCGTCCACCAGGAGGCGCTCCCCGAGATGCCGCAGGCCCCCTCCAAGCCCAAGCGGCGCGCGCGCCGCTCCGTGCCCTCCTGGGACGAGATCGTCTTCGGCGCCAGGCCCGAGTAGACGGGCCCGGGGGCGGTGAGTCCCAGCCCCGGGCGGTCCCCCCGCGCCGTCACACGCACGTGATGAGCAGGGGGATGCGCGTCTCGGCGCCGGTGAAGGAGCCGTGGACGCCGGGCATCCCCAGGACGGCGTTGGCGTGGACGCGGGGGTCGAGCACCACCCAGGTCCCGGCGGCCGCCACGAGCACATCGCCGGTCACGCCCCGCGCTCTCTCGTTGAGCGGGCCGAGGTGCTCCCCGGCCTCGTCGCGGGTGCCGATCCACAGGGCCTGCTCCCCCAGCTCGGCGCGCCAGCGCTCGGCCACCGCGGCCGCCCGCTCGGCGCGCTCGGCGTCATCCCGGCCGCCGACGTAGAGGTGGGTGAGCCGCGGCTCCCCCGCCACGCAGGCCACGTCCCGCAGGAGGCCGGGCGAGTCGGTGATGAGGAGGCGGTGCTCGTCGTCGGTGTCCACCATGCCGTGGTCGGCGGTGAGCATGATCCGCGTGCCGTGAGGGACGCGGCGCCGGAGGTCGGCCACGAGGGCGTCCAGGCGCTCCAACTGGGTCAACCACTTCTCCGAGCGCCAGCCGTGGGCGTGCCCGGCGTGGTCGAGCTCGCCCACGTAGAGGTAGACGAGCGGGACGCCCCGCCTCAGCGCCTCGACGGCGTGGCCGGCGCGCGACTCCATGGCGTCGGCCCCGATATGGGGGGCGCCGCGCAGCCCGGCCTCGGTCAGGCCCGAGCCGGCGAAGCGGGCGGGCCCGATGGTGACGGCCGGGGGCCGCTCCCCCGCGGGGCCATCGGCGCGGCGGAGCCTCTCGAAGATCGTGGGCACGTCCTGCCAGGCTCGCGGATCCGGGCACCGCCCCTCCCAGGAGATGAGACTCAGGAGGTCGGAGGCGTCGGGGGCATCCCCGACGGAGGCGGGGGGCAGGAGGGGGTTGCGCACCGAGTAGCCGACCATGCCGGTCGTGCCGGGCAGGGCGCCCGTGCCGAGGGCGGTGAGGGCGGCCGCCGTCGTCGTGGGGCGGCAGGTGACGGCCTCGGGGCCCGGTCCGCGGCCCTCGCGGGCGTCGGCCTCGGAGTCGGCCAGCAGGGCCCGCAGGGCGGGGGCATGGCCCCGCCGCTCGCGCAACTGGTCCAGGCCGAGCCCGTCGACGAGCACGACGACGGTCGGCAGGGCCTGCACGGGGCCGGCCCCCTCACCGCCGGCCCCGCCGTCGGGGACCAAGCCCCAGCGCTCGGCGGCATCGCGGGCCTGGGCGGACGTGAGAGCGCCCTCGGGGCCATCGGCGAGGACGAGGCCGGAGGCGAGGGCGGCCGCGCCCAGGACCTCGCGCAGGTGCGGAACAGGGGCGGCCGCGGGTCGATCAACCGGGTTCCTCGCCGTTGTCATGCGGTCATTGTGCCACCGGGCACGGGTGTCGCTGCCCGAGCGGGGGACGGCCGGACAGGAGAATGCCCCCATGCCGAAGTCCGCCACCCAGACGCCCCCTCCGACCGACGGCGCGATCGTCGAGCAGGATCTCTCCAGCGAGATGCGCTCGAGCTTCCTGGAGTACGCCTACTCCGTCATCTACTCCCGGGCCCTGCCCGACGCCCGTGACGGCCTCAAGCCGGTGCAGCGCCGCATCCTGTTCCAGATGGACCGCATGGGCCTGCGGCCGGACCGCCCGCATGTGAAGTCCTCGCGCGTCGTCGGCGACGTCATGGGCAAGCTGCACCCCCACGGCGATGTGGCGATCTACGAGGCGCTCGTGCGCCTGGCCCAGCCCTTCACCATGCGCCTGCCGCTCATCGACGGGCACGGCAACTTCGGCTCCCTCGATGACGGCCCCGCAGCCCCCCGCTACACCGAGGCCCGCCTGGCCGCCCCCGCCCTGGCGCTGACGGCGGACATCGACGAGGACACCGTCGACTTCGCCCCGAATTACGACTACACGCTCACCGAGCCGGGGGTGCTGCCCGCGGCCTTCCCGAACCTGCTGGTCAACGGGGCCTCGGGGATCGCCGTGGGCATGGCGACGAATATGCCGCCGCATAACCTGGGCGAGGTCGTCAGCGCGGCCCGCCATCTCATCGAGCACCCGGAGGCCACGCTGGATGACCTCATGGCCTTCGTGCCGGGCCCGGACCTGCCCGCGGGCGGCATGATCGTGGGCCTGGACGGCATCCGGGAGGCCTACCGCACGGGCCGCGGCAAGTTCCTGACCCGTGCCACGGCCCGCGTCGAGAATGTGACGGCCCGCAAGAAGGGCATCGTCGTCACCGAGCTTCCCTACCTGGTGGGCCCCGAGAAGATCATCGCCGCCATCAAGGACAAGGTCGCCTCCAAGAGGCTCCAGGGCATCACCGACGTCGCCGACCTGACCGACCGCAAGAACGGCACCCGCCTGGTCATCGGGGTGAAGAACGGGTACAACCCCGAGGCGGTCCTGACCCAGCTCTACCGGCACACGCCCCTGGAGGACTCCTTCGGCATCAACAACGTGTGCCTCGTGGACGGCCAGCCCCGCACCCTGGGCCTGCGCGAGCTCCTCGAGGTCTTCGTGGGCCACCGGCTGAAGGTGGTGGAGCGGCGCACCCGCTTCCGCTTGGGCAAGCGGCGCGAGCGCGCGCACCTGGTGGACGGCCTGCTCATCGCGATCCTCGATATCGACGAGGTCATCGCGCTCATCCGCTCCTCGGAGGACGCGGCGACGGCCCGGGAGCGCCTGCAGCAGGTCTTCGACCTGTCCGAGGCGCAGGCCTCCTACATCCTGGAGCTGCAGCTGCGGCGCCTGACCAAGTTCTCCGTGATCGAGCTGGAGAAGGAGCGCGACGAGCTCGCCCGGGAGATCGAGGCCCTGGAGGCGATCCTCGCCGACGACGTCCTCCTGCGCCGGGTGGTCTCCCGCGAGCTGGCCTCGGTCTCCGAGGAGTTCGCCACGCCGCGCCGCACCGTGCTGCTCGAGGCGGCCGGCGCAGCGGGCCCGCGGCCCGCTGCCGGCGCGGGGCGCCCGGATGGGGCGGCGGGGCCGGCTCCGCTGGGACTCATGGCGGGCGCCGAGGAGGTGCCCCTGACGATCCCGGACGACCCGTGCCGGATCCTGCTGTCCGCCACGGGCCTCGTGGCGCGCACAGCAGGGGCCGAGCCGGTGGCCCGCTCGGGCGCGAGACAGCCCCATGACGCACTGGTCTCCCAGGTGGCGACGACGGCGCGCGGCCGTGTGGGCGCGGTGACCGACACCGGTCGCCTCGTGCGCCTCGACGTGGTCTCCGCCCCCGAGATCCCGCGCCTGGAGGGAGCTCCGTCCCTGGCGGGGGGCACCCCGGTGCGCCTCCTGGTGGAGATCGAGCCGGAGGAGCGCGTGGTGGGGCTCGTGCCGGTGGGCGACGCGGGCGCGGCCCCGATCGTCCTGGCCACGGCGGCCGGCGTCATCAAGCGCGTCAAGGTTGGCGATGAGCCCGCCAGGGGGGACGCCTGGGAGGTCATCTCCCTGGCGGACGGCGACTCCGTGGTCTTCGCCGGGACCGCCGCCGACACCGATGTGCTCACCCTCGTGGCCTCGGACGCCCAACTGCTGCGCTTCGAGGCCTCCAAGGTGCGCCCGCAGGGCCGCGCTGCCGGGGGCATGGCGGGGATCAGCCTGCACGACGGCGCCCACGTGGTCGCCGCCTCGGCGGTGAGCGCCGACCTGCTGGCCGAGGCGGTGGTGGTGACCCTGGCCGCCGGCGCGGGCGCCCTGCCCGGAACGGGCGGCAGTGTCAAGGTGACGCCCTTGGATCGCTACCCGGCCAAGGGCCGGGCCACCGGGGGCGTACGCGCTCAGAGGTTCCTGCGCGGCGAGGATGAGCTGGTCCTGGCCTGGGTGGGCGTGGGCCCGGCGCGCGCCGTCGGCTCGGGGGGCCAGAGCATCACCCTGCCGGGTCCCGACGAGCGCCGCGACGCCTCCGGCATCCCCACCGTCGCCCCCATCATCGCCATCGGCTGACCGCCCCTCGGGGGGCGGCGCGTACAGTCCTGCCATGAGCGGTCTTCTCATTCGCGGCGCGCGCCCTGTCCTCTTCCGCAGCCGCAGCGAGCTCGGGCGCCTGCGCGCCCGGGGGCCCGCCGACCGGGCCGGGCTGAGCGCGCCCCCGGCCCCGGGCGGCCCCACGGATCTGAGGATCGAGGCGGGCGCCGTCGTCGAGATGGGACCGGCCCTGGCGCGCCACGGCGGCGAGGAGGTCCTGGACGCGGGAGGCGCCTTCGTCATCCCGGGCCTGTGGGACGCCCACGCCCACCTGGATTTGGAGGCCGCCCGCATGGCGCGCCTCGACCTGGGGCGGACCGCTTGCGCGGAGGAGGCCCTGGGAATCGTCGCGGCGAGGGCCCGCGCTCTCCGCTCGGCCGCGGGCGAGGCGGATGGCCCCGCGCTCATCCAGGGCTTCGGGCACCGCCTGTCCAACTGGCCGCGAGTGCCCAGCGTGGCCGAGCTCGACGCCGTCACCGGCCCGATCCCCACCGTCCTCGTCTCGGGCGACGCGCATTCCGGGTGGGTGAATTCGGCGGCGCTCGTGCTGCTCGGCCTGCCTCCCGCGACCGGCGCCGACCCCGGCGCGCCGTTGATGGAGGACGAGTGGTTCGCCGCCCTCAACCGCCTCGACGACGTCCCCGGCTCGCGCGAGCTCGTCGAGTCGGGCTATCGCAGGGTCCTGGAGGACATGGCCGCCCGCGGCATCACCGGTGTCACCGATATGACCTGGGGGCAGGACTCCCCCGCCTGGGTCGCGCGCCTGGACCGCATGGGCGCGGCCGGCCCCCTGCCGGGCCCGCCCCGCATCCGGGTATCGACCTACCGGGAGGGCCTGGAGGAGCGGATCGACGCCCATCTGCGCACGGGCAGTCCCCTGCCGGGCTCCCCCGTGGGCGGCGACGGCATGGCGCTGCTGACGCAGGGGCCCCTCAAGATCATCTCGGATGGCTCCATGGGCACGGGCACGGCCTGCCTGTGCAGCCCCTATCCCGCTGATCTGGGTCTGGATCACCCCCATGGAGTGATGAGCGTGGGGCTGGACGAGCTCACCCGCCTACTGGGCCGGGCCCACGAGCATGGGATCGCGGCGGCCGTCCACGCCATCGGGGACGCGGCGCTCATCGACGTCGCCAGGGCGTTCGCCCGCACCGGGGCGCGGGGCCGGGTCGAGCACGCGCAGCTCCTGCCCGCCGACGCCGCCGGGCCGGAGGGCGCACTGACAACCCTCGTGCGGCTCGGCGTCGAGCTGAGCGTCCAACCAGCGCATCTCATCGACGACTGGGCCGCCGTGGGGCGGGTGTGGCCGGGGCTGGAGTCGCGCTCGTACGCCTTCGCGGATATGGCCGCGGCCGGGGGCATGCTCGCCCTGGGCTCGGATGCCCCGGTGGCGCCGCTCGATCCGTGGCTGGCGATGAGCGCCGCCGTGGGGCGGCGCGCCCCGGACGGCTCGGTGTGGTCCCCTGATCAGCGCCTGACGGCGGAGGAGGCCCTGGCGGCGAGCGTTGATGGCGCGGAGCCCGTTCGCGCGGGGTCACGGGCAGACCTCGTCCTGCTGCCGGACGATCCCCTCATGCTCGGCCCGGAGGACCTGCGGGCGGTGCGCCCGCTGGCCACGGTGGTCGCCGGCGCACTGACCGCCCACCGCTGAGGACCCGGGCCCCGGCCCGTCGGGGCGTCACACGTCCAGGCCGTAGAGGATCGTGCCGCGCGTGGGCTGGTAGCCGAGCCGCTCGTAGAGGCTGCCGGCGCCCGTCGGGCTCGCGGAGTCGACCCCGGCGGCGGCGTACTCCATGCCGTCGGCCGCGTAGGCGCGCATGGCCGCGGCCAGCAGGGCCGCGCCGAGGCCCCGCTCCGAGTACTCGGCGAGCGCGCCGAGCATGTCGGTGTAGCCCTCCTTCCAGCCCAGGGCCTCCCAGTCCTGCTCGTAGCGGCTGGACAGGAGGTACCCGGCGATCCGGGCGCGGTCACTGGAGCGGTCCAGGGCCACGAAGGACCATTCGGGGGCGAAGAACGCCCGGCCCGCGGCCCACCGCTCGGGGCTCATCGGCTCCGCGCCGGCGTCGTCGGCCGCCCGGTTGTGGACCCGCAGGATCGCCTCATCCAGGTCCTTGGACCACGGTTCGATGCTGAGGAAGCGGTCCACGGGGGCCTGCGGGATCGGCTCGCTCAGCGAGCGGCGCACCTCCCGGTACCAGCGCTGAGGCGAGTATCCGAGGTTCGTCAGATGCGTCTGCATCCGCTCATCGTCCTCGAGAACCGTGGTGATGATGTGGGCGGGGATGAGAGAGCCATCGCCCTGCCTCCCCGCGCGCTCAGCGCCGATGAGGTGGCGGGCCCGCTCGGACTGCCAGTGCAGGATCGCCCCGCCGATGCCCCGGCCCCGCCAGAGGGGGTCGACGACGCCTAGCACGGAGGCGAAGATCTCCGCGGCCGGGCGAACCCGGACGAGCCCGAAGGCGCGCATGACGCCATCGCCGTCCCTCCCGGCGACGCCGGAGTACGTGGGGTCGAGGAAGTACTCGGCGGTCTCCTGGTCGGTGGTGCGGTAGGGGGGATCATCGACATCCTCGGCCCGGGCCACGAGCGCGGCCAGCTCGGCGTTGTCGGCGGGGCCCAGGGGCCTCCAGGACAGGGAGCGGGGCAGGGCCGAGCGCGCGCCCGGGCGCATCATCGACCACGCCGCGGCCGCGGTGGCCTTGGGCCGTCCGTAATATGCCATCATCGCCTCCCTGTCTGCCTATCCGATGCCCTGCCGACGAACCGCCGACGAAGTGCCAGTGAGCTTCCACTCCCGCCGCCGGCTCCACAACGGCCCGTTGCCGGCCTCATCCGGGGGCGCTCGTGTCCCCAGCGACACCCGCCCCGGGACCAGGATCCGTTTCCGGTAAGGCTACCGGAGAGGCGGGGCCAGTCCCTCCTCCTGCAGGTGGAACCGGGAGCGGGCCGGGATGGGCGATGGCGGGCCCTCGCCGGCGCTCAGGCGTCGATGCGCTCGCGATCCACGGCGTCGGCCCCGGCGATGATGAAGTCGCGGCGCGGCTCCACGCTGGAGCCCATGAGGAGTTCGAAGACGTCCTCGGCGTGGGTCAGGGCGGCCTCGTCGGCCAGGGTGATGCGGCGCAGGGTGCGGTGCTCGGGCTCCATGGTGGTCTCGGCGAGCTGATGGGCGTCCATCTCCCCCAGGCCCTTGTAGCGCTGGGGCTCCTTGAAGGACCGTCCCTGCTTCTCGAGCCGGCGCAGGGTGGTGACGAGCTCGTCGTCGGAGTAGGTGTAGATGATCTCCTTCTTGCGGCGCCCGGAGCCGGAGACCTCGATGCGGTGCAGGGGCGGCACGGCGGCGAAGACGCGGCCCGCCTCGATCATGGGGCGCATGTAGCGGAAGAAGAGGGTGAGCAGGAGGGTGCGGATGTGGGCGCCGTCGACGTCGGCATCGGTCATGAGGATGACCTTGCCGTAGCGGGCCTGCTCGAGGTCGAAGGTGCGCCCCGAGCCCGCGCCCACCACCTGGATGATCGCCGAGCACTCGGCATTGCGCAGCATGTCCGCCTGGGAGGCCTTCTGGACGTTGAGGATCTTGCCGCGGATGGGCAGCAGCGCCTGGTACTCGGAGTTGCGGGCGTTCTTGGCGGTGCCGAGCGCGGAGTCGCCCTCCACGATGAACAGCTCGGAGTGGGCGACGTCGTTGGAGCGGCAGTCGGCGAGCTTGGCCGGCAGGGTGGAGGTCTCCAGGGCGGTCTTGCGACGGGTGATCTCCTTGTGCATGCGGGCGCTCACGCGGGCGCGCATCTCCCCGACGACCTTCTCCAGCAATGAGCGGGACTGGGCCTTCAAGTCCCGCTTGGTGGAGGTGAGCAGGGCTGTGAGCTCCTTCTCCACGACGCGGGCGACGATCTGGCGCACGGGGGCGGTCCCCAGGACCTCCTTGGTCTGCCCCTCGAACTGCGGCTCGGGCACGCGCACGGTGACCACGGCGGTCAGGCCCGCCATGATGTCGTCCTTCTCGATGCGCGGGTCCTTGGCCGTCATCTTCAGGGCGCGGGAGTTGGCGTCGATCTGCTTGCGCAGCACCTTGACGAGGGCCTGCTCGAAGCCGGTGAGGTGGGTGCCGCCCATGGGGGTGGCGATGATGTTGACGAAGGAGCGCTCCAGGGTGTCGTAGCCGATGCCCCAGCGCAGGGCGATATCGACGGAGCAGGTGCGCTCCACCTCCACCGGCCGCAGGTGGCCGGTGGACTTGTCGAGCTGCTGGACGGTCTCGGTGTAGGTGCCCTCGCCGCTGAGGCGGAAGGTGTCGGTGACCGAGGCGTCGGTGGCGAGGAAGTCGACGAAGTCGGCGGTGCCGCCGCGCGCCCGGAAGACCTCGGCGCCGTCCTCGGCGCCGGTGTCGAACAGGTCGCCCGCATGCTCGACGGCGTTCTTGGCGGCCGCGCGCAATGAGACCTCGGCGACGGCGTCGTCGGTGGCCCCGGCGTCGGCGGCGGGGGTGGTGGAGGCGGCGATGGCCTCGGCCTCGGGGCGCTGGTCGTCGAGGGACAGGGTCAGGCCGGGCACGAGGAAGCTGGTCTGGCGCAGGCGGGCGCGCAGGGCGCCGGCGTCGTACTCGGTGGGCCTGGGGAAGATCTGCGGGTCGGCCCAGTAGCGCACGCGGGTGCCGGTGACGCCCCGCTTGACCTTGCCGATGACCCGCAGCTCGGAGGCGTCGGTGAACTCGGTGAAGGGCGAGTCGGGGCCTCGGCCCGCGGCGTCGTCGAAGGAGCCCGGCACGCCGCGGTGGAAGCTCATGGCGTAGGTCTTGCCGCCGCGATCCACCTCGACGTCCATGCGGGAGGCCAGGGCGTTGACGACGGAGGCGCCCACGCCGTGGAGGCCCCCGGCGGCGCCGTAGGAGCCGCCGCCGAACTTCCCGCCGGCGTGGAGCTTGGTGTAGACGAGCTCGACGCCGGTCAGGCCGCTGGAGGGCTCGATGTCGACCGGGACGCCGCGCCCGTTGTCGCGCACCTCGATGGAGCCGTCGTCGTGGACGATGACGGCGATGGCGTCCCCGTGGCCCTCGAGGGCCTCGTCGACGGCGTTGTCCACGATCTCCCACACGCAGTGCATGAGGCCGCGCTGGTCGGTGGAGCCGATGTACATGCCGGGGCGCTTGCGCACTGCCTCGAGCCCTTCCAGGACGGAGAGGTGGCGCGCGGAGTAGTCGCCTCGGCTGGTCTTGTTCTCGGATGCGGGCACGCCCGGAATCTAGCCGATGCCGAGGCCGCGGTGCTTCTGCCGCGCCGCCGACGCGGCTCGTCGGCGCCGTTCCGGGACGAGGCTCACAGGAGGGGCGCTGACATGCGCGGAGTCACGGAATCATCACAATATGACGATGAGTCTATAAAAATCCTGGAATTAAACGGGTTTCCTCCAGGTTGTGGGCCTCGACAGCGCCGGAGCCGGCACCGCTGCCCCATCGGTGACGGCGCATCCACCACGGCGGTGCATCACCGCCCCGACAATGAGGTTCCTTCACTCCCATGCACGACTCCACCGCACCCGATCAGATCTCCCAGGCCGCCCCGCGCACCGGCACCGACATCGTCGTCTCCCCCGCGGCTCGCCGAGCCCTCGCGGCCTCGCGCATCGTCGTCGGGGCCTACCTGCTGTGGGCCTTCTTCGACAAGCTCTTCGGCCTGGGCTATGTGGTTCCCCCCGAGGGGGCGTGGATCCGCGGGGGCACGCCCGCCCAGGGGTTCATCAACCACATCGAGGGCCCCTTCGCCGGCGTCTTCTCGGTCTTCGCCAACCCGGCGGGGGACGTCCTGTTCATGGCCGCGCTCCTGGGCATCGGGTCCGCCCTGCTCCTGGGGATCGGACTGCGCATCGCGGCGGTGAGCGGCACGCTCCTCATGCTCATGCTCTACCTGGCCGAGTTCCCCCTCGTCAACGGCGGCACGAACCCGATCATCGACGACCACTGGCTCTTCGCCGCCATCATGATCACCTCGGCCCTCACCCTCGCCGGTGACACCTGGGGCCTGGGGCGCCGCTGGGCGGGGAAGGTGGGCGACGGATGGCTGCGTTGAACGACGGCGGGGCCCTTCCCCCCGTCTCCGGCGCCTCATCCGGCTCGGGGCCGGTGCTCGTCTACGACCCGGACTGCTCGGTGTGCACCGCCTTCGTGCGTCAGCTGGGCAAGCGCGCGCACCCCGCGGCCGGGCTGCGGCTGACCCCCTCCTCCCACTGGGACGGGCCCGGGGCCGAGTGGACGGACCGCTCCGCGGTGTTCTACGACCCGCGCGAGGACGCCTTCCACGTGGAGGAGCAGGCCATTGGGCGCGCGCTCATGACCGCCGGACCGCTTCCCAGGGTGGCCGGCAGCCTCATCATCCACCAGCCCCTCAAACCGCTGGCCAGGACCGTGTACCGGGCGATCGCCCGCAACCGGCACAGCCTAGGCTGCCAGGGCTCGTGCGCCGTCCCACCGCGAGAGCCCTCCGCCACCCATCCGGCGCCATAGCTCGTCGGCGGCGCCTCCGTCGCCGCGATACCTCGAATCGCGGATCGGGGACGGCTGGGAGGTCCCGCCCGAGCGGCTCGCCCATCGTCCCCGATCGGCCCACGGCGAACTCTCTGCGCCCCCGGCGGAAACCCGCGCCCGCGGACCGAATCGGGAGGGCGGACGTGGTCCAATCGAGTCATGAGCACTACGAGCACCTCCGTCATCGAGCGCGCGGCCTCGGCCGAGGCCGCCCCTCTCAACGAGGACGTCGCCGTCGAGACCCGTCCCCTGACCTCAGCGGACCGCTGCGACGCCTGCGGCGCCCAGGCCTGGATGCGCGTGGTCCTCGTCTCGGGAGAACTGCTCTTCTGCGCCCATCACGGGCGGGAGCACTCCCGGGCGCTCGCCGGGCGGGCGCTGTTCATCCAGGACGAGAGCTCGCGCCTCGCCGAGGGCGCCTGACCCCGGGCCCCTCCCCGGTGCAACCGGCATCGCGCGGGCGCGCCCGATCCGTCAGGGATCTGGCGCGCCCGCCGCCGTCACCGGGTGCGCGGCTCGGGCCAGAGCCGGTGGAAGTGGTGGACGGGGCCGTGCCCGTGCCCGATGCCGAGGGAGTCGGCGTGCTCGAGGGCGCCGGTCAGGTAGGCCTTGGCATCGGTGACCGCCTCCAGCCAGGAGGAGCGCCGCGGCCTGAGCGCCGCGATGGCCGAGGAGAGCGTGCAGCCCGTCCCATGCGTGGAGGCGGTGTCCACGCGGCGTCCGCGCAGGAGCTCCAGGCGCTCGCCGTCGGCGTAGACATCGGTCGCCTCCTCATCGAGATGGCCGCCCTTGACGAGGACCCTTCGAGCGCCTCGCTCCACGAAGCGGCGCGCCTGGGAGGCCAGGCCCTCGATGTCCTGGGCGGGCTCCTCGTCGAGCAGGATGGCGGCCTCGTGCAGGTTGGGCGTGATGAGATCGGCCTTGGCGCACAGGCGCCGCACGGCCCCGATCGCATCGGCGTCCAGGAGCCGGTCGCCCGAGGTCGACACCATGACCGGGTCGAGGACGGTGCTGCCGAGCGCGGGCAGGTACTCCCCCACCGCGCTCGCGAGCCCCGCGGTGGCGAGCATGCCGATCTTCGTGGCATCGGGGACGATGTCGTCCAGGAGGGTGTCGAGCTGAAGACGTGCGAAGTCGACCGTCACGGCCTCCACGCCCGCGACGCCGCGCGTGGACTGCGCGGTCAGCGCGGTGATGACGCTCATGCCGTAGGCGCCCAGCGCGCTCATGGTCTTCAGATCGGCCTGGATCCCCGCGCCGCCGCTGGGGTCCGAGCCGGCGATGGTCAGGGCGGTGATGGTCATGCGGGCCCTCCTCCCTCCCAGGCCTCCCGCAGTCGCGCCGCGGCGTCGCGCGGGTCCTCCGCCAGGCAGATCGCGGAGACGACGGCGGCCCCCTCCAGCCCGGCCGCGCGCAGGCCCGGCAGGTCGTCGATGGCGATGCCGCCGATGGCGACCGCGGGCAGGGCGGTGAGCGCCGCGAGGGCGCCGACGCCGTCGACGCCCAGGCCCGCCGGCGCGTTGGTCTTCGTGCGGGTGGCCCGCACAGTGCCGATGCCGACGTAGTCGCAGGCCCCACCGCCCTCCGCCGCGCGCAGCTGCGCGGGGGTGGCGGCGGACAGGCCGATGAGGGCCTCCTCGCCGATGAGGCGGCGCACGACGCTGACGGGCAGATCCGACTGGCCGAGGTGGACGCCCGCCACTGGCGCCCCGAGCTCCCGTGCGGCGAGGAGGACGTCCACCCTGTCGTTGACGATGACGGGGACCCGCCGACCGACCGCCTCGGCGATGTCGAGGACCTCGGCCAGGAAGGAGCCGCCGTCGGTCCCCTTGGCCCGCAGCTGGACGCAGGTGGCTCCCCCGTCGACGGCGGCGAGGACCGTTTCCCGCGTGGTGCGCCCCCGGCTCCGGCACTGGGCCTCATCGGTGACGAGGTAGAGGGACAGATCGATCGGCGGCCTCATGCCGCCTCCTCGGTGATCGTCACGCGGTCGAGGTCGCGGGCGCGCACGGCGTCCAGGGCGTCGAGGAGGGCCGGCTGGAAGGAGCCCGGCCCGGTGGCGCGGGCCGCGGCCAGTTCCGCCGCCGCGCTGTAGACGGCGTGGCAGGCCGCCGTCGCGGTATGGGGGTCATGCCCGGACGAGCGGCCGGCGGCCACGAAGGCGGCGATGAGGGCGCCCAGGGCGCAGCCGCCTCCGGTGATGCGGGTGAGCATGGGGGAACCGCCTGCCACGCGGGTGGTCCGCCCGGCGGAGACGATGGCGTCGACGGGCCCGGAGACGGCCACGACCGCCCCGTGGCGCGTGGCGATCGTCCGGGCCGCGTCGAGCGCGGCCTCGACGTCGTCGGCCGTCTCCGGGCCGCGTCCGCCGCCTCCCCCGCCGAGCAGGGCGATGATCTCCGAGGCGTTCCCGCGCACCACCGTGGGACCCAGCTCGACGAGCCGGTGGGCCAGGGCGGTCCGGTGCGTGAGCGCCCCGATGGCGACGGGGTCGAGCACCCACGGGGTTCGGGCCGAGGCGGCGCCGTCGGCCGCCTCCAGCGCCGCCTCGCGCTGCTCGGGATGAGGCGTGCCGAGGTTGATGAGCAGTCCTGAGGCGAGCGCGGCGAAGGGCCCGGCCTCCCCGGTGATGTCCACCATGGCGGGCGTCGCGCCCGCGGCGAGCAGGACGTTGGCGGTCAGGCTCGTGACCACCGAGTTCGTCAGGCACTGGATGAGCGGCGAGGTCTCTCGCACCGCCTCCAGAATGGTCGGGGCGCAGTCGCGCAGAGCCATCGTGACATCCCTTCGCCAGCATTGTCTGAGCAGGTTCGACGGGTGTGATCTCAGCCTTGCGGCACCCCGTGTCAGCGGCGACGATAGCATCGTGGCCGGGAGCCGTACAGCCCCCGGCCACGATGAGGGTGAATGAGCGCCCCGCGTATCAGCCGGCGTCCGCGGCCCGGGTGCCCTGGCCGTGGAAGTTGGACTGGACGACGATGCGATCGCCCAGGGGCGCGGCGAGGGTGACCCTCACGGTCGCGATCTCGAGGATCGCCGGGCATTGCGCGGGAGCGCCCGGGAGGGACCCGACGGAGAGGTTGATGTCCACGGCGTCGGGCGACTCCCCGACATCCGCGTGGACGCCCAGGCAGGTTGCCGGGCCGCTGGAGAAGCCGAGCTCGATCGTGGTCTCGTCGACGGCGCGCCAGGTGTCCCACGCCTGGGGCCGGGGGTTGACGAGGTCGTCTCGCGAGACCCACTCGCCCCCCGTGGTGGTCTGGACGGCGGTGGGCTCCCCGGTGGCGGCGGACTGCTGCGATGAGGATCCGGAGTCCTTCGAATCCTTGGACTGGGAACAGGCGGCGATCAGCAGGGGAAGGCCGACGGCGCCGAGGCCGAGCACCAGCCGCCGGGTGGGCCGGCCGGGGCGGGAGGGGTATGCGTTTCTCATGCCCTCATCTTCCCCTGGAGCAGCGCCCAGCGTCCAGGAGCCGGCAGGTCAGTGGCCTCTCCGTGGCGTCGGGGCCCGGAGCGGGCCCCATCAAGGCGCCGACCGGGCCCGATCAGTCGAGGTAGTCGCGCAGGACCTGGCTGCGCGAGGGGTGGCGCAGCTTCGACATGGTCTTGGACTCGATCTGCCGGATGCGCTCGCGCGTGACCCCGTAGACCTTGCCGATCTCGTCGAGGGTCTTGGGCTGGCCATCGGTCAGCCCGAAGCGCATGGAGACCACACCGGCCTCCCTCTCCGAGAGGGTGTCGAGCACCGCGTGCAACTGCTCCTGCAGAAGGGTGAAGCTCACGGCGTCGGCGGGGACCACGGCCTCGGAGTCCTCGATGAGATCGCCGAACTCGGAGTCGCCGTCCTCGCCGAGCGGCGTGTGCAGGCTGATGGGCTCACGGCCGTACTTCTGGACCTCGACGACCTTCTCCGGCGTCATGTCCAGCTCGACGGCGAGCTCCTCCGGGGTGGGCTCGCGACCCAGGTCCTGGAGCATCTGGCGCTGCACGCGAGCGAGCTTGTTGATGACCTCCACCATGTGGACCGGGATGCGGATCGTGCGGGCCTGGTCCGCCATGGCGCGGGTGATGGCCTGGCGGATCCACCACGTGGCGTAGGTGGAGAACTTGTAGCCCTTGGTGTAGTCGAACTTCTCCACGGCGCGGATGAGACCGAGGTTGCCCTCCTGGATGAGGTCCAGGAAGAGCATGCCGCGGCCGGTGTAGCGCTTGGCCAGGGAGACCACGAGGCGCAGGTTGGCCTCGAGCAGGTGGTTCTTGGCGCGCTGGCCGTCCTGAGCCACCCAGTGCAGCTCGCGGCGGTACTTCGCGGGCAGGTCGTTTCCCTCGGTGGCCAGCAGGTGCTCGGCGTACAGGCCGGCCTCGATGCGCTTGGCGAGCTCCACCTCCTGCAGGGCGTTGAGGAGCGCGACCTTGCCGATCTGCTTGAGGTAGTCCTTGACCGGGTCCGCCGTGGCGCCGGCGGTGACGACCTTCTGCGCGGGCTCATCGGCGTCGTCGGAGTCCGAGACCGTGAAGGAGCCGTCCTTGTCGCGGTCCTTGGCGCGCTTGCCGGCCTTCTTGGCGGCGGCGCGCTCGGCCTCCTCGCGGCGCATCCTCTCGAGCTCCCCGGTCAGGGCGGCGATCGAGGGCTCCATCTTGATGCCCTTGATGACCCAGCCGCGGAAGATGTAGCCGTTCTCGGCCAGGAACTCGCGGGCCACCATGGGCGCGGAGTCGCCGATCGTGAATCGCGGGACAGGGCCGTGACCGTAGGGGGCCAGGGTGATCGGCTCCTCGAGAGTGCCGTTGCCGTCGATCTCCAGGCCCTGGACGATCGTGTGCGAGCGCACGTAGAGGGTGGCGCCGGGGGCGAGCTTGATGCCCTTGAGGGAGGCCGGGGTGTTGAAGGGGTGCTTCTTCGTGCCGTCCCCGTTCTCCTCCAGGTTCACGTCGAGGTAGTAGTCGCGCAGCTCAGGGGCCGGGCCGTCGTCCTCCTGGGCGGCATCAGCGTCCTGGAGGTCGTCGTCCTCGGCATCGTGATCATCCTGGGGCTCGTCCTCGTCGGCGTCCCCGTCCGAGTCGTCGTCGAGATCGGCCTCCTGCTCATCGGAGTCATCGGCATCGTCCGAGTCCGCATCGATATCGAAGTCGTCCTCGAGGATCTCATCGGCGTCGTCGATGTTCTGAGCACGCTTGCGCAGGGCGGTGGAGGAGGCCACGGGGCACCTTTCACGTGGGGAGTCTGCTCAGCGGCGGGCCGGCCCTCGACTCCCCCTCATCTCCATGGGGAACCGGGCGCAGTCCACCACCATCGCAGCGGGCAACCCATCAATTGTAGCGTTTATTCCCGCTCCGCTCAGCATCGGCCCAGCGCAGCGGCGCTCGACGGCCCCGCCTTGCCACTACCCTGGCGCCATGACGCAGATCGACCGCACGATGAGCCTCGTGCGCCAGGCCGTGGACGAGCGCATCTCGCAGGCGATCGCCGAGCGGAGGGACGGGTGGTCCGATGCCGGGCCCGCCGCGGATGAGCTCCTCGACGCCGCCGCGGATCTGCTGGGGGGCGGCAAGCGCATGCGGGCGGTGCTGGCCGCCATCGCCCTGTCCGCCACGGCCGGGGGCGCGCGCCGCGAGGAGATCCTGTCCGGACGGGCCTGCGCCGGCCTGGGCGCCGCCCTGGAGCTCTACCAGGCCAGCGCCCTCGTCCACGACGACGTCATCGACGCCGCGCTGACCCGTCGGGGCCTGCCCGCGGCCCACCGCCGCTTCACCGCCGCGCACCGGGGCGCCCACCGGCTCGGCGACGCGGAGGCGCATGGCCGCAGCGCGGCGATCCTCCTGGGGGACCTGCTGCTGTCCGCCGCGGGCTCCGAGCTCGGAACGGCCCTCGCCCAGTGCCCACAGGGGACCCGGGCGGCGGCGCGGGCCGCCTTCGACGCCATGACGGAGGAGGTGGCGCTCGGCCAGTACCTGGACGTGCGGGCCGAGTCCCTGCCCCTGTCCGATGAGGGGGAGGATCACGCCGCCGCCGGCCGGGCGATGGAGGCGGCCGCCCTGGCCGTGGTCCGCCGCAAGTCGGCCCGCTACTCCGTCATGCGGCCCCTGCTGATCGGCGCGCTCCTGGGAGGACTGCCCCCTCGCGGCCAGGCCGTGAACCTCCTCGAGGAGCTGGGCGAGGCCACCGGCATCGCCTTCCAGCTGCGCGACGACGAGCTCGGGGTCTTCGGCGACCCCGCCCGCACTGGCAAGCCCGCGGGCGATGACCTGCGCGAGGGCAAGAGGACCGTGCTGATCGCCCTGGCATGGCAGCGCTGCGACGCCGGGGGCAGGGCGCTCCTGCGCCGCGTGCTGGCCAACGCCCAGGCCGATCCGGATGGTATCGCAGCGGCCGCGTCGCTCATCGAGGACTGCGGTGCCCGGGCCGAGCACGAGAAGAGGATCGACGGGCACGTCGAGCGGGCGCGCGGCGCCCTGGAGGCCCTCGCCGCCGCGGAAGCGGGGGTGTCCCCGGACGCCGTCGCCGACCTGTCCTCCGTCATCTCCCTCCTGACCGACCGCAGCGCCTGACCCGCATGGGGAGCCCGCCCCGGCGCTGCGGCCCGGCGCGGGCGCGCGCGGCCCGTAGAATGCCCCCGTGTCCCACGACCCCCTGACTGGCCGGATCGTCGACTCTCGCTACGAGGTCGGCCAGCGCGTGGCGCGCGGTGGCATGGCGACGGTCTACAAGGCCTACGACCGCCGCCTCGAGCGCGATGTCGCCCTCAAGCTCATGCACCCCCACCTGGCGGACTCCCCCGACTTCGTCGCCCGCTTCCGCCGCGAGGCCAGGGCCGCCGCGAGGCTGTCCAATCCCGGCGTCGTCGCCGTCTACGACCAGGGCGCGATCGACGGCGTCGCCTACATCATCATGGAGTACGTGCCCGGCCCCACCCTGCGGGACCGCATCGCCTCGGGCCCCCTGACGGTGGCCGAGGCGCTGGAGATGACCAGCCATGTGCTCCGGCCGCTGGGCGCCGCCCACCGCGCCGGGCTCATGCACCGGGACATCAAGCCGGAGAACGTCCTGCTGCCTGCCGATGGCTCCGTGCCGAAGGTCGCCGACTTCGGCCTGGCCCGGGCGGTCACCGAGGCCACGCAGACCTCCACGGGCAACATCCTGGGGACGGTGGCCTACCTCGCCCCCGAGCTCATCACCTCGGGTGCCTCCACACCGCGCGCCGACGTCTACTCGGTGGGGGTCATGCTCTTCGAGCTGCTCACCGGCGAGCAGCCGTTCAGCGCCGACACCCCGATCCAGATCGCCTTCCGCAACGTCCACGAGGATATCCCCGCGCCCTCGACGCGCGCCGACGGGATCCCGGTGGCCATTGACCGGCTAGTGGCCGCGATGACCGCGAGGGACCCGCAGGAGCGGCTCGCCAACGCCGACGACGCGCTGCGCGCGGTCAGGGAGGCGGCAGAGGCCGTCGTCGAGGACGCCGGGCCCGCCTCCCCGGCGGGCGCGAGCGGCGCTGCCGAGGGGACCAGCGCCGATGGCCCCGGCAGCGCGCGGAGCGCCGGGAGCCCCGGCAGCGCCGACGGCGCGGGGATCCCGATCGGCGCGGCGAGCCCGGCCGGCGCCTCCGGCCCGCTCAGCGCGGGAGTCACCGCCAGCGCGGCCACGCCCGCGGAGTCCTCCCTGACCGCCCGTCTGCCCTCCAACCCCCTTGATCCGGGCGCCGTCACGCCCAGCGCGGGGATGCGCACCGTCTCCCTGCCGATCGGCTCGATCTCGAGCGCCACCGGCGAGGGCGCCGACGGCGCGGAGGATCCCGATGCGCGCGCGGCAGGCCTCCTCGGGCGCCGCCTCCTCATCGCGGGCGGCGCGCTCGCCGTCCTCGGCGCGGTGGGCGGCACGGGCGCCTGGTACTTCGTCTCCGGCCCCGGGCGCCGGGTCCGGGTCCCCCGGATCGAGGGCCTGTCCGCGGAGGAGGCCAGTGCCGCCGTCTCCGGGGCGGAGCTGGTGTGGGCCGAGCCGACCACGGTCTACTCCGACTCCGTCCCGGCCGGCACGGTCATCTCGGCCACACCGGCGGGCGGCACCTCCGTGACCGTGGGGGCGCGCATCCAGAGCGTCGTCTCGCTCGGTATCGAGCAGAAGACCGTTCCGGATGTCGTCGGCAAGACCGAGCACGACGCCCAGACGGCCATCATCGACGCCGGCCTGACGGTGGGCCAGACCTCCCGGGAGCACTCCTCCTCCGTGGCCACCGGCATGGTGATCTCCACCGATCCGGCGGCGGGCCAGTCCCTGGACAAGGGAGCGGTCGTCAACATCACGATCTCCAAGGGGCGCGCCTCGGCCACGGTGCCCGATGTCGTCGGCAAGACCGAGGAGGAGGCCCGCAAGGCGCTCGAGAGCGCCGGCCTGGAGATGAGCGCCACAAGGGCCAATGACAAGTCGGTCAAGGAGGGCCGTGTCATCTCGCAGTCGCCGAAGAAGGGCGCCAGTGGCGTCTACAAGGGCGATGCGGTGGCGCTGGTCATCTCGCAGGGTCCGAAGATGATCGCCGTCCCCGATGTGACGGGCAAGTCGGAGAGCGAGGCGAAGAAGGCGCTCAAGGACGCCGGCTTCGAGGTGGAGGTGGACAAGGCCTGGACCGGACACGTCTTCGGCGAGGTCGACTACACCAGGCCCGCCAAGGGCGAGCAGGCCGCCGAGGGCTCCAAGGTGGTCGTGCGCATCAAGTGAGGCCGCCCCGGCGAGTGGCCGGCGCGAGGGTGTGCGCCGACGAGTCCCGCGACCGGGCGGGCGCCGCGCCGGGGAGGCCCGGTCGGCTCACCCGGTGGCCGTGCGCGCCCGCCGCGCCAGGAGGGAGATGATCCCCGTGCTGCTGCCGCGCAGTTCGCGCAGTCGGTCGCGCCATGGCGCCGGCCAGCCGAGCGCCCGGCCCTGCGCGGTGACGATGGCCAGGGCCAGCGCGGCGCCGGCGGCGTCCTGCCGGCTCATGAGGGCATCGGCGGTGGCGACGGGGAGGCCGGGCTCGGGCAGGAGGCGCAGTCGGCGGGCGCGCTCCAGGGCCGCGCTCGTGACGGCGGCGAGCTCCCCGGCGAGGCTCGCGTCGTCGACGGCTCCGGCCAGGCGCTCCAGCGAGGCCAGGCAGGCCGCCTCGTCCTCCCAGTCGGTGGCGGCCAGTCGGCTGGCCCAAGGGGCGGTGGGTGTGCGGGCGGCGCCGTCGAGGCCCTCGAGCTGGGTGCTCATGGCCTCCAGGTGGTCGCGGTGCCAGCGCAGGGAGGCGCCGTCGTCGGGGATCATGGCGGCGGCGAGCCCCTCCATGCGGCGCAGATGGGGCAGGTCGGCCTCGGCCTGGGCATTGGGCTCGGCATCACCCGCGGCGCCGCTCGCGAGCCGGCGCAGGACGGCCAGGTGCTCGCCCCAGTCGGCGGAGCGCGCGCTGTGCCTGGCGAGCGCGGTGATCGCGGCACTGGACTCGGCGGGGGCGCCGTCGCGGACGATGCCCTCCAGGAGGCCGGGCAGGTCCGGCAGGACGTCGCTCCACTCCCCCAGCGCGGCGATGAGCTCGGGCTCGCGGGCGGCGGCGAGGAGGAGGCGGGCATAGCGCAGGCGGTGCCGGTCGGCGATGTGCCGGGGTGAGGTGGAGGCCAGGGCGAGCGCGGCGTCGCGGCCCTCGGTGGCGACGTGCGCGAGGATCGTCCAGGCCTCCGGGGCGTCGAGCCAGGAGATCATGGCGCGGGCGGCGGCCAGGCGCACATCGGGACGGGAGTCGCGGGCCATGGCGGCGCCGGTGAGGGTGGGCAGGTCCGCGGGGCGGTGGAGGCGGGCGAGCACGCGCAGGGCCTCCTTGCGCGCGCTCATGCGGATGGGGGCGGACAGCGCACCGGTGAGGATCTTCGAGGCGACGGCCGGGTCGAGGCGCGCCGCGCAGGACATGGCGCCGTCGAAGGCGGCGCGGGCATGGTCTCCCCCGGCGTGGCGGGCGATCTCGCGCAGGGCGGCCTCGGGGTCGTTCAGGTGGGCGAGGGCCTCGAGGGCGGAGACCCGGGTGTCGGGGGCATCGGCGTCGAGCCAGGGCCGCAGGTCCTCGACGGTCGTGGAGGGGATGCGCGCGAGTGCGGCCAGGGCGCGGTGGCGCTCGGGCCGGGTGGTGGTGCGCGCGTCGATGCGGCGGCGCAGGGCGGAGGCGTAGGCAGCGAGGCGCTCGGGGTCCCAGCCGCGGGCGCCCTCGGGCAGGAGCGCCAGGTAGGTGTGCTCGCGGTGCCAGAAGCGGCCCCGCAGGGGCCGATCGAGGAAGAGGATCTCGACGAGGTCCTGCCGCATGGCGCTGATGGCCTCGGTGACGGGGCGCAGGGCGGCGAAGGACTCGTCACGGCGCACGAGCTCGGCCACGCGCTCGGCGCGGGTCGCGGGGTCGGCCAGCCAGGCGACGGCGGCCCCCTGGCGGTCCGCGGCGACAGGGGAGTCGAGCGCCTGCACGAGGAGGGAGTCGAGCAGGGGATCGCCATTGGCCTGGCGGCCGAGGGCGGAGTGGAGGTCGAGGAGGAGGCCGCACTCCCCCGCGACGGACTCCTCGGCGAGCCGCTTGGCGAGCGCCTCGACGGCGGCGGAGGCCAGGGCGCGCCCGGGGGTGAGCGGCGGGTGCCACAGGCGCGGCTCGTCGCCGACGGCCGCCTGGAGGAGCCGTGCGGGGCCCGTGGGAGGGTTCCCGGTGGCGAGGGCGTGGTCGGTCAGGGCCCAGGCGAGGCCCTGGAGGGTCCACTGGGTGGCGCTGGAGGCGTCCTGGGCGCGCAGGGCCGCCCGGATGAAGCCCTCCAGGGGCGTGAGGGGGCAGCGGGCCAGGATGGACAGGGGGATGGAGGCCAGCTCCCTGGCGACGACGAGCCGGACCGCGTCCTGCTCGTGGTCGAGGGCGCCCAGGCGCAGGAGGACCTCGGTGAGGGCGTCGGCGTCGCGGCTGCGCCCGGCGGAGCCGATGAGGGCCGCCCAGGCCTGGGCCCGCTCCTCGGCGCCCAGGGCGTGCAGGCGCGGCCCGGCCTGGAGGATGGCCTGGTCGGGGGGCAGGAATCCGGCGAGGACGAGCTGGGGGAGGGCGCTGGCGGACTCGGGCAGGGCCGCCATGCGCTGGGCCTCGTGCTGGCGCCGGTCGCGGGGCAGGACCTCCAGGAGCGCCTCTGAGTAGTGGCGGCGGGTGGTGTCGATGCCGTCGAGAGCGCCGTCGAGGACCTCTTCGCGGTCCCGGGGAGGCAGGGCCGCGAGGATGGCGGCGAGGCGCCCGTCGTCGTCACGGCCGGCGCGGGCCAGGGCGATGCGCTCGGGGACGGTGAGCAGGTGGAGGGCGCGGTGGAGACTCTTGATCAGGCGGGCGCTGGCCGTGGTGAGATGGCGCTGGCCGACGTCGTGGGGGGCGCGGGCCAGGAGGGCGCCGACGGCGGTGGGATCGTGGCGCAGGAGGCGCCCGAGGTGGGGGTCGAGCCCGTGCGGGACGACTCGGGTGGGCCCGACGGTCAGGAGCAGGGCGATGAGCCCGCCCGGCAGGCGGGCGGCGAGGGGGGCGTAGGCGGTGCGGGCCCAGGCCCAGGCGCTGTCGCGTTGGACGGGGGTGGCGCCCTCGAGGCGGCGGGCGAGCTCGTCGAGGACGACTCCGGGGTGGCGCCGGGCCAGGGGGGCGAGGCTGGGCAGGAGGTCGCCGAGATCGGCGATGAGGGAGCGCGCGGTGGGCTCGTCGGCGGAGGCGAGGAGGCGGGCGCGGTCGGCGTCGGCCAGCGGCAGGCCGAGGAGGATGGCGGCCATGTCGGTGCGACGCGTGGCGCGGATCCGGTGCTCCAGGGCGCGGCGCTGCTCCAGGGGCAGGGAGAGGTATCGGGTGGCGAGGTCGTCCGTCCCGGGGACGGCACCGTGGCTGAGGGCGCGCACGCGCTCGGCGTCGCCGACGGCCCTGGCCGCGGCCAGGGCGAGACCGGCGTGATAATCGGAGCGGGCGGCGAGGCCGTCGAGGAGGGCCCCGAGGGCGGGGTCGGCGGCATGGTCGCGGGCGAGGCGCACGAGGGCGCGCACGCGCTCGACGTGAGGGAGGGATGGCAACTGCCGAGCCAGGGACTCGGCATCGGGAAGGGTCATGGGGCGAGGCTACCGGGCGGCCTGCCGCTTCTCGCCGCCGACGACGAAGCCTTGTCCCCTTCGAGACCTTCCCGGTTCCGGGCCCGGCCTCAGGCGTGGCGCGCCTGGAGCATCTCGGCGACCTCGAAGGCCATCTCGAGGGACTGCTGGTGGTTGAGGCGAGGGTCGACGAGGGTCTCGTAGCGCTCGGCCAGGCCGGCCTCGTCGATCTGCTCGCCGCCGCCGAGGACCTCGGTGACGTCCCCGCCGGTGAGCTCGACGTGAATGCCCCCGGGCACGGTGCCCAGGGCCCTGTGGACCTCGAAGAAGCCGCGGACCTCGTCCATGAT
>NZ_MVIW01000027.1 GCF_002072185.1 Actinomyces denticolens
GGGTCGACGGCGCCCGTCGCCGCTCGGACGCGCCCGCCCACCGGGGCGCGCCCGAGCGGGCCGCGCGCCGGGGCGGGCTCAGCGCGGGGCCCGGAGGGGCCGCCGGGTGGTCTCCCGCATGACGAGCCGGGGCATCACCGAGTACAGGAGCCCTCCTTCGGGGCGCTCCTGGACGACGACGCCGTCGGGCATCGTCGGCGGCGCCATCGCGGAGGCACCCGCGACGCGGCCCCCCGTTCCCCCGCCCGCCTCGCGCGCCTCCATGCGGGCGGCCAGAGCCCGCACGGCGACCTCGGCCAGGAGCAGCGCGTCCTGCTCGATGGTGGTCACGGAGAATGCGGTCAGGCCGGTGGCGGGAATGCCGTCGTAGCCGGTGACCGCGACGTCCTCGGGCACGCGCACCCCGCATCGGCGCAGCTCCATGAGGGCGCCGATCGCCTGGTGGTCGTTGAAGCACAGGATCGCGTCGGGCAGGGCCCCGGCGTCGAGGATGACGCGCACGGCCCTCGTGCCGGACTCCTCGTCGGAGCCGCCGTCGAGCACGCGCGCCCGGTCGCCCAGGCCGTGCTCGGCCATGGCCCCGAGGAACGTGGCGCGGCGCATCGGGGCCGGGGTGGCCCTCCCGCCGTCGATATGGGTGATCCGACGGCGCCCGGTGAACACGAGGTGGTCGACGAGCGCGGTGATGCCCACATCGTCGCGCGAGCGCACGAGGTCGGCGTTCGGCAGTCCCGATTCCCGGCACACCATGACCACCGGGACGCGAGCGGCGGCGTCGGCGACGATGTCGTGGCCCACCCAGGGATCGACGAGGATGAGCCCCTCGCAGCGCTCGGTGAGCAGGGAGCGCAGCCCCTCGGCCTCATCGCGGTGCGGGGTCGAGGCGGCCAGAACGAGGGAGCGCCCGTGCTGGGAGCAACTGCGGTAGAGGCCGTCGACGAGCCCGCCCTGGAAGGCCTGGTTGATGTCGAAACTGGCGCCGATGAGGCCGGTGCGCCGCTGACGCAGGAGGCGCGCCCGGGGATCGGCGTTGTAGCCGAGCTCGGCGGCGACGGCCAGGATCTCGTCACGAGTCGCGGGGGCGACGCCGGCCGCGCCGTTGAGCGCAGCGGAGACCGTGGAGATCGAGCGCCCGCAGCGCGCCGCCACCGTGGAGATCGTGACGCGTCCGTCACGGCCTGTGGTCATGGGGCTCCGCCCTCCTCTCGAGGATCGCTGGTCGCGCTCGCCCCTGGCGGGGCCGCCCGATCGTACCCTGGCCTCATGAGGGCGCCCGGGATCCCTCCCGGGCCCGATCCCGATCATCCGTCGGGGCGCCGCCCCGGGCGCAGGGCGGCGCGGACCGCTGGGAGGACGATATGGCGATTGCCGACGGCGCACCGCGGGAGCACGCGACCCAGTCCGATGTGGCGCGGGCGGCCGGCGTGTCCCGGGGGCTCGTCTCGCTGGCCCTCAAGGGCGGTGGGCGGATGTCCGAGCGCACCCGCGAGCGGATCCTCCAGGCGGCCCGGGACCTCGACTATCAGCCCAACGGCGCGGCGGCGCAGTTGGCCGCGCGCCGTTCGAGCCGCCTCGTCATCGTGCTGCCCTACCTGGACAATCCCTTCTTCGACATCCTGGTGCGCCATGTCCGCCGGGAGGCGGCGCAGGTGGACCACAGCCTGGTGGTGCTCGTCTCCGATCTCGAGGCACGCCTGGAGGAGAGCACGATCGCCGATGCCCTGCGGATGCGCCCCGCCGGCCTCATCCTCCCCGGCACGCGCATGGGGGCCGAGGCCCTTGAGCGCCTGGGGGGACGTTTGCCGGTGTGCCTGCTGGACCGCGCCCTGCCCGGGCACGTCGTGGCGACGCCCCATATGGACGAGACGAGCGCGGCCGACCAGGTCATGGAGCATCTCGCGGGTCTCGGCACCCGGCACATCGTCTACCTGACCCCGGCGCGGATCCTGCATGAGCGGCTCGTCGACGACCGCGGTCTCGCCTGCCGCGCGGCCGCCCAGGCGCGCGGGATGTCCTTCTCCTCGGCCGCCTGCGAGGACGGCGCGCTGCCCGCCCTGGACACGGCTCTCACCGGCGCCGCGGGGCCCGCCGCGATCGTGGCCTACAACGACCTGCTGGCCATCGACGTCGCCGCGGCCCTGTACCAGCGGGGCGCGCGCCTCCCACTGGCCAGCTATGACAACACGCCCCTGGCCGCGCGCCCGGAGTTCTCCCTGACGAGCGTCGACCAGGACCCCGCGGCACTGGCGAGGGCGGCGGTGGGCATGCTCACCGGCGCGGGGCCGGCCCCCGGCGTCGCCACGATCGCCCCGAGTCTCGTCATCCGGGCGTCGACAGTGCCGACAGTGCCGGCAGTGAGGGCGGAGTCGGCCTGACCGGCGCCCCTCGGGCGCTCCCCCGCAGGCCCATCAGCCCCTCGCGCACGTACCCGCACCCGCGATGGGGCAGGGAACGGCCCCGGACCGGTTTCGGTGCCGTTCTCGACCGGTTTCGATCGCCACTTCGACCGGTCTCGATGAGGGGGCGGGGATTCCTTGCGGAGCCGCCGTACTTCCTGCTATTGTCTGGACAACGCCGTGATGACGCGCGTTACCACCATCGCTCCACCACTTCATGACAGAGACGTCGGAAGGAAGAAGGAAGTCAGATGAGTTCGAAGAAACCCCTGGGGATCGGTGTGATATCCCTGGGCTGGATGGGGCGCCTCCACGCCCGCTCCTACCGATCCCTGCCCGAGCGATTCCCGGAGCTCGGCATCGCCCCCCGCCTCGTCGCCGCGGCGGACCCCATCGAGGAGGCTCGCACGGCGGCCGTCGAGGACCTCGGGTTCGAGCGCGCCTACGCCGACTACCGCGACCTGCTGGCCGACCCGGACGTCGAGGTCGTGTCCATCTGCTCCCCCAACTTCCTGCATCACGAGATCGCCATGGCCGCGATCGAGGCGGGGAAGCCCTTCTGGATCGAGAAGCCCATGGGGGTCAGCGCCCAGCAGTCCAAGGAGATCGCCCAGGCGGCCGAGGCGGCCGGCCTCGTGAGCGCCGTCGGCTTCAACTATCGCCACACCCCCGCCATCGAGTACATGCGCCACCTGGTGCGCTCGGGAGAGCTGGGCCGCATCACCAATGTGCGCGTGTGGTTCATCGCCGACTACAACGCCTCCCCCATGGGCCCGTTGACCTGGCGGGCCTCGCGGGAGAAGGCGGGCGCCGGCGTCGTCCCCGATCTCATGAGCCACGGGGCGGACCTCGCCCAGTACGTCGTCGGGCGGATCGCATCGGTCTCGGCGGCCACCGGCACCTTCATCACCGAGCGCCCCATCCCCACGAGGATGGGCATCGGCCACTCCGGCTTCGAGATCGGCGATGAGGTCGGCCCCGTGGAGAACGAGGACTACGTCGCCATGCTCGTGCGCTTCGACGACGGCGCGATCGGCACGATGGAGTCCTCCCGCGTCTGCGTGGGACCGCGCGCCGAGTACGTCGTCGAGGTCTACGGCACGCAGGGATCGGCCCGATGGAACTTCGAGCGCCTCAACGAGCTCGAGGTCTGCCTGGGCGTCGACGGCGGCCCCACCCACGGCTACACCCGGGCCATGGCGAACCCCTCGTGGGGCGAATGGCACCGCTACCAGCCGGCCATCGGCACCTCCATGGGCTTCGACGACATGAAGTCGATCGAGGCCGCCCAGTTCATCGAGTCCGTCACCACGGGCGCCCAGATCGCCCCCTCGGCGGCGGACGCCTGGTGCGCGGCGGAGGTCGATGAGGCCATCGTCGCCTCCGCCGCCGACGGCCAGTGGCACGAGGTGGCGCGAGTCGACGGCGCGACGACCTTCGACCGCTGAGCCTCGTCCCCAGTCCCCCGGCGGTCCTCCGCCGACGGCTCCCCGGACCCCGGCATCGGCGCCGGACCGGGGGCCACCCGGGCGATCCCGCCCATCCCCCGATTCCCCGACACCCTCATCAATCACCCAAGGAAACCATCCATGAGTCAGACCAGTAGCGCCCTCTCCCTGAGGGGCATCACCCAGGACCAGATGCGCCAGGCGGTGGCCGAGACCCCGCCGTCGGGCAAGCACCGCGGCATCGGCGCCGTCGCGGCCGTCGCCACCCTGGGCTCCCTCCTCTTCGGCTACGACACCGGCGTCATCTCCGGGGCGCTGCCCTACATGTACATGCCCCACGACGCCGCCGGGCTCCAGCTCACCAGCGGCCAGGAGGGAGCGATCGGCGGCACACTGCTCATCGGCGCGGCTCTCGGCGCGCTCTTCGGCGGGCGCCTGTCCGACCGCTACGGGCGCCGCCACAACATCACGATCCTGGCCATCGTCTTCCTCCTGGGCGCGATCGGCACTGCCACCGCGCCCAACATCTGGCTGATGTACATCGCCCGCTTCGTACTGGGCCTGGCCGTGGGCGGCGCCTCCGCCACCGTGCCGGTCTACCTGGCCGAGACGGCGCCCAAGCGCATCCGCGGCTCCATCGTCGCCATCGACCAGCTCATGATCGTCACCGGCCAGCTCCTCGCCTTCGCCATGAACGCCGCCATCAGCGCGGCCAGCGGCGGCCCGAGGATCACCATCGAGGCCGACCCCTCGGGCTCGGGGCTGGTCAGCCTCGGCGAGCAGTCCTTCGACAACCTCGCCCACCTCCAGGCCTCCCAGGGCGGGACGCTGTCATCGGCCGAATACCACGAGTTCCTCAACCAGCTCGTCATCTCCCACGGCAACGGCGAGACCTGGCGCTACATGCTCGTCCTGTGCTCCATCCCGGCCGTCGCGCTGTGGATCGGCATCCGCCTCATGCCCGAGTCCTCGCGCTGGTACGTGGCCAAGGAGCGCCTCTACGACGCCATCGGCGCCCTCAAGCGGGTGCGCGACGAGTCCAAGGACGGCCCCCTCGAGGACGAGCTCATGGAGATCGCCGAGGCCCGCCAGCACGAGCTCGAGATCCAGTCCAAGCACCTCGGGCTCGGCTACGTGTGGAGCACTCCCTGGCTGCGCAAGCTCATGCTCGTCGGCATCTTCCTGGCGGTCGTCAACCAGACCACGGGCGTGAACACGGTCATGTACTACGCGCCCAAGGTCCTGGAGTACGCCGGCATGTCCTCCTCCTCGGCGATCATCGCCCAGGTGGCCAACGGCGTCATGAGCGTCATCGGCTCGGCGATCGGAATCTGGCTCATCATGCGCTTCCGCCGCCGCCAGATCCTCATCGCCGACGTCACCGGCGTCGGCGTCTGCCTGCTGGGCATCGCCGCCACCTTCACCCTGTTCATCGCCCCGCACATGGACAACGGAACGCGCCCGCCGTCCTGGGCGGCCTTCCTCATCCTGGGGCTGATGTCCGTGTTCATGCTCATCGTCCAGTCCTCCAACGGGACCGTGGTGTGGACGATGCTCGGCGAGATCTTCCCCGCCAACGTCCGCGGCATCATGAACGGCACCGCCGTGTTCTGCATGTGGATCGCCAACGCGATCATCACCTGGACCTTCCCGCACATGATGGAGACCCTGGGCGGCGGGATCACCTACACGATCTACGGCGCGCTCAACCTCGTCATCGCCCTCATCCTGCTCAAGATG
The DNA here is from genome assembly GCF_002072185.1 of Actinomyces denticolens. Classification (GTDB taxonomy): domain Bacteria; phylum Actinomycetota; class Actinomycetes; order Actinomycetales; family Actinomycetaceae; genus Actinomyces; species Actinomyces denticolens. The sequence goes on from NZ_MVIW01000027.1 coordinate 5,585, forward strand.
ATGCCGGAGACCTCCGGCAAGTCCCTGGAGCAGATCGAGCACGAGATGGAGGAGCGCTACTCCTGACGGCCCCGCAGCCGCCAGAAGGTCGTATAATTGTCCTGACAATGCGGCGCGCCTGCCGCAGCGGGCCCGCGAGGCCCTCCTCGCGGGCCCGCCCGGGCGCCACCGACGGCGCCCGGCCCCACCCCGTGAACGCGAAAAGGAGCAATGATGTCCTTCACCCTCGACCCCACCACCGCCATCACCGACCCCCACGGCATCACGTGGGGAATGCACCCCATCACCTGGCGCAATGACGACATCCCCGAGGTCGGCGCCTTCAACACCCTGGAGGACATGCTCCTCGACCTGGCCGACACCGGGTACCGGGGAACCGAGTGCGCCGGCTTCTTCCCGCCCAAGGAGGAGGTCAAGGCCGCGGCCGAGGCCCGGGGGATCAAGATCGTCGCCCAGTGGTTCTCCTCCTTCATCGTGCGCGACGGCGTCGAGGCCGTCATCCCGGACTTCGAGGCCACCTGCTCCTACCTGGAGTACCTGGGCGCCACCCGCGTGGTGGTCTCCGAGCAGACCGGCTCGGTGCAGGGCAAGCGCGACGTCTGCATCTTCACCAACAAGCCCACCCTGACCGACGAGGAGTGGGACGTCCTGGCCGACGGCCTGAACCGCCTGGGCGACATCGCCCACGCCCACGGCCTGGAGCTCGTCTACCACCACCACCTGGGCACGGTCGTCCAGACCAAGGCCGAGACGATCCGCCTCATGGAGGCCACCGACCCGACCAAGGTCTCCCTCCTGTTCGACACCGGGCACGCCTACGTGGGCGACGGTGATGTCATGGGGCTGCTCGAGGCCTGCATCGACCGCGTCAAGCACGTCCACTTCAAGGACGTGCGCCCCGAGAAGATGGCCGAGTCCAAGGCCGCCAACCGCTCCTTCCTCGACTCCTTCCTGGCCGGGATGTTCACCGTGCCCGGGGACGGCACGATCGACTTCACCGAGCCCTACCGCTTCCTCGTCGACCACGGCTACGACGGCTGGATCCTCGTCGAGGCCGAGCAGGACCCGGCCATCGCCAACCCGCTGGAGTACGCCCGCAAGGCGCGCGCCTACATCGAGGGCACGCTGCTGAAGGCGTGACCCCGCCCGAGGCCGCTCCGGGGCCCGTTGGGGCCCGCATCCGCGGCTGCAGCAACGGCAGCGCCGGCCTCGGCCCCTGACGGCGCCCCCATCCGGACAGTGGATGGGGGCGCCGTCGTCCTCCCTCCCAACGCCGCCAGTAGACTGCCTCGCATCCACCGTCGCGAGTGAGGATGCACATGAGCCAGCACGCCGCCACGCAGAGCGATATCGCGCTCGCCGCGGGCGTGTCCCGCTCGCTGGTCTCCCTGGCCCTCGCCGGATCGCCCAAGGTGGCCCGCGAGACCCGCGAGCGCATCGAGAAGGTGGCCCGGGACCTGGGCTACCGCGTCAACGTGGCGGCCTCCTCGCTGGCGCGGCAGAGCTCGTCGATCATCGGGCTGGTGCTGCCCAATCTGCGCAACGCCTTCTTCGAGCGCATGGCCAGGTGCCTCAACGAGGCGGCCTCCCAGCGGGGCTTGACGCTGTTCGTCACCATCGGCTCGGAGGACCCGGTGGCGCTCCACCGGGCGATCGACTCCCTCCTGGGCGTGCGGGTGGCGGGGATCGCGATGGTCTCGCCGTGGCTGCCCGGCCAGGACGTGGTGGCCGTGGGCGAGGAGGTCGCCACCTGCGTCATCGGGCGCAGGAGCCCCGGCGGCAGGGTGGACGCCGTGCACATCGATGAGCGGGCGGCGGCCGGACTCGTCGTGGCCCATCTGCGCGAACGGGGGGCGTCGTCGCTCGTCTACGTGCGCCCCCGGGCGGGCGATGAGACCTCCCGCCACGAGCGGGAGATCGCCCTGGCCGACGCCGCGCGGGAGGCGGGCCTGCCGCTGACCGTCTACGGCTGCGCCGACGAGGCGGGGCCCGCCGTGCGGGCCGCCGTGAGCACGCACCCCGAGCCGCTGGGCCTGGTCATGCACAACGACGTCCTGGCGATCGACGCCGTCGCCGCCCTTCGCACCGCGCGGCGCGGTCAGGACGCCCCCGTGCTCATCGCCTCCTACGACAACACCTACCTCGCCCAGCGCGAGGAGTTCTCGCTGACGAGCATCAACCAGCCCGAGCCCGTCATGGCGGCACGGGCCATCGAGCTCATCTGCCGGCGGGCGGGACTGGGGGCCCAGGACGCCCTGGCCGCCGACGAGCCAGCGCGCAGCGTCGTCCTGGCCCCCACACTCTCCATCCGCTCCTCGTCGGCACGATAGCGGCGCGACGGGCGCGCCGCCCGGCAGAACCGCATCCATGTCCGGACAAAAGATCAGACCTCCAGCCACGGCCTTGACAGCGAATCACGCCGGTGACAGCATTGCCAGTACCGATTCACGCGCGTGAATTACGGGAGTCCCTGCACCATCAAGCGTCCAGCATCCGTCAAAGAGGACAGGAAGGCACACTCATGAGCGCATCACCCGCCCCGCTCTCCGTCGCCGTCATCGGCGCGGGCATGGCCGGCACCACCCACGCCAACGCGTGGCGCCAGGTCGGCACCGTCTACGACCTCGGCCTGCCCAAGGTCCGCCTGGCCGCCATCGCCGACGCCTACGAGCCCTTCGCCGTCGACGCCGCCGAGCGCTACGGCTACGAGAAGGCCGTCACCGACTGGCGCGACATCGCCGACGACCCCAGTATCGACATCGTGTCCATCGTGGTGGGCAACGCCCTCCACCGCGAGATCGCCGAGGCCCTCATCAAGGCCGGCAAGCACGTCCTGTGCGAGAAGCCGCTCGCCGACACCCTCGACAGCGCCAGGGCGATGGCCGAGGCCGAGCGGAGCGCCGGCGTCGTGACCGCAGTGGGCTTCACCTACCGGCGCAACGCCGCCGTCGCCGAGCTCGCCAAGCTCGTGGACAGCGGGCACCTCGGGGAGATCAACCACTTCGACGGCCGCTACTGGTGCGACTACGGCGCCGACCCCGCCACGCCCATGGCCTGGCACTACAAGGGCCCCATGGGCTCGGGCGCCCTGGGCGACGTCGGGAGCCACCTCATCGACACCGCCGAGACCATCTGCGGGCCGCTGGTCAGCGTCTCCGGCGCGGCCATGATGACCTCGATCAAGCAGCGCCCCGTCGCCAGCGGCCATGTCACCCGCGGCACGGCCCTGGACACCGCCAACGCCGTCTACGAGGACGTGGAGAACGACGACGTCGCCACCTTCACGGCGCGCTTCGCCAGCGGGGCGGTGGGCACCTTCTCATGCTCACGCGTGGCGTGGGGACTGCCCAACTCCCTCATGGTGGACGTCCTGGGCACCAAGGGCCGCGCCTCCTGGGACCTCGCCCGCTGCGGCGAGATCAAGATCGACGACGTCAACTCCCCCGCGGGCCTGGGCGGGGCGCGACGAGTCCTGGTCAACCCGGACTTCCCCTACTTCGCCCGCGGCTCCTCGATGGCCTTCGGCGGGGTGGGGCTGACCCAGATCGAGCAGTTCACCTACCAGGCCCACGCCTTCCTCCAGCAGATCGCCGGTGTCACCGGTGAGGGCGCCCTGCCGCCCTGCGCGACCTTCGCCGACGGCTACCGCGAGATGCTCATCGCCGACGCCGTCGCCCGCTCCGCCGCCAACGGCGGCGCCGAGGTCGACGTCTCAGCCCTCTGATCCCCACCCAGCCACCCCACCCGCCTCGATCGAAGGAGATCACCCACCATGGCACTCAACTACGGCGCCTACACCGCCTGCCTGTCCGACCGCCCCCTGACCGCCGCCCTCGACGTCCTCAAAGAGGCGGGGCTTACCGGCGCGGAGGTCAACGTCGGGGGCTTCATCCCCTCGCCCCACTGCCCCGTGGACGCCCTGCTCGCCTCGAAGGCCGCCCGGGAGGACTACCTCGGGATCTTCGCCGAGCGCGGCATGAGGCTCTCGGGCCTCAACACCTCCGGCAACCCCACCTCACCGCTGCCCCATGAGGGCCTCAAGCACGCCGAGGACATCCGCAACGCCATCCGCCTGGCCGGGGCGCTGGGCGTGAGGGAGATCGTCACGATGTCCGGCACGCCGGGCACCGACCCCACCGCCAAGTACCCCACCTGGGTGGTCAACCCCTGGAACGGCATCGACATGGAGATCCTGGATTACCAGTGGGGCGTCGTCGTGCCCTTCTTCAAGGAGGTCGACGCCCTGGCCCGGGACAACGACGTTCAGGTCTGCCTGGAGCTCCACCCGCGCAACCTCGTGTTCAACGTGCCCTCCTTCGAGAGGCTCATCGAGGAGACCGGGGCCACCAACATCAAGGTGAACATGGACCCCTCGCACCTCTTCTGGCAGCAGATGGACCCCATCGCGGCCACCAAGCGCCTGGGCGGGCTCATCGGGCACGTCCACGCCAAGGACACCAAGATCCTCCCCGGCGCCGCCTACCGCGGCGTGCTCGACACCGACTTCGGCCATGTCGCCGCCGATGCCGAGGGCAGGGTCCCGGTGGCCTACGGCTACTGGTGCAACGCCTGGCCCCAGGACCCGGCCTGGCGCTTCGTCGCCTTCGGCCTGGGCCACGACACCGACTACTGGGCCGACTTCCTGCGCGCCATCGAGCAGGTCGACCCGGATATGAACGTCAACATCGAGCACGAGGACGCCGAGTACGGCAACGTGGAGGGCCTCAAGCTCTCCGCCACGAACCTCCTGGCGGCCGCCGCCAAGCTCTGACAGCGCCGCGACCAGGGCGTAGTGTCCTGCTCGATCCCCTATCAACCCCTTCTCACCCGACGGCGGGCCGGCTATGCACCACGCACTTCTCCTCCCCCGAGCGCTCGTGGCCGCGCCCGCCGTCGGCCCCCTCCCCGACGCCGTCGCCATGGGGACGACGACGGCCTGGGCCCTGCTCATCGTCAGCGCCCTGCTCGTGGGCCTGTCCAAGACCGCTCTGCCCGGCGTCACCACGATCGCCGTGGCCATGTTCGCCCAGGTGCTCCCCGCCAAGGAGTCCACCGGCGTCATGCTCCTGCTGCTCCTGACCGGGGACCTGCCCGCCATCTGGGCCTATCGCCGCGACGCCGACGCCACCATGCTCAAGCGACTCGTGCCGGCCGTCGCCTGCGGCGTGCTGATCGGCGCGCTCTTCCTGCGCGTGGCCTCCGACGATCTCATGCGCCGCGTCATCGGCTGGCTGCTCATCGCCCTCATCGTCATCACCCTCGCGCAGCGCGCTCGCGGTCGGCGCCGAGGCGGCCCCACGGCTCGGGCCGCGAGCGCGGGAGCCCCATCGGGCGGTACGGGCTCGGCCTCCCGGGCCGGCTCCTCGCCCATGGCCCGCATGGTCTACGGGGCGCTCGCGGGCTTCTCCACGATGGTCGCCAACGCCGGCGGGCCCGTCACGAGCCTGTACTTCCTGGCCTGCCGCTACCCGGTCAAGGCCTTCCTGGGGACGACCGCCTGGTTCTTCTTCCTGGTCAACCTCACGAAGCTCCCCTTCAGCATCGCCCTGGGGATCATCCACGTGGACGCCCTGGCACTCGTGGCGATCCTCATCCCGGCGGTGCTGGTGGGAGCGCTGGCCGGCAGGCTCCTGGCCGACCGCATGCCGCAGCGCGTCTTCGATCCCATCGTCATGGTCCTCACCGTCGTCGCGGCCCTCCCCCTCCTCGCCTGATCCCCTCCCCGGCCCGGCCCCTATGAGCGGCCTGTGGGTGTTCCCACAGGCGCGGGGACGCGCGCTTAAGGGACTTTGGTCGCCCTCGGGCGCGGAGAGGGGCACAATCGGTCATGAGCGCCGGCCGCCGCCCGGCGCCGCCGCTCGACGTCGAGATGAGAGAAGGACCAGCACCGTGGCGCGCAGCATCTACATCGCATCCCCCAACGCAGGAACCGGCAAGTCGACCGTGGCCCTCGGCCTGGTCACCGTGCTCGCCAAGGTCGTCGCCAAGGTCGGCGTCTTCCGCCCCTTCGTGGACTCGCGCGCCGAGCACCCCTTCCTCGACCTCCTCCTGACCCACTCCGGCTCCTCGCTGCCCGCCGAGCAGTGTATCGGCGTCACCTGGGACGAGTTCCACGCCGACCCCGAGGAGGCGCTGCCCCGGATCGTCGACGCCTACCGCGCCGTCGCCCGCGAGCACGACGTCGTCATCATCGACGGCTCCGACTTCACCGATGTCGCGGGCAACCCGGAGCTGTCCTTCAACGCGCGCGTCGCCGCCAATATCGGCGCCCCCATGCTCCTGGTGGTCTCCGGCGCCGGAGCCCCCGAGGATGTCCGGGCCAGCGTCGAGGTCTCCATGGCGGAGATCTCCGACAACCTCGGGCGCACCGCCGCCGTCCTGGCCAACCGCTGCCCCGAGGCCTCCCGCCAGGCGATCGCCGAGGCCCTGGGCGGCATCGAGGGCGTCACCGCCTCCACCCTCCCCGAGGTGCCCCTCCTGTCCGCCCCGTCGGTCGGGGAGATCCTGGGCGCGGTGGAGGGCACCCTCATCTCCGGGGACCCCGCCCTGCTGGAGCGCGAGGCGGAGTCCGTCCTCATCGGCGCCATGGACGTCTCCCACCTCCTGGACCATCTCAAGGAGGGCCAGCTCGTCATCGTGCCGGCCGACCGCTCGGCCGTGCTCATCTCCCTGGCGGCCGCCCAGGCCTCCTCCACCTTCCCCACGCTGTCGGGCCTCGTGCTCAACGGCGGTTTCGACGTCGCCCCGCATGCCCTGAGCATCGTCAAGGGCCTCGGGCTGACCCTGCCGATCATCACCTCGCCCATGGACACCTACGCCGCCGCCTCAGCGGCCGGCTCGGTCAAGGGCTACCTGGCCACCGCCTCGAAGCACAAGCTGGACGTCGCCATCACCGCCTTCGAGCAGGAGGCGGACATCGCCTCCCTCATGGCGGCCCTCGAGGTCGAGCCCTCCGACGTCGTCACCCCCATCATGTTCCAGGCCGAGCTCGTGGAGCACGCCAAGGCCCGCACCACGACGATCGTCCTGCCCGAGCCCGACGACGACCGCGTCCTGGAGGCCGCCGACGCCATCCTGCGCCGGGGCATCGCCGCCATCGTCCTGCTCGGCGAGGAGACCACGGTCCGTTCCAGGGCCGCCGAGCTCGGCCTGGACATCTCCGCGGCGCGCGTCGTGTCGCCCTCGGACCCCGAGCTGCTGGAGAAGTACGCCGCCGAGTTCGCCCGCCTGCGCGCCAAGAAGGGCGTCACCCTGGAGGAGGCCCGGGAGAAGGTGCAGGACGTCTCCTACTTCGGCACCATGATGGTCCACATGGGGGACGCCGACGGCATGGTCTCCGGCGCCGCCCACACCACCGCCCACACGATCGTCCCCTCCTTCCAGATCATCAAGACCAAGCCGGGCACCTCCATCGTGTCCTCCGTCTTCCTCATGCTCCTGGAGGACCGCGTGCTCGTCTACGGCGACTGCGCCGTCAACCCCGAGCCCAATGCCGAGCAGCTCGCCGATATCGCCATCTCCTCGGCGCAGACGGCCCGGCAGTTCGGCGTCGAGCCGCGCGTGGCGATGCTGTCCTTCTCCACCGGAACCTCCGGCCAGGGCGCCGACGTGGACAAGGTCCGCGAGGCCACCGCGTTGGTGCGCGCCAAGGCGCCCGAGCTCGCCGTGGAGGGCCCCATCCAGTACGACGCCGCCATCGACCCGACGGTCGCGGCGAAGAAGGCCCCCGACTCGGCGGTGGCCGGGAAGGCCACAGTCTTCATCTTCCCGGACCTGTCCAGCGGCAACATCGGTTACAAGGCCGTGCAGCGCTCGTCGGGCGCCGTCGCCGTCGGCCCGGTCCTCCAGGGCCTCAACAAGCCCGTCAACGACCTGTCCCGCGGGGCGCTGGTCGAGGACATCGTCAACACCGTGGCCATCACCGCGGTCCAGGCCCAGGGCTGACCGGCCCACCGCGGCTCCCCCCTCCTCCCCTCCCCCACGAAAGGCAGACATGACCACCCGCACCGTCCTCGTCATCAACTCCGGCTCCTCCTCCATCAAGTACCAGCTCGTCGACCCGGACTCCGGGGCCTCCCTGGCCTCCGGCCTCGTCGAGCGCATCGGCGAGCCCGAGGGCGCCATCAAGCACAAGCACGGCGAGGACGTCACCGAGCTGACCGAGCCCGTGGCCGATCACGGCGCCGGCCTGGCCGAGGTGCTGCGCCTGTTCGATGAGAAGGGCCCCTCGCTCGCCGAGGCGAATATCGTGGCCGTGGGCCACCGGGTCGTCCAGGGCGGCAAGTACTTCTCCGGCCCGGCGCTCATCGACGACGACGTCGTGTCCACCATCGAGAAGCTCGTGCCGCTCGGCCCCCTGCACAACCCCGCCCACCTCAAGGGCATCGAGGTGGGCCGTGAGCTCCTCTCCGACGTCCCGCACGTCGCCGTCTTCGACACCGCGTTCTTCCAGGACCTGCCCGAGGAGGCCGCCCGTTACGCCCTCGACCGGGAGGTGGCCGACGCCTACGAGATCCGCCGCTACGGCGCCCACGGCACCTCCCACCAGTACGTCTCCGGCGTCGTCGCCGATGAGCTCGGCCGCGATGATCTCAAGCAGGTGGTGCTCCACCTGGGCAACGGGGCCTCCGCCTCAGCCGTCGTCGCCGGGCGCGCCAAGGACACCTCCATGGGCCTGACCCCGCTGGAGGGCCTCGTCATGGGTGGGCGCACCGGCGACATCGACCCCGCCGCCGTCTTCCACCTCGCCCGCGTGGCCGGCAAGAGCGTCGACGAGATCGACCACCTCTTCAACCGCGAGTCCGGCATGAAGGGACTGGCCGGGGACAATGACATGCGCGCCGTCTGGGCCCGCATCAACGCCGGGGAGTCCCAGGCCCGCGAGGCCATGGACATCTACCTGCACCGCCTGGTCAAGTACGTCGGCGCCTACACCGCCGTCATGGGCGGCCTCGACGCCCTCACCTTCACCGCGGGCATCGGCGAGAACGACGCGAATCTTCGCGCCGAGCTCTGCGAGCGCCTCGCCTACATGGGAGTCAGGATCGACGGCGAGGCGAACGCCCTCCGCTCGACCGAGGCGCGTATCATCTCGACTTCGGAATCCACTGTCACCGTACTCGTGGTTCCCACCAACGAGGAGCTCGCCATCGCGCGCCAAGCGATGACCCTGGTTCAAGGCTGATCTGAGGCTTCCCCGGCGCCGGCAACAGCGGCTCCTCGAACGGGCCCGGCCGCAGCACCCCGCTGCGGCCGGGCCTGCTGGTTCCTCCCGGACTCCCGGTCCGCATGCGACCGCGCAGAAGCCCTCGCACGAGCGCCCCGGGCACCGGCGTGCCCGGGCGGCACCGGGGCGTGCCCGGGGCGGAGCGGCCGGCGGCCGGGACCCTCAGAAGAGCGTGCCGCGCTCGGCGCGCAGGCGCGCCCGGCGCGCAGCAGTGGCACCGGGCACCGCAGTGGGCGCCTCTGTGGGCGCCTCGGAGGGGCCGGCGGCGCCCGCGCCCGTCCGTGAGGCACCGCCGCCTGCGATGGGCCCGTCGGCCGACTGCGCGGACGCGCGTGCACCGGGCCAGCCCGGCCCGCCGGGGACCGCGCTGCCCCGCTGGTAGGCGGTGGCGGCGGCTCGGGCGCGAGTATCGGCGGCCTCATTCATGGGGTGGCCCACGTGCCCCCGCACCCACTCGAAGCGCACCTGCCGGCCGGCCAGGGCCTCGTCGAGGGCGCGCATGAGGTCCTCGTTGAGGACCGGCTTGCCGTCGGCCTTGCGCCAGCCGCGCCTCTTCCAGCCATGGCGCCACTTGGTCAGGGAGTTGATGACGTACTGGGAGTCCGCCTGGATGAGGAGGTCCTCGCCGGCCAGCCCGGCGGCGGCGGTCGCTCGCAGGAGCTCGAGGACGGCGGTGAGCTCGCCCCGGTTGTTCGTGGACTCGGGCCAGCCGCCGGCGGCCCAGCAGTCGTCGCTCACGTACCACGCCCAACCGGCGGGTCCGGGGTTGCCAAGGGCCGAGCCGTCCGCGGCGGCGATGATCGTCATGGCCCACACCCTACCGGCGCGACGATGGTTGCCCGGCGGCGCCCCTCAGGCGGGCCGCCCGCATGACCGTGGGGCGCCCCTCCGCCTCCGGAGGAGCGCCCCACGGCGCGAGATGGGAGAGCCTCAGGCATCGAGGTCGGTCTCGAGGAGGGCCTTGAGGTCGGCCAGGGCGGCGTCAGCGCCGTCGGCGTCCGAGGCCAGGGTGACGACGTCGCCGAAACCGGCGCCAAGGGTCATCACACCTAGGATGGAGGAGGCGTCGACCGGCGCACCGCCCTCCTTGGCGATGGTGACGGGGACGCCCTTCTCGGCGACGGCCTTGACGAAGGTGGCGGCGGGACGGGCGTGAAGACCGACCTTGGAGGCGATGGTGGCGGTGACCTGAGCCATAGTGGTGCTCCTTAGGATGAGGGACAGGCGCGCGGGCGCAGCGTCCTGATGGTGTGCAGCGATCCCGCTGAACGTGTCACAGCCTATCCGTTTTGCTCCTCCGCGGCATGTCTCGCGTGGGATCAGTCACGGATGGCATGTAGGGGGCGACGACGATCTGGGCGCGCTGCAGCTCCTTGACGTCGCCGTAGCCGGTGGTGGCCAGGGTGCGCCGCAGGGCGCCCATGATGTTGAGGGTGCCGTCGGCGCGGTCCGAGGGGCCGTTGAGGATCTCCTCGAGGGTTCCCACGGTGCCCACATGCGTGCGGTAGCCCCGCGGCAGCCGGGCGTGGTAGGCCTCCGAGCCCCAGTGGTAGCCGCCGCCCGGCGCCTCGGCCGCCCGGGCGAGTGCCGCGCCGAGCATGACGGCGTCGGCCCCGCAGGCGATGGCCTTGACGACGTCGCCGGAGTTGCCGACCCCGCCATCGGCGATGACGTGGACGTATCGCCCTCCGGACTCGTCCATGTAATCGCGCCTGGCGGCGGCGACGTCGGCGACGGCTGTGGCCATGGGCATGTGGAGGCCGAGGACCTGGCGGATGGAGGAGGACGCTCCGCCTCCCTGGCCGACGAGCACACCGGCGGCCCCGGTTCGCATGAGGTGGAGGGCCGCCGTGTAGGTGGTGACCCCGCCGACGACGACGGGCACGTCGAGCTCGTAGATGAAGCGCTTGAGGTTGAGCGGCTCCTTGGCACCGGAGACGTGCTCGGCCGAGACGGTGGAACCACGGATGATCAACAGGTCCACGCCCGCCTCGATGGCGGCGCGCCAGTGCTCGAGGGCGTGATTGGGGCTGAGCCTGCCCGCGACGACGGCCCCGGAGGCCCGCAGCGCCGAGACCCGCTCGGCGATGAGGGCGTGATCCACGCGCCGCGAGTAGACGTCCTGCAGGACGCGCGTGGCCTCCTCGGGAGCGGCGGAGCGGATGCGCGCGTAGGCGTCAGCCGGGTCCTCGTAGCGGGTCCACAGTCCCTCCAGGTCGAGGGTGCCGATGCCTCCCAGGCTGCCGACGGCGATCGCCGTCCGCGGCCCCATCGCGGAGTCCATGGGAGCGGCCATGACGGGCAGGTCGACGTGGTAGGCGTCCAGCTGCCAACCGACGCGCACATCGCGGACGTCCCGGGTGCGCCGGGAGGGGACGAGGGCGATGTCCTCGAAGGAGTAGGCCTGGTGGGCGCGCTTGGAGCGCCCGATCTCGATCTCACCGCTCATGGGCCGATCCTAGGCCGGGTCACCCCCTCCCGCCGTGAGCGGTGCGCCCGGATGGTTGTCAGGGGGTGATGGCATCCTGGGGCCATGAGCGTTGAACCTGCCGCATGGGCCTCCGGGCCGCTCCTCGGATTCGACACCGAGACCACGGGCGTCGATCCCACCCGCGAGCGACTGGTCACCGCCGCCCTGGTCTCCCGCGGCCCGCGCGAGGCCGGCGGCGGGCGCGCCCAGTCGGTCACCACGTGGCTCGCCGATCCCGGCGTGGAGATCCCCCGGGCGGCCACCGCCGTCCATGGGATCACCACCGAGCACGCGCGGGCGCAGGGGCGCGCTATCGAGGAGGTCCTCACCGAGGTCTCCGACACCCTCGTGTCCGCCATGGCCGCGGGCACGCCCGTGGTCGCGTTCAACGCCTCCTACGACCTGACCCTCCTGGAGGCGGAGCTCGCCCGGCACGGGCTGGCCACCATGCGCGAGCGCCTGGGCCGTGAGCTGGGGCCTATCCTCGATCCGCTGGTCATCGACCGGGCGGTGGACCGCTTCCGCAGGGGAAAGCGGCGCCTGGGGGACATGGCCGCCGTCTACCGCGTCCCGCTGGACGAGGCGCTGCACACGGCGGAGGTGGACGTCATCGCCACGCTCGACCTCCTCGAGGCGATCCTCGCCGCCCACCCCGCGGTGGCCGCCACGCCCGCAGAGGAGCTGGTGGCCGTGCAGGCGCGCTACCACCGGCAGTGGGCGGAGTCCTTCAACGAGTGGCTCGCGAGGAAGAACCCGGGCCGTCCAGGGGCGCAGGCGGCCTGGCCGCTGCCGGACTCCGCGCCGGCGTGAGCAGGGCCCCCGGCGCGGTCGGCCGGGGCCCGCCCGCCGCTCGCTCAGCCGCGGGACTGGTAGTTGGGGGCCTCGGCGGTCATCATGACGTCGTGCGGGTGGGACTCCTTGAGTCCCGCGGAGGTGATCCGCACGAACTGCCCGCGTTCCTTGAGCTCGGGGATCGTGCGGGCGCCCACGTAGAACATCGACTGATGGAGGCCGCCCACCAACTGGTAGACGACGTCCGCCAGCGATCCGGAGTAGGGCACCTGCCCCTCGATGCCCTCGGGGACGATCTTGGAGTCCGAGGAGACATCGGCTTGGAAGTAGCGGTCCTTGGAATAGGAGCGGCGCCCGCGCGAGCTCATGGCGCCGAGCGAACCCATGCCGCGGTAGCGCTTCCACTGCTTGCCGTTGACAAACACGAGGTCCCCCGGGGACTCGGTGCATCCGGCGAGCAGTGAGCCGATCATGACCGTGTCCGCCCCGGCCACGAGCGCCTTGGCGATGTCACCGGAGTACTGCAGACCGCCGTCGGCGATGAGCGGGATGCCCGCGGGGCCGCAGGCGCGCGCGGCCTCGTAAACGGCGGTCACCTGGGGGACGCCCACGCCGGCCACCACTCGCGTGGTGCAGATCGAGCCCGGGCCCACGCCGACCTTGACGGCGTCGACACCGGCGTCGATGAGCGCCTGCGCCCCTTCGCGGGTGGCCACGTTGCCGCCGATGACCTGCACGCGGGAGAAGGCCGGGTCGGACTTGATCCGCGAGATCATCTCCAGGGCCAGGCGCGCCCCGCCGTTGGCGGTGTCGACGACGAGCACGTCCACGCCGGCCTCGGCCAGCGCGGTGGCGCGCTCCCAGGTGTCGCCCCAGTAGCCGACGGCCGCGCCGACCACGAGGCGGCCCTCGGCGTCCTTCGTGGCGTTGGGGTACTGCTCGGTCTTGACGAAGTCCTTGACGGTGATGAGGCCGGTCAGGCGCCCGGCATCGTCGATCAGGGGGAGCTTCTCGATGCGGTGCTCGGCGAGCAGTGCCTTGGCATCCTCGCGGGAGATGCCCGTGTGCCCGGTGATGAGGCGCTCGCGCGGGGTCATGCAGTCGCGCACGCGGATCGTCGACCACTTCTCCGCAGGGACGAAGCGCAGGTCGCGGTTGGTGATGATGCCGTGGAGAGCGCCGTCGGGGCCCACCACGGGCAGGCCGGAGACCTTGTACTGGCCGCACAGCTCATCGAGCTGGGAGATGGTGGCGTCCGGGCCGACGGTGACGGGGTCGGAGACCATGCCGGACTCCGAGCGCTTGACTCGGCGCACCTGATCGGCCTGCTCCTCGATGGGCAGGTTGCGGTGGAGGATGCCCATGCCTCCCTGCCTCGCCATGGCGATGGCCATCTCCGACTCGGTGACGGTGTCCATGGCGGCGCTGAGCAACGGGGTCGACAGGGTGATCCCGCGGGTCAGGCGGGAAGTGGTATCGACCTCGGAGGGGATGACGTCCGTCAGCCTGGGCAGGAGGAGCACGTCGTCGTAGGTGAGTCCGGTGGGGGCGTAGATATCGGGGCTGGTGATCGAGTCGCTCACGGCCGCATCGTAGGTCGGCGCCGGGGCGCGGCGCATCCCGGGTCCGCCCATCGCGATGAGGGCGGACCCGTGCCGGGCCCGGTGCCCGAGACGCGCGGATCCCCCGGAGGCCGTTGCGGCCCCTCCGGGGGATCCGAGAGATGCGGGCCGGGCCCGCAGGGGTCACTTCGTGACGACCGCGAGGACGTCGCGGGCGGAGAGGATGAGGTACTCCTCGCCGTCGTACTTGACCTCGGTGCCTCCGTACTTGGAGTAGATGACCAGGTCGCCCTCGGCGACGTCGACCGGAACGCGGTTGCCGTTGTCGTCGACGCGGCCGGGGCCCACGGCCATGACCTTGCCCTCCTGCGGCTTCTCCTGCGCGGTGCCCGGCAGGACGATGCCGGAGGCGGTGACCTGCTCGGCCTCGACCGTCTGGACGACGATCCGGTCCTCGAGCGGCTTGATGGAGATCGACATTGCGGACCTCCCCTTCTCGCTAGTGGGTGTGATGACGTTGTCTGCCGCGCTCGATGCGCGCTGTGCCGCCGTCGCGGGGGCCGGCAAGCGCTCCTGAGTGCGAGCCGCGGGGCCGGTGGCCCCGTGCCGAGACCGAATCTACGTCCGCGATTAGCACTCAGTCAACGCGAGTGCCAAGCGGTCGGGGGACTTTCGCCGACGGCGTGGCCGGTGCGGCTCAGCGGTGCTCGCGGGTCCAGGCGACGGCGTCATCGACGCTCGTCTCGCGGGGCCCGAGTATCGGCTCGCGACCGGTGGCGGCGTCCCAGGCGGCCTTGGGCAGCGCCAAACCCTCCCTGACCAGCGATTTGGCGTAGGTTCCCCGATCGGCGTGGGCCCGGGTGTCCCCCACGCCCTCGGCGTCGATGCCGGCAGCGCGGCACAGGGCGACGGCCCGGGGCACGTGGTAGTCCTGGGAGACCATGAGCGCGCGGTCGACCCCGAAGACCCTCTTGGCGCGGACGCAGGTGGCGTGGGTGTCGAAGCCGGCGTAGTCCAGGGCGATCGCCTCGGCGGGGATGCCGTCGCGCTCCACGAGGTGGCGCCGCATGGCCTCCGGCTCGTTGTAGTGGGCGTCCCCGTTGTCGCCGGAGACGAGGATCGCCTCGACCCTCCCGGCCCGGTAGAGCTCCGCGGCGGCGTCGAGGCGGTGGGCGAGCCAGGGGGACGGGGCGCCGGAGGGGTAGACCTGGGCGCCGAGAACGATCGCGACCGGCGCCGAGGGAGTCCCGCCGTCACCGGGGTCGTGCAGCCGTCCCGCACTGGCGCCGACCACCCATGCCGCGGGCGAGACGAGCAGGACGACGGCGAGCCCGAGGCATCCGAGGATGACGCGGCGCCGTCTCCGGGGGCGGGAGGAGCGGGGGGCGAGGGGCTCGCCGCCCGGGCTCCCCGCGCCGTCAGCGCCACCCGCGCCGCTCATACCACTCGTGCCGTCCGCGCCGTCGTGTCGGGGATCAGTCATGGTTCTCTCCTCATCGGTCCTGCCGTGGCACGCGGCCCACCTTAGGGCCGGCTGATCGGGATGGCGACGGGGAGCGCTGAGCGCATGCCATGATCGGGGGGATGACTGACTCCCAGCGCGACGTCGCCCCGACTGAGCCCGCCCCGCCCGAGCCCGCCGGGCCCTCCGACCCCGCGGCGCTGGCCCTCATGCCCCTGCTCACCCCGGAGGGCTGGGCACTGCTCGGCTCGCTGCCCCCATACGACGAGGCCGAGGCGCTCCGTCTCGCCGAGTCCCTGCGCGAGGAGGGCCACTCCCCCGAGCTCGTCGCGGCGGCGCTGTCCCAGCAGCGCCTGCGGGCTCGGGCGGAGGCCAAGTTCGGCCCCTTCGCCGCCGCCATGCTCTTCACCCCCGACGGGCTGGAGCAGGCCACGCGCCTAGCCGTCGCCGCCAGGCACGCCGCCCGCTACGCGGCGGCCGGAGTGGACCGGGTCGCGGACCTCGGATGCGGCATCGGCGGGGACGCCATGGCCCTGGCGGGACTGGGGCTCGATGTGCTCGCCGTCGAGCGCGACGAGGCGACGGCGGCGCTCGCCACGGTCAACCTCATGCCCTTCGACCGGGCGCGGGTGCGCTGCGCCGACGCCCTGGGGATCGATCTCGGGGCCGAGGGCGTCGACGCCGTCTTCGCCGATCCCGCCCGGCGCGCCGGCGGGCGCCGCGTCAAGGACCCCGAGCAGTGGTCCCCCGCGCTGTCCGAGCTGCTGGCGCTGCGCCAGGCGGTGCCCGCTCTCGGGCTCAAGGTGGCGCCGGGCCTCGAGCACCGCGCGATCCCCGACGACGCCCACGCGCAGTGGGTGAGCGTGGATGGCGCCGTCGTCGAGGCCGGGCTGTGGTTCGGGCCTCTCGCGCCCGAGGGCCCCGGGCGCTCGGCCCTCTGTCTGCGCACCGGGGACTCCGGAGGGCCCGATGGGGAGGCCGGGGAGGCCGGCGGGGTGAGCGCGGCAGTGCTGGTCGACGAGAGCGGCGCGGCGCCGTCGTCGGAGCCGGAGCAGGTCGAGCCCATTGGGAGCGCCGACGACCTGGGAGGGCTCATCATCGAGCCCGATGGCGCCGTCATCAGGGCGGGACTGGTGGCCCGGGTGGCGCGCGACGCGGGGGCCAGGCCCGTGAGCTCGCGCATCGCCTACCTGACTGCCGACGAGCCGCCGGGCGCGGAGCTGGAGCCCTTCGTGCGCGCGTGGCGGATCGTCGAGGTCCTGCCACTGCATGTGAAGTCCCTCAGGGCGCGGGTGCGCGAGCGGGGGATCACCCGCCTGGAGATCCATGAGCGCGGCGTGGACGTGTCCCCCGATCAGCTCAGGGCGGCGCTGCGCCTGCGCGGGGGCGGGGCGGGAGGCGGCGAGACCTGGTTGCTCACCCGCATCGGCCCCCGGATCGGCAAGGGGGCCAAAGGCGCAGTCCTCGTCGTCACTCCAATCCAATAACCGTCATTTATCGCCGAGACCGGTCGAAGTGGCGATCGAGACCGGTTCTCCGAACCGGTCTCGATCGCCACTTCGACCGGTCTCGGCGGGGGGGGGGCGAGGGGAGGGCGGGGCAGCGGGCGCGGGCGATGATCGTGCTGAGCGGCATGCCGGAGTCGGGGGCGAAGTCCAGGGGTGAGGACTCGACTCCGGCGCGCATCGCGGCCGCCCCCAGGGCGGCGATCTGGGCGCCGTTATCCGTGCAGTAGCGCAGCGGCGGGACGCGCAGCGCGATGCCCGCCGCCTCGCAGCGCTCGGCCGCGAGCTCCCGCAGCCGCGAGTTCGCGGAGAACCCCCCACCGATGACGAGGGTGTCGCAGCCGGTGTCGAGGCAGGCGGCCACCGCCTTGGCGGTGAGCGAGTCGTTGACGGCCTCGGAGAAGGCCGCGCAGATGTCATCCACGGGCACCTCCCGGCCACCGTCCTCCAAGGACTCCACGTAGCGGGCCACGGCCGTCTTGAGGCCGGAGAAGGAGAAGTCGTAGCGGTGGCGCTCCCGGTCCTTCGCGGCGGCCAGCCCCCGGGGGAAGCGGATCGCCTCGCGGTCGCCCGCCTGGGAGCGGCGGTCCACATGCGGCCCGCCGGGGTAGGGCAGGCCGAGGAGGCGGCCGACCTTGTCGAAGGCCTCCCCCGCGGCGTCGTCGAGGGTGCCGCCGAGCTCGACGACGTCGGTGGCGATATCGCGAATGCTCAGGATGTTCGAGTGCCCGCCGGAGACGATGAGCCCGATGAAGCGGTCGGGCAGGGGCCCGTCGACGAGCTCGTCGACGGCGAGGTGCCCGATGACGTGATTGACGCCGTAGATGGGCTTGCCCAGGGATGCCGCCAGGGCCTTGGCGGCGGAGATGCCCACGGTGAGCGAGCCGATGAGGCCGGGACCCGCGCACACGGCGATGGCGTCGACCTCCTCCAGACCCACCCCGGCGCGGTCCAGGGCGGCGTCGAGGGTGGGGACGAAGGCCTCCAGGTGGGCGCGGGAGGCGATCTCGGGGATGATCCCGCCGAAACGGGCGTACTCATCCATGGATGTGGCGGTGACGTCGCCGAGCAGCTCGCGGCCGCGCACGAGGGCCACGCCGGTCTCGTCGCAGGTGGACTCGATGCCGAGGATAAAGGGGGCGCTCACGGCGCTCAGCCTAGTCCCCTGCCCGGCGGGCGCCCGCACCGGGCCCGCGGCCGGCGCGACGATGGCGGCTCACACCAGCGACCAGCCGCGGGCGCACGTGCGCCGGGTCCAGAAGTCCCGGTAGGGGCCGTCGGCCTCGATCAGGTCGGCATGGCGCCCGCGCTGGGCCACCCGCCCGTCCTCGCCGAGCACCACCACCTGATCGGCGGCGGCGATCGTCTCCAGCTTGTGGGCGATGACGATGAGCGTGGAGGTGCGGCGCAACTCCTCCA
The DNA here is from genome assembly GCF_002072185.1 of Actinomyces denticolens. Lineage (GTDB taxonomy): Bacteria > Actinomycetota > Actinomycetes > Actinomycetales > Actinomycetaceae > Actinomyces > Actinomyces denticolens. The sequence continues at coordinate 24,021 of NZ_MVIW01000027.1, forward strand.
TGGCCGCCACGATGTGGGCCTCGTTCTCGGCGTCCAGGGCGCTGGTGGCCTCATCCAGCAGGACGATCGGCGCGCGCTTGAGCAGGGCGCGAGCGATCGAGACGCGCTGGCGCTCCCCGCCGGACAGGGCGCGCCCGCCCTCACCGACGCGGGACTGCCAGCCGTCGGGCAGGCGATCCGCGATCTCGGTGACGCCGGCGAGCCCCGCCGCCCACCGCAGCTCCTCCGGGCCCGCCTCCGAATCACCGACGCGGATGTTGTCCTCCAGGGTTCCGTCGAAGAGGTAGACGTCCTGGAAGACCATGCTCAGCTGCTCCATGAGCTGAGCGGTCGGCATGTCGCGGACATCGGTGCCGCCCACGCGCACGACCCCCGAGTCGGCATCCCAGAAGCGGGCGATGAGGCGGGCGATCGTGGTCTTGCCGGAGCCGGAGGGGCCGACGATCGCGCACATGGAGCGCGAGGGGACCTCCATCGAGACGCCGTCGAGGACCAGCGTCCCCTCCCGGTAGCCGAAGGCGACGCCGTCGAGGCGCACGGACCCGGGCTCGGGCAGCGCGGCGCGCCCGCTCGGCTCGTCCATGACGGGGGCGTCCATGACGGCGTCGAGATGGTTCATCATCTGGCGCCGCTCCTCCAGGCCGAAGGCGGCGCCGGAGACGTCGTCGAGCATGGTGGTGAAGCGCAGGCACATGCCGATGGTGGCGATCGCGGGGAGGGCCTCCATGGTGCCGTCGACGGCGAAGGAGGCGGTGAGCATGATCATGCCGACCACCACGGCCTGGGTGACGGCGCCCGTCAGGAGGTTTCCACCGGTCTCCCACCACAGGGCGCGACGGGAGGCGCGAAGGCCGTCGGCGAAGGCCGCCCTCAGCCGCCCATAGCGGCCCACCGCGCGGCACGAGCGCAGGGCCCCCTGGCAACGGGCGAGCTCGACGATGCGGGCGGCGAGCTCCCGCTCAGCGGGCTCCGAGATGGCCTTGCCGCGGTCGAGAAGACGGCGGGCCAGGAGGATGAGCAGCGCCACGGCGGGAGCGCCGACGGTCAGGAACAGCCCCAGGCGCCAGTCCCAGGCCCATGAGCCGATCCAGATGACGGCGCAGCCGGCGACGGCGGAGGCGATCCTGTAGAGGAAGTGGGCGGCGGACTCGCCCAGGGACAGCATCTCCTGACTGGCGGCCCGGGACATGGTGCCGGCGGTGTCAGAGTCGAACCAGCGCAGGGGCAGGCGGGCGATCCTGTCGCCGATGGCGTGGTGGACATCGTGCATGAAGCCGAGTGCTCCCATCATGTTCGCGCGCCTCCCGATGAAGTCGATGACCGTCGACACGACGGCGCAGGCCGCGAGTGCCACCAGCCAACCGCCGAGGGTCAGGCCCCAGCAGGTCCCGCCGTCGGCCAGGGCCACGGAGCCGGGCAGGAGGGACAGCAGGGCCAGCCCGGAGATGAGTCCGTTGACCGCGCCGAGCGCGAGTCCTCTCAGCGTCCGCCTCCAGGTGCCCTCGGTCATGAGGCGGCGGTAGTGGGCCAGCAGGGAGCGCCCCTCCCGGCCCGGCCCGGCGTCCGGAGCCGGCTCCGGGACCCCGCCCGCGCTGCCCGGCGCGCCCGCATCCGGGGCGGCCCCGGCTCCCGGATCGGCGGGACCGGGATCGGCCGACGCGCCGGGAGTGGGCGGGGGAACGGCTGGGGAGGCGCCGCCGTCGGCCGGGTGCCCGGACTGGCGCAGCAGGGCCCGGTAGTGGGGTTCATCCAGCAGCTCGGCGTGGGAGGCGGCCGCGACGAGGCGCCCCCGCTCCATGACGGCGATGCGGTCGGCGCCGCGCACGACGGCGGGCCGGTGGGCGATCACCAGGACGGTGCGGTCCCGCACCAGCTCGCTCAGCGCCTCCTGGATCTGCGCCTCGGATTCCGGGTCGGCCATGGCGGTGGCCTCGTCCATGAGCAGGACGGGGGTGTCCAGCAGCAGGGCGCGGGCGATGGCGATGCGCTGCTCCTGGCCGCCGGACAGGGCGGCCTCCTGGCCCAGGACGGTGTCGTAGCCGCGAGGCAGGGCCATGATCTCCTCGTCGATGCGGGCGGCGCGGGCGGCGCGGGCGGCGGCGCGCACCTGGGCGTCGGTGGCGTCCGGGCGGCCCAGCGCGATGTTCTCGCGCACGGTGGTCCCCAGCAGCTGGGCGTCCTGGAGGACGAAGGAGACGGTGGAGTAGAGGGTCTCCTCGTCCATGTCCCTCAGGTCCACCCCGCCGATGCGCACGCCTCCGGTATCCGGGTCGGCGAAGCGGGCGATGAGGGTGGCCAGCGTCGACTTGCCGGAGCCCGACGGCCCCAGCAGGGCGGTGACCGTGCCGGGCTCCAGAGTGAGGCTGACATCGTCGAGGGCGAGGTTGTCCCCGTAGGAGAAGGACACGTGCTCGATCTCGACGCGGGCCCCCGCGGGCCGCGTCGGGGTCTCGGGCGAGGGGAGGACTGGGGTGTCGAGCACCTCGCACAGTCGCAGCGCTGCGGCGCCGGCCATCTGGTAGGACCAGCTGACGGAGACCACGGTGATGAGCGCGGCGGGCAGCACGAGGGCGATGAGCGTGGCGGCCAGCACCTGCGGCAGGGTGACCGCGCCGGCGTGGATGAGCAGGGCGCCGCCGCCCAGGTCGACCAGGAGGACCACCGGTATGGAGACCCAGGCGAAGGACAGGCAGCTGACCGTCATGAGCGACATGGCCCAGTCGTGGTAGAAGCGGGAGAATCCGTCGGCGGCGGCCAGGTAGGCACCATGGGCCCGCCCGTCGCGTCCGAAGGTCTTGACCACCGGGATGCCGGTGACGAACTCGACCATGGTGGAGGACACGTCCGCGAGTCGGCGGTCCATCTCCACCGTCTTCTCCCTCATGCCCCTCAGGGACAGGGAGTAGGTCGCCAGGCACAGGGGCATGGTGGCCACGGTCAGGAGGGCCAGGCGCCAGTCGATCCAGAACGCGCAGGCCAGGAGGGCCAAGGGCGAGACGATGGCGTTGAGGCGCTCGATGGGGGCGTGGGCGATGACGGTGTGGACTGCGGCGGTGTCGTCCTGGACGGCCTTGCGCACGCGGCCGGAGGTGGAGGCCGTGAACCAGGCCAGGGGGGCGCGGGAGATGCGGGCGACGATGTCGCGACGCAGCCGGTCGCGCAGGCGCAGGTCCGCCATATGAGTGATGAGCAGGGCGATGGAGTACAGCAGCAGCCTGCCCGTGTAGGCGCCCACCAGCAGCATGATGACGTCGTGCGCCTGTTGGCGGTCCGGGGCGGCACCGGCGTTGTGGGCCTCCAGGAGGATGTCGCCCAGGCGCACGAGGGCGACGTAGGGGGCAACGGAGAGCACGCCCGAGGCGACGACGAGCGCCTGGCCGATCCCCAACCAGCCGCGCACCGGGGCGCCCAGGCGCCGCAGCGCGGCCTGGCCGGCGCGGGACCGCTCGGCGTTGCCGCCCGGAGTCCCCGGAGCCCGCTCGGATCCGCTCTCCCCCGGGGATGGGGCGCCCCCGCGCGTCAGGGCCCCCCGGCCCTGAGACGCAATGGATGCGGACTGGGATTCCGATGATCCCGACGTCGTCGCGCGTGCGCTCACTGAATGCCCCCATCAACTCTGAATGCCTTTCAGATTTAACTGAGGGTGATCTTACAACGATGGCTCGTCGGTCTCCAGGGGTGCCGACTGCGGCTACCGTGAGGACATGACGACCACGAGGAGCTCGAGGAGCACGAGGAGACAGGGGCGCCCCACCGGGCCCAAGCCGGGATTCTCCCGCCAGGACGTCGTCGACGCGGCGCTGGAGATCGGGATCGCCGACTTCACGCTGACAGCCGTGGCCGGACGCCTGGGGGTCGCCGTCTCCGGCCTGTACCGCGCCATCGCCTCGCGCGAGGACCTGCTGCGCGCGTGCCTGAGCGAGCTGGCCACGCGGATGCGCTTCTCCCCCGATCCCGTCGACTGGCGCCGCAACGCCCGTCATCAGGTCGAGTCCCTGTGGGCGCTGCTGGAGGGCTGCCCGGGGCTCGACCGCCTGCTCATCACCATGCCCTGGGCGGCCGAGTGCTTCGCATCCACGATCGACGCCGCCCACCGGGCCTTCGTCCAGGGCGGCTTGAGCCAGGAGGACGCCGCCCTGGCCGTCGACATCATTGCCGACACCACCGTCGCCACGCACGTCCAGGTCGCCGCCCTGAGGGCCGATTGGCTGGGAGGGAAGGGCCCCAGTGGTGACGGCTTCAAGCACCTGCCCCCCTACCGCCCCGATCCGTCCTGGCTGGAGCGGGGCTGGCTCGATCGCAAGATCGATCTCATCCTCGATGGATTCCAGCCCCGCGCGGGTACCGCCCGGCCGCCGGCATAGCGATGCGGGGCGCGGCTCCCGGAAGCGCCGCCGAGTCTCCTCGAACGGGCGTTCCGAGAGCCGCGCCCCGCTGGTCAGCGCGCACTCCAGTGCGCCTCCGGGCGCCTGCGGGCCCGCGGGCCCCGGTACGCCTCAGTGCTAGTGAGCCTTCTGCCCCTTCCACAGCGCGTGGCCGAGGTCGCGGTTGAGTCGCGAGATGACCTCGATCGGGACCGACTTGGGGCACACTGCGGCGCACTCGCCGATATTCGTGCAGCCGCCGAATCCCTCGGCGTCGTGCTGGTTGAGCATGGAGACCACGCGCGCGAGGCGCTCGGGCTGGCCCTGCGGGAGCAGGCCCAGGTGGGAGATCTTCGCGCCGGTGAACAGCATGGCGGAGGCATTCGGGCAGGCGGCGACGCAGGCGCCGCAGCCGATGCAGGCGGCGGCCTCGAAGGCGGCGTCGGCCTTCTCCTTCTGGACGGGCACGGAGTGGGCCTCGGGGGCGCCTCCGGTGTTGACCGAGATGTAGCCGCCGGCCTGGACGATGCGGTCGAGGGCGGAGCGGTCCACCATGAGGTCCTTGAGGATCGGGAAGCCCGTCGAGCGCCAGGGCTCGATGGTGATCGTGGAGCCGTCCTTGAAGGAGGGGTCCTCGGCCAGGTGGCGCATGTGCAGCTGGCAGGTGGTGGAGCGGATGGGCCCGTGGGCCTGGCCGTTGATGACGACGCCGCACTGACCGCAGATGCCCTCGCGGCAGTCGGAGTCGAAGGCGACGGGGTCCTTGCCCTCGGCGAAGAGCTGCTCGTTGAGCAGGTCGAGGACCTCGAGGAAGCTCATGTGCTCCTCGACGCCGGTCATCGAGTACTCCTCGAAGTGGCCCTTGGCGCTCGCGTTCTTCTGGCGCCAGATCTTCAGCTTGATGTTCACTTGTAACTCCGCTGCTTGAGCTCGATGTCCTTGTAGATGAGGTCCTCCTTGTGGAGGATCGGGGGCTGGTTCTCGCCGCCCCACTCCCATGCGGCGACGTAGAGGAACTCGTCGTCATGGCGCAGCGCCTCGCCCTCGGGGGTCTGAGACTCGGCCCGGAAGTGCCCGCCGCAGGACTCACGGCGGTGGAGGGCATCGATGCACATGAGCTCGGCGAGCTCGAAGAAGTCGAGCAGGCGCCCGGCCTTCTCCAGGGCCTGGTTGACCTCCATGGCCTCGCCGGTGACACGGCCATCCCTCCAGAACTCCTCCTTGAGGGCGCGGATCTGCTTGATGGCCTCGCGCAGTCCGGCGTCGCGGCGCTCCATGCCGCAGTACTCCCACATGATGCGGCCCAGGGCCATGTGGAAGTCGTCCACGCTGCGGGTGCCGCGCAGGGCCATGAGGCGGTTGACGCGGTCCTCGACGGACGCCTTGGCCTCGGCGATCTCGGGGGCGCTCGGGTCGACCTTGCCCAGGCGAAGCATGTCGGCCAGGTAGTCGTTCATGGTGTCGGGCAGGACGAAGTAGCCATCGGCCAGGCCCTGCATGAGAGCCGAGGCGCCCAGGCGGTTGGCGCCGTGGTCGGAGAAGTTCGCCTCGCCGCCGACGTACAGGCCCGGGATGTTGGACTCCAGGTCGTAGTCGACCCACAGCCCGCCCATCGTGTAGTGGACGGCGGGGTAGATGCGCATCGGGACCTCATAGGGGTCGTCGCCGGTGATGCGCTGGTACATCTCGAACAGGTTGCCGTAGCGGGCGGAGACGGCATCCTTGCCCAGGCGGCCGATGGCCTCGGAGAAGTCGAGGTAGACGCCCCGGCGCATCATGCGCTCGGTGCCGTCAGCGGCCTTCTCCTTGATGGCGGGGCCGACGCCGCGGCCCTCGTCGCACATGTTCTTGGCCTGGCGCGAGGCGATGTCGCGGGGCACGAGGTTGCCGAAGGCCGGGTAGATGCGCTCGAGGTAGTAGTCGCGGTCCTCCTCGGGGATCTGGCGCGGGTCCTTGTCGCAGTCCTCGGCGCGCTTGGGCACCCAGATGCGCCCGTCGTTGCGCAGCGACTCACTCATGAGGGTGAGCTTGGACTGGAAGTCGCCGGACTGCGGGATGCAGGTCGGGTGGATCTGCGTGTAGCAGGGGTTGGCGAAGTAGGCGCCCTTGCGGTGCGCGCGCCAGATGGCGGTGGCGTTGCAGCCCATGGCGTTGGTGGACAGGAAGAAGACGTTCCCGTACCCACCGGTGGCCAGCACGACGGCGTCGGCCAGGTGCGTGGAGATCTCGCCGGTGACCATGTCGCGGGCGACGATGCCGCGGGCCCGGCCGTCCACGATGATGAGCTCGACCATCTCGTGGCGGCGGAACTCCTTGACCGTCCCGGCGTGCACCTGGCGCTCCAGGGCCTGGTACGCGCCGATGAGGAGCTGCTGGCCCGTCTGGCCGCGGGCGTAGAAGGTGCGGGAGACCTGAACGCCGCCGAAGGAGCGGTTGTCGAGCAGGCCGCCGTACTCGCGGGCGAAGGGGACGCCCTGGGCGACGCACTGGTCGATGATGTTGGCGGACACCTCGGCGAGCCGGTAGACGTTGTCCTCGCGGGCGCGGTAGTCGCCGCCCTTGACGGTGTCGTAGAAGAGCCGGTAGACGGAGTCGCCGTCGTTGCGGTAGTTCTTCGCGGCGTTGATGCCGCCCTGGGCCGCGATGGAGTGCGCGCGGCGGGCGGAGTCCTGGTAGAAGAAGACCTGGACGTTGTAGCCCTGCTCGCCGAGCGAGGCCGCCGCCGCGCCGCCGGCCAGGCCGGAGCCGACGACGATGATGTCGAGCTTGCGGCGGTTGGCGGGGTTGACGAGCTTGGCGTTGAACTTGCGCTGCTCCCAGCGCTGCGCGATCGGGACGTCGTGCGGGGCCTTGGTGTCGGCGATCTTGTCGCCCTCGTAGTAGAGGCCGTCGACGAGCGGCGCCGTCGGGGTGGGGGTCGATGCGGTGGTGTTGCTCATATCTTTCACTTACCCATCCAGTTGATGCCCGCGTTGGCGGCCTCGACGGCGTACTTCGCGGCGTCCATGGGCTCAGGGGTCAGGCCCAGGAGGATCGCGGTGGGCACGCACATGAAGACGAGGAAGAGCCCGAAGGCGACGATGAACGCGATGAGGCGGACGAAGGGGATGACGTTGCCGCGGATCGCCCCGAGGGTCTGCAGGGCGGACCACACGCCGTGCCACACGTGCAGGCACAGGGCGACCAGTGCCACCGCGTAGATCAGCCAGACCCACCACAGCTGGAAGCCGTAGTACATGTTCATGTAGGCGCGGCCGTGGACGTAGTGGCCGCCGGGCGTCAGGTGGAGGGTGGTGAACTGCAGGATGTGCCAGATGATGAACAGCAGGAGGATGACGCCGCCCCAGCGCATGGTGCGCATGGCGTAGCGGGAGGCGAAGTAGTCCGCGTTGGATTTCTTCACCGCGTAGGCGTCGTTGCCGCGGGCCTTCTTGTTGCGGTACCACAGGTGGAAGGCGCTGCCGGCGTGGGCCGCGAGGCACAGCAGGAGGGCGACGCGCATGATCCACAGGAACCCGCCGAAGGGGAGGATCGGCACGAGCAGCTCGCGCAGGAAGTACGCGTAGTGGTCGTAGGCGATCTCACCCTCGAAGTAGTGGGTGTTGCCGTAGGCGTGGAACAGGACGAAGAGCAGGAACACGATGCCCGAGATCGCCATCATGCGCTTCATGAAGACGGTCGTCGTCCACGCGCTCCGCTTCTTGGAGGGAACAGTCGCTTTGGTCACGTGATGAGCCTACGGATCCGCCGGGACGGATGTTCGGGACCCTTGGGCCCAGAACGTCAGGTAAGCCGTCCGACCGCGTGCTTCCAGGGGAAACTCAGGACAATTCGTCGCCATGGGGCCCCGAGCGCCCCACCGGAGGGGGTCTGATCACCGCCGGAGGCTCCCGGCATTTCGTCACGCCCACGTATAGGAAATAGTGATGGAGATCCTATCAACGGCGGCCCTGGTCGCTGCGGGAGGATGGTTCGAGCCGGTCAGACCGCCTCCGAGCCCACAGGGCCGATGCGCGCGGGGCGGTCGGCGCCGCCGGTGGTCAGATGACCGGGCCCGGCGAGCACCAGCCTCATGACGACGGCGTCCTCGGCGGGAGCGGAGTAGTAGCGGCGGCGCCGGCCGATCGGCGCGAAGCCCAGCGAGCGGTAGAGCGCCTGGGCGGCGCCGTTGGAGGCGCGGACCTCGAGCAGGACGGCGCCGCAGCCGGCATCCCGCGCCCGGGCGAGGAGGTGATCGAGCATGGCTCGGGCCAGGCCGAGGCGCCGGGATCGCTCGGCCGTGGCGATGGTGAGCAGGTCGGCGTCCCCCCGGCCGTCCCCGAACCAGAGGCCCGCGTAGCCCAGGATCGCGCGGGAGGCCTCAGCGCGCGCCGCGCTGTCAGCAGCGTGAGCACTGTCAGCACTGTCAGCACTGCCGTCACCGTCCTCGACGACGACGTAGTGGCGATCGGCACCCTCGCCCTGAGCGGCGGCGAGCTCGGCGCGCAGCAACGCCGGGCTCCAGGCCTCACCGCCGAAGAGCTCGGTCTCCAGGGCGGCGACGGCATCGAGGTCGTCGGCGCGCATCTCGCGCAGGCGCGCGCCCGGGGGCGCGGGGGGCACGGGTGGCTCCATGGATCCGGGGAGCATCTGGGGGGCGTCCGGGCGGCGCGGGCTCAGCCCGCGAGGGCGCGCTTGCGGCCGGTTGGCACCTGGGCGTCCGCCAGGCGCAGGTAGAGGGGCTCGGTGCCGAGCTCCTCCCCCCGGGCGAGGCGGGCCAGCGCGATGCGCGTCTGCGCCCCGGCACTGCCGGAGGCCTGGGCGAGCACGGGGCGGCCGGCCGCGATCTCGGGGTGGAGGACGCATCCCGATCCGGCGGGGACGGCGGCGGGGCCGAGCTCGGCCAGTCGCTCGGCGGCGGCCTGCGGTGTGGCGACTGCGGGGGGCGTCAGGGGCTCGACGTCGTCGGCGCCCAGGGCGCGGTAGGCGGCGCAGTAGACCTCCTTGCGGCGCGCGTCGGTGGCCACGAGGACGGTCGCGGCATCGGCCGCCTCCCGCCCCCGCTCGGCGGCGAGGTCATCGAGGGCCTGGCGGGCGACGGCGTCGAGACTCGGAACCCCGTGCGCGGGGATCGAGCGGGCGCGGGCGAGGGCGCGGGCGGTGACGAGGCCGGCGCGCAGGCCGGTGAAGGGCGCGGGGCCGGTGGCGACCACGACGGCGTCGAGCGGGGAGTCATCGGCGAGGGCCGCGAGGGCGGTGGCGAGCATCGGCCCGAGCGACTCGGCGTGACGACGGGAGTCCTGGAGCGCCTGGGCGGACAGGATCCTCAGGGCGCGCGGGGCGCCGTCGGCGGGGGCATCGGGCTCGGCGTCGCACAGGAGGAGCTGGGTTCCGAGGGATGAGTCGATGGAGAGGATGCGCACGGGGCGAGCCTATCCCCGCGCGCGTCAAGGCTGCTCGGGGGTCCTGGCCATCTCGGGGGTCCTGGTCATCTCAGGGGCGTCGTCCCCTTGCCTCGCGGGGGCCCGGTCCGGGCGCGCGATCCCGGCCGTCCTCCGCGGCCTGGTCCTGGCAGGGGGCCTCGCGGGGGCGAGGATCCGCCGCTCCCGGCGCACGGTGATGATGATGAGGAGCACTCCGATGCCGACGGCGGCGGCCACCTCCGCCTGCTGGTCCGAGCTGAGAGCGGAGTCCTCTCCGCTGCCGACGGCGGGGGCGGTGGTCGCGGCCCGGGAGCGCTGGAGCAGGGCGGTGGAGTAGTCGCGCAGGGAGATGGGGCCGGCGAGCATCGCCTGGGCGCCATGAGACGCGGCCCGGGCCCGGTCGCCCGAGACCACGTACCAATCGGTGGACTGCCCGAGGACGATGACCGCGCCCTGCGGCCCCGACGGGAGCGCCGCGCCGGCCGAGGGCGTCGGCGCGGCGGGGGTCGTCCGGGGGACGGCCGGGGCGGTGGGCCGGGAGGAGGCGGCCTCCACGAGGGCGGCGGCGAGGATCTCGTCCTCGATGGTGATGCCCTGGGCGGTGGAGTCGGCGACGATGACGGCGATGGCGCCGATGGGGTCGCCGTCGACCAGGACGGGCGCGGCCCAGAGGGCGGCCGCGGGGAGAGGGGCATCCGGCGCGCTGCCGTCGAGGAAGCCGGAGGACCAGCGGTGGACCTGGGTGGGCTCGCCGAAGGCCGCCGATCCACCTGCCGCCAGGCTGGAGGCGAGGGATGGCCCCTCGGCCCGGATCCATGAGGCCGCGATGGCCTCGTCCCCCGGGGCGGGATCGGCGGCGGCGTGAGGGTCCGGGGCGGACGAGGGCGCGGCGGGGGCCGTGGGCGTCGGGCGATGCGCGGGCGGCACGGGTGATGCGGCGGCCCTGGGGGTGATGAGGAGGCGCGACGCGGCGAGTGGCGCGACGACCATGAGCATGACGATGAGCGCCGGGATCGCTGCGGGCGCCAGGAGGCGGGCGGCCGTGCGCATCAGCCTGCCAGCGCGCCGAGGTCAACGCCGGCCCAGCGCCGCCCGTGGGCCCGGATCGTGATGGAGCGGTGCCCGTCGTCGACGCCGTCGAGGTCGAGGGCCGGACGGGCTGCGGGACCGGCGGAACTGGCGGCGGATTGACCGGGGGCGGAGGGTGGGGCGTCGTCGTCGGCCGTGCCATGGCCCTCGTCGGCCGTGGCCCCCGGGGCGGGGAGGCCTCCGTGGGGGCGGTCGACGGAGATCTCGAGGCGGTCCTCGGCGAGGCCCTCGGCCTTCCCCTGCCCCCACTCGACGAGGGTGACCGAGCGCTCCATGGAGGAATCGAGGTCGAGTGCGTCGACCTCGTCTAGACCGGACAGCCGGTAGGCGTCGACGTGGATGAGGTCCGGGCCGTCCCCGAGGGCGGGGTGGGCGCGGGCGATGATGAAGGTGGGCGAGGAGACACGGCCGCGCACATCCATGGCGGCGCCGATCCCCTGGGCGAGGGTGGTCTTGCCCGCGCCGAGGCCACCGGTGAGGAGCACGAGGTCACCGGCTTGGAGCAGGGCCGCGAGGCGCGCGCCGAGGGCGCGGGTGGCCTCCGCATCGGCCGTGCTCACCACGATCTGGCGCGGGCTGTCTGACATCTCGGGTCCTCTCGGCTGGAAATGGCAGATCAGACTCTATCCTCCCAGCCAACTCCCAGATGTACCCGGGGCACGCGCGCGCCGAGACGGGTGACGATCTCATAGTTGATGGTGCCGCATGCGGCGGCCCACTCGTCCGCCGTCGGGATGCCCGCCGGATCAGCGCCGTCGCCCCACAGGACGGCGGTGTCACCGGCACGGGCCGGGGGCTCCTCTCCGGCGGGGCCACCGGCGGGGGCCGCGGGCCCGAGATCGATGACCATCTGGTCCATGCACACGCGACCCACGATCCTGGCGTGGATCGGAACGGCGCCGTCGTCGGCGCCGGGCGCGGCGCTGGGCGGGGAGGGGAGCACCGTGACGGGGGCGCCGGAGGCCGAGCGCGGGATGCCGTCGGCGTAACCGAGGGGCACGAGGCCGACCCAGCGGCTGGTGGGCGCGGTCCAGGTACCGCCGTAGGAGACCGCTTGACCGGCGGGGATGCGCTTGACGAGCGTGAGAGGGGCTTCCAGGCGCATGGCGGGGCGCAACCCGAGCGCGGCGCTGCTGGCGACGGAGGGGTCTGGCGAGAGCCCGTAGAGCCCGATGCCCGCGCGCACGAGGTCGAGGCGCGCGTCGGGGTGCCAGAGCAGCCCGCCAGTGGCCGCGAGGTGGCGGACGACCGGCGCGAGACCCGCCGCGGTGACGGCGTCGTCGGCGGCGCGGAAGCGGGCCAGGTGGTCCTCGGTGGAGCCGGAGTCGGGCTCGTCGGCGCGCGAGAGATGGGACCACAGGCCGACGACGGCGAGGCTCCCGGCGCTCTCGGCCCCCGCGAGAGCGGCGGCGAGGGCGGGGAGCTCGCCGTCGGTCGCACCGGCGCGGGACATGCCGGTATCGGCCTTGATGTGGACACGGGCGGCGCGCCCCTCGGCATCGGCCGCGGCCGCGATGGCGCGGGCCTGGTCGAGGGCGGACACGGACAAATCGAGGTCGGCGGCGATCGCTGCGCGCAGGGGGGACCCCGGGGCGGCGGCGCCCTCGGGGGTGAGGACCGGGGCGAGCCAGGTGAGGATGCGCGGCGCGTCCGGCGTCGGCAGTGAGCGGAGCTCAGGGACGGGGCGCGCGATACCGGCGGCGTCGAGGAGGGAGCGCAGATGGAGGGCCTCGGCGAGCTGGGCGACGCCGAGCCAGGTGGCGCCGGTGTCCAGGCAGGCGCGCGCGACGGGCTCCAGGCCGTGCCCGTAGGCGTCGGCCTTGACGACGGCCATCCAGGGCGCGCCGGCCGCCCGGGCGAGGACAGCGGCGTTGTGGGAGATGGCGCCGAGGTCGATGATGGCCCGGGAGGTGGTGGCGGGGATCGGCTGCTCGGTGGAAGTGGTGGTCGCGCTCACGCCGGGATTCTCCCACTCCCCCACCCCACCTTTCGCCGAGACCGGTCGAAGTGGCGATCGAGACCGGTTCGGAGAACCGGTCTCGATCGCCACTTCGACCGGTCTCGGCGTGATGGGGGGCGGGTTAAGGGCGGGGACGGGCCTGGGCCCGGAGCCGCTGGCGGGCCCGGGGAAGGTGATCAGCGACGTCGAGGGCCGCAATGGGGCGGCCCTCGCGCCCCTGCTCCGATGCCTCCCCGCTGGCCAGGCGGCCGGCGTCGGCGTGAAGGCGCACGGCAGCGGCCGCCGCGAGCGCAACCGCGTCCTCCAGGGGCAGGCCCGCCGCGCCGGTGCTGGGCCCGCAGTCCCGGCGGGTGTCATCGCGCTCGCGATCGGCGCGCACGGCCGCCAGCACCGCCCCGAGGGCGCCCGCGAGGACGTCGCCGCTGCCCGCGGTCGCCAACCAGCCCGGCCCGGCGTCGAGCGAGAGCAGGGGCCCGCCGCCGGAGCGCGCGATGATCACCGGCGCGGCTTTGAGGATCACCGTCGCCCCAGTCGCCTCGGCGAGCCCGCGCGCAGCCGAAGCGGGAGCGGCCTCGACCTCCTCGCGCGTCGTCGGCATCCCGAGGCCGCTGAGGAGAGCGGCGGCCTCGCCCGCGTGCGGGGTGAGGACATGCTCCGGGCCGCAGACGAGCCCCTGGGTGAGGATGTCGGGCAGGAGGGGGAGCGCCCCGGCGTCGATCACCGCCCATTGGCGCTCCCCGCTCCCCCGGCGCAGCGCGGCTCTCAGGACGCCGCGCAGTTCCTCGGCCCGGGGCTGATCGGCGGGATGGGTGCCGGGGCCGACGACGATCGCCTGGCACCGCCCATTCGCGGGGACCGCCTCGGGGCGGGAGGCGAGGACGAGGTCGACGGCCCGCCGAGGCGCCTGGATCCGGACCATGCCGGCCCCTGCTCGGATGGCGCCGCTGACGGCGAGGACCGCGGCCCCGGGATAGGCCTCGCTCCCCGCATGGAGGCCGACGACGCCGCGCGTGTACTTGTGGTCGGTGGCGCCGGGGGCGCGCAGGAGCGCGGCGAGCAGCGCCGGATCGGGCGCGATGACGAGCGGCGCGCTATCCGCGGGTACCGGCAATCCGAGATCGACGACGTCCACGCGCCCGCTCAGGGGCGCCGCGGGCGGCAGGAGGTGGGCGCCGCGCGGGCAGGTGAAGGTGACGGTGCGGTCGGCGGCGAGCACGGGGCCCGGCATGGCGCCGTCGTCCACGCCGACGCCGGAGGGGACGTCGACGGCGAGGACGCGGAACGCCCGTTGCCCGGGCGCGCCCGCGGCGATGAGGGGTGCGATGAGAGCGGCGGCCCGCGGGCGCAGGGGCCCGTCGGCACCGATGCCGGTGAGTCCGTCGATGACGAGGTCGGCCGCGCCGCCGACGACGGTCGAGGGGGCGGGAGCGCCCGCGACCGCGACCCCGGCGGCGCGGGCCTCGCTCAGCGCCGGCCCGTGCGGGTGGTCGGTGGCCAGCCGGGCCTCCGCGCGGGCGCCCCGGCGGGCGAGGATGGCCCCGGCGAGGAGGGCGTCGCCTCCGTTGTGCCCACCGCCGACCAGGACGAGGACCCGACTGTTCGCGACGCCGCCGCGCGACTGGCGCAGTTCGGCGAGGCAGGCGCCGGCGATGGCGTGGGCGGCCCGCCGCATGTACTGATCGGTGCCGGTGGTCAGTGGCGCCTCGGCCCGCGCGATGGCCCGGGCCGGGTAGGCGGCGCGGCGGGCGAGCGTGGGGATGGCTGCTGGCTCGGCGGCTCCGGAGACGCGGGCGTCGCTCTTGGCGGTGGTCATGCGCCCATCCTCGCCCGCTGTGGGCTCTCATGCCAGGGAATGACCGTGAGACGGCGTCATGCTCATTCCTCGTCGTCGATCGCCCGGGGCCGCAGCCAGGAGCGCGGAGGCGCGCTCCTCCTGGGGCATGGCCGTCAGATCCTGCCGCGACGACGATCCACCTGATCCTCCCCGGCTGAGCCGCAGCCGATTCATGACCACCGCGCCCGCGGCGGCGGGGGCCGCCTCCTCACTCCACGGTGACGGACTTCGCCAGGTTCCTGGGCTGGTCGATGTCCAGGCCCTTGGCGCCCGCGAGCGCGGCGGCGAAGATCTGCAGCGGGACCACGGTGAGCAGCGGCGCCATGAGGGTGGGGGTGGCGGGGATCCGGATGATGTGCTCGGCGAAGGCGTCGACGGCGTCGTCCCCCTCCTCGGCCACCACGATGGTGCGCGCGCCGCGGGCGCGGATCTCCTGGATGTTGGACAGGACCTTGTCGTGCAGGACGGGGCGGCGGGGGGTGGGCACGATGACGAAGACCGGCAGGCCCTCCTCCACGAGCGCGATGGGCCCGTGCTTGAGCTCGCCCGCCGCGAAGCCCTCGGCGTGGACGTAGGCGAGCTCCTTGAGCTTGAGCGCCCCCTCGAGCGCCACCGGGAATCCGACGTGGCGGCCCAGGAACAGGAAGGAGGAGCGGTCCGCGAGCTCGGCGCCCAGCGCCCGCACGGAGCTCTCCTGCTCATCGAGGATCCACTGGACCTTGTCGGGCATCTCGCCGAGCTTGGCGAGGTAGTCGGCGACCTCGTCCGGCCACTTGTTCCCGCGCAGCTGCGCCAGGTAGAGGCCCAGCAGGTAGCAGGCGGTGATCTGGGCGAGGAAGGCCTTCGTGGAGGCCACCGCGACCTCGGGGCCGGCGTGGGTGTAGAGCACGGCGTCGGCCTCGCGGGCGATGGTGGAGCCGTAGGTGTTGACGATGGCGAGCACGCGACTGCCCTGCTCGCGGGCGTGGCGAACGGCCTGGATGGTGTCCATGGTCTCCCCGGACTGGGAGATCGCCACGGTGAGGGTCTTCTCGCTCACGACGGCGTCGCGGTAGCGGAACTCGTGGGCGAGCTCGATCTCCACCGGCACGCGGCACCAGTGCTCGATGGCGTACTTCGCGACATGACCGGCGTAGGCGGCGGTGCCGCAGGCGATGACGATGATCTTGTCGACGCTGCGCAGGACCGCGGGGTCGATGCGCATCTCGTCGAGCTGGATCTCGCCGCGCTCGTCGACGCGCCCCCGCAGGGTGTCGGCGACGGCGGCGGGCTGATCGTGGATCTCCTTGTCCATGAAGGTCTCGTAGCCGCCCTTGACGGCCGCTGAGGCGTCCCAGGAGACCTTCCAGCTCTTGGGCTCCACGACGCCGCCGTCTTTGTCCCACACGGTGACCGAGTCGGGGCGCAGGAGGAGGATCTGGTCGTCGTCGACCTCGGCGGCGCGGGAGGTGAAGGCCACGAAGGCGGCGACGTCGGAGCCCAGGAAGTTCTCGCCGTCGCCCAGGCCGATGACCAGCGGGCTGGAGCGGCGGGCGGCGACGATCGCCTCGGGGGCCAGGGGGG
>NZ_MVIW01000028.1 GCF_002072185.1 Actinomyces denticolens
CCCGCCCCGAGCGCTGAGCCCACGGCCCCCGCCCCGAGCGCCGGGCCCACCGCTCCGGCGCCGAGCGCCGACCCCGAGCCCGCCCCCACGGCGGAGCCGAGCACGGCCCCGACCACGCAGCCCGTGCCCCCAGTGCCGAGCGCTGAGCCCACGGCCCCCGGCCCCCTCCCGGAGGTCCCTGCTCCCGAGGTCCCGCCTGCCCCGGCTCCCGAGGCCCCGGCCCCGCCGGCGCCCGCCCCCGAGGCGCCGCCGGCTCCGGAGCCCCCGGCCCCCGAGGCGCCGCTCGCGGATGCCGTGCCCACAGCCGGGGCGCCGGCCGTCCCCGGCGCCATCCCGGAGGCGCCCGCGGCCGATCCTGCGGCCCCCGCGGCACCGCCCACCATCATCGCCACCCTGCCCGCCGTGCCCGAGGAGGAGCCCGCCCCGGCGCAGCCCGAGGCCTCGCCGAACGCGGACCCGAGCGCGAGCCCGTCCGCTCAGCCCACCGAGCCCAAGCCCTCGGACCCGCCCCGCAGCCCCGTGGCCGACGGCAGCCAGTTGACCGCCGACAACGCCGGCTCCCTGTCCGGCGGGCGCCAGGGCGACCGGGTCAGCCTCGTCCTGCCGAAGGACAAGGCGAAGGAGGGCGACTGGGTCGCGGTCTTCCTCTACCCGGGCGGCGAGAGCGCCGGGTGGGTCCAGGTCGATCACTCCAACTCCGTCCAGGTCGACATCTCCAACATCGACGCCGGATCCCATAAGCTCGCGATCGCGGGCCGCGATTCCCAGCTCCTGGGATGGGTGCAGCTGGAGATCGCCCGCACGGACACGGTCAACACCGACCTCATGGACAAGGCGAACAGCGCGCCAGTAAAGGAGGCCGTCCTCGGCGGCGACGACTGGATGCTCATCAGCGCCGCCGGGATCCTCACCGCGGGCGCGGCCGCCTACATGTTCCTGGCCCGTCCGCGCGCGAGGCGCCCAGTCCAGTGAGCACTGGGCGAATGGGAAGGCTTCGCCGGGGGAGCGCCGTCGCACTGGCGGCGATGCTCTCGCTGGGCGCTGCCACGGGCATCGGCGCCACGACGACCCCGCCGGCGGCCGCCGAGGACTCCGTCGACGGGGAGTCCACCACGGGCACGGCCTCGACCGTCAGCCCCTCGACGATCGCCTCGGGCGGTTCGCTGAGCTACACCCTCTCCGGCTTCCCGCCCGGGGCCGCCGTGCAAGTCCTCATCGACGACGGCGCCGTCGGGCCCGAGCAGAGCCCCGCCGGCGGTACCGCCTCGCCGTCGGGAGGCGCGGTCGCGCAGTTCACCGTGCAGGCCGACGGAACCTACTCCGGCGCCTTCGAGCTCCCCGGCTACGTCCCGTCGGGCACCCACTGGCTGCGATTCCGCGTCACCGGGGGCCCTGATGTGCCGACTTCCACGGTGCGCACCGCCGACTACACCAACAAGAGCCCGTTCTTCACCGTCGGCGCCGTCACCGTGATCGGCGGTGAGGCCCCCACCGCGCCAGTCGCGACCGCCTCACCGGGTGCGTCCAACGGCCCCGGGGCCACGAGTGGTGCCACCGGGGCTCCCGAGACGACCGGGCCGGCGATCGCCGAGGCGAGCAGTGACCCCGGCGGCTCCAACGATACCGCCCCCGTGGAGGTCAAGGACGATTCCTTCCCCGTGGTGGGTGCGTGCGTCCTCGGCCTGTCCGTCCTCCTGGTCATCCTGGCCGCGACCGTGGGCACGAATCGCTGGATCCTGGCCAGGCAGCGTCGCCGCAACGACTCGGTGACCCCTGAGTACTGACGGCCCGGTGGCTGGGTAGTCTTGCCCCCGGCGCCCGCCCGTCTCGCGGTGCGCCCCGACGGGCACCGGTCTCAGTGCCCCGAATGGGAAGGAATCCGGCTCCATGCTGCGAACCCACACCGCGGGCTCATTGCGCGCCTCCGACATCGGCACCACCGTCACCCTCACCGGGTGGGTGGACCGCCGCCGGGACCACGGGGGCGTCGCCTTCATCGACCTGCGCGACGCCTCGGGCATCGCCCAGGTCGTCATCCGCGAGGAGATCGCCCACGGCCTGCGCGCCGAGTACGTCCTGGCCGTCACCGGGCGGGTGAGCGCCCGCCCCGAGGGCAACGCCAACCCCAACCTGCCCACAGGTGAGATCGAGGTCGTCGTCTCCGACGTCGAGGTCCTCAACGCCGCCGCGCCCCTGCCCTTCCAGGTCTCCGACCACGCCGAGGATGCCGGTCAGGTCGGTGAGGAGGCTCGCCTGAAGTACCGCTACCTCGATCTGCGCCGCACGCCCATGCAGCGCGCCATCCGCCTGCGCGCCAAGGTCTCGGCGGCCGCGCGCCGTGTCCTGGACTCCCACGACTTCGTCGAGATCGAGACCCCCACCCTCACCCGCTCCACCCCTGAGGGCGCGCGCGACTTCCTCGTCCCGGCCCGCCTGGCCCCCGGTTCCTGGTACGCCCTGCCGCAGTCCCCCCAGCTTTTCAAGCAGTTGCTCATGGTGGCCGGCATGGAGCGCTACTACCAGATCGCCCGCTGCTACCGCGACGAGGACTTCCGGGCGGACCGCCAGCCGGAGTTCACCCAGCTCGACGTCGAGATGAGCTTCGTGACCCAGGAGGACATCATCGCGGTCGCCGAGGAGGTCCTGCGGGAGGTCTGGGCCCTCATCGGTCACGACCTGGACACCCCCATCCCGCACATGACCTACGCCGACGCGATGGAGAGGTACGGCACCGACAAGCCCGACCTCCGCTTCGGCTGCGAGCTGGTCGACCTCACCGAGTACTTCAAGGGCACGACCTTCCGCGTGTTCCAGAACCCCTACGTGGGCGCCGTCGTCATGCCCGGGGGCGCCTCCCAGTCGCGTCGCACCTTCGACGCCTGGCAGGACTGGGCCAAGCAGCGCGGTGCCAAGGGCCTGGCCTACGTCACCGTGGGCGAGGACGGCGAGCTCGGCGGGCCCGTCGCCAAGAACATCACCGACGCCGAGCGCTCCGGCCTCGCCCGGGCCGCCGGCGCCGCCCCAGGCGACTGCATCTTCTTCGCCGCCGGCCCCGTCGACTCCTCGCGTGCGCTCCTGGGGGCCGCCCGCCTCGAGATCGGCAAGCGCTGCGGGCTCATCGATTCCGACGCCTGGTCCTTCGTGTGGGTCGTCGACGCCCCGCTGTTCAAGCCGAGCGCCGAGGCCCGCGCCGAGGGCGATGTCGCGCTGGGCGCCTCGGCCTGGACCGCCGTTCACCACGCCTTCACCTCGCCCAAGCCCGAGTGCCTCGACACCTTCGACACCGACCCGGGCAGCGCCCTGGCCTACGCCTACGACATCGTGTGCAACGGCAACGAGATCGGCGGCGGGTCCATCCGTATCCACCGCCCCGACGTTCAGGAGCGGGTCTTCAAGGTCATGGGGATCTCCGAGGCCGAGGCCCATGAGAAGTTCGGCTTCCTCCTGGACGCCTTCAAGTTCGGCGCCCCGCCGCACGGCGGCATCGCCTTCGGCTGGGACCGCATCGTCTCCCTGCTCACCAAGGCCGAGTCGATCCGTGACGTCATCGCCTTCCCGAAGTCCGGCGGCGGTTACGACCCCCTGACGGAGGCCCCCGCGCCCATCACTGCGGAGCAGCGCGAGGAGGCGGGCGTCGACGCCGTCCCCGAGGACAGGGCCTGACGGGGATTTCCCCCCGCGAGCAGCGCTCTGGCGGGCGGCGCGAGGGGCGCCGCCCGCCAGAGTCGTGCGTAGAGTCGTGCGTGATGAGCGCGGGACCGCCCTCAGGCGGCGTGGGCGCAGGTGGGGCAGGAGCAGTCCTCGCAGTTGCACGAGGAGCAGGCGTCCGAGCAGTGCTCGCACTGGCAGGTGTTGTGGTTGCAGGTGGGGCAGGAGCAGTCCTCGCACTCGCACACGGCGCAGGCGTCCGAGCAGTGCTCGCACTGGCAGGTGACGCACTCGTCGTAGTGGCCGGAGTCCTCGCGGTGGGCGTGGCCGTCGTGGATGTAGTCGACGTGGTCGCCATGGATGACGGCGAGGTGGCCGCAGTCGGGGCCGTGAGTGTGGGCGTGGGCCTCGGCCGGGCGGTGCTCAATGGTGGCAGTCATGGTCATGCTCCTTGGTGTGCTTGATGGCGTCGAGAACGATGTGGGCGACGTGCTCATCGATGATCGAGTAGCTCTGCCGCCTGCCGTCGCGCCGCGCCTCGACGAGATGCGCATCGCGAAGGACTCGCAGGTGGTGGGAGACGAGGGGCTGTGAGACGTCGGTGAGCTCGACGAGCTCGGTGACGTCCGCGCTGCCCCGGGTCAGGCGGTGGATGATCGTGGCCCGCACGGGATTGGCCAGCGCCTTGAACAGGCGGATGACCGCTGAGTCCTCGTCGAGTGCCACAACCTGCTGCATGAGAGGAACTTTATATCAACGAACGCGCATATGCAATTCGATTCATGTGACACGCCGTCAGCTCCGCCCCGCCCGGATCCGCCCCGGAGCGGGCGGGGGAGGAGCACAATGGTCACCATGTCGCGCTACATCGAGTTGCACCCGGTCAACCCCCAGGCCCGTCTCGTCATGAAGGTCGTCGAGCGGCTCCGCTCCGGCGCCCTCGTCGCCTATCCGACCGACTCCGGCTACGCCCTGGCCTGCGCGCCCGGCAACAAGGAGGGCCTGGATCGGATCCGCGTCATTCGCCAGCTCGACGACAAGCACAACTTCACCTTCGTCTGCGCCGACTTCGCCCAGGTCGGGCCCCTGGCGATCGTCGGCAACAACGCCTTCCGCCTCATCAAGCGCCTCACCCCGGGGCCTTGGACCTTCATCCTCAAGGGCACCAAGGAGGTGCCCCGGATGACCATCAACGCCAAGAAGCACACCCTGGGCGTGCGAATCCCCGACCACCCCGTCGCGCAGGCGCTCGTCGCCGAGTTCGGGGCGCCGATCCTCTCATCCACCCTCATCCGCCCGGGCAGCGCGGTTCCCGAGTCGCGCGGCTGGGAGATCGAGGACGACCTCGGGCACCTCATCGACGTCGTCATCGAGGGCGAGGTCGCCTCGATCGAGCCGACGACGGTCGTGGACCTCACCTCGGATGTCCCCGAGGTCGTCCGGCAGGGCTCAGGAGACCCCGACCTCATCTGACAGGGGTCCCGGCCCACTATCCGCACCGTCTGTGCTGACTGCGCCGTCCTCGCCCTGCTCGGTCGGGGCCCCGGCGGGGGATCGCGGTGAGGGGGTCTCCTCAGCGCCGCCGTCGGCATCGGATGTCCCGGCGCCCTCGGAGGCCCCTGCGTCCCCGCCCGCGCCGATTCCCGCCCAGCGTCGCAGGAATCGCGGCGCCCACCAGGCGCGGGAGCCCAGCAGGCCCATCGCGGCGGGGAACAGGAGCAGGCGCACGATCACCGCATCGATGACGACCATGAGCGCCAGGATGACGCTCACCTCCTTGATGACGATGAGCCTGCCAGTGGCGAAGCCGGCGAGGATCACGAGGAGGACCGCGCCGGCCGCGGTGAGGACCCGCCCGGTGCCCTGGAGCCCGGCCGCCACGGCCGCCTCGATGCCGTCGCCCTGCAACCTGCGCTCCCTCATGCGCGTCAGGACGATGATCTCCCGGCTCATGGCGAGCCCGACGCCCAGGACCATCGCCGTCGCCACGGCGTAGCCCTCCAGGCCGCCGATCGGTGCGACGCCGATGGCGCCGGCCGCGTACCCGTCCTGGAACAGGAGGGTCGCCGCGCCCAGGGAGGCGGCCAGGGACAGGGATGTCGTCAGGAGCGCCAGCAGCGGGAGGATCAACGATCCCGTCACGGTGAGTACGAGGACGAGGGCCGCCCCCATGCCCACGATGATCATGCCGGGCAGCGCGCCCACGAGGGCCGAGCGGAAGTCCAGCTGGGTCGCCGCCTGGCCGGTCACCCACGTATCCGCCGGAGGGTCGAGCGCGCGGATCGCGGCGACGGCCCTCTCAGCAGAGACCGACGACGCCGTTCCCTCCAGATTGAGGTACGCCACCGTGTACTGGCCCGCCGGTTGCGGCGGCGTCACACTGGAGACGCCCGGGGCCCCGGCGACGCGATCATTGATGAAGGACGTCGCGGAATCGCCGGTGGCCTGGATGATGATCACCGCGTCGGCGGCGGCGAGGTTCGGGTACTGCTCCTTCAGGATGCGCTGGTACACGCGCTGATCGGCATCCGGGGGGAGGAGATCGCGCTCGGAGACCAGCAGGTGCAGATGCGCCAGCGGCCAAGCGAGCAGGGCCAGGAGCGCCACGCAGGCCGCAAGGACCGGCCAGGGGCGCCACTGGGCCCAGCGGGCGAGCGCCGCGAACGCGCCCTGATCCCGGGATGAGCCGTCGACCGGGTGGACGAGGGCCCGCAGGACCGGCACCCGGCCGAGCAGCGGGGGCCTGGCCATGAAGCCATGGAGCAGGACGAGCGTCGCGGGAACGAGCGTGATCGCCGACAGCGCGGCGAGCGCCACCACGATCGCCCCCGCGATCGCCGTCACCCTCAGGGAGGGCGTGCCGACCGCCACCAGCGCCGCCAGCGGCAGTGCCACCGCGGCGGTGGACAGGAGCACTGTGCGCCCCGCCGTGAGCATCGTGCGGTCCATGGCCTCGGCGATGAGCGGATCACGGCGACCGGTGCGGCGTCTCCTGCCGTGACTGGCGGGGGACGCGGCCGCCCGCGGATCCGCGCGTCCCAGGCCGAGCTCCTCGCGGAAGCGGATGGTCATGAGCAGGGCGTCGTTGATCGACAGGCCCAGGCCGATCATCGCGACGACGGCGACCTCCAGGCCCTGCGGATCCACGACGAGGCTCGTCAGCCAGAGCACGCCCAGGCTCGAGATGATCGAGGCCAGGCCGCCGAGCAGCGGCATCCCCGCCACGAGGAGGCCCCCGAAGACCAGGACCATGATGAGGAGGGCCGCGGGCAGGGCGAGCGCCTCGCCGCGCGCGAGATCAGCCCCGGCCCGATCATTGATGGAGACGGACACGAGGTCGTCGGTGCTCACGATGCCGCTGGCGCCCGGGGCGATCGGGCGCAGGTCGTCGGGCACGCGGGACAGGCGGTCCGTGACCCGCTGGACGTCGCGCTGGAGCTGGCGGGCGTAGGCGGAGTCGTCGGGCGAGGCGACCGCGCGGCCATTGGGATTGACGGTCACGGTGAGGAGGAAGCCGCTGCGGTCCTGGGCGATGAGCGCCTTGACGTTCTCGTTGTTCGTGGGCAGGAACGGATCGAACACGTTGACCTCGCCGACGAGGTCGTAGAGATCGGCGTGCACCGGGGCCAGCGCCGAGGACACCGATTCGAACTGCGTGTCCAGATCGAGGCCGGTCACCTGGAGGGTCACCACCTTGCCATCGCCCTGGAGGGCGGAGTAGATGGCCTCGCCGCGAGCGCTCTGGGAGTCGTCGACGGCGGTCTTGGCGGAGCCGAGGCGGTCGAAGAGCCCATCGATGCCCACACCGCCGAGCGCGGGGGCGAGCAGCACGAAGGCGATGACGGCCCAGGTTCCGACGACGAACCAGGCGTCCTTGACGATGCGGCGGGCGAGCCAGGAGAGCATGGCGGCATTGTTCCACTGCTGGAACCGCCGCGCGGGCCCGGTGGCGGGTGCCGGGATGAGGATAGGGTCACCCCGTGGACCTGTTCGACGCAGCCGGCACCGATGAGGCGGGCCTGCCCGATGACGCGCGCGCGCCGCTCGCCGTGCGCATGAGGCCGCGCGATCTCGGGGAGGTCCTGGGGCAGGGGCACCTGCTCGGCCCCGGCTCCCCACTGCGCCGGCTCGTGGAGCCGGCGGGCGGCCCGGGCGGCGCGGGGGTGTCCAGCGTCATCCTCTGGGGGCCCCCGGGGACGGGCAAGACCACACTGGCCTACCTCGTGGCGCGCGGCTCGGGCCGGCGCTTCGTCGAGCTGTCCGCGGTCACCGCCGGGGTCAAGGACGTGCGCGCCGTCGTCGCCGACGCCAGGAGGCGCCTGACGGCCTCGGGGGAGGAGACGGTCCTCTTCATCGACGAGGTCCACCGCTTCTCCAAGTCCCAGCAGGACGCCCTGCTGCCCAGTGTGGAGAACCGGTGGGTCACCCTCGTCGCCGCCACCACCGAGAACCCCTCGTTCTCCGTGGTCTCGCCGCTGCTTTCCCGCTCGCTGCTGCTGACCCTCCACCCGCTCGGGCCCGACGACATCCGCGCGCTGGTGTCCAGGGCCGTCACCGATGAGAGGGGGCTCGCGGGCGCGGTCTCGCTCGACGACGACGCCCGGGAGCAGATCGTGCGCATGGCCGGCTCGGACGCGCGCAAGTCGCTCACCATCCTCGAGGCCGCCGCCGGGGCCGTCCTCGCGGCGGGGCCGCCCGGCGCCGGCGGCGAGGAGAGCGCTCCACCGGTGGTCGGGCTGGCCGACGTCGAGCGGGCCGCCGACATCGCGGCCGTGCGCTACGACCGCGCCGGAGACCAGCACTACGACGTCACCAGCGCCTTCATCAAGTCCATGCGCGGGTCGGATCCCGACGCCACCCTGCACTACCTGGCCCGCATGATCGCGGCGGGCGAGGACCCGCGCTTCATCGCGCGGCGCATCACCATCCATGCTGCGGAGGACGTGGGCCTGGCGGACCCCGGCGTCCTGGCCACCGCGGCGGCGGCGCAGCAGGCGGTCGCCATGATCGGGATGCCCGAGGCCCGCATCATCCTCGCCGAGGCGGCCCTGGCCGTGGCCACGGCCCCGAAGTCCAACGCGGTCATCACCGCCATCGACTCCGCCATCGCGGACGTGCGCCAGGGCAGGGGCGGCGCCGTCCCCTCCCATCTGCGCGACGCGCACTACGCGGGCGCCTCCGGGCTCGGCCACGGCGAGGGCTACCGCTACCCCCACGACTACCCGCACGGCGTCGTCGCCCAGGACTACCTGCCCGAGGACCTGGCCGGAGCCTCCTACTACCGGCCCACCGGCCACGGCTTCGAGTCCGAGATCGCCCGGCGCCTGGAGTCGATCCGGACCCTCACGCGCGGTGGGCGGCCATGAGCCCGGGCAGATCGGCGCTGGCCGCATCGGTCGGGCTCGGCGCGGGGGTGCTCTCGGGCATGTTCGGCGTCGGGGGCGGCATCATCCTGGTTCCCGCGCTGGTGGCGATCCTCGGCATGGATCAGCGCAACGCCGCGGCGACGTCCCTCATGGCGATCATCCCGACCTCCATCGCGGGGGCCGCCACGTACTCGCTGCGGGGCGACGTCTCGGTCATCGGGGCGGTGATCATCGTCGTCGGCTCACTCGTGGGGGCGCAGGTCGGCAGCAGGCTGCTCGCGGTGCTCCCCGCCCGGGCGCTGCCATGGGTGTTCGTGGCCTTCGCCGGCTTCGTCCTGCTGATGGAGCGCCTTCACGAGCCCACGCGCGACGCGGGCCTGGACATCGATCCGCTCACGATCGCCCACAGCCCGGGCAGGGTCGCGGTGCTGGCGGGGATCGGGCTCGTCGCGGGAATCCTCGCCGGCCTGGTCGGCGTCGGCGGGGGAGTGGTGGTCGTGCCGGGCCTCGAGATCGCCGCGGGCGCCGGGGATCTCCTCGCCAGGGGCACCTCGCTGCTCGCCATGGTGCCCACCGCGATCTCCGGCACCGCCGCCAACCGCCGCCGGAGACTGGGCGATCCGCGCACCGGGGCGGTGGTCGGGCTCGCCTCCGTCCTCGGATCGCCCGCGGGGGCGTGGATCGCGCGCGCCCTGAGCCCGCGGGCCGCGTCCTGGCTCTTCTCCGCCTTCATCGTCGTGGCCGTCGTCTCCGTGCTGCGCAAGGCGGCGAAACGCTGAGGATCCGCTCACACCGGCCCCGCCGGCGAGGCCCCCGGGGCGGTACTGCGCTACAGTACCGGGGCCGCCCCGCAACGGGCTCTGGGATCATCCGGTCCTCCGAGCTCCGCGGAGCACCTGGGGTCCCGGCCCGATCATCCGATCAGAGGCTGACCCCGCGCCGCGGGCGCCCGCCCGCGGCGTGCGATCACTCCGACAGGAAGACGACAACCCATGAGCTCCTCGCGCTCCCGCCGCCAGGTGCGCCTCTCGCGCGCCCTCGGCATCCCGCTGACCCCCAAGGCCGTCCGCTACTTCGAGAAGCGCCCCTACGGCCCCGGCGAGCACGGACGCGCCCGTCGCCGCACCGAGTCCGACTACGCCGTCCGCCTCAAGGAGAAGCAGCGCCTGCGCGCCCAGTACGGCATCCGGGAGGCCCAGCTCCAGCGGGTCTTCGAAGAGGCCCGCCGTGAGAAGGGCCTGACCGGTGAGTCGCTCGTCGAGCTGCTCGAGATGCGCCTGGACGCCCTCGTCCTGCGCTCCGGCATCGCCCGCACGATCGCCCAGGCCCGCCAGGCCGTCGTGCACCGCCACATCGTCGTCGACGGCCAGGTCGTCGACCGCCCCTCCTACCGCGTGCGCCCCGGCCAGACGATCCAGGTCCGCAGCCGCTCCCAGGTCATGGTGCCCTTCCAGGCCGCCGCCGCCGGCGTCCACCGCGACGTCCTCCCGGCCGTCCCCGACTACCTCAAGGTGGACCTCGAGAAGCTCTCCGCCACCCTGGTGCGCCGTCCCAAGCGCGACGAGGTCCCGGTGACCTGCGACGTGCAGATGGTCGTCGAGTACTACTCCCGCTGAGCCGATCGGGCCCGCGGGCCCTCCCAGTGCGGGATGCCCCGCGCCGGAGATACCGGTGCGGGGCATCCCCCGTTCCAGGGGTAGGCTCCCCCTGGGCCGACCGGTCGCGACCACACCTCGGCCACTGCGCCCACGCGCTGGTCGGGCCGGAACCAACCACGTCCCCGCTCCACCCGGACGCGGGGCACCGACCACCCCCGAGCACGAGGACCCCCATGCGCACCTCCGAGATCCGCTCCCGCTGGCTCGACTTCTTCGCCTCCAAGGATCACGAGATCCGGCCATCGGTGCCCCTCATCTCGCCCGACCCGTCCATCCTGTTCACCGTGGCGGGCATGGTCCCCTTCATCCCCTACATCCTGGGCACCGAGCCCGCCCCCTGGCCGCGCGCCGCCAGCGTGCAGAAGTGCATTCGCACCAACGACATCGACAATGTCGGCCGCACCACCCGTCACGGCACGTTCTTCCAGATGAACGGCAACTTCTCCTTCGGCGACTACTTCAAGGAGGGGGCGATCCAGTACGCCTGGGAGCTGCTGACCACTCCCACGGGCGCCGGCGGCTACGGCCTGGATGGCGACCGTCTGTGGATGACCATCTGGGAGAAGGACGAGGTCTCCTGGGACTACCTCACCAAGACCATCGGCGTGGACCCCCTCCACGTCCAGAAGCTCCCCTTCGCGGAGATCTCCTGGTCCACCGGTCAGCCCGGCCCCGCCGGCGCCTGCTGCGAGATCCACTACGACCGCGGCCCCGCCTACGGCCCCGACGGGGGCCCCGAGGCGGACACCGCCGGCGACCGCTTCCTGGAGATCTGGAACCTCGTCTTCGACGAGTTCGTGCGCGGCGAGGGCGAGGGCCATGACTTCGAGCTCATCGGCAAGCTCGACTCGACCGCCATCGACACCGGCGCCGGCCTGGAGCGCATCGCCTTCCTCCTCCAGGACAAGCCCAACATGTACGAGATCGACGAGGTCTACCCCGTCATCGCCGCCGCCGAGGCCATGAGCGGGCGCGCCTACGGCCTGGGCGCCGCGGGCCCCTCCGCCGGCGCCGCCTACATGGACGACGTGCGCATGCGCGTCGTGGCCGATCACGTCCGCAGCGCCCTCATGCTCATCGGCGATGGCGTGCGCCCCGGCAATGACGGCCGCGGCTACGTCCTGCGCCGCCTCATCCGCCGCGCCGTGCGCTCCATGCGCCTGCTCGGCGTCGACGAGGCCTCACTGCCCACCCTCCTGACGGCCTCCAAGGACGTCATGAAGCTGTCCTACCCCGAGCTCGAGGAGCGCTGGGGGACCATCTCGGAGGTCGCCTACGGCGAGGAGGAGGCCTTCCGCCGCACCCTCAGCGCCGGGACCACCATCCTGGACACCGCCGTCGGGCGGGCCCGCGAGCGATCCGAAAGCGCCGGGGCGCGCCCCCTGGTGAGCGGGCAGGACGCCTTCGAGCTGCACGACACCTACGGCTTCCCCATCGACCTCACCCTGGAGATGGCGGCCGAGCAGGGCGTTGACGTCGACGAGGCCGCCTTCCGCTCCCTCATGGACGAGCAGAAGGAGCGCGCCCGCGCCGACGCCCGCGCCAAGAAGACGGGCCACATCGACGTCCGCCTCTTCCAGGACATCGAGCGCTCCATGGGCGGCGGGTCGGAGTTCCTCGGCTATACCGAGTCGGCCGCCGAGGCCACCGTCACGGGGCTCCTGGTCGACGGCCGGCCCGAACCAGTGGCCACGGCGCCCGCGCAGGTCGAGATCATCCTGGACCGCACCCCCTTCTACGCCGAGATGGGCGGTCAGCTCGCCGACCACGGCGTCATCCGCATGGTCGGCGGCGGCATCGTCGAGGTCGGCGATGTCCAGGCGCCCATCCGCGGCCTGTCCGTCCACCGGGGCACCCTCACCGAGGGCACCATCGCCGTGGGGGAGGGCGCCTACGCCGAGATCGACACCGCGCGCCGCCTGGCCATCGCCCGCGCCCACACCTCCACCCACATGGTTTACGCCGGCCTGCGCCGCACCGTCGCCCCCGACTCCGAGCAGGCCGGATCGGAGAACTCGCCCTCCCGCCTGCGCTTCGACTTCTCCCACAACACGGCACTGACGACCGGGCAGGTCAATGACATCGAGGCCCTCGTCAACGAGAAGCTCGCCGAGGATCTCCAGGTCCGCACCGAGACCATGAGCCTTGAGGACGCGAAGGCATCCGGCGCCATCGCCCTGTTCGGGGAGAAGTACGGCACCGAGGTCCGGGTGGTCACCATCGGCGACGACTTCGACCGCGAGCTGTGCGGTGGCACCCACGTGCCCTCCACCGGGCACATCGGCCGCATCGCCATCCTGGGGGAGTCCTCCATCGGCTCGGGCGTGCGGCGCATCGACGCCCTCGTGGGGGACGGCGCCTACGGCTTCCAGGCCAAGGAGCACGCCCTGGTCTCGCAGTTGTCCACCATGATCGGCGGGCGGCCCGAGGAGCTGCCCGAGCGCGTCGAGTCCCTCATGGGCCGCCTCAAGGACGCCGAGAAGCGACTGGCCGCCGCCGAGCAGGCCGCCATGGCGGCCCGCGCCGCCGAGGTGATCAACGGCGCGCGGCGCGTGGGCGCCTACCGCCTGGCCGCCGCCGACCTCGGCGCCGTGCCCAGCGCGGACCTCCTGCGCTCCCTCGTCCTCGACGCGCGCGAGCGCCTGGGCGAGGCGGAGCCGACGGTGGTCGTGGCCGCCGGGGCGTCGGGCGAGCGGCCCGTCATCGTCGTGGCCACCAACGCCGCCGCCCGCGATGCGGGCGCCCGAGCGGGCGACCTCGTCAAGGCCGCGGCCAAGGCCCTCGGCGGAGGCGGCGGCGGCAAGCCGGACCTCGCCCAGGGCGGTGGCCAGAACCCCGCCGCCATCCCCGAGGCGCTGGACGCCATCACCCGGGCCCTGGGCGCCTGAGCCCCGGGGGAGCCATGCGCAGCGGTGTCCGCCTCGCCTTCGACGTCGGCAGGGCCAGGATCGGGGTCGCCAGGTGCGACGCCGAGGCGATCCTGGCCGTGCCGGTCGTCACGCTGACGCGGGATCGTTACGGAGGCGACATCGACGAGGCGGCCGATCTGGTCGCCGAACACGGGGCTGTTGAGGCTATTGTGGGACTGCCCGTCTCCCTGGGGGGCAAACGGACCCCGTCCACGCGTGATGCGAGGGACTGGGCGCGTGCTCTCGCGCAGGCCATCTTCCCTGTGGTGGTCAGGCTCGTCGACGAGCGGCTCTCCACGGTGTCGGCGCATCAGGCGCTCCACGCCAGTGGACGCCATGAGAAGGACTTCCGGGGCGTCGTCGACCAGGCCGCCGCCGTGGTCATTCTCAACCAGGCCCTCGAGGCCGAGCGTTCCACGGGCTCGCCGATCGGCGAGCCCGTCACCCCGACCAGGAGAGACTCGCGATGAGCCAGGACGACCTCTTCGAGCAGATCGGCATCACCTCCGATGACCCGCTGCCGGCCGAGCCGCCGTCCCGCCGCAGCAAGGCCCGTCGCGAGAAGGCGCGCAAGAAGCGCCGCTTCCGCCGCCACGTGCTCACCGTGGTGATCCTCAGCATCGTCGTGGCCGGCGCGGGCGCCGGTCTCTACTGGGGCTACGGCGTGCTGCACGGCGTTCACGAGCAGCAGGCCGCTGCGAGCGACTACCCGGGTGAGGGCGAGGGCTCGGTGATCGTGGAGATACCCCAGGGCGCCACCGGCCAGATCATCGCCGACCTGCTCTACAAGAACGACGTCGTCGCGTCCCCGAAGGCCTTCATCGACGCCTTCAAGGCCAACGCGGACTCCGGCAATATCCAGCCCGGCACCTACACGCTCAAGCAGAGGATGTCCGGCGCCTCCGCCGTCGCCGCCCTGCTCGACCCGGCCTCGCGCGCCGACCACTCCCTGACCATCCCCGAGGGATTCACCAAGGACCAGGTCAAGGAGAAGATCATGAACGTCATGCAGGTCAGCGCGGAGGACGTCGACGCCGCCTACAAGGACCTCAAGGGCATCGGCCTGCCCGAGGCCGCGAAGGGGGACGTCGAGGGCTGGCTCGCCCCGGGAACGTACGACCTCAAGGAGGGCGAGACCGTCACGCAGGTCGTCGCCAGAATGGTCAGCGCCACGACGGCCCGCCTGCAGAAGCTGGGCTTCGATCCCGCGGCGTACAAGGACGCCCTCATCAAGGCCTCCATCGTCGAGAGGGAGGCGGGCAGCCAGCAGAACTTCGGGAAGGTCGCCCGCGTCGTCGAGAACCGCCTGACGAAGGAGGATTCGGGGACCGGTGGCCGCCTCGAGATGGACTCCACCATCCTCTACGGGCTCGGGCGCACCGGCGGCGTGCCCTCCCAGGAGGAGGTCGCCGACGCCTCCAACCCGTACAACACCTACCGGAATGCGGGCCTGCCCCCCACACCGATCGGCAGCCCCGGCGAGGCCGCCCTCAAGGCCGTCGCCAACCCGGAGCCCGGCGACTGGCTCTACTTCGTCACCGTCGACCTCAACACGGGGGAGACGCTCTTCGCGACGACGAAGGAGGAGCAGGACGCCAACGCGAAGAAGCTCACGGCCTTCTGCCAGGCCCACCCGGATGTGTGCAACGGCAGCTCCGCCACCGCCGCCCCGACGCCTGCCGGCTGAGCCGGGGCCCCGGGCCGGGCACTGGGAGAGCACCAGGAGGGCAACCAACCGATGACACGCATCGACGTCCCCGCCGAGGCGGGAGCCGCGCCCACTCACCGCGCCGCGGTGATCGGCGACCCCGTCTCCCATTCCCTGTCGCCCCTGCTCCACCGCGCCGCCTATGCGGGCCTCGGCCTGTCGGGCTGGTCCTATGAGGCCCTCCGGATCGCACCCGAGGAGCTGGCCGACCTCGTCGGGGCGCTGCGCGCCGCCGCGGACGACGCCCCCGCCTGGGTGGGCCTGTCGGTCACCATGCCGCACAAGCAGGCGATCGTGCCGATGCTCGACGTCATCGACCCCCTCGCCCAGGCCGTCGGGGTGGTCAACACCGTCGTGGCCCAGCGCTCCGGCGCGGGCCCCGCGCTCCTGGCGGGCTTCAACACCGATGTCGCCGGCATCTCCGGCGCGTTGAGGGAGGCGCGCGACCTGCCCGGCGCCGCCGCGGCCGACGGCCCGGAGCTCCCGGCGCCCACCGCGCTCGTCCTCGGCTCCGGGGCCACCGCCTGCTCGGCGCTCGCCGCGCTGCCCGAGCTCGGCGCCCGCAGCATCACGGTGGCCGCCCGCCGCCACGCCGGCCCGGGCCGCGCGCTCGTCGCCGCCCACCGCATGGGCCTGGAGATCCAGGCGCTGACCTGGCGGCCCGGCGACCCCGCCTCCGACGCCGTCGTCGCCGAGGCCGCCGCCGGCACCGATCTCGTGGTATCCACCCTGCCCCGGGGCGCGGCCGACACCCTCGCGGAACCGCTCAGCCAGGCGCTCAACGCCCGCGGTGGCGCCCGGCGCGGGGCCGTGCTCCTCGACGTCGTCTACGACCCCTGGCCCACGAAACTGGCCGGCGCCTGGAGCGGTGCTGGAGGCGCGATTGCGCCGGGCTGGCTCATGCTCCTGCACCAGGCGGTGGCCCAGGTCCGCCTCATGACCGGCCGTGGCCCGGACACCGGTGCCATGCGCGGGGCCCTCCTGAGTGCGCTCGCCACTCGGTGAGAACACCCCGGGACCCGGCCCGCCCTGTGCGATGATCCACCCATGCTGCGATGGATGACGGCCGGCGAGTCCCACGGCGAGGCGCTCACCGCGCTCATGGAGGGCGCCCCCGCGGGCGTCGCCATCACCGGCGAGCGGATCGCCTCCGCCCTGGCCCGGCGCCGCCTCGGCCATGGCAGAGGCGCCCGGCAGCGCTTCGAGCGCGATGAACTGAGCATCCTCGGGGGCATCCGGCACGGCCTGACCATCGGCAGCCCGATCGCCCTGCGGATCGGCAACTCCGAGTGGCCCAAGTGGCGCACCGTCATGAGCGCCGACCCCGTCCCCGTCGAGGACCTGCTCATCGACGCCGGCACCGGCGACGAGCGCGAGATCGCCCGCAACCGCCCCCTCACCCGACCGCGCCCCGGGCACGCCGACCTCCCCGGCGCCCTCAAGTACGACCTCCCCGACGCCCGCCCGGTCCTGGAGCGGGCCTCGGCGCGGGAGACCGCCGCGCGAGTGGCGCTGGGCGCCGTCGCCGAGGCCATCCTCGAGCAGATCGCCGGCATCGGGCTCGTCAGCCACGTGGTGCGCATCGGGGAGATCCGCCTGCCGGTCGGCGCGCCCACCCCCACGCCCGAGGACGCCGAGCGCCTCGACGCCGACCCCGTGCGCTGCATCGACCCGGCCACGAGCGCCGCCATGGTCGAGCGCATCGACGCCGCGCGCAAGGACGGCGACACCCTCGGGGGAGTGGTCGAGGTCATCGCCACCGGTGTCCCCATCGGCCTGGGCACGCACACCGTCGCCCGCTCGCGCCTCGATGCCCGCCTCGCCGCCGAGCTCATGAGCATCCAGGCCGTCAAGGGCGTGGAGATCGGGGACGGCTTCGAAACCGCCGGACTGCCCGGCAGCCGGGCCCATGATGAGATCCTCGGCCTCGCCGACGGCGCCGTCACCCGCGCCTCCAACCGGGCCGGCGGCATCGAGGGGGGCATGAGCAACGGCTCCCCGATCCGGGTGCGCGCCGCATACAAGCCCATCTCCACCGTCCCCCGCGCCCTGCGCAGCGTGGACCTGGCCACCGGGGAGCCCGCCACTGGCCTCCACCAACGATCGGACACCACGGCCGTGGTGCCCGGGGCCGTCATCGCCCAGGCGGCCACTGCCCTCGTCCTCGCCCAGGCCCTCCTGGAGAAGACCGGAGGCGACTCGGTGGCCGAGTGCACCAGGAACCTGCGCGCCTACACCGAGCGCATCGCCGAGCGGACCCACTGGACCGCCTGAGCCCGACCGATCCACCGACCGAGCCACCGCGGGCGCCTGGCGGCGCCACCGGAGACCACCACCGACGAGGAGACCCGCATGAGCCACCACCGCACGGAGCCAGCCGCAGCGATCATCAGCCGGGAGCGCCTGCCGCTGGTACTGGTCGGCCTGCCGGGCGCGGGCAAGACGACGGTCGCTCGCCTCCTCGCCGCCGCCCTGGGCATCCAGGTGACCGACACCGACGCGGAGATCCGGCGCCGGGCCCGCATGACGATCCCGGAGATCTTCTCCACCGAGGGGGAGGAGGGCTTCCGCGACCGCGAGACCCGCGCGCTGAGGGACGTCCTGGAGTCCCTCGGCGCCGCCCACGGGATCGTCGCCCTGGGCGGCGGCGGCATCCTGCGCCCGGAGAACCGCGAGATGCTGCGCCACCACACCGTCGTCTACCTCTCCGCCTGCCCGGCCACCGCGGCCCAGCACGTCGGCAGCGGGGAGGGGCGCCCCCTCATCAGCCCCGGATCGGATTCCGATGCGGCCCTGACCGCCGTGCAGGCCTCCCAGGGGGCGCGCACCGGCGTGCTGGCGCGCATGGAGGCCCTCGACGCCGAGCGCCGCCCCCTCTACGAGGAGATCGCCACCACCACCGTGCCCACCGATGGGCTCACCCCGGCCCAGGTGGCCGCCCTCGTGCTCGTCTCCCTCGGGGCGACGCCGGCCTCCACCGCCCGCGGGCTCGCCCGCGCGGGCATCCGCTCCGACGCGCCCGCCCGCCACGCGTCGTCGCCCGAGGCGCCCGTCGGCCCCGCGCCCCGGCGGACGGCCCGCCCCCGCGTGACCGAGGAGGCCGAGGGCACCACCACCGTCCATGTCCCCGGAGCGGCGGGATACGACGTCGTCATCGGACGCGGGCTCGCCCCCCGGGTGACGCGAGCGGTCCTCGCCTCGCCGGGCCAGGGGGCGGGCGGGGTCGCGATCATCCACCCCGGCGTCCTCGCCCGATCCGCCGGGGGACTCGCCGGGGACCTCCACGCGGCCGGCCTGCGGACGGCCCTCATCGAGGTCCCCGATGGGGAGGCCTCCAAGCGCGCCGACGTGCTGTCCTCCATCTGGGAGCGCCTCGGGCGGGCGGGGGTGGGCCGCGACGGCTGCCTCATCGGCGTCGGCGGGGGAGCGACCACCGACCTCGCCGGCTTCGCCGCGGCCACCTGGCTGCGGGGCATCCCCGTCGTCCAGGCGCCCACCACCCTCCTGGCCATGGTCGACGCCGCCGTTGGCGGGAAGACCGGCATCGACACAGCCGCCGGCAAGAACCTCGTGGGGGCGTTCCACACTCCCAGCGCCGTCATCGCCGACCTCGACATCCTGGCCGGCCTCCCGCTCGACGAGCTGCGCGCCGGGCTCGGTGAGGTCATCAAGTGCGGGCTCATCCACGACGAGGAGATCCTGCGGCTCGTCGAGGCCGACCCGGTCGCCTGCCTGCGCTCGGACGCGCCCGTCCTGGCCGAGCTCGTGCGCCGGGCGGTCCTCGTCAAGGCCGCCGTCGTCGCCGAGGACCTCACCGAGGCAGGGCTCCGCGAGATCCTCAACTACGGGCACACCTACGCCCACGCCATCGAGAGGGTCACCGACTACGCGTGGCGCCACGGCGAGGCCGTGGGAGTCGGATGCGTCTTCGCCGCCGAGATCGCCCACCAACGGGGTCTCCTCAGCGCCAAGGGCCTCGCCCGCCACCGCGAGGCCCTGACGGCGGTCGGCCTGCCGGTGTCCTTCCCCGACGGCGCTGAGCGCTGGGACGACCTGCGCGCCGCGATGCGCTCGGACAAGAAGAACCGCGCCGGACGGCTGCGCATGGTGCTCGTCGAGGACCGCTTCGGCCGCTCCCGGCCCGTCCGGGGCGTGGAGCCGACCCCGGGCGAGCTCGAGGCGGCCCACCTCGCGGTCACCGCTGTCCCGGCGGGGCAGGGCGCATGAGCGGCGCGGCGGCGATCGTCCTCATCGGTCCGCCCGGCGCCGGCTGCACCACCGTCGCCCGGGCCCTGGCCGGGATGAGGGGCGCGCCCTGCCTGGACCTGGGCGCCGAGACCGCCGCCCGGGTCGGCGCGGCCGAGGAGCTCGCGCTCGTGGCCACCCCGGAGACCGAGTACAGGCGCGTGGAGGAGGCGACCGCCCTTCAGCTCATCGAGGGCGCACGCCGCGGCGGCGGCGTCCTCGCCCTGGGATCGGGCTGCCTGGGATCGGAGCGCGTCCAGGCCTCCCTCGCCGCCCTGCGGGGGCAAGGGGGCGCCGTCGTCGCCCTGACCGCCTCGGTGCGGCGCCTGGCCACCCGCAACGGCCTCGACGCCCCGCGCTCGGTGGCCCTGGGCACCATCCACCACGAGTTCACCAGGATGCTGCGCCATCGCGAGGACCAGTGCCGCCGGGTCGCGAGCATCGTCGTCGACACCTCGGACAAGAACCCCGCCGGGGCCGCGGGCGCGATCATGACGCTCCTCGACACGCCCGGGGCCCGTCCATAGCCTGAGCCGCATGTACGTCGCCCAGCACTTCGAGCTGCCCGAGGACTACGCCCGTCGGCTCCTCACCGCGCCGCGCCGGGGCAACCTCGTCACCGTCCACGACCACGGTCCCGAGGCCAGTCTCGTCCCCTTCTACCACGACGAGGCCACCGGCTCCCTGGTCACCCACCTGGTGAGGAACAACCCCCAGGCCAGGCTCCCGCTCGCCCATCCCACCGGCCTGGTCATCCTCGACGAGGCCGACGCCTACGTCTCCCCGGCCATGTACGCCACCAACGCGGTCATGCCGAATGTCCCCACCTGGGACTACATCACGCTTCACGTCAGCGGGCGGGTTAGGGTCGACCCCAGCCCCAGCGCCGCCCTGGAGGCGGCAGCGAGGCTGACCACCGCCATGGGCGACGGCGCCGCGCTGGACTCCGTCGGCCAGGAGAAACTCGAGCGGATGTCGCGGGCGATCGTCGCCGTGAGTATCGAGGCGACGACGGTGCGCGGCAAGGCGAAGATGAGCCAGAACCGTCACCCCGACGACGTGCGCGGCCTCATCGCCGCCATGGACGAGGCGGGGGAGGAGGTCCTCGCCCGCTACCTGCGGGAGGTGTCCCTGCCCTACGCCGAGGAGCGCTTCGCGACGATCTCACGCCTGCGCGGCGCGCGCCGGGCTGTCGCAGCCCCTGGCCTGGCACGGTAGACTCACCGAGTCCTAGACGTGCCGGGCTCCGCGGGCGAGCGGCCCCAGGGATCCCGGTCCCCGACTTGAAGTAGAGGAAACCACTCGTGGCAACGACGAACGACCTGAAGAACGGCCTGGTGCTCAACCTGGAGGGCCAGCTGTGGCAGGTGGTGGAGTTCCAGCACGTCAAGCCCGGCAAGGGCCCGGCCTTCGTGCGCACCAAGATCAAGAACGTCCTGTCCGGCAAGACCGTGGACAAGACCTTCAACGCCGGCCTCAAGATCGAGACCGCCACCGTCGACCGCCGTGACATGCAGTACCTGTACAAGGACGGCGACGACTACGTCTTCATGGACGTCAAGTCCTACGAGCAGACCAACGTGCCCTCCGACATCGTCGGCGACGCCGCCACCTTCCTCCTGGAGAACCAGGAGGTCATCGTCGCCTTCCACGACTCCGCCGTCCTCTTCGTCGAGATGCCGCCCTCCGTGGTGCTCACCATCTCCCACACCGAGCCGGGCCTCCAGGGCGACCGCTCCAACGCCGGCACCAAACCCGCCACCGTGGAGACCGGCGCCGAGATCCAGGTCCCGCTGTTCCTCAACACCGGTGACAAGGTGAAGGTGGACACGCGCACCGGCTCCTACATCTCCCGCGTCAACGACTGAGGCCGGCCGTGCCCGCTGACGACGCCGCTCAGGCGGCCGACCCGCTTCTGGAGGCGCCCGAGCCCAGCGCCGAGGCCACCACACAGGCCTCCCGCTCATCGGGCGCCGCCTCGAAGCACGCCGTCACCGCCCGCACGAAGGCGCGGCGGCGCGCGATCGAGATCCTCTTCGAGGCCGACCAGAAGGGCCTCCTGCGCCCCTCGCGCGACGGGGACCGCTTCCGCGCGGCCGACCGCCTGCGCGACCTCGCGCTCGAGCGCGCCGTCCACTCGGCCAACCACACCGAGGCGCCCGCCTACGCCCGCGAGATCCTCGCCGGCCTGGCCGATCACCTGGCCGAGGTGGATGACGCCATCGAGGACTACGCCCAGGAGTGGACGCTCGCCCGCATGCCCGCCGTCGATCGCGCCATCGCCCGCATCGCAGTGTGGGAGATCGTCTACAACGACGACGTCGATGGCCCCGTGGCCGTCGACGAGGCCATGACCCTGGCCCGGATCCTGTCCACTGACGACTCCCCGCGCTATCTCGGTGGCCTGCTCGGCCGCGTCGTCGACCTCGCCGACACCCTGCGCTGATCCCGATCACCGCACCGCCCCGCATCCCTCGCCACGCTGATTTAGGCTGGCGGCTAGAGCGCCCGCACGGTCTTCCGCCTCACTCGCCAACCTTCTCCAGCGACCGCGGCGTAACGGGCAGGGCGAGGACCACCTCGAACATGTCCTCGACCAGGTCCGCGCTGACACTACCGCCCATGCGCTCAGCCAGGGCTCTCACGATACTCATCCCGAGCCCGGTCCCAGCCGGGTCGCTTGACCAGCGCCGCTCGAAGACCTGTGTGACATCCAGATCCTCAGGGCGCAGCACCTCGTTACGCATCCGCAGCCACACCTGACCGGCCACTGCCTGCTGTCCTGTGCCACCCTGCCCAGCCTCGACAATCAGCTCGTGGCGCCCGTGCTGGATGACATTGCGCACCAGGTTGGTGAGGATCCGTCGCAGGGCCTCCGGATCGGTGTGGACGATCAGGGTGCCTGGCACACGGACCTCCACCGCGATCCCCGCGGCCTGCAGGCCGGCGACCGCACCCACAAGGCACTCTCCGACTTCCTCGGCGAGGTCCACGGGGACGCGGTGGACTGACGAGGCAGGCTGCTCGCCACTCAGCCAGGCGTAGTCGAAGAACTCGTCAACCAGCACCGCCAGCCTGTCCGCGTGGCGGCGCGCGGTGAGTAGCTGACCGCGCTGGACGTCATCGAGCTGGGTGCTTGCCAACAGCTGTTGGTAGCCCCGCACCGCCGTCAGGGGCGTGCGCAGGTCGTGGGAGAGGTCGGCGACGAAATCACGGTAGCGCCGCTCGTGACGCTCCACGGTTGCCATAGCCCGCTCGTTCTGCGCTATAACGTCGTTGACGTGGGCAACCAGCGTCTCCAGGGCCCGGTCCACCAGCTCCAGGTGGATCGGGGTGTGCGTGTCACCCTCACGACGCTGACGCAACTGCCTCGCGACAGCGCGTAACTGCCGATGAAGTAGCAGGCACCGCAGCACCGCGACTGCGGTGACGAGACTCAGCCCCACGGTGACTATGTCCACGCGCGCCTCCCGGAGTCCGCGTCCAAACCCGTTCTGAGCAAACCGCCGCGCGCCCTCCCCGGCTGCGCCCGCTCACACTAGCAGAGACGCACTCGAGAAGGGCGCGCGGCTCAGAGGGTCAGTTGATGTCCGCCTTCCGGAAGATCAGCCAGCTGACGACGACCCACAGCGCGATAAAGGCGAGGGCAATGCCTGTGGCCGCCATGATCTCTCCACTAGAGCTGTCCAGGGTCAGCGGCAGATCCGGAGACCAGGGCGTCGCCTTGAGCACCGACGTGCCGAAGTCGTTCTGCGTCGCCAGCCTCGCCAGCGAGTCCATGAGAAACCCACCCACAAATCCTGCGGCGGTTGTCACCAGGGGACGTCTGGTGGCGAAGGCGACAGGGAGGCAGAACCCCAGACGGGCGAATGACACGACTGTCGACACCACTAACAGGCCGATACTCGAAGTCACGTCCCCCACTGACCCCCCGTTGGAGGCCGCAGCCACCTCCAGGGGAGTCGTGGCGATGAAGACGCTCACATCCCACCCCGCAACCAGACACATGAGTGATCCGACAACATAGGGGAGCAGGACTGCGCAGACGGCAATCAGCGCCATTACGGCCTTGACGCTGACCAGCACGGAACGGGACGCCGCCAGCAGCCGGTCGTGGACCGTGCGGTTCTCCAGGTCGGAGGCCACCACGACACCGACAAGCAGGCTTCCCAGCAGCGATAGCGCCATAGGGTCGGCGAAGCCGCTGACCGACCCTGAGACCGACATATCGTAGGTGCCGTTGGCAATAAGATGCGCGGAGAGGTAGAACCCGGCGGCCATAGCGGCCGAGACCGCCAGGCATATCCACAGTACGCGCGACCGCAACAGAACGTAGATATCGGCACGCAGCAGGTTAGACACGGTCATTCTCCTTCTTCTCACTCACGTCCGCGGGCTGTGCCGTGTGGTCGACGACCGACAGGAAGTACTCCTCAAGGGTCTGTCCCTCCTCGACCACGGTGGTCGGAACAAGGTCCTGGGCGACGAGACCGCGCACCAGCTCCTCCCGGTTGTCGGGC
The DNA here is from genome assembly GCF_002072185.1 of Actinomyces denticolens. Lineage (GTDB taxonomy): Bacteria > Actinomycetota > Actinomycetes > Actinomycetales > Actinomycetaceae > Actinomyces > Actinomyces denticolens. The sequence continues at coordinate 24,055 of NZ_MVIW01000028.1, forward strand.
GGGTCAAGAAGGCGGACGCTGCCGTCCGACATGACACGCATCCGCTCGACACCCATGGTCTCCAGGGCGCGAACCATCCCGGGCACGTTCGAGCCGCGCAGTGTCAGATACCGGGAGCAATGCTCCTCGAGCTCAGCGTGGCTGAGCGACTCACACAGACGCCCGTTGTCGACGATGAGGTAGTCGGTGGCGGTCTGGTACATCTCGGGCAAGTTGTGGCTGGAGACGAGGATAGTCGTCCCCCGCTCACGGCAGAGGTTGACCAGGAGGTTTCTCACCTCCACCACGCCAACCGGGTCAAGTCCATTCACCGGCTCGTCAAGAATAAGCAACTCGGGACTAGCGACCAGGGCCACAGCGATACCCAGTCGCTGGCGCATCCCCAGGGAGAACTCGCCGACCTGCTTCGTCCCCACGTCGGCCAGCCCGACAAGCTCCAGCAACTGACCTTCCACATCCGCGGACGGAACACCTCGTATAATACGGTGCAGCCGCAGGTTGGCCCGGGCGCTCATGCCGTACTGGAGGCCAGGGGCCTCAATGAGGCAGCCCAAACGCCGCAGTTGCTCCTGGCGCACTCCCTGGCCGCGTCGTGGGGAGCGGCCGAAGAGCTCAATATCACCAGATGTCGGAGTGACAAGCCCACAGATCATGCGCATCACGGTGGTCTTTCCCGCCCCGTTGCGACCGATGAGCCCGTAGATGCGGCCGCGCTCCAGGGAAAGGTCGAGAGCGTCAACAGCCACCTTGTCACCATACCTCTTGGTCAACGACCGGGAGCGTAGGACAAAATCACCCTTTCTCCGCGGCGCCACCGCTGGGGACGAGAGCCTCATAATCCTCCTTCACCGCAAGCTTCTGTTCAGCAGCATCCCGGGGTGCGGAATGCGGCGCCAGCATATGAGGGAGAAGTTGAGAAACGGTCGAGGCGGACCAGGCCAACGGTTGAGATATGGTCGAGGCTGACATCCCTGGCCCACGCGCGGGCCCGTCAGGCGGCGCTCATGCGGTACCCCAGCCCCCACACGGTCTCGATGTAGTCGGTCCCAGGGTCAAGCGCGCGGATCTTGGCCCGCAACCGGCTCACATGGGTCTTCAGAGAGCTCGAGGCCGCGCCGGCGCCCTCGAGCAGGCGGACAAGGGACACCGTGGACACCACCCGGCGCTCGGCTGACATCAGCGCCTCAAGGACGGTGAACTCCGCAGGCGTCAGAGCCAGCTCCTGATCACCGACCAGGACACGATGGGCGGGCACGTCAAGGACCAGGGCACCGCTGCGCAGCGCGGGGACCTCTTGCGCCGGGCGGGCCCGGCGCAGTAGCGCGGTCACCCGCGCGGTCAGCTCATCGAGATCGAACGGCTTGGTGAGGTAGTCATCGGCACCCAGACGCAACAAATCGACCTTGGCCCACACCGCGTCCTTGGCCGAGACCACGATGACGGGGATGTCACGGGTGTCGGGACGCTCGCGCAGACGCGCCAGCAGACCGTCGCCCGAGAGGCGCGGCAGCATCAGGTCAAGGAGCACGACGTCTACTCCACCAGCACCGATCCGCTCCAGCGCGGAGGCCGCCTCGCCAGTCCGCTCGACAGCGAACCCCTGCGAGGAGAGGTGGTCGGACATCAGCCGGGCCAGGTCGACGTCGTCCTCGACGACAAGCACGCGCGCCCCGCCAAACCTGCCCCAGGAAGACGCCCCCACATAAATGACCGTAGCACACCGGCGAGTTGTATGAGGTCATGACGTTGGTGACACGAGCGTGGACTCCGGCGGCGGGTGGTTGGTCATGGCAGGCGGTGTGGATGTGAGTGCGGTCCACGCGCCTGCCGGCGCCGCGCTTGGAGTCCTTCGCCTGGGCGGCGACGTGGGCGATGGGGCGGCCGGCCTCGATGCGCATCACGAGCCTGTGGCGGCCCTCGGGGGTCAGCGGCGCGTGACGGTGTGTTATGGGCGGCGGGTCCTCTCCTGGACGGACTGGGCGACTTGAGCATCACCGATCCTGATGGCCAGGCCCCGCCGCCCCTTTCTACGCCCTCCCGGCGTCGGCACATCATGACCCACAACAGTTAGCCGGAACCAGATAAACAAGTCTCCACAAACCCGGGGCTTGACAGACTTCTGCGAGAAGCGCCGACCTGGCCGATTCTCGGGCATCGCGGGACTGCCTTATTGATGAATCTTGGACGATAAGCGTGCCTGCTTCCGCGATCCCCGTCCTCATTCCCTGAACACAATGGCTTCCGCGAGCGCGAATCCCGCAGGAATTGCCGTCAAACTACGGACCCCACCCCCCTTGACATGCGACGTTGGGGCTGTTAACGTTGCTCGGGTCTTGCACTAGGGCGATCGAGTATGGTCGCCTCGGTGCTGGCGCGATCCCTGTACACCTCTCAAGGAGTAAGGGCTATGACGCCTGCCCGCGAGGTTTGTTCCTCTCTGTCTGCTGTCCATTCACCCAAGATTCAAGAAGGCTTGAGTTTGCGTGTCTGCCATGTGGTTGACACCCAGGCGGCAGACGGCCTTTATTCTGCTGGCGCTCATCCTGTTCGGGGTCAGGGGCTGATTGCTCGGGCCGTCATGGGCGCCGCTCTCCAAAGCGACGTTTCCCTCCTTGTCCGTTGTCGTGCCGACCACGTTGACCTTCCTGACCGCATGGCATGTGACTATGGCTGCGCCGTTGGCGGAGGGGGGACGGGTATCCGGAGCCTGGTGCCACGCGTCGCATCTGCGCTGGTACGCTCAGACTGGCCTGCTCGACTCCCGGTGGGCGCGCCATGTCGGTGACCTTCCTTGTAGGCGGACAGGGCGGTCAGTACTTCGGGATGGGGACTCGGCTGTATGACAGCTCCCCGGACTTCGCTGCCAGGTGCGACCTGGCTGACTCGGTGACCCGCTCTCAGTACGGCTTGAGTGTGCTCGACTACATCTACGACCCATCCAGGCGCGTCGAGGACCCGTGCGACGATCTCCTGCTCTCCTCTGCGGCCCTGCTGGCGACGCAGACGGGGCTTGCCGCGGCGCTGGGGCGGCATGGCGTCGTTCCGTCCGCTGTTGTGGGCAGCTCGTTGGGGGAGTTCATCGCCCTCGTGGTCGCGGGAAGACTGACGTTCGACTCGGCGCTGGCCTATGTGCTCGAGTTCGCTGCTGACGCGACCCGTCGGATGCCTCTGGGCTGGATGGCCGCGCTCCTGGGCGACGGGCAGAAGTCTCTGCCCGCCTTCGCGCGCAGCCTTCGGGTCGATCTGGTGTCGTTCACCTGCGATCGCCACGTGGTCATTGCCGGACGCAACGGGCAGTGGCGCGAAGTGCGAGACCGCGCGGTGGAGGAGGAGCTGACCCTTACGGTGCTGCCGGTGCCGCACGCCTTCCACACTCCAGATGTCGCGTGCCTGGCGCCTCGTCTCCAGCCGGTGAGGCTGGAGCCTCCTGGTGACGTCAGCGTGCTGCGCTGCGCTACCGCCCAGAAGGTCGAGGCCCACCTGCCGGATCCTTATGCGACGCTGCGCCTGCCGATGCGTCTCGTCGACACGGTCATGTCGCTACCGAGCCGGGAGCGCCGTCTCGTGATCGACCTCTCTCCGGGCGGTGGGTTGGCCGCAGCGCTGCGCCTGGCGGACCGCAGTCTGACGACGCGCGCGGTCATGACCCCGTTTCACCAAGAGATCGAGGAGGTGGAACGTGTCGCGCAGCTGGCGGCCCGGGCGCACCATGCCTGAACGGCTCGTGCCCGTTGTGGTGACGGGGGTGGGCGTGCAGGCCGCGCAGGCCTGTGGCGCTGCCGAGTTCGAGGCACTGCTGTGGCGTGGACAGGCCATTCCCGTTCCGGGGGACGGCTCCTCATGCGTCGCGCGGATCGAGCAGGAACCGGCTGACCGGCTCGCAGTGCTGCAGGCGCGTGGCGCGGTGCCTGAAGGTACCGTCCTGCCCCGTCGGGCCGGAGCGGCGCTGCACTGGGCGGTCCTTGCGGCCTGGGAGGCGCTGGCTGCTGCTGGTGGTCGCCAGGTGCGCCCTGACCGCCTCGGAGTGTTCCTGGCGGGGGAAAGGACCACGGTCGAGGTCGTCGAGGAGATGCGCAGCGCCTTCGCGCGGAGGCCGGAGGCGGTGCGCCCCAGCGTGGTGCAGAGGCTGTGGGCCACGGATGTCATGGCCGGAGTGGCCGAGGCGTGCGATGCCCGGGGGGAGTGCCTTGTCGTCGGAGGAGCATCGGCTGCGGGCAACTGCGCTCTTGTCGCGGCGGCGCGTGCGATCACTGCCGGCGCGTGCGACATGGCTGTGGTCGTGGGGACGCTCGACGGCCTCCTCCCGGCCCTTGTCCAAGGTTTCGCCAATGTCGGGGTGCTGAGTGGCCCGGACCGACCGGGCCTGCCGCTGGATCGTTCACGTCACGGATTCGTGCTGGCAGAGGCCAGCGCGGCCGTGGTCCTGGAGTCCGCGGACCACGCGACTCGACGTGGCCAGCCCGTCCACGCACGGCTGGCTGGTCTCGGGATCCGTAACGATGCGCGGAGAGGCACCCTCCCAGCCCTCGATGGGGAGGTCGGCGCGATGCGGAGTGCTCTGGCCGCAGCGGGTGTGGCGCCGCAAGAGGTCGACGTCGTCAACATGCACGCGACGGGTACTTCTCAGGGCGACGAGGTCGAGTGGGCGGCGGTGCAGCAGGTCTTCGGCGAGGGGCCGTGGTTGCAGGCCACCAAGGCCCTTGTCGGACACTCGCTCGGCACCGCGTCCCTGGTGGAGGCTGTCGCCTCGGTGCTGCAGATCTCCGCTCAGCGGGTGCACGCCTCTCCCGTTGAGGATCCCCTGGGGCCGCGCGTCGCGACGCTGCCGCAGCCCGGACCAGTGCGTCACATCGTCTCCAACGCCTTCGCCTTCGGGGGACTCAGCACCTCGTTGGTCTTCAGCCGTGTCTAGCCGTTCTGATAACTCTGATAATGAGGAGTCTTCTTCTATGATCGCCTACTTGTTCCCGGGTCAGGGTTCCCAGCATGTCGGGATGGGGGCTGACCTGTTCCGTCGGTACCCGGAGCAGGTCGCTGCTGCTGACGACATCCTGGGATACTCCTTGGAGAGGCTGTGCGTCGAGGATCCTGACGGGCAGCTCTCCAGCACCCAGTTCACCCAGCCCGCCCTTTACACGGTCGACGCGCTGTCGTGGCTGCGGTGTCGCGATGAGGGCAAGACCGTCCCTGACTTCGTCGCCGGTCATAGCCTCGGCGAGTTCGCGGCGCTTTTTGCCGCTGAGGTGTTCGACTTCGAGACTGGTCTGCGCATGGTGCAGCGACGTGGAGCGCTTATGGCCCAGGCTCGTGGCGGTGGTATGGCCGCAGTGCTTGGCCTTGACGAGACCGCTGTGCGGGAGGTGATGAAGGAGGAGGCTCTTGACACTATCGACCTGGCGAACATCAACTCGCCCAGGCAGTGCGTGGTGGCGGGCATGGCGGACGATGTCGAGCGCGCCCGCGAGGTGTTTGAGCGGCACGGTGCCCGCTACGTTCCCCTCAATGTGAGTGGCGCCTTCCACTCCCGATACATGGAGGCCGCCCGGGCGGATTTCGTTGATTACATCTCAGGAATGACGTTCAACCCGCCGAGGTTTTCCGTGGTGGCCAATGTGACGGCCCGTCCGCACGTGCCCGGTGAAATCGCGGAAACGCTTGCGCGCCAGATCTCCAGCCCCGTGCGGTGGAGCGAGTCGATGCGCTACCTGATGGGCCGCGGTGTGACGACATTCACTGAGGTGGGGCCAGGATCTGTTCTGACCGGACTGCAGCGCTCCATCGAGCGTGACGCGGTGCCGCTGGTGGAGGAGGGTGACTCGGCTCCGGGCTCGCAGCCTGGGGAACCGGGGCAGGATGGAGCGGCGTCGTCGGAGCCGTCCGAGTCCCTGCCAATGGTGTGCGGCAGTATGCACCGCGGAGTCAGCGGTCCGGAGCTTGTCGCCGCGGCTGTGGCCGAGGGTGTCCTGGCCGTGCTCGGGACAGACGGTCTCAGCCTCCAGGAGGTTGAGGAGCGTGTTGTGAGGACGGCCGCTCTGACGGGGCAGCGGGACTGGGCGCTCGCTGTCTCCCATTCCTGGCGTGACCCGGGCCGCGAAGCCGCGCTGGTCGACGTCGCGCTCCGTCACCGAGTGCGCTGGCTGGAGGCTTCGGGCTACGTGAGCGTGTCCCCCTCCCTCGTCCGTTTCCGCCTGAGCGGCGCGACCCGGGGCAAGAACGAGGTGGTGCTACCACACCAGATCCTGTGCAAGACCTCGCGTCCGGAAGTGGCCAGGAGCTTCTGCGCGCCTGCTCCTGCTGACATGGTCTCCCGGCTGGTGGGCAGTGGTCAGCTGACTGAGACGGAGGGCCAGCTCGCGGCCGACGTCGCGATAGCGAGCTGGCTGTGCGCGGAGTCGCAGGGCGGCTGGGTGACTGACCACGCTCCCGCGATGGCGGTCCTCCCCACTTTCATCAGGCTTCGTGACGAGGCCCTTGCCCGGGGGCTGGCGCACCCTTTGCCGGTGGGGCTGTCAGGAGGGCTGGGCGCCCCCGAGGCAGTGGCGGCGGCGCTGGTCATGGGCGCGGAGTTCGTCATGACTGGCTCTATCAACCAGTGCACGGTTGAGGCCGCCACCAGTGACCATGTCAAGGACATGCTTGCCGCCTGTGAGATCCAGGACACCACTGACGCGCCGTCGGCTGTTGCCTTCGAACTGGGCACGCGGATGCAGGTGATGCGTCGAGGTGTGCTGTTCGCGGCACGTGCCCAGCGCCTGCGCGACATCTACGAGCGCTTCACGTCCTGGGACGAGGTGGACGAGCGGACGCGCGACCAGGTCGAGCGACGTGTTCTGGGTGAGAGCTTCGCCGACGCCCGGGCCCGCGCCGAGTCCGCCGGAGCTCTCGAGGCTGGTGAGAAGGACGGACGGATGGTGATGGCCGCAGTCTTTCGGGCGCACCTCGACCGTTGCGCTGTCCTGGCGATTGAGGGTGACCCCGATCGTCAGGTGGACTACCTCGTCCCATCCGGGCCGGCCATGGGCGCCTTCAACTCGTGGGTCAAGGGCACCGATCTCGAAGACTGGCGCCAGCGCCAGGTGGGGCGGATCAACCGGGATCTGTACGAAGCGGCCGCAGCGCTGGTCGCGGAGCGTCGCGCATGACGTCGGCAACCAGTCTTGAGGATCGTGACGGAGTGACCTGGCTCACTCTTCACCGGCCTGAGCGCGACAACGCGCTGGATGGCGCGATGCTCGACGGCATCGAGGAGGGCCTCGTTCAAGCGAGGAGGGAGACCGGTGTCCTGGTGCTGCGCGGTCTTCCGGAGGTCTTCTGCACCGGTGCCGACCTCTCGCTGGTCGCCGGCCCGAACAGCGAGTATGACCATGCCCCTGAGAGGGTGTATCAGCTCTGGACCGAAATGATCGAGAGTGACGTGATCATTGTCTGTCACGTCCGCGGTCGTGCGAGCGCGGGAGGCGTTGGCCTCGCTGCGGCAGCGGACATCGTCGTGGCCGACATGACTGCGGCATTCGCGCTCCCGGAGATGCTCTTCGGCCTTATGCCAGCAATGGTGCTGCCGTTTCTCGCCCGCCGGGTGGGGTGGCACCGTGCCCATTTCATGACTCTCTCGACGCGTACTATCGATGTGGAAACAGCTGCCGCCTGGGGCCTGGTGGACGTGTATGACGCGCGTAGTGAGGTTGCCCTGGGACGGCTTCTCGCGAGGCTTCGTCGCGTCCCGCGTGACGCGGTGACCGCCTATAAGACCTATGCCGCCCAGGCCGCCGAGGTGGAGTCCTACCGGGAGCTGGCTGTCGCTGCGAACAGGTCCCGGTTCGCCGACTCTCGGGTACGGGCGCGTATCAGCGCGTTCACCTCCCGCGGCCTCATGCCGTGGGAGGTGGAGGATGCGGGAGCAGGTCCTTGCTCGCGCACGGAGAGGGAGCGTGACCTGGCGGACAGGCCGGGTTCCGGCGCGATGGGGACGATCGGGGGCCAGGCATGACCCGTAACCCCAAAACGGCGGGGGCTGTGCGCGCCGCGCTCGGGGAGGTGCTGAGGCCGTGGCTGCACGGGCGCGAGCAGATCGCCTCCCTCGGCGAGCTCGCGCTCAGCTCCGTCGACTACATCCAGGTCGCGCGCAGTATCAGTGATCGTCTCGGTGTCGAGGTCTCCGCGGGAAAGCTTTTCATGCACCCGGTGCTTGACGATCTCTCAGAAGTCCTTGCCGGGCTGCTGGGGGAGCCTCCTGCCGAGCGCGCCGACGCCGCCGGCGGCGTAGACGAGCAGCGCGGGGCAGACGACGCTCGTGAGGTCGCGGTGATGGGCATGGCCTGCCAGTTGCCGCCAGACATGCAGAGCCCTGAGGAGTTCTGGCAGGCTCTGGTGGAGCAGCGCGACTGCGTCTCGACAATCGAGGCTGTCAGGCCCTGGCTCGTCGAGCAGCATCTTCGTGACCACGACGACGTCGCCGACCTGCCAATGAGAGCCGGGATCACCCAGCGAATGGATGAGTTCGATGCGGCCTTCTTCGGTATAGCCCCGTTTGAAGCCCAGTCGATGGATCCGCAGCAGCGCCGCCTGATCGAGGTGGTCTGGCACGCCCTGGAGGACGCCGGGCTGCGGCCGTCGTCATTGCGCGGCAGCAGTGTCGGCGTCTATGTCGGGGCGCACCTCGTCGACTACAACGATGTCTCCTCCCATGTTCCGGGATCGGCCGACACCTACGCTGGCCATCTTGACTCGGGCCTGCACCCGGCAATGCTGGCTAACCGTATCTCGCGTCTCTACGACTTTCACGGACCCAGCATGGTTGTCAACACAGCCTGCTCGGGATCGAGCGTCGCCCTGCACCTCGCTGTCCGCGCGCTGCGCGCGAGGGAGGTGGACACCGCCGTCGTGGCGGGAGTCAACTACATAGGCTCGGCCAAGGAGCTCATGTGCAACAACCTGGCGGGCATGCAGTCCAAGGGCGGTCAGTGCAGGACCTTCGATGCTGCCGCCGACGGCTACGTTCGCTCGGAGGGCGTGACAGCCCTGGTGCTGCGACGCCTGTCTGACACCAACGGCTCGCGTGCGCGCGCCGTCATCCTGGGGACTTCATCGAACCACGACGGCAGGACCGGATCGCTGCGGGCGCCGGACCCGAGGGCGCAGGCAGCCCTTGTGCGTCGTGCCCTTGCTGATGCTGGCGTCACCCCCGACGAGGTGGGGATGGTCGAGTGCCACGGCACTGGCACACCCCTGGGCGACCCGATCGAGGTTGAGGCGCTGGTGGACGCCTTGCGTCACTCTGGGCGCAGGGATGAGCCCGTCCTGCTGACCTCGGCCAAGACGGTGGTGGGCCACCTGGAGTCAGCAGCTGGCCTGGTGGGAGTGATGAAAGCGGTGATGTGCCTGGAGCATGAGACGGTCACTGGGCTGGGGCACTTTCGGGCCATCAACCCCCAGCTGGACCTGGGCGGGGGAGTCGTAGGCCTCGCGGAGAGGAACTCGCCTTGGCCGCAGGCTCCAGGCCGCCGGCGCGTCGCCTGCGTCAGCTCCTTCGGTTTCGGCGGCACCAACGCCCATACCGTTGTCACCACGGCGCCCAGGCCTGATCAACCGCGTACCACGATCGTCGGGGAGGTGCCGCTTCTCCTGTCAGCGCGCTCCAGGAGGGCGCTTGAGGAGCGGGCCAGGCAGCTGTACGGGCTGCTTGAGGGCATGGACCGCTCCGAGCTGGAGCGCCAGGCCTTGGCCCTCATGGCCGCCGAGCCGATGGAGCACCGCCTGGCACTCGGCGCGGGTGGCGCGGCGGGCGCCCGAGAGCGCATCGGCGCCTTTCTGCGGGGAGCCAGTGACGGCATCTTCGTCGGAAGGGCCCCTCGCTCAGATTCCGTCATCCGCCCCTCCGAGGAAGAGGAGGCGCATGCGGCGCTGGCCCGTCTTCCCGGCGCGACGGACGACCTTCTGCGGGACTGGGTCGAGGGCCGGACCACGCCGTGGTCAGCGGTGGACTCTGCCAGTTCGCCGTTGCCCGCCTACCCGTTCGAGCGCCAGCGTCACCGGCTTGAGGCATCAGCCGTGAGAGCGACGGCTCCTCAACGCCTGCACGCGCTCGTGCTGCGCAACTCCAGTGACCTCACTGAGCAGAGCTTTGAGTCCGCGTGGGATGCGCGGATGCCTGTGGTGCGTTGGCACACGCTGCGTCGCGCGGCCTGCGTGCCTGCCGCGGCGTGGTTGGAGGTCGCCCGTTTCTGCTACGCCGCCTCTGTGCGTGGCGCGGGCTCCGGTCTGATGCTCGAGGACGTCGCCTGGGGCGAGCCGATGATGCTGTCCCGTGACGCGATCAGGAGCACTCGCACTGTCCTGAGCAGCGCGGACCAGGAACGCGTGGATCTTGACGTGCTCGATGGCCAGGATGGCGGAGTGCTGTTCCAGGCCTCAGCGAGGCCCCTGCGGGACGATCGGCCTCCCGTGCTCGGAGCGCCGATAAGCGCGGAGGGGAGCGCAACGGCTCTGGACAAGGAGCTCGATGTGCTCGGCGCGGTCCGCGGTGGGGGCTACGACTGCGTTACTGGCCTTGGGGAGATGCCCGAGCACCGCACGGCTCGGTTCGTGACGCAGCCGGATTTCTACGGGCGCGGCCGCAACGTCTCCTGCGACGTCTATGTGTCTACCCGGGCCATCGACCTCGCGTGGCTGGCCCTGCCGCACCACGCGGACCTGGAGCCCCTTCCCACTGCCGCGCGCCGTATCGGTGTCCGGGGCCCTGTTCCCGCTGAAGGCGTCATCCGTGCCCGGGTATCTGAAGATGGGGTGGATGTGGTGCTGAGCGGTGTCTCGGGGCAGGTGGCGGTCTGGTTTCAGGGGATCGTGTTCCGCTTGGCGCGAGGAAAGGAGAAGTGATGTCCCGTCCGATTCTTGAGGTCAGGGGACTGACCAAGAGGTATCCAGGTTTTGCGCTGGAGGATGTCAGCCTGTCGGTGGGTGCTGGCCGTGTGATGGGCTTTATTGGCCGTAACGGGGCCGGCAAGACCACGACGCTGAAGGCTGTTCTGCGCTTTATCCGCCCTGATGGCGGTGAGGTGCGCTTCTTCGGCGAGGACTTCCGGGGACGTGAGCACGAGGTCATGAGGCGCGTGTCGTTCTCGATGGGCGAGGTGGCCTTCTACCCCCGAAGGCGGCTGAGAACGATCACCGACGTCTACAGGCGGTTCTTTCCCCTCTGGGACGAGCGGGTCTACCGGGACTGCCTGGAGCGCTTCGAGTTGGTGGAGGACAAGAAGGTCGAGGCGCTGTCGGCTGGTATGAGGGTCAAGTACGGGATCGCGCTGGCGCTGTCGCGTCGTGCTGAGTTGCTGCTGCTCGACGAGCCGACCAGCGGGCTGGACCCGCTCTCGCGTGACGACCTGCTGCGCGAACTGCGCGAGCTTGTCGACGACACGGGTGTCGGCCTGCTGTTCTCCACCCACCAGATGGGTGACCTGGAGCAGATCGCTGACGATGTCACCTACCTGTCCCGGGGGCGGGTACGCGCCAGCGGGACTCTGGAGGATTTCGCGGCGCACTACCGCATGGTCTCAGGTCCTGCTGAGACGGTGCCATCTGGGCTGGGATCCGTGCTGATCGGTGCCAGCCGGAGCCAGGGGCGCGTGACGGGTCTGGTCGAGGCCTCGCGGCTGGGTGAGGCCGCGGTGGCTGGGATCCGTGGGCTGGAGGTCACGCCGGCCAGCCTCAACGACATCATTGTCCATCTTGAGCGTCAGGAGAAGCAGTCATGACCCCGATGGTGCGCAAGAGCCTGCGGCTGGTGAATATTCCGGTGACATGGTTTTTCCTGGCGCTGGTGCTGCTGCTCATGGTTCCGCAGTACCCCTATGTAATGGTGTTCCTGTACCAGGTGCTGGGACTGTACTTCGTGTTCCAGGGCGTGCGGGAGAACCATGACGTGTATTTCTCCCTGCTGCTGCCTGTGCGCAAGCGTGATATCGCCCGCAGCTACATGGAGTTGGCCTGGATAGTCGAGATCGCCCAGGTGGTGGCCTGTATACCGGTCATCCTTGTCCGCTACCAGATCTCGCCAGAGCGCAACCCGGTGGGGGTGCAGGCCAATATCGCGCTGCTGGGCGTGGGGCTGGTGGTGTTCGGGGTGTTCAATTCGGTGTTCTTCCCCATGTTCCTCAGGACGGGCTCGCGCCTGGGCGTGCCGGTGGCACTGGCGTCCCTGGCCGCCTCGCTGGTCGGGACCGCTGCCGAGGTCGGCGCGCACCTGGGAGGCGCGCCTGGTGAGGCCCTCAACGCCACCGGGAGCCAGCACCTGGGCCACCAGCTGGTGGTCCTGGGGGCGGGTGCCGTCTTCTTCGTCCTGGTCAACGCCGTCGCCCTGCGCGTATCCGCCACACGCTTCGAGCGCGCCGACCTGTGAGGCAGCCGTGGCACAGCGGCCATGTGTCTATTCACTCAGAGAGGGCAATAGTCATGAACGATTCTGCAGACACCACTGCGCAGCAGCCGTGGGCCACGATGTGCAGGGACCACGGAGACCGCTTGACCTGGTCGTTCAGCGACGGAGACTCTGTGCTGGAGACGCTGACCGGCTCCGAGGCGGCTCGCTGGGCGACGGCGCTCGCCGGCTGGCTCCAGGAGCGCACATCGCCGGGTGACCGCGTGCTTATCGGCCTGCCCTATGGCAGCACTTTCATCGCTGCCCTGCTCGCCGCCGAGTACGCGGGTCTGGTCGCGGTGCCCCTCTCGCCTGAGACGCTCGACCACTCCGAGGCGCTCTCGCCAGCCGCTGCCTACATCGTGTCTGACGCCGAACCAACCGTGGTACTGACCAGTTCCGCCTACGTCAGCCGGTTCCAGGGCATGGCCGAGCACATTGTGGATGCCGCTGCGCTTCCCCGGCAGGACGACGCCCAGGAGACACCTCCCCGGGAAGCTGGCTGGGACGAGGTCGCGATCCTGCTGTACACCTCAGGGTCGACCGGGGCTCCCAAAGGTGTCCAGCACACCCGGCGCAGCATCCTCTCCGAGATGCGTGTCTGCACCTCTCTGTGGCAGGTGGACGAGGGGTCGAGCGTGGTGAGCTGGCTCCCGCTGTCTCACAGTTTCGGCATGAGCGTGGGCTTCCTCGGCCCCCTGCTGGCAGGGTGCCCGGTGCTCCTCATGCCCAGCGCGGCCTTCATCGAGGCCCCGGACAGGTGGTTGCGCCTGCTCGCCACCAGGCACGCCACTCACACGGCAGCGCCCAACTTCGCGCTTGACCACGCCATCCGCCACGGTGCTGTGCAGTTGGACGACGATGTCTCCCTGGCCTCGGTGCGGACTGTCCTGACTGCTGGGGAGTGCGTCCGGCGTGACACGGTAGAGCAGTTCCACGCCACCTTCGCGCCCTGGGGGCTGCGACGCGACGTGCTGAGCGTGCACTACGGGTCAACCGAGATGTGCGGCGTCACGTGCTCCAGGCTTGAGGCCCCTGTCGAGTTCATCAGCCTGGATCGTGCGTCGCTGCGACGTGGGTGCGCTGAGTTCCGGGAGCCGGGGGCGGAGGGCGCGCGTGACGTGCCCTCGTGCGGCGCCCCGCGAGGGCACGTCCGCCTCGAGGTCCGCGATGCCCAGGGACACGATCTCGGTGAGGATCGTGTGGGTGAGCTCCACGTCCTGTCCGGGAGCGCCTCCTCCGGCTACTGGGGCAACCCGGAGCTGACCGGACGCCAGTTCACCAGCTCCGAGGAGGGGCGCTGGTACCGCACTGGCGACCTCGCTGTCATTCATGATCAGCAGCTTTTCATCGTCGGTCGCGAGAGCGACGTCATCATCATCAACGCCATGAACTATGATCCGGCGGACTTGGAGCTGTCGCTGCGTGAGGGTGCCGACCTGCCACAGGGGCTGGAGACCTGCGTCATCTCCTGTGATATCGACGATCGTGAGCGCGTCGTCGTCGTCCAGGAGATCCCCGACAGCATGGGCAAGAGACAGCGAGCCGGGCTGAGGGAGCGCAGCGTCGTCGCCCTCTCACAGTCGCACGGACTGTCTGTCCACGAGGTCGTCCTCGTCCCGCCCGGGACGCTGCGCGGCGATGGCATTGGCAAGCTCAGCCGCAAGGCCGTGGCCAGGCGCTACCTGGAAGGGGAGCTGGGCAGCGACCGGGCCCGTGGCGCCTCCTCTGGCGCGGAGTCCCACGCACAGGCCCCCTCCTTCACCTGGCCGCAGGATCTTGGGCTCGTCCAGGAACGGTGGGTCGTCGATTCCGGGCGCCGCAGCCCTCGGCTCGGCGACGTGCTGCTCGTCGGGGCGGAGCCTGAGACGGTGCCCGCGTGGCGTGAGGCTTGCGCCCCGTTCGCGGGTCGTGTCATCGTCGCCTCCGACGACCAGGCCGATGTGGTGTCTCGCGAGGCGACCTCCCAGCACGTGAGCACTGTGCTTGACCTGCGCGGGACACACGGGCCGTGGGACGCCGAGACAATGGCGGCGTCGTGGCGGATGCTGGCCGCGCTGGCCCAGCAGGCAGGGGACCCGCCAGCGGTGTTCCTGGTCTCCTCGGCGGTGACGCCGCAGGCGCGCGCGTACTGTGAGGCCCTGGTCGGCTTCGAGCGCTCTGTGGGCAGGGTGGTGCCGGACTGGCAGGTTCACCCAGTTGTCATCGATGAAGAGGTCCTGGCCGGCTCGGCGTGGCGCTCTCAGGTGGCAGCGGCGCTCGACCCCGCCGCTGGAGCCACCATGCTCAGCGGCGAAGGGCTGATGACGCTCGCCGGGGAGCGCATGAGTCCTGATGGCGCCGAGCCTCTGCCATCTCCTGAGGGCTCCTGGCTTGTCCTCGGGGTCACGGGTGGGATCGGCTCCTCGATCGCCAGGTGGCTACAGCAGGCTGGCGCCAGTATCGTCGGCGCTGGCCGCCGCAGCCTGGATGATGCTGAGGAGTCCCTCCACGCGGCTGGTCTTGAGGGGATCGACTACCGCGGCGTGGATCTGGGCGTGCCGACCGACCTCTCTGCTCTGGTCGCCTCGGTAGCGGCCGAGAGGAGCCTGCAGGGTGTTGTGTGGGCTGCCGGCCCCGGTCCACTGCCCTCAATGCCCGAGGCTGACCCGCGTGAGGTCGACATGTCGCTGCGCCTGCGGCTCGACTCCGCAGCGGCCCTGGCCCGTGCGGCCGCCGAGGCTGGTGCCAACCACGTCCTGTGGTGCTCCTCCACCGCCGCCCACCTGGGTGACTTCGGCAGTTGCGAGTACGCGGTCGGCAACCGCTACTTGGCCGCGCTGGCGGCCAACGGGCTCGGCACAAGCGTCGCCTGGCCGCTGTGGGCCGAGATCGGTGTCGGGCAGGAAGACACGGATAAATCATCCTTCATGCTGGCAGCGACGGGGCAGTCCCCGCTGCCTCCCCACGAGGCTGTGGGCGTGCTGGGCCAGGTGGCTGGTTCCTCCGGCCGGAGCATGGCGGTGGTCAAGGGGGACGTCGACCGGGTCCTGGCCGCCCTGCCCACGCCCCGTCAGGGGAGCGGGGGCGCGAGGAAGACTTCTGGGAACGGTCCCGCCTCGCCAGAGGAGGGGAGCCGCCAGCGCGGGGTGGGGGAGATCGAGCGCGCCCTGGCGGACATGCTCCACGAGCTCCTGCGCCTGCCGGTAGCGGAGGTGGCGCTGGACGTGTCCATGCATGACATGGGGCTTGACTCCATCTCACTCGTCGAGCTGTCCGGCATGATCACCGAGCAGCTGGGTGCCACCGTGGCTCCCGACGTGTTCTTCAGCCACCCGACCGTCAAGGCGCTTGCTGAGCACCTGGTGCAGCGCGTAGTCAGGTCTGGCCCTGGCACGGACGAGAGCCCCGGTGGTCCTGTCGCCGCACCAGCCCTGAGGCGGCGCAGCACCGGGCGTGCCGCGGGCGCGCCTCTGCCGCCAGTGACGAGCGCTCCTGGCGCTGACAGCGACGAGGCTGAGCCGTCGCCCCAGCAGTTCGGGCCCGAGGCTCCAGCCTCCTCCGCGCCGCGCTCGCAGCAGCCCAGTGTGGATCGGCGTGTGGTTGGTGCTGGTGTGGTTGTGTCGGGGATGGCGGGTGTGTTCCCGGGTGCGGCTGGTGTGGATGAGCTGTGGTCGTTGGTGCGGGAGGGGCGTGTTGCGCTGGGTCC
>NZ_MVIW01000029.1 GCF_002072185.1 Actinomyces denticolens
CGTGCCCCTGACGGCCTCCGCCCCCGCCGTCCTGCTGCGCGCCGAGCCCGCCGCCGCGGCCCTGCTGGACGCGGCCCGCGCCGCCATCGACGGCCGCCTCGGGGCGGTGGGCGAGCCGCCGGAGCGCGCCGCCGCCATCGACCTGCTCACCAGCCCGCTCGTGGGCCTCAGTCTCCTGGACCTGCGCCGACTGCGCCGCCGTCTGCGCGAGGACCGCCCCGCCCAGGCCTCCCCGGACGAGCACCTGCTCACCGCCCTCGCCTCCGCCGGCGCCGGTCAGGGGCTCGCCACGGAGCTGGCCGAGGACCCCCTGGCCGAGCAGGCCGCGCGCCTGGCCCGGGCCGCCCGGATCATCGAGGCGCTGCGGGGCGTCGTCGCGGGGAGCGGGTCGCGCAACCCCGGGGAGGCAGAAGGCGCGGAGCCATCGGGGGCGGCCGGGCGCATTGACGCCGAGGCGCTGCTCTGGGCGGCCTGGAGCGCCTCCGGTTGCGCCGAGCGCTGGCGGTCCCTCGCGCTGGCGGGCGGTCAGGGGGCGCCGCTCGCCCGCGCCGCCGAGCGCGACCTCGACGTGGTCACCGCCCTGTTCAAACGCGCCGAGGTCTGGGCCGAGCGCCACCCCGGGGGCCATGCCTCAGCTTTCCTCGCCGAGCTGGCCGCGGAGGTCCTGCCCTCCGACTCCGTGGCCCCCGCCGGGGTTCGCCCCGAGGGCGTCGCCGTCCTCACCCCCGCCGCGGCCGCCGGCCGCGAATGGGACGTCGTCGCCGTCATGGGGCTGGGCCGCGACTCCTGGCCCGATCTGCGCCTGCGCGACTCCCTCACCCGCTCCGGCCTGCTCGTGGACGCCGCCACCGGCCGCCTTCCCATCGGCCCCGACGGCGCCCCGACCGGGGCTATGGACCCCGTCAGCGCCCGCGCCCAGGTGCGCGCCGATGAGCGCCGCATGCTGCTGGCCGCCCTCACCCGGGCCGCCCGCCGCCTCCTGGTGACCGCCGTGCAGGACGCGGACAACGCCCCCTCCTCCTTCCTCATCGAGATCGCCGCCACCGCGGGGATCCCCGTGGTGGGTGCCGACGGCGATCCGCTCATCGCGCCGGACACCGGCGACCTCACCCTGCGCGGCCTGACCGGCGAACTCCGCCACGCGCTCCTGTCCGCCCAGTCCCCGCAGGCCACGGCGCTGGCGCGCCAGCGGGGCGCCAGCGCCGCCGCCCTGCTCGCGCGCCTGGCCGGGGCGGGCGTGGCCGGCGCCGATCCGGCCACCTGGGGCGGGCTGTCCGAGTCCACCTCCGCCGAGCCCCTCGTGACGGGCGGCCAGCCGGTGCGCGTGAGCCCCTCCGACGTCGAGGGCCTCACCACCTGCGCGCTGCGCTGGTTCCTCCAGCGCAACGGCGCCGGCGGCCCTCCCACGGGCGCCCAGGCGCTCGGAACCCTCATCCACTCGCTCGCCGAGCAGGCGCAGCGCGAGGGCCTGCGCGGGCAGGCCCTCATGGAGGCCTTCGAGGTACGCCTGCCCGAGCTCGGACTCCCGTCCACCTGGATGGGCTCCCTCGAGGCCGAGCGCGCCCGGGAGATGATCCGCCGCCTCGACGCGCACCTCACCGCCGTGCCCCGTCAGGTGGAGGTCGAGCGCGCCATCGACGCCACCCTCGCCCTGCCGCTGCCCCCCTCCGCGGACGCAGGGGAGGGGCGGGGCGATGGCGGGGCCCCGCCGTCGGGCGGCACTGCCGGAGCCGCGATCGAGGTGCGCCTGCGCGGCCGCATCGACCGCCTCGAGGCCATCGAGGGGGAGATCCCCGCCGCGGGCAGTGAGCCGGGCGCCCCTCTGCCTGCGGGCACGGGCCAGCGCCTGCGCCTCATCGACCTCAAGACCGGCAAGAGCGCGGGCGAGGGAGACGCCTCCCGCCACCCGCAGCTCACCGCCTACCGCCTCGCCCTGGAGTCCCTGGGCTACCGGGTCGACGGCGGGGCGCTCGTCCTCCTGGGCGCCGAGCCGCGCAAGAAGGACGGCGGCGTGCGCCTGGCCCCGGAGACCGCCGCCCTCGCGCCCATCCCCGACCCCGAGACCGGCGAGGACTGGGCCGCCGCCCTCGTTGCCCGCGCCGCCCAGGCCGCCCGGGGACCGCGCCTGCTCGCCACCACGGGCCGCCACTGCCAGTACTGCGCCGTCAAGGACGCCTGCCCCGCCGTCGACGAGGGGAGGAGGACCCTCCCATGAGCGAGCCCCAGACCGGTGATCGTGCCGCTCGGCCCGGCCCCTCGCCGCAGCCGCGTCTCGGCCCCCGGGCGCTCGCCGAGGCCCTCGGCCTGCCCGCGCCCACGCCCGAGCAGTCCCGCGTCATCGCCCACCCCCTGACCCCCCTGCTCGTCGTCGCCGGTGCGGGCAGTGGCAAGACCGCCACCATGAGCCAGCGCGTCGTCCACCTCGTGGCCAGCGGCGCCGTTCGACCCGACCAGGTCCTGGGACTCACCTTCACCCGCAAGGCCACCGCCGAGCTCGCCTCGCGCGTGTCCACCCGCCTCGGCCAGCTCGCCGAGGCGGGGCTCCTGCCCGAAGCGGGCCGGGCCGATGGCGGCGCCGAACTCGGCGAGCCCACGATCTCCACCTACAACGCCTTCGCCGCCGCACTCGTGCGCGACCACGGCCTGGGCATCGGCGTCGACCCCGACGCCACCCTCATCACCGCGGCGGGCGCTTGGCAGATCGTCGACGACATGCTCGCCGAGCGCGCCACGCCCCTGCCCCTCGACCCCACTCCCACCACCGTGCGCGCCGTCCTGCGCGTCGACGGCGCCCTGTCGGAGAACCTGCTCGGCGTCGAGGAGGCCGCTGAGGGCCTGGATGACCTCCAGCACCTCTTCGCGGGACTCGCCGGCGTGAGAGGCCTGGCCGGCATCTTCAAGACCAGGGCGGAGACCATGGCCACCCAGCGCGCCCTCCTCGAGCTCGCCGCCGAGTACCGCGAGCACAAGCGCCGCCACGGGCTCGTCGACTTCGGGGACCAGATCGCCCTGGCCTGCCGGATCGTCGAGGAGGTCCCCGGCGCCGCCCGCGCGCTCGGCGAGCAGTACCCCGCCGTCCTCCTCGACGAGTTCCAGGACACCTCGGTGGCCCAGACCCTCCTGCTCTCCCGACTCTTCGCCGGGGGAGGCGTCACAGCCGTCGGGGACCCCAACCAGGCGATCTACGGATGGCGCGGCGCCAGCGCCGGGGCCCTCGACTCCTTCCACGCCCGCTTCAACCCCGCGGGCACCGAGGCCCTGGCCGCGGGGGCGGATCCAGCGCTCGCCACGCCCGTGCTGCCCCTGTCCACGGCCTGGCGCAATGACCAGCGCATCCTCGACGCCGCCAACATCATCTCCGCCCCCCTGCGCGACCACGGCTCCCAGCCGGGGGACGCCGCCGTGGAGCGCATCCCCGTTACGCGCCTCGTCCCCCGTCCCGCGGCCGCGGGCCTGGCCGAGGGCGCCGTCAACGTCGCCTTCCTGCCCGATCCCCTCGCCGAGGCCGGGGCGGTGGCCGAGTTCATGGCGCGGCGCTGGGGGCCGCGCGCCGAGCTCGCCGTCCTGTCCCGCACGCGCTCCCAGCTCATCCCTATCGCCGACGCGCTCCAGGCGCGCGGCATCCCCTACGAGGTCGTCGGCATCGGCGGGATGCTCGGCGTCCCCGAGGTCGCGGACCTCCGTGCCCTCATCACCGCGGCCGCGGACCCCGAGCGGGGGGATCGCCTCATGCGCCTGCTGAGCGCCGGGGACATCGGCGCCGCCGACCTGCGAGCCCTCCACGCCCTGGCGCGCCGCCACACCCGCGGCCCGCAGCGGCCCGCGGAGCGGCGGGCCGGGACCGCCGGCCCCGCCGGGGGCGCCGCGCCCGAGTCCCCAGTCGACGGCCGGGAGGAGGCCCCCGAGGCGCCGCTACTCACCGAGGCACTGGAGGCCATCGCCCGGCGCGCCGAGGAACCGGGCGGCGACGCTCCCATCGAAGGCCTGTCCGAGGCCGGGCGCGCCCTCGCCCTGCGCCTGGCCCGCGCCCTGCGACGGGTCCGCGCCGCCCTCGCCCTACCGCTTCCGGACATCATCGACATCGCCGAGCAGGCCCTCGACCTCGATATCGAGATCGCCGCCATGGGCCCCCAGCGGGCCGGTCGGCGCGCCGTTGACGCCTTCAGGGCCGTGGCCGAGCAGTACGCCGCGGACATCGAGGCCCCGACCCCGGCCGGGTTCCTCAACTGGCTCCAGGTCGCCCAGTCCGAGGAGAACGGGCTCGACGCCCCCGAGCCCACCCCCGAGCCCGGCGCTGTTCAGCTCCTCACCATGCACGCCGCCAAGGGCTTGGAATGGGATGCCGTCGCCGTGATCGGAATGACCGAGATCGCCTTCCCCTCCTACCGCGGCAAGGCGCGCGAGGACGGGGCCATCGCGCCCGGCTCCTGGACCTCCAGCACCGAGGAGTTCCCCCACCCCCTGCGCGCCGACGCCGGTGAGCTGCCGCCCTTCGGCCTGGGCGCCCTGGAGCCCCCGCATGTGGACAAGGACGATGTCAAGGACATGTGGAAGCAGTACACGCTGGCCCTGGGCCGCCACGCCATCGCCGAGGAGAGACGCCTGGCCTACGTGGCTGTGACCCGTGCCCGCCATGACCTCCTCCTGACCGGATCGCATTTCGTCAAGACGGGCAAGACCCCGCGGCGCATGTCCCGCTTCCTCGCCGAGATCCTGCGCGGCGGAGGAGGGACCTCGCCCGCCACCCCCTGGGGCGCGGGCATCACCGAGATCGACGACGAAGCCTCCAATCCCCTCCACGACGCCACCGCCTCGGCCTGGTGGCCGGTGGAGCACCCCGCCGAGCCCGGCAGCCCCCGCGCGGCGAGGATCGCGGCCGCCCGCGCCGTCGACTCCGCCCGCCGCGCGGACGCGCCGCAGGCCGGAGACGATCCCGCAGTGCCCACAGTGCCCGCAGACCCGCTCGTGGCCCGATGGGAGGCCGAGGCCGATCTCCTCCTGGCCGAACGACGCCGGGCCGAGCGCGAGGTCCCCGGGGTGCGCATGCCCTCCCACCTGGCGGCCACGAGCCTGGACCGCCTGCGCGCCGACCCCGCCGCCTTCGCCCTCGACCTGCGCCGCCCCCTGCCGCCCGAGCCACGGACCGCCGGGCGGCTCGGCACCGTCTTCCACGACGCGATCGCCCAGCGCCTCGCGGGCCGCGCCGCCCTCATCCCGCTCACCGACGCGGGCGTCCCCGACGCCCTTGCCCCGGCAGATCGGAAGCGCATTGAGCGCTGGCTAGCCACCGCCGAATCCCTGCCCCTCCTGAAGGGCCACGCCCTGCGCGCCACCGAGGTGGAGCGAGAACTCACGGTGGGCGCCACGACGCTGCGCTGCCGCATCGACGCCGTCTTCACCGCCCCGGACGGCTCCTGGCTCATCGTCGACTGGAAGACCGGGCGCCGCCGCGTCCCCGTGGGCCAGCTGAGTGTCTACGTCCATGCCTGGGCCGCCAGTCAGGGGATGCCGGCGGACCGGGTGCGCGCCGCCTATGCCTATGTGGACTTGGGCGAGGTCGACGAGCTCACACCGGCGGATCTGCTGCCACTGGATGCCGTCGAGAGCCTCCTCGCCCCCGGCGCGGCCGCCCCGGGGGACTCCCTTGACCTTGACACTGTGGAAGACCCGAGCCTGGAGCCATGACCGCCGCGCAACCCACTCCTCATTCAGGATCCTCCGGCGCCGCTCCCCGGTGGGGCATCGGGCAGTTCTCCCGCATGACCCTCCTGAGCGCGCGCAGGCTGCGTCACTACGAGGCCATCGGCCTGTTCTCCCCCTCCAGCGTGGACCCCCTCACGGGGTACCGCTACTACACGGAGGCGGAGATCCTGCCGGCCACGGCCGTGCGCCGCCTGCGGGAGGCGGGCCTGGGCCTGGAGGGCATCGCCATCGCCCTGCCGGCCATCCTGGCCGGTGACGACGCCGTCTGGCGCATCGAGGTCTGCGCCCCGATCGCCTGAGCGCGAGGATATGGCGAGGGTTGAGGATTGCTCGGCCGAGTGCGCGGAGTTGAGCCGTCAACAACCGCATGATTCCAACGAATCCGTCCGCCGACGGGGCAGTTGGGCGGAAAGCAATCCTCAAACCCCGCCACTTCGCCCCTACTCCTGCGGGCTGGGCACGGCCCGCAGAGGCGCGGGGACCTCCGAGGTCACCGCCTCCATCTCGTCGGCGGCCTCGAGGGCGGAATCGGACGGCACCGAGGCCAGGCGCGGCTCATGGTGGTCGACGATCGGATCGTCGCCCACCTGCTCGGCCAGGTCCTCAAGCATCGCCACCGCGTCCCGGGTGACCGACTCGTCCCCCGAGTGGACGCCGTGCAGCAGCCAGCGCGCCAGGCTCATCTCGCTCACCAGCTCCGCGCGGTCGCGCAGGTGACGGTCCACCCCCTCCGAGCGCGCCAAGTCGTAGGCCGATTCGATCGAGTCCAGGCAGTCCAGGGGCGCCGAGGAGTAGATCCAGGCCAGGTCCTCCGCCGGGTCGCCCACATGCGCCTGGGCGAAACCGCTCATCGCCACCACGGTGCCCCCGGCGGTCAGGACGTTCTCCGCCGCCATGTCACCGTGGACCACCACCGGCCGGAAGCGCCACAGCGCGGCGTCCTCCAGGGCCTGCTCCCAGCGCGAGAGCACCGAGGAGGGTGCCTTGCCCGTGCTCGCGGCCTCATCGAGCAGCGCCAGCCATGAGCCCCGCACCTCGTTCGCGTCGCGCACCGGCATCCCCGCCTCCGACACCACCGTGGTGGGCAGCTCGTGCAACTCCCCCAGCGCCTTGCCGAGCCCTGCGGACAGACCGGGCCCCGGGCGCAGGGATGTCAGATTGATCGGCCGTCCCGCCGTATGGGAGCGGACCTGGATGCAGGCGCCGTCGCGCCGCAGGAAACCTGCGGGCCGGGGAACGTCGAAGGACAGGCGCCCGTTGTCCACGATCCTGCCGATGCGCCGCAGCACCTCGGCCTCGGCCACCAGCTCCGCGCCGGTGAGGTCGTCAAGGGCTTCGTGGACCTCCCAGTGGCGTCCCCGGGTGTCGACGACGCCGACCACCCTCAGATGCGCGGAATCCAACTGGGGCAGTGCCAGCCGGGCCGGGTCCAGGCCCCGCACCGCGATCGACGCCATGGCGGCCAGGGCCAGCGCCGAACGGCGCTTGACCGGCGCCCCCGCCGCCCCGGTGGCGTCGGCGCGCTCAGGGGAGGGGACGTCCCCGGCGGCATCGGTGGGCGAGGATTGCTCACCGTCGGACGGACCCCCGTGCTCGCTCCCCTGGCCGCGCGAGCCCGACGGGGCGCCGGGGGAGGCCCCCGCGTCCGTCTCAGCGCTGATCCCGGCGGCGGCCGCGACGCCGATCTCCGCATCGATCTCGGCGCTCGTCTCAGGGCTTGTCTCCGTACTCGTCCCCGTGGCCGGGTCCAGGGTGGGGTCCGTGGGCGTCATGCCCCAACCGTAGGCGAGGCGCGCCGCCTCGCGCAGCCGCCGCGCCTGCCCCGCTCACCTGGTGAGCGATGCGGGCGGGCGGCCAGTAGCGGCTCCACAAGCGCCTCCCTCCCCTCCAGGCGGTTATCCACAGGTTCGTCGCCGGGGGTAGCGCGAGGCGCGGATCGTCGCCTAGTCTCGGCTCGCGCCCGATCCCCCAGATCGGAGCCAAGATCCGGCCGCAGCGCCGGCCCCTGACCTCGACTGGTCCCCCGAGCCAGACGCCCCCGTCTCCCGCTCGACCACCGAGGAAACCCATGGACGCCGCAACGCTGCTGCACACCGAGGTCCGCGAGCTCGTGCGCCGTCGCGGCATCGACCCCCTCTCCGAGCCCGGCTCCCTCGCCAGCCTCGTCAAGGAGGCCTCCACCGACTACCTCGGCCGCGCCGATGCCGGGCTCGTCCCGCCCCTGCCCGATCCTGAGGCGGCCACCGCCGGCATCGTCGACGCCCTGGCCGGCATGGGCCCCCTCCAGCGCTATCTCGACGACGACGAGGTCGAGGAGATCTGGGTCAACGGCGCCGACCGAGTCTTCGTCGCCCGCTCGGGCCGCCCCGAGCTCACCACCACGCTCCTGGCCGACGGCGACCTGCGCGTCCTCGTCGAGCGCATGCTGCGCGCCTCCGGGCGCCGCCTCGACATGTCCAGCCCCTTCGTCGACGCCCAGCTGCCCGGCGGCGAGCGCCTCCACGTGGTCATCCCGCCCATCACCGGCGCCCACTGGGCGGTCAACATCCGCAAGCACATGGCCCGCGCCGGCCGCCTGGCCGACCTCGTCCGGCTCGGCTCCCTGCCCGCCAGGGCCGCCGCCTTCCTCGACGCCTCCGTCCAGGCGGGTCTCAACATCCTCGTCTCCGGGGCCACCCAGGCCGGCAAGACCACCATGGTGAGAGCCCTGGCCGGTGCCGTCCCCGCTGGCCAGCGCATCATCACCTGCGAGGAGGTCTTCGAGCTCTCCCTGCGCAACCGCGACTGCGTGGCCATGCAGACCCGGCCCGCCAACCTCGAGGGCGCCGGCGAGATCACCCTGCGGCGCCTGATCAAGGAGGCCCTGCGCATGCGCCCCGACCGCCTCATCATCGGCGAGGTCCGCGAGGCCGAGGCCCTCGACCTGCTCATCGCCATGAACTCCGGCCTGCCGGCCATGTCCACCCTGCACGCCAATTCCGCCCGCGAGGCCATCATCAAGATCTGCACCCTGCCCCTGCTCGCCGGGGAGAACGTCTCCGCCGCCTTCGTCGTGCCCACGGTCGCCAGCGCCATCGACCTCGTCGTCCATCTCGGGCTCGACGCCGCCGGCCACCGCACCGTGCGGGAGGTCCGCGCCGTCACGGGCCGGGTCGAGAACGGCGTCATCGAGCTGGCCGATCTCTTCCACCGGGACGATGATGACCGCCTCGTCCGCGGCACCGGCCTGCCGTCTGGCCAGGAGCGCTATGAGCGCGCCGGGCATGACCTCTCCTCCCTCCTCGCCGCCGGCCGGGCGACGCCCCTCCCCGCCGCCGAACCGCCGACGCCCGGAATGCCCGGGGCGGCTGTGACCGCCCCGCGGCGCACCGCCCCGGCAGCGCCGATCTCCCACGTCTCCCACGCGCGGGAGGCCTTCTGATGGGCGCCGTCGCAGGGCTCCTGGCGGGCCTCGGCCTCGTCCTCCTCTGGCAGGCCTGCACGAGCGAGCCCCCGCAGTGGCACTCTGAGCGCTCCCGGCGCCTGGGCGACCTCCTCGTCCAGGCCGGCGCCGGGCGCACCAGCCCCGCCGCCTTCGCGACCGGCAGCCTCGGGGCCGGGGCCGTCGTCGGCCTCGGATTCCTCGGCGCCACCGGGATAGGGAGCATCGCGATCGCCTTCGGCGCCATCGCCGCCCTCCTCCCCTTCCTCCTCATCTCCTCGCGCGCCCGAGCCCGACGCGCCCGCCTGCGGGAGGTCTGGCCAGAGGCGGTCGACACGCTCGTCTCCGGGATCCGGGCCGGCATGAGCCTGCCCGAGGCCCTGGCCGGCCTCGCCGAGCGGGGCCCGGAGGCGGTGCGCGCCGAGTTCGCCGCCTTCGCCGTCGACTACGCGGCCACGGCGCGGTTCGACGAGTCCCTGGCGCGCCTGAAATCCCGCTTCGCCGACCCGGTCGCCGACAGGATCGTCGAGGCGCTCCACCTCGCCCATGAGGTCGGCGGCACCGAGCTCGCCGAACTCATGCGATCCCTGGCCCGGATGCTGCGCGAGGACATGCGCACCCGCGGCGAGCTCGAGGCCCGCCAGTCCTGGACCGTCAACGGCGCCCGGGTCGCCGTCGCCGCGCCCTGGCTGGTCCTGGCCCTGCTGTCCACGCGCCCCCAGGCCGCGGCCGCCTACGCCACGAGCGGCGGCGCCCTCGTCCTCCTCATCGGGGCCGCGGTCAGCGTGGTCGCCTACCGCCTCATGCTGAGGATCGGGCGCCTGCCCGAGGAGGAGCGGGTGCTGCGATGAGCGACCATATCCTCGGCGCACTGGTCGGCCTGCTCGCCTCCCTCGGCTTACTCCTGATCCTCCAGGGCCTGTCGCGGCGGCGCCCCGGCCTCGTCGCCCGCCTGGAGCCCTACGCGCAGGAGCGGCCGCGCGGATCCTCCCTCCTGCGGGCCCCCGGCCCCGGTGGGAGGACCGTCCCCGGCCTGCTGCTGGCCGCAGTCGCCGGCCTCGGCGGCCTCTTGGAGTCCATGGGCTCGTCCGCGGACTCGGTCCGACGCCGATTGGCCCGCTCCGGCTCCCACCTCACCTACGACGAGCTGAGGGTCCAGCAGCTCGTGTGGGCGGGCATGGGGCTGTCCACCGCCCTCGGGGTGGGCCTGGTCTCCTCGTTCCTGCGGCCCATCAGCGTCCCCATCGTGCTGCTCGGCGCCCTCATCGCGGCGATGGCCGGGGCGGCGGCCCGTGACTGGTGGCTCTCGCGCGCGGTCAGGAGGCGCACCGCGAGGATCGAGGCCCAGCTGCCCGATGTCGTCGAGCTCCTCGCGCTCGCCGTCGGGGCCGGTCAGGGGCCGGTGGACGCCATCGAGAGGGTCGCCCGGCGAGGGCGCGGCGACCTCGTCGACGAGCTCGCCATGACCCTGGCCGACATCCGGTCGGGGACCGTCCTCGCCTCCGCCCTCGAGGCCCTGGGGGCCCGCTGCGGCTGCCCGGCCCTGTCCCGGCTCTGCGAGGCCATCATCGTGGCCATGGAGCGCGGGACGCCCCTGGCCGAGGTCCTGCGGGCCCAGGCGGCCGACTCCCGCGAAGCCGCCCGGCGAGCCCTCATCGAGGAGGGCGGGAGGCGCGAGATCGCCCAGATGGTGCCCGTCGTCTTCCTCGTCCTGCCCATCACCGTCCTGTTCGCCCTCTACCCCGGGCTCGTCGTCCTGCGCCTGGGCATCTGACCGCCCAGCCGCGCCCCGATCCCCGCCCCACCCATGGAAGGAACCACCATGAGCACGCACTCCCGCAGAGCCCTGCGCGCGGCCGCCCGTCTGAGCGCCCCGCTGGGCCCCGCCCTGATCGGCTGGTCCCGGCGCGCCAGGGATCTCGGCGCCCGGGCCTGTCGCTCCCTCGCGCCCGAGCGCGGCGACGTCCCCGGATGGGTGCTCGTCACCCTCATGACCGCCGGGCTCGTCGTCGCTCTGTGGACCGTCGCCGGGCCCGCCCTCGTCAACATCTTCACCTCCGCGATGAGCAAGGTGACCGGTGCGATCTGAGCGCTGCGGGCCGTGCCCGCCCCGCGACGCGCGCACCCCCGGCCGGGGGAGTGGTGAGGAGGGCTCCGCGATCGCCGAGTTCGTCATGGTCGGCGCCCTCGTCATCGCTGTGGCCGTCGCCCTCCTCCAACTCGCCCTGGGGTTATACGCCCGCAACGTCCTCACCGATGCCGCAGGGGAGGGCGCCAGGCGCGCCGCGCTGGCCGGCGGCACCGAGGAGGAGGCGTCCGCCCGCGTCCGGGCCCTGGTGGGCGCCGCCCTCGCCGACGATTACGTCACGGATGTGCGGGTCCGGCGCGTGGTGCGCGACGGCCTGCCAGTGGTGGAGGTCGAGGCGAGCGCACCCCTTCCCGTCCTCGGGCTGCTTGGCCCCGGCGGGACCCTGCGCGTGAGCGGCCGCGCCCTCGATGAGGCCGCCCTCGCCCGGGCCGGTGCGGCGCCATGAGCCGGCTGACGAGGGCCGGGCGGTTTCCCGCGCCGGGACAGGCGCAGGGGGAGCGGGGCAGTGCCACGGTGGAGTTCATCGGCTGGAGCGTGGCCATCGTCGTGCCGATCCTCTACCTCATCGTCGCCCTCGCCCAGGCGCAGGCGGCCTCGCTGGCCGTCGCCAGCGCCGCCGACTCCGCCGCTCGCATCATGGAGATCAGCGCTGGTGGCGCCGACGGCCAGGGGCCGGTGCGGGCCCGCGCCGCCGTCGGCCTCGCCCTGGCCGATCAGGGCCTCGACGACGACCCCGCCACCGCGCTGACCCTCGACTGCGAGGACTCCGCCTGCGCCCGGCCCAGGGCGGTGCGCGTGGAGGTGGGAGTCGACCTGCCGCTCGTGTCCGAGGCCGGGATCGGCAACGATCTCGTCACGATCTCCGCCGTGCGCCCCGTGAGCACCGTTGAGGGCATCGCCCCGGATCCGGGAGGCCGTCGGTGAGGCGAATCGGAGCCCGCGACGCCCGGGGATCGGGCACCCCCTTCGCCATGGGGCGCCGGCGAGAGGGAATGGGAGCGGCGCGCCGCCGCTGCGCGGCCGAGGACGGGCAGGCAATGCTGCTCGGGATCGGGATGATCGCCGTCGTGCTCGCCCTCGTTCTCAGCATCGCCTCGGTGACCGCCGTCTACCTCGACGTCAAGCGCCTGACCGCCATGGCGGACTCCGCCGCCGCGGCGGGGGCGGGCAGGACGGCGCCCGACAACTATTACGCGGGCGGGGGAGGAGGCACTGTCGAGGGCGCCCCCATGAGCACCGGCGACACGGGGGCCTGCGGGGACTGCTCATCAGGAGCCCCTGCCCCGCCGGACGGCCTCCCGCCGGCGCCCGCGGCCATGGACGACGCCTCGGTGCGGAGCGCCGCCGTCGGCGACCTCGCCGCCCAGGCGGATGCGGGGACGGCGAGCGCCGGGGGCCTGAGCGGGGTGAGCGTGAGCGATGCCCGCGCCGAGGAGGGCAGGGTCGCCGTCGTCACGCTCAGCGCCCATTCGCGCCCGCCCTTCCTGCCCTGGGGGCTGCTGCCCTTCGAGGGCTTCGACATCAGCGCCACTGGGTCGGCCCGGACGACGACGGCGCCCTGAGGCGGGCGGGGATCCGCACGATGCGTGCTCACCGGTGCGATCCGCACCCACAGGCGCCATCCGCACCCACTGGTGCGGGCAGCTCGCACCGCTCGGTGAGCACGGCACCGCTCGGTGCGAAGCGCACCAGTCGATGGGCGGCTCGGTCAGGCGGCGGTGCTCATGACGGCGACGACCGGAACCGCCGGGGTGGTCGGCGCGGAATGACCGACGGGCATCGTCATCCCGGGCGTGGAGGCCGGGGCCATCCGCGCGGTCGAGTCAGCGGCGGCGACGTTCGGCCCGGCCGGCCCCGGGCGCTGCCAACGGGCGGAGACGGCGGCGGCCTCGCGGCGCACGAGCCCGGCGATGTAGGCGCGCTTGACGGTCAGGAGCACATTGATGCCGACCACGAGGTAGAAGAGGTTCGCGATGACGCTCGGCCAGGCGCCGGAGGAGGCGCAGTTGGCCATCAGCATGATCGAGCCCGAGATGTTGAGGGCCTGGTACTTGAGGGAATCACCGGCCAGCCTGCCGGAGGAGATGAGGACGTAGGCCCAGAGGAGCTCGGCGGCGCCGAGCCAGCCGGCCAGGGAGAGGAGGGAGGGAACGAGATGGGTCACGAGGGACGATCCTGGACCCCCTGACGCTGAAGATCAATCGCAGGTATCTGCATGGGGGATGTAGTTTTACTTCATGAACCTGTCGCCTCGACGGATGTCCGTCCTCCTCGCCGTCCAGCGCTCCGGAGGGGTGGTCGCAGCTGCGGATTCGTTACATATGAGTCCCTCCGCCGTCTCCCAGCACGTCCGCCTTCTGGAGAAGGAGTGCGATGCCCGTCTCGTGGATCGCACCCCGACCGGCGCGGTCCTCACGGAGGCCGGTCGGGTGCTGGCCGAGAGTGCCGAGCGCATCGAGAGCGAGCTCACCGAGGCCCAGCGCAAGCTCGCCAGTCTCGACGGCGCGAGCCCCACCGGGACGGTCCGCGTCGGCTCCTTCGCCACCGCGGTGCGCGCCATCCTCCTGCCTCTCATCGCCGACCTGGAGGCCAATCGCCCCGGACTCGACATCATCATCGAGGAGGTCGAGGAGCGCGCGGGCCTGTCCCGCCTGCGGCGCGGTGAGCTCGATCTCCTCCTCCTGGAGCGCGACGCCCGCGCCCTGCCCCCGGCCCCCCGCGGCCTCGGCGATGTGCCGATCCTCGATGAGTCCTGGCTCGTCGTCGTCCCCCCGGGCAGCGCCGTGCCGACGTCGCTGGCGGACCTGGCCGGTGCCACCTGGATCGCCCTCGACCCCTCCACCGCCGGGGCCTTCGCACTGACCCGCCTGTCCGGGCAGCTCGGAGTCGCCCTGACCACTCGGCACGTGGGCTACGACTACGACGTCGTGCTCGCCATGGCCCATGCGGGGCTGGGGTACGCGCTCCTCCCCGAGCTCGCCGTGCGCAGCAGCGACATCCCCGACGACGTGCACATCACCCGTCTGCCCGGCCTGGGCGCGCGCCAGCTCGTCGTGCGCCATCGCGCCACGCGCACCGAGCCCGGGCCGGCGGTGCGCGCGGTCCTGTCGGCGCTGCTGGAGCAGACGATCCCCCTGGGCACCATCATGGGCTGAGGCGGGTGCCGGTTCTGCGCCTCTGCGAGCCGATCCCCTCGGCCCGATCCCAGCAGGGAGGGCGGGAGGATGGGCGCGTCGTGCTCAAGCGCGGTGAGTGGCGCTGCCCGCCGTGGGCTCGCGCACCACCAGCTCAGGGGGAAGGCGACGTGCCGGATCGTGCCGTCGGTGGACAGCAGCAGGTCGGCTGCTGCCGCCCCCATCTCCCGCATGGGTTGGCGCACGCTGGTCAGCGCAGTGATAACGCCGTCATGGCGGTCGACGGACTGCCGCACGGTCGGTGGGCCGTTGACGAAGCCGATGCGGCGATGGCGGCGCGCACGCGGTCGAGCGTCGACTGCGCTACGCGGTCGGGGTGATTGAGAACGTGCGACACCGTGCCGATCGACATTCCTGCCCGTTCAGCGACGTCGCGGACGGGCGCAGGACCGCTGGGGGCACCGGCATGCGCGCGCGTCCATCACTCCAGGTGGGTGGGTCGAGCGCTGTCGATGAGCAAGCGACGAGTCGGCGGCTCTGCTCGATGGTCGACTGATCTACAATCGACGACCGAGAATTGGAGCTCAACGATGACCACCAGCAGCGTCCCTGTCTCCCGGCCGAGGACTCTCGTCGTCCACTACTCCGCCCACGGGCACACCCGGCGCGTCGCCGAGACCATCGTCCGGGCGCTGGGGGCCGACGCCTTCGTGCTCATCCCCGTGGACGTCTACTCCGAGCCGGACCTGGACTACAACGACCCGCGCAGCAGGGTCTCGCGCGAGCACGTCGACCGCAGCCGGCGCCATGTCGAGTTGGCGCAGGGGACCCCGGCGGGCTTCGCCGACTACGACGTCGTGATCCTCGGCTACCCCCTGTGGTGGGGCGAGGCCTCCTGGGTGCTGAACGAGTTCGTGCGGGGCAATGATTTCACGGGCAAGACCGTGATCCCGTTCTGCACCTCGTTCTCCTCCGGAGTGGGCTCCAGCGCGCGCGAGCTCGCCGCCCTGACCAGCACGGGCGACTGGAGACCTGGCACCCGCCTGGAGGCCGGCATCAACGTCGACGGCGTGCGGCGCTGGTTGGAGCGGCTCGGGGCGGAGGCCTGAGGCCGGCGCCGTGGGCGCCTCGCTGCGCGAGCGCGTTAGCTCCTGGATGATCGATGCGGGGCCTGGTGGTGGGGTTTGTTAGTGGCCTCAGGCGGTCAGGGATCGTAGGACGGGCGCTGCGATGCGGTCGCCAGGGTGTCCAGGTCAGCGTCCATCGTGGAGTCCTTCGGTCTCGGTGTCCGGGTAAGCGGCGCTGAGTCCGGACACTCTGACCCATCCCCGTCGCACAGCCGCGCCGAGCACCTACCCCCTGCATCCCCCTGCATCAATCATCCAGGGGGCGCCGATCGGTCGGCGGGCGGGCTCCCCGCGCCCGCCCCGGCCCCGCCGCACCCCGGATCGACTAGTCTTGCCGGGTGGCCACTGACTTCCCCGCTCAGATCGAACGACTCCGACACACCTACGCCTCCATCGCCGCGGTGACAGACCCGGATGCCCTGCGCGCCCGCATCGCCGAGCTCTCCGAGCAGGCCGCCGCCCCGGACCTGTGGGACGACCCGGATGCCGCCCAGGTGGTCACCTCCGCCCTGTCCCACGCGCAGGCGGACCTCAAGCGCGTCGAGGAGCTCGGCGAGCGCATCGACGACCTCGAGGCGATGGTCGAGCTGGCCGGTGAGGAGGAGGGCGACGACGCCGCGGAGATCCTCGCCGAGGCCGAGTCCGACCTCGCCGCCATCTCCAAGGACCTGGCCGATCTTGAGATCCGCACCCTCCTGAGCGGTGAGTACGATCAGCGCGACGCCGTCGTCACCATCCGCTCGGGCGCCGGGGGAGTCGACGCCGCCGACTTCGCCGAGATGCTCCTGCGCATGTACACGCGCTGGGCGGAGCGCCACGACTACGCCGTCAAGGTCCTCAACACCTCCTACGCCGAGGAGGCCGGCCTGAAATCCGTGACCTTCGAGGTCCACGCCCCTTACGCCTACGGCACGCTGAGCGTCGAGGGCGGCACGCACCGCCTCGTGCGCATCAGCCCTTTCGACAACCAGGGGCGCCGCCAGACCTCCTTCGCGGCCGTCGAGGTCATCCCGCTCATCGAGTCGACCGACCACATCGACGTCCCCGAGACGGACATCCGCATCGACGTCTTCCGCTCGTCGGGCCCCGGCGGCCAGTCCGTCAACACCACCGACTCCGCCGTGCGCATCACCCACCTGCCCACGGGACTCGTGGTGTCGATGCAGGATGAGAAGTCGCAGATCCAGAACCGCGCGGCCGCCATGCGCGTTCTGCAGTCCCGCCTGCTCCTGCTCAAGCAGCAGGAGGAGGACGCCAAGAAGAAGGAGCTCGCCGGGGACATCAAGGCCTCCTGGGGCGACCAGATGCGCTCCTACGTCCTCAACCCGTACCAGATGGTCAAGGACCTGCGCACCAACCACGAGGTCGGCAACCCCGACTCCGTCTTCGACGGCGACATCGACGGCTTCATCGACGCCGGAATCCGCTGGCGCAAGCAGCAGGAGCAGTCCGAGGACTGATCCGCGCCCCCACCCCCTGCTGCCCCTCTTCTTTTCCCGAGACCGGTCGAAGTGGCGATCGAGACCGGTTCGAGAGGCGCGGGGAACCGGTCTCGATCGCCACTTCGACCGGTTTCGGTGGCGTTTTCGACCGGTCTCGATGTGGTGAGGTATGGCGGGCCGGGGCGGGAGCGCGCTAGCCTGGGACCGGTCGCGACTGGCGAGGGTGGGGCACCACCGGGGAGCGACCGCCCCATGTGGAGGGGACGTCGCCCGCCTGGGCGTCCCGCCGACCCCCGGAACCACAGGAGCCCCCCCGTGACCGCCTCACCAGCCCCCTCAGCCCCCACCAGCGTGCCCACCGCCCATGTCCCCACCGAGGGACTGGTCAACCCCGACGTCGTCCCCGTGCGCCGCGCGCTCATCTCCGTCTACGACAAGACCGGGCTCATCGAGCTCGCCACCGCCCTGGCCGCCGCCGGCATCGAGATCGTCTCCACCGGCTCCACCGCCGCCACCATCGCCGCCGCGGGCATCGCGGTGGTCGGCATCGAGCAGGTCACCGGCTTCCCCGAGTGCCTCGAGGGCCGCGTCAAGACCCTCCACCCCGCCGTCCACGCCGGCATCCTCGCCGACCGCCGCAAGCCCGACCATCTCGCCCAACTCGACGCCCTGGGCGTGGCCCCCCTCGACCTCGTCGTCGTCAACCTCTACCCCTTCACCGCCACCGTCGCCTCCGGAGCGCCCTTCGACGCCTGCGTCGAGCAGATCGACATCGGGGGCCCCTCCATGGTCCGGGCCGCCGCGAAGAACCACCCCGGCGTCGCCGTCCTGACCTCCCCCGACCAGTACGCCGAGGCCGCCCGCGCCATCGCCGACGGCGGATTCACCCTCTCCCAGCGCCGCCGCCTCGCCGCGGCCGCATACGCCCGCACCGCCGCCTACGACGCCGCCGTGGCCACCTGGTTCGCCCAGCAGACCGAGGCCGACTGCGACGGGACGGCCCCCGGCAGCGCTCCCACAGGCGCCGAGGGCCCAGTCGCGCCCCCCGCCTACGTCGGGGCCGCCTATGAGCGCCTCACCGCTCTGCGCTACGGCGAGAACCCCCACCAGGGCGCCGCTGTCTACACCGCCCCGGGCGCGCGCGGGGGAGTGGCCGCAGCCCGGCAGCTGGCCGGCAAGGCCATGAGCTACAACAACTACACGGACACCGACGCCGCCCTGCGCGCCGCCTACGACCACGGCGACGAGGTCTGCGTGGCCATCATCAAGCACGCCAACCCCTGCGGCGTGGCCATCAGCCCCAGCGGTGATGTCGCCCAGGCCCACCGCCTCGCCCACGCCTGCGACCCCGTGTCCGCCTTCGGCGGGGTCATCGCCACCAACGCCACCGTCACCGCCGCCATGGCGCGCCAGATCAAGCCGATCTTCACCGAGGTCGTGGCCGCCCCCGCCTTCGAGGACGAGGCCCTGGAGATCCTCAAGGCCAAGAAGAACCTGCGCATCCTCGCCGTCGAGGCGCCCGAGCGCGAGGGCTGGGAGATCAAGCAGATCTCCGGGGGAGCCGTCATCCAGGAGCGCGACGCCCACCAGGCCGGCGACGACGACCCCGCCGCCTGGACCCTCGCCGCCGGCGAGCCCGCCGACGCCGCCACCCTCGCCGACCTGCGCTTCGCCTGGCGCGCCATCCGCTCGGTCAAGTCCAACGCCATCCTCCTCGCCTCGGGCGGAGCCACCGTCGGGGTGGGCATGGGGCAGGTCAACCGCGTCGACTCCTGCCGCCTGGCCGTCGAGCGCGCCAACACCCTCGGCGCCCGTTCCACCGGCGACGCCGCGGCGCCCGCCTCCGCGACTGGGGAGACCGGCTCCGTCGGCGGGGGTGACGCCGACCGGATCCTCTCCGGCGACGCCCCCGAGCGGGCCCGCGGGGCCGTGGCCGCCTCCGATGCCTTCTTCCCCTTCGCCGATGGCCTGAAGGTCCTCATCGACGCCGGCGTGCGCGCCGTCGTCCAGCCCGGCGGCTCGATCCGCGATGAGGAGGTCATCGCCGCCGCCAAGGACGCGGGCATCACCATGTACCTCACCGGGCAGCGCCACTTCTTCCACTGAGGCCGCCCCAGCCCGCGCTCCCGCCCCTACCCCGCCCGGCCCCGCTGATCATCGGACTGCCCGGTCGACGCTCCCGCCCACCACGGCCCGGCCCGCGGCCGGGGTCAGGAGGAGCCGGGGGATAGAGTGGGCGCGTGAGTCAGGAGGGGGACGGCGCCGCCGGCGCCGGCACTGCGGTCGAGCCCGTGAACGGGGCCGACGGGCCCGCGCGCTCCCCGCAGGGCGTGGCGCCCGCGCGCAGCCGAGCTCACCAGACCTACCGGAGCGCCGGCGTTCTCGCCGTGGCGCTGTGCCTCGCCGTCGTGCCCGCCATCAGCCTGCTGGGGCACCAGCGCCTCGGCGTCATCGCCCTCGTCGTCCTCCTCCTCACCCTCGTCGTCATGCGATTCCAGCGCCCCCAGGGCACCTGGATCTCCGCGCGCTCGCGGCTCTTCGACGTCGTCTTCGGAGCGCTGCTCGCCCTGGCGCTCCTCGTGCTCGCCCCCTACGCGGACCTGCCGCGCATCTTCGGCTGACCCCGGCGCCCCGGCGGCCGGAACGGGGCCGCCCCATCCCGGATGGCAGACGCCCCTGCCCGCGCGGCGGCGACTATGCGATCCTGCCCCGCTGTCACGGTCATCACGCGCTCACGCGGCGATCCCCTGGTATCTGGAAGGCCCCAACATGTCCAACGCACAGCCCGTCGCGCGCAAGCGCCGCATGAGGGGCGGCATCCTCCTGTGGGTGATTGCCGCGATCCTCCTCGCCGTCATCCTCGGCTCCATCCGCGTGGGCGGCCATCCCATCATCCCGGCGCCCGTGGGCCGCGGCTTCGCCACCTTCTCGGCGATCTTCAGCCAGTTCCTCAAATTCGCGATCCCACTGATCATCATCGGCCTGGTCACCCCCGCCATCGCCGACCTCGGGCGCGGGGCCGGCAAGTGGCTGGGCGTCACCACCGCCGTCGCGTACGCCTCCACCCTCTTCGCGGGCTTCGTCACCTACG
This sequence comes from Actinomyces denticolens, assembly GCF_002072185.1. Lineage (GTDB taxonomy): Bacteria > Actinomycetota > Actinomycetes > Actinomycetales > Actinomycetaceae > Actinomyces > Actinomyces denticolens. Next base: position 20,008 of record NZ_MVIW01000029.1, read on the forward strand.
CGACCTGCGCGGCCCTGTTCCCCACGCTCCTGTCCGGCGTGACGCTCGGCGACGTCTCCGAGCCCGGGAGCGCCCTGGAGAGCTTCTTCACCCTTGAGATCGCCCCGCCGGTGGAGGTCCTCACCGCCCTCATCCTCAGCTTCGTCATGGGCATCGGCCTCTCCCTCGTGCCCCGGGGCGTGCTGCGCAAGGGATTCATCGAGTTCCGCGCCATCATCACCCGCCTCATCGAGACGATCATCATCCCCCTCCTGCCGCTGCACATCTTCGGCATCTTCCTCAACTTCGCTTACACGGGCGAGGCATGGGCCGTCATGAGGACGCTCGTGCGCGTGGTCGTCGTCGTTCTCGTCCTCGAGGTCGTCATCCTGGCCTGCCAGTACACCGCCGCCGGGGCCATAGGCCGCAAGAACCCGCTCAAGGCGATCCTCACGCTGCTGCCGGCCTACATGACGGCCCTGGGCACATCCTCCTCCGCGGCGACCATCCCGGTCACGCTGCGCCAGACCAAGAAGCTGGGCGTGTCCGACGCCGTCGCCTCCTTCGTCATCCCCCTGTGCGCCACGATCCACCTGGCCGGCTCGACATCGAAGATCTTCGCCTTCGCCTTCGCCATCGCCTTCACCCAGGGCCTGACGATCAGCGCCGCCCAGTGGATCGGCTTCATCTTCATGCTCGGCGTCACGATGGTGGCGGCCCCCGGCGTCCCCGGCGGCGCCATCGCCGCGGCCTCGGGCCTCATCGCCTCCATGCTGGGCTTCGACGACGCCCAGGTCGGCCTCATGTTCGCCACCTACATCGCCATGGACTCCTTCGGCACCGCCACCAATGTCACCGGTGACGCGGCCATCGCCCTCACCATCGACCGTTTCGCCGACGGCCGCCTCGGCCACGAGGGGGATCCGGAGAACGCCCGTGAGCTCGCCTTCGACGGCATGACCTACCTGGACGGCGTGAGCGTCGAGGGCGTGGTCAGCCCCGAGGAGCTGGCCGCGTCCAGCGCCGCCGCGGGCCGGCCCGGAGAATGAGAGCGCCGGCACCTCCCTGCCTCCATCCTCTGCCGTCACGCCTCCCGGGCCATGAGCCGGGTCAGCGCCCCGCCCGCTGACATGAGCTCGGCGGGGGCTCCCTGCTCGACGACGCGGCCCCCGTCGAGGACGGCCACGTGGTCCGCCTCGGCCACCCACCGCAGGCGGTGCGTGATCTCCACGACCGTCGTGCCGGCCAGGCGCTCGCGCACGCGGGAGCGCACCCGGGCGTCGAGCGCCGGATCCAGGTGCGAGGTGAACTCGTCCAGGACGATGACCCCGGGCCGGGCCAGCAGTGCCCGGGCCAGCGCGAGCCGCTGGCGCTGGCCGCCGGACAGCGAGGCTCCGCGCTCGCCGATCATCGTGCCGTAACCGGATTCCAGGGCCACGATGTCCTCGTGGATCCCGGCGTCCCGGCAGGCCCGCCGCACCTCCTCCTCGCTCGCGCCCGGCGCGGCCAGCCGCAGGTTGTCCAGGACACTGGCCCGGAACAGGTGCGCGCTCTGGCTGACCAGCGCCACCTCGCGGCGAAGGCAGTCGCCCCTCAGCCCCCGGATGTCGACGCCGTCCAGGAGGATCCGGCCCGCCGCGGGGTCGTCGAAGCGCAGCGCCAGATGGCCCATGGTCGTCTTGCCCGAGCTGGAGACCCCCACGAGGCAGGTCCACCGGCCCGCCGCGGCGCGCACGGACACGCCCTCGAGCGCCGGCCTCGGCGAGCCCGGGTAGGCGTAGGACACCTCGTCCCAGACGAGCTCATGACAGCCCCCGCGGGGCAGCTCCCCCTGCCCGTCCTCGACCTCGATGGGGGAGTGGACGGTGGCCCACACCCTCTCCGCCGCGGCGAAGGATGTGTTGAGCGCGGCGGCGAACTCCTCCACGCCCCGCGCGGTCTCGGCCAGTCGCACCACCGCCGCGACGCCGCCGGCCAGGGCCGCCGCCGAGAACGCCCCCGCGCGCACGCCGTCGGCGCCCACGAGGATCATCGCGGCGGGGCCCGCGAGCGCGAGCAGCTGGGCGCCGCCCCGGCGCAGCGCCGTCCAGCGCCGCGCCGGGGCTCCGGCGGCCTGGATGGCCCGGTCGATCTCGTCCATCTCCTCGAGGCGGCCCTCCACGTGCCCGTAGCCCACCACCTCGGCCATCCCCTGGATGGAGTCCGTGACGTGCTGGGTCAGCCCTGCCCTGCCCGCCACGGCCTCGCGGGAGGAGTCCAGCGAGAGCCGCCATCCGAGCGCGGGGACCACGCCGATCGCCGCCAGTGAGAAGGCCGAGGCGGTCAGCGCCACCGGCCACGACGTCGTCGCCCCGATGACTCCCACCACGGTCAGGGGCACGACGACGGCGCTGATGGCGGGGGCGAAGGTGTGGGCGAAGAACACCTCGATGCGGTCGACGTCCTTCGTGGCGCGCGCCAGCAGGTCCCCCGAGCGGGAGTCCAGCATGACCCGCGGCGCGCGGGGGATGAGCGCGGAGAAGATCTCCCCGCGCAGCAGCTCCAGCGCCTTGAAGGCCACGAAGTGCCCGAGGAACTGCTCGGCGTAGCGCAGCGCCGCCTTGAGCAGGGAGACGAGCGCGAGCAGCCCCGCCAGTCCCCAGGGGATGCCGATGGCCGCCCCTGAGGCGGCCTGCGCGCCCGCACGGACGACGGCGACCGCCCCGATCGCAAGGATCGCGCAGCCCAGGAGAAGATCGGCGATACGGCACAGCGTCGAGCCCGCCAGGGGCGCCAGGACCGGCCGGGTGACGCGCAGGAGCCAGCCGATGAGCGCGCGACGGCTCGGCGGGGACGGCTGCGAGGACGGGGCCGAGGCCACCTCTCCGGCCCCGCCCGGGCGGAACCGCGTCCCCTGGGGGCCCTGCGCACCCGGGGCGCCATACTCCCGTCTCGCGCGGCTCGTGCTCATCGCCCGCCCCTCCCCGCCTCGTGGCCGGGCTCGGATGCTGCCCCGGCGCCCGCCCGCGTGCCGGGCCGCTCGGCCGGCCCCGAGCCGGGCCGCTCGGCGGTGATGCGCCCGCCCTCGACGGTGATGACGCGATCGGCCCCGATCAGCGCGCCGGCGCGATGCGAGACCGTCATGACGGTGCGTCCGGCGGAGACCCTCTCGATCGCCTCGATGATCGCGGCCTCCCCGGCCAGGTCCACCTGGCTGGTCGGCTCGTCCAGCAGCAGGATGGATCGGTCGGCGAGCACCGCCCGCGCCAGGGAGACGCGCTGGGCCTGGCCCCCGGACAGCCCCAGGCCCTGCTCGCCCACACGGGTCGCCAGGCCCCTGGGCATCCGCCGGACCTCCTCGGCGAGATTGGCGGCCGTCAGGGCCTCCCACAGCTCGTCGTCGCCGGCCCCCGGCGCGGCGAGGCGGAGGTTGGAGGCGATGGTACCGGAGAAGAGCCAGGTGGACTGCGCCACCAGGGCGCTCGCGGCGCGGACCCGTTCCTGATCAGCGGCGCCCGACCCCGGTGCCAGTGCCTCGCCGTCGACCTCCACGGCGCCGGCCGAGGGAAGGAGATCCCCCTTGAGCAGGGCCATGAGCGTTGACTTGCCCGAGCCGGAGGGGCCGACGACCGCCACATGCTCGCCGGGCGCCACCTCGAGGTCGACCCCGTGGAGGACCTCGGCGCGCTCCCAGGCGGCGCTCGCCCCCCGCAGGCGGACGCCCCCGGCGGGCCCGCCGCTCCCGTCGCGCCGGGCCGGCCCCTCGCCCATGGTCGCGGTCCCGCTCCCGGCCCGCGCCCGTTCGGAGGTATCCGGCGGCGCGTCGGCGCCACCGGCGCCGACGGAATCCGGGGACGACAGAATGCGGCGGATGACCCGCTGATTGGCCAGGCCCCCCATGCCGACGTAGAAGAAGGCCCCCACGTGGTCCAGTGGTTCGAGAAGGACGAAGGAGGTCAGCACGATCGCCAGCGCATCGCCTGCGCCGATGGCCCCCGAGCCCAGCCTCGCCACGGCGCTGACCGCCGCCACCGAGATGAGGAAGAGCGAGAAGAGCGAGTCGGTGACCAGGATGACGAGCTGGTTGCCCGCCAGCAGGCGCATGACGGCGCGCCGGTTGCGCTCCCCGGCGTCGCGCAGCCGCTCGCGCGTGCGCCCCGCCGCGCGCGCCAGGGTGAGGGTGGTCAGGCCCTGGATGGCGTCGAGGTACTCCGCGCTCAGGCGCGCCCGGCTCCGGCGCGAGCCCGATGAGGATGACCGCAGCGTCCTGTGGAAGCCGATGATGAGCGCGGGCACGCCGACGACGGCGAGGGCCAGGACCGCTGAGGGAACCGGGTCCACCGCGATGCCCAGCTCCACGAGCACGAGGGCCGGGGCGAGTCCCGCGGCGATCGTCGGGGCGAGGAAGGTCTGCCGGTACAGGGCCACGCGCTCGGCGCCGTCGGCCAGCACCGACACGGTCGATCCGGTGCGCTGCCGGGCCGCGCGGGCCGGGCCGAGCCGCATGAGGTGGGCGAGCACCCTGCGGCGCAGCGCCGCCTCCTCGCGGGCCGCGCTGCCCAGCGACACCGCCTGCGCCCCCGCCGCCGCCAGCGCCGAGATCGCGCCCGCGACCAGCGCTGAGGCGAGCCGGGCACCCGGGGCGCTGCCCTCGATGAGCGCGCCGAGCGCGCGCCCGGCCGAGATGAGCGACCATCCCTGCGCCAGGAATGCGAGGACGGTCAGGGTGAAGGAGATCAGATTGGCCCGCCTGGACGACGGCGTCGCCAGCGGGAGCCGCGAGGAGGAGGGGCCGGTGCGGGACAGGAGCGCGGTGGGGGCGGGCATGCGGCCCATTGTGCTGCGGGTCATAGGGCGAGTGCCAGAATCGCAGCCCCATCGTCCCGTCATCGCGGGGGCCCGGGCTCGTAGGCTCCTCCCATACGCTCGGCCCATCGCGGCCGGCACTCCGCAATACAACGGTGATCGCACTGCGATGACCCCGTCCAGCACCGTCACAGTACCGTTACAGCACCGTTACAGCACCGTTACAGCACTGCCCCGATCACATCCGATCAAAGGAGACCCCATGGCCAACGCCCCCGTGAACATCACGATCACCGGCGCCGCCGGCAACATCGGCTACGCCCTTCTCTTCCGCATCGCCTCCGGCGCCCTCCTCGGCCCGGACCAGCGGGTCAACCTGCGCCTGCTCGAGATCCCCCCGGCGATCAAGGCCGCCGAGGGCACCGCCATGGAGCTCTTCGACTCCGCCTTCCCGACGCTGGGCTCCATCGATATCTTCGACGACGCCAAGGCCGCCTTCGAGGGCGCCAACATCGCCTTCCTCGTCGGCTCCATGCCCCGCAAGGCCGGAATGGAGCGCGCCGACCTGCTCAGCGCCAACGGCGGCATCTTCGGCCCCCAGGGAGAGGCCATCAACGCCGGCGCCGCGGACGACATCAAGGTCCTCGTCGTGGGCAACCCGGCCAACACCAACGCCCTCATCGCCGCCTCCCACGCCCCGGACGTCCCGGCCTCCCGCTTCACCGCGATGACCCGCCTGGACCACAACCGCGCCCTGGCCCAGCTCGCCATGAAGGCCGGCTGCCACGTCACCGACATCGACAGGGTCACCGTCTGGGGCAACCACTCCACCACCCAGTACCCCGACCTCACGCAGGCCACCGTCAAGGGCCGGCCCGTCACGGACCTGCTCGCCGACCGCGCCTGGGTGGAGGAGGACTTCATTCCCACCGTCGCCAAGCGCGGCGCCGCCATCATCGACGCGCGCGGCGCCTCCTCGGCCGCCTCGGCCGCCTCGGCCGCGATCGACCACGTCCGCGACTGGTGCCTGGGCGTCAAGGGCTACTCCTGGACCTCCTCCTCGATCATGTCCGACGGCTCCTACGGCGTGCCCGAGGGCATCATCTCCTCCTTCCCCTGCACCGCGGAGAACGGCGAGTGGAAGATCGTTCAGGGCCTCGAGATCGACGAGTTCTCGCGCGCCAGGATCGACGCCTCCGCCGCCGAGCTCGTCTCCGAGAAGGAGACCGTCGCCTCGATGAACCTCATCTGAGGCACCTGCCGTCATGACCCTGACGGCACCCCGACCGGCCCTCTCGTCCCGGCCCCGACCGGGCGAGGGGGCCGGTCGCGCCGTCGTCGGCCCTCCGGCCCCGGGGGCGAGGCCCCGCCGCCTTGGAGCGCGGCGCGGCGCTGTGCTGGAATCGGGCCATGGCACGCCGCAGCTCCAAGCGGCCCTACGGGGCCGGGCACGTCCCCCTCGACATGGGGCGCCTCGCCTCGGTGCCGCGCAGTCAGATCGGTCCCGGCGGGGCCGAGTTCACCGTCCGCCACGTGCGCGGCGGCGCCAAGGACTACACCTGCCCCGGCTGCCACCGGCGCATCGTGCCCGGCACCGCGCATGTGGTGGCCTGGTCGAATGAGTCGCTCTTCGGGGCGGATCGCGGACTGGAGGAGCGCCGCCACTGGCACACCTCCTGCTGGGAGCGCCGCCTCTGGTAGGCGAGCCCTGCCCGGCCCCCGACGGCGCGGCCGCCGACGCCCCGGCCCGGGTGGTGGCCGGGGAGGGGAGCGGGCCCGGCTCAGATCAGGGGCGCGCCCGAGCGCTCCTCCCATCCGGGCAGCAGCCGGTCCAGGGCGAAGCGCAGCGGGACGATGTCGCCGTCGCGACCGCCCTCCCCGATCGTCAGGGGCACCGGATCCGGGCTCGGGGACACGCCGAGCAGCCTGTCCCTCGCCCCCAGCCGGCGGGTGAGGACGTAGAAGCGTCCCTCGACGTCGATCGCCACCGTCCTATCGGCGCGCAGGTACCAGCCCCTGAGCGGGGTGCGCGCGCTGCCGCCGCCATAGCCCCTGGCCCGCAGCGCCACCGGCTCCAGCCCCTCGGCGGAGGCGACGGCGAGGAAGGCCCGCACGATCCGCTCCGCCCGGGCGCTCTCGGCCGATCGGGAGGCCTGGAGCATCCGGGCCCGCTGGGCGGCGGCCTCACGGCGCCGGGAGGCCCAGTCGGCCTCCTCGGGAGTCCCCGGCGCGGCCGCCGGGGACTGCGCATGCGGGAGGTCGTGGTCGGGGGAGGGCTGGATGCCGGGCATAACCCAAGCCTAAAGCGAGTCGTCAATGAGGCCACCGGAGAGTGTCGGATAGCGCACACTGGAAGCATGTCCGAACCAGCCCGACTGCGCATCCGCCTCGATTCGGGATCAGCGGCCCCCGTCTTCGAGCAGATCTGCGATGCTGTGCGCCGCGACATCGCCTTCGGCCGTCTCCCCGCCGGAACCAGGCTCCCAACGACGCGGGCCCTGGCCGCCGAGATCGACGTCGCCGTCAACACCGTGGCCAAGGCCTACCGCGAGTTGGAGCTCGAGGGGGTCATCGAGGGCAGGGGCCGGCAGGGCACCTTCGTCATCGACCCCTCCGGGACCGCCGCCGAGCGCGAGGCCCTGCGCTGCGCCCAGGCACTGCGCGACCTCGGGGTGAGCCGTGAGCGGGCGCTCGACCTCCTCGCACGCGCGTGGGGCTCCTGACGGCTCAGGAGCCCCACGGCGGTGAGTGGACGGTGACGGCGACGATGGCGACGCGGCGGTGAGACGCCGTGGTGCCCGCTCAGGGAGGGCACCACGAGTCGGATCAGGACTTCTTCTTCGCCCCTTGCTTCGCCGCGGCGGCCTTCTTGGAGCCGGCCGCCCCGGAGGGCTGCTTGGCGGCCTTGTCGGCCTCGGGCTCGCCGTCGGCCTCATCGGTCTGCTCGCCGTCGGCGGGCTGCGCCTCCTGGGCGGTGTCAGCGCTGCTGATGATCACCGGGGCGGGGGCGTGGGGGAGCGCGGAGTCGCCGAGGATGCCTCGCATGTCCTCCAGGTAGGTGGCGATGGAGTCGCGCTGGCGCTCCAGCTCCTCGATCTGGCGCCGCACGGCCGAGGTCTGGCCCTCGGCATCGGCGCGGGCGTCCTCGAGGAGCTGCTCGGCCTGCTCGCGCGCCTCGCGCACGATCTCGTCGGCCTTGTTCGTGGCCTCCTCATAGCGGGTGCGGGCCTCGGCATCGGTGCGGGCGCGCACCTTCTCCGCGCGGTCGAGGGCCTCCTGGAGGCTGGCCTCCGCCTGAGCGGTCTGGGCCTGGGCCTCCTCGACCATCTGGCGGATCGACTCCTGGGTCTCCTGATGGGCCTTGGAGTCCTCGGTCGCGGCGGCCTCGTGCTGGCCGGCGATCTCCAGGGCGGCCTGCTGGCGAAGCTCGGCGACCTCGGAGCGGGCGGCCTCGGCCTCGGACTTGGCGTTGCGCACGAGGGAGTCGGCCTCGGACTTGGCGTTGCGCACGAGGGACTCCGCCTCCGTGCGGGCCTTCTCCACGGTCAGGCGCGCCTCCTCGCGCGAGGAGGCCAGCAGCGACTCGGATTCCTCGGTGGAGGTCCGGCGCAGCTCCTCGGCGGCGGCCTCGGCCTCATCGCGAGTGGCGGCGGCCTTCTGATCGGCGGCGACGGTGGTCTCCGTGGCCTGCTTGTTCGCCTGGGCGATCACGAGGGAGGCCTCGCGCTCGGCCGAGCTGCGGGCCTCGGTGGCGGCGGTCTGGGCGTCCGTGGTCGCCTTGGCGGCTGTGCGCTCAGCGGCGGCCACCATCTCGTCAGCGCGAGCCTGGGCATTGGCGAGCGTCGTTGCGGCCTCTGCCTGGGAGCGGCTGGTGAGCTCGCCGGCCTCGCGGCGGGCGTCCGCGACGAGCGTGGCGGCCTCGGAGGAGCTGCGCTCCTGCAGGCGCTTGGCATTGGTACGGGTGCGTGACAGCAGCGCCTCGGCCTCGGCATTGGCCTTGGCCAGAACGGTGGCGGACTGCTCCTCGGCGCTGCGCAGCAGTTGCTCGATGCGGGATCCGAGGCCGGCGTAAGTCGGCTTGTCGGCCTCGCGCAGACGACGGCGCGCGTCGGCCAGCTCGCCGCTGAGCGTCATCGCTCGCTGGTCGAGATTGGCGACCTCGCGGCGCGCGTCGGCCAGCTGCCGCACCAGGGACTCGATGCGCTGCTCGACCTGCGCGCGGTCGTAGCCGCGCATCGTCACGGCGAAGTCATGGGTCTCGTCGGACACGGTGTCTCCATCCTAATATGTGGGGCGGCGCCCCGGCTCAGGGACAAGGGTAGGACTCCGGGCGGCTCGGCCGCGACCTCGGAATCCTTTCGGGCTCCCAGACTACTCTGCGAGGGCTCTCAGGTCACTCCCAGGCTGCCTGACGGCCGTCCGCTGAGGGCGCAGTGTTATGTGATGTTTCCCGGGATGGTGGGATTCCGGTGCGTCGGCATGGGATTCTGGGCATCAATGCCCCGTTCCCCCCGGCGTCGCGTCCGGGGCGCGGGGGACCAAACGCCGAGTCCGAGGAGTTCAGCGTCGTGAATCGACGACTCTTGAGCGCGATCGTCGCCGCTGCCGGCCTGATCGTCATCGCTCTGGCCGTCTGCTTCGCCACAGTGTGGCGTCCCAGTTCGACCATCGAAGCCACCCTTCCCACGTCGCCCGAGCAGAACTACGTCGTCACCGCCCCAGGCGTCCTCAACCTGGTCGACTCGTCCGTGACGATCAGGGCCACCGCCGCCGACGGCTCCTCGCCCGTCGTGATCGCCGTCGGCCATGAGGCGGACGCCAGGGCCTGGCTCGCACAGGACCCGTACCTGTCGGTGACCGGCCTGACCGACGAGACGACCCTCCAGGCCTCTCCCGTGACGGAGGCCTGCGACTCCTCCGGGGCATGCTCGGCGGCGACGCCCTCCAACGCGGACCCCACCTCCTCGGACCTGTGGAGCAACACGGCCGACGGCACGGGTTCGGTGTCGGCCACGGTCAACATCACCGCCGCGGACATGGTCGCGCTCGTCGCCACGGACGGCTCGGGCCCCGCGCCCGCCGTTTCCCTGTCGTGGGAGCGGTCGGTGTCGACCTGGTGGTTCAAGCCCAGCCTCATCCTGGGCGGCCTGTTCATCCTCGTCGGCGTCTTCGGCCTCCTCCTCGACCTCCAGAACCGCCGCGCGGAGGCCGAGCGCCGCAACCGCGCGGCCGAGCGCCAGGCCCGTCTCGATACCGCCGACGGCGTCTCGACCGCCGCGGTGCCCAGCATCGAGGACCCGGACCGCCCGCTGACCCGCCGGGAGAAGAGGGACAAGGAGCGCGCCGAGCGCCAGGGTGAGGAATGGGTGGATCCGCGCACTGGTCGCGTCTACGTCGGCGGCGTCGAGGTGCCCTCCATCCCCTCCTCCCCGGAGGCCCTCACCGCCGACCAGGGCGCCGGGATCGACATGACCGGGACGGTGGGCGCCGATCAGGGCCTCGGCGCCCCGCCCTACGACCCCTACGCCGGCATGTCCGCCTCGACGCCCCCCAGCAGCGGCGGCGCGGGCGCGCCGGGAGGCTCCCCGTCCGCGGGCTCCGCCCCTCGGGGGGCGGCGGGCGCTCACGCCCTCGGCGCCCTCGATGAGGCGGGCGCGGGCTACCAGGACCCGGCCCGGAGCCACGGGACGACGGCGTACGACCGCCCCTGGGGGGCAGGGGCCGACGACTCCTGGCACAGCGCCGCCGATCGTCCCTGGGACAGCTCCACGACCTCCCTGCCGCCGCTCGACGCCGCCTCCGCGCTGACCGACGACCACGCCCCCGTCCTGCGCTCCTACGAGGAGGCGCACGAGGGCTCCCAGGGGATGGGCTACCCCGCCCAGACTGCCGACTACTTCGGCACCGCCTCCCACGAGGGCGACGGGGCCCAGCCGCTGCGCCCGGCGCCCTCGATGATGCCGGGCTCCACCCCCTACTTCCAGGTGGAGGACCCTCGGGTGCCGAGCGCCTCGGAGCAGAGGGGATCATGGGGATCACTGGGGGCGAGGCCATCGTCCTCCCCCTCGGCCGCCGATCCGCCTGCCCGCAGGACCGGCTCCTCCGGTCCGTCCACCGAGGACCTGGGCGAGCTCGGGCTCGGCAGGGGCGCGGACGGCCAGGGGGCCGAGGGCGCCCGGGATGACAAGGAGACCATCTGATGACCACGCGCCGTTTCTTCCTCGGGGGCATGGCCGCCTCGGCCGTCGCCGCGACGCTCGCCGCCTGCGGCCAGGAGGTCGCCACCACGCCCGCGCCCGCCACGGGCACGCCCGAGCCCTACTCGGCCCTCGACTCCGAGCGCCTGACCTCCATCCTGGAGCGACTCAAGGCGGGCCTGGCCGAGGCCGACACCGCCCGCACCGCCGAGTCCCTCAGCGACTACCTCGTGGGGCCCGCGGCCCGCAACCGCGCGGAGCAGTACGCCCTGGCCTCCGCCCTGGGCGACGACACGCGCATCAGCCAGATCGTCTTCGATTCCGCGGCGGGCGCCGCCGGACTGGCCGAGGGGTTCCCGCGCACCGCCGTCGTGGTCTCCCAGCAGCCCGAGGCCTCCAAGGCGCCCTGGATCCTGGTGCTGTCCCAGGATGAGGCCCGGGACAACTTCAAGCTGTGGGGCTGGGGCCAGCTCTTCCCCGGCACGCGCGTGCCCGAGACGCCGACCGCGGCGGCCGGGACCGAGGCCATCACCGCCGACTCCACCGGACTCGTCTCCACCCCCGCCGAAGTCCTGGCCGCCTACGTCGACGCCCTCAACGACCCCTCGGGCGCCAATGGGGCCACCTTCGCCAACGACCAGGACCGCATCCGCGCGCAGGTGGCCACCGACCGCGCCATCAACGACCAGGTCTCCACTGCGGGCACGGTCACCGTCACGGTCGCCGCCGGTACCGACGGCTTCCGCGGCCTGCGGACCGCCGACGGCGGGGCCATCGTCATGACCACCCTCACCTACACCACGGAGTTCAAGCGCACCGTCAAGGACGCCGGCTTCCAGGCCGGCCCCACTCTCGGCAAGATGCTGGGCGGAGATGACGCGGTCCGCGGCACGGTCACCGCCACCTATGACGCGATGGTCGCCTTCTCGATCCCCGCCGAGGATAGTGCGCAGGCCCCCGTCGCCCTGGGCGGATCAGTGGTTCTCGCCTCCGCGACCAGGGACGACTCGAAGTCGCCCGCCTGATCGCCATCCCGGTGCCCGGGGCGCGCGCATGGCGCGGCCCCGGGCACCGCGCATCGACCAGTACCGCCCGCGAGCAGCGGGCCCGATCCAGGAAGGCCGCCCATGAGCATGTTCGGCGCCGTTGATCTGTCCTCACTCGCCCCTCGCCCCAGTACGGGCCCCGCACCGGGCGCCCCCGCCGCGCCGCAGGCCCCGCCCGCCGGCCGGGCCGAGGGGATCCCCGCTCCCCTGATCGTCGACATCGACGCTCGGAGTCTGCGCGACATCGCGGAGATCTCCTCGCAGGTCCCCGTCGTCATCATCTGCCACAGCCCGCGCAGCGAGGCCTCCGCCCAGGTCGTGACGATGCTGGGCCGCCTTGCCGAGGAGTACGCGGGCCGCTTCGAGCTCGCCCGCCTCGACGTCGACGCCGCCCCGGAGGTCGCCCAGGCCGTCGGGGTGCAGGCGATCCCCGCCTGCGTCGCCCTGCTCGCCGGCCAGCCGGTGCCCCTGGCGCAGGGCGCCGCCGGCGAGGAGCAGATGCGCGCCCTGCTCGACCAGCTCCTCCAGGTCGCCGCCGCGAACGGCGTGACGGGCCGCCTCGCGCCGGACGCCCCCGCCGCCGACGAGCCCGAGGAGCCGGCGGAGACCGAGGTCGAGCGCGCCGCGCGCGAGGCCATCGAGAAGGGGGACTGGGCCGGGGCCGAGGCCGTCTACGACCACGCCATCGCCAACAGCCCCGCCGACGCCGACCTCAAGGCCGCCCGCGCCCAGGTGCGGATGCTCGCCCGCATGGACGGCCAGGATCCCGCCGCGCTGCTCGTCGCCGCCGACGCGTCCCCCGCGGACCTCGACGCCGCCCTGGCGGGGGCGGACGCCGCTCTCGCACTGGGGGATGCCGAGGGCTGCCTCGCCCGGGCGCTCGACGCCGTCGCCCGCCACAGCGGTGATGAGCGGGAGGCCGCCCGCCTGCGACTCCTGGAGCTCTTCGAGATCATCGGCGCCAGCGCCCCTGAGGTCCAGGCCGCCCGCCGCCGCCTCGCGACGATCCTGTACTGAGCCGCCGGTGCCGATGGCGCGGCGGGGCCCGGTCGAACCCGGTCGATAGGTGGCTGGAGGCCCGCCGCCCCGGTGAGGGGCGGCGGGCCTCCAGGTGCTCGGCCTCAGGCGATGGGCGTGGGGCTGATGCCCCAGACCTTCGCGTAGTCGCTGATGGTGCGGTCGGAGGAGAAGCGGCCCGAGCGCGTGATGTTGATCCAGGCGCGGCGCTGCCAGGCGCGCTGGTCGGCGTAGTCGGCGGCCATGCGGTCCTTGGCCTCGCGGTAGGCGGCGAAGTCGCCCAGGACGTAGTAGACGTCGGCCGGCTCGTAGGTGGCCTCGAAGATCGAGCGGCGCAGGTCCGCGAACCATCCGGAGCCGTTGTCATCCAGGGTGCCGTCGATGAGCGCGTCCAGGACCCGCTTGAGGCCGGGGACATTCTCGTAGTGCCAGGCGGGGTCGTAGTTCTCGCGCAGCGCGGGCAGCTCGTCCTCGGTGGCCCCGAAGATGTAGGCGTTCTGAGGGCCGACGGCCTCGAGGATCTCCACGTTCGCGCCGTCGAGCGTGCCCAGGGTGAGGGCGCCGTTCATCATGAACTTCATGTTGGACGTGCCCGAGGCCTCCTTGCCGGCCATCGAGATCTGCTCGGAGACGTCGGCGGCCGGGATGATGTGCTCGGCGGGGGAGACGTTGTAGTTGTGGACGAAGACGACCTTGAGGGTCTTGGAGACCACCGGGTCGGAGTTGATGAGCTCGCCGATGGTGTTGATGAGCTTGATGATGCCCTTGGCCCGGATGTAGCCGGGGGCGGCCTTCGCGCCGAAGATGAAGACGCGCGGCGGGACCACGAGCGAGGGGTCGTCCTTCATCCGGAAGTACAGGTCGAGGATGTAGAAGGCGTTGAGCAGCTGGCGCTTGTACTCGTGCAGGCGCTTGATCTGGACGTCGAAGATCGCGTCGGGGTCGATCTCGATGCCCTCGCGCGCCTTGATCCAGTCGGCGAAGTCGGCCTTGTTGGCGCGCTTGACCTCGGCCAGGCGGTCGAGGACGGCATCGGTGGCGGCGCCGTCGAAGTCCTGCAGGGCGGACAGGTCGCGGACCCAGGCATCCGAGCCGGTGACCTCGTCCAGGAGGGCGGACAGGCGCGGGTTGCACTGGCGCAGCCAGCGGCGCGGGGTGACGCCGTTGGTCTTATTGTTGAAGCGCTCGGGCCAGATCGCGTGCCACTCCTTGAGGGTGTCGCGCTTGAGGATCTCGGTGTGCAGCGCGGCGACGCCGTTGATGGAGTAGGAGGCGTAGCAGGCGATCCAGGCCATGTGGACGCGGCCGCCGGAGATCGGCGCGATGTAGTCGATGGTCGTCTGGTCGATGCCGCGGGCGGCGAGGTCGTCGCGGAAGCGGCGGTCGATCTCGCGCACGATCTCCATGATGCGCGGGAAGAGCTTCTCGAAGATCGAGATCTCCCAGGTCTCCAGGGCCTCGGCGAGCACCGTGTGGTTGGTGTAGGCGAAGGTCCTCGCGACGACCTCCCAGGCCTGCTCCCAGCCGAGGCCGTGCTCGTCGAGCAGGATGCGCATGAGCTCGGGGATGGCGAGCACCGGGTGGGTGTCGTTGAGCTGGATGGAGTTGAACTCGGCGAAGCCGGTCAGGTCCGCGCCGTGGTGGGCGACGTAGTTGTCGACGATCTCCTGCAGGGAGGCCGAGCAGAAGAAGTACTGCTGGCGCACCCGCAGGACCTTGCCCTCGTAGGTGGTGTCATTGGGGTAGAGGACGCGGGAGATGTCCGCGGTGCGCTCGCGCTCGACGATCGCGTCGGTGAAGCGCTGGGAGTTGAAGGCGTCGTAGTCGAACTCCTCGATCGACTCGGCCCTCCACAGGCGCAGGGTCCCCACGTTCTTCGTGCCGTAGCCGGTGATCGGCATGTCGTAGGGGACCGCGCGCACGGTGAGGTCGTTGTAGCGCACGATGCGGGCGCACTCCTCACGGCGGATGACGAAGGGGTAGCCCTCCTCCATCCACGGGTCGGGGTGCTCGGTCTGGAAGCCGTCGGAGAAGAGCTGCTTGAACAGGCCGTAGCGGTAGAGGATGCCGTAGCCGGCCACGGGGAGGTCGAGGGTGGCGCAGGAGTCGAGGAAGCAGGCGGCCAGGCGGCCCAGGCCCCCGTTGCCCAGCGCGGCGTCGGGCTCCTGCTCGAGGATCTCGGACAGGTCCTGGCCGAAGGCTCCGACCGCCTCGCGGGCCTCCTCGACCAGCCCGAGATTGGTCAGGTTGTTGAGCAGCGCCCGCCCCATGAGGAACTCGGCGGAGAAGTAGTGCTCCATGCGGCCCGCCTGGTAGGCGCGGGTGGTGGCGTACCAGTCGTCCGCGATGGCGTCGACGACGGCGGAGGACAGACCCTGCCAGACCTCCATCGGAGTGGAGGCGTCGGCGGGGTGACCGGAGACGGCGCGGATTTGAGAGGGAACCGTCGCCATCAGGTTCTTCGTCATAGTTCTTCCCTTGTCGGACATGGGTTGGGATGGCTGCAAGCAACTTGCAGGACTCGTTCAGATCGTACACGCCACCACGCCCCATGCCATGGGCGGGATGATTTCGGCCACCCGGAGCTGGGCGCGGGTCGTCGGATCGCCGCAGTCGCGCGTGAGGGGCGGACCGTACCGGGCCCGTCCCTCACGCGGCGGTGCGTGATCGCCCCGGGCCCCGCGACAACGATGGGGTCCGGGCGCGACCCGCTCAGTCCCGCGACGGCCGCAGGAAGATGGCGCCCATCGGGGGGACCCGGAGGCGAACCGAGGCGGGGCGGCCGTTCCAGGGCAGTTCCTCGGCCTCGACGTGGCCGAGGTTGCTCAC
>NZ_MVIW01000003.1 GCF_002072185.1 Actinomyces denticolens
CCGGCCGCGGGCGGCGCGCCGGTGGCGCGACCCCGGGGATGAGGGCGCGGGGCCCGGGGCGCGGGAGGGCCCGGCGCGGGCGACGCGGCAGCGCCCTCGCGGGTGCCCGCGCTCTACCAGGACTGGCCGCGGCCGGTGAGGCTCCAGGCGTCCTCGGAGTCCTCAGAGGCGGACTCGTCATCCCAGGACTCGCTCACGGGGGCGTCGTCTCCGGCCTCGAGGGGGTCGACGGCGTAGCGGTCGGCCGACGGGCCCACCTCGCGGGTGCCGGCCCGCAGGTCGGAGGGGACGCGGGCGGCGGTGGCGTCGGAGGCGCCCGGGTCGTCGATCCGAGGGGCCTCCCCGTCGCCCTTGATCCAGGCGAGGGTCTCCTCGAGCTGCTCGGGCTGGACCAGGACGTCGCGGGCCTTGGAGCCCTCGGAGGGGCCCACGACCTCGCGGGACTCCAGCAGATCCATGAGGCGCCCGGCCTTGGCGAAGCCGACGCGCAGCTTGCGCTGGAGCATGGAGGTGGAGCCGAACTGGCTGGTGATGATGAGCTCGGCGGCCTGCAGGAGCAGGTCCATGTCGTCACCGATCTCCTCATCGATCTGCTTCTTGACCTCGGGGACGATGACATCCTCGCGGTACTCGGGGGTGAGCTGGCCCTTGACGTGCTCGACGACGGCGCGGATCTCGCTCTCGGTGACCCATGAGCCCTGCACTCGAATGGGGGTGGAGGCGCCGGGGCCGAGATAGAGGGCGTCGCCCTGCCCGGTGAGGGTCTCGGCGCCGTTCTGGTCGAGGATGACGCGCGAGTCGAGCTGGGAGGCGGTGGCGAAGGCCAGGCGCGAGGGCACGTTGGACTTGATCAGGCCCGTGACGACCTGCGCGACGGGCCTCTGGGTGGCCAGCACGAGGTGGATGCCGGCGGCGCGCGCCAGCTGGGTGATGCGCTGGATGGAGGCCTCGACGTCCTTGGGCGCGGTCATCATGAGATCGGCGAGCTCGTCGACGACGACGAGGAGGTAGGGGTAGGGGCTGAGGACCCGCTGGCTCCCGGGCAGGGGCTGGACCTCGCCGGCACGGATCGCCTTGTTGAAGTCGTCGATGTGCTTGAAGCCGAAGGAGGCGAGGTCGTCGTAGCGGGCATCCATCTCGCGCACCACCCACTCCAGGGCCTCGGCGGCCTTCTTCGGGGAGGTGATGATGGGGGTGATGAGGTGCGGGATGCCCTCGTAGATGGTCAGCTCCACGCGCTTGGGGTCCACGAGCACCATGCGGACCTCCTCGGGAGTGGCGCGCATCATGATCGAGGTGATCATGGAGTTGACGAAGGAGGACTTGCCGGAGCCGGTCTGGCCGGCCACGAGCATGTGGGGCGTCTTGGCGAGGTTGGTGACGATGTAGTCGCCCTCGACGTTCTTGCCCAGCCCCACCACGAGGGGGTGCGCCTGCTTCTTGGCGGCCCCCGAGCGCAGGACGTCACCGAGCTTGACCATCTCGCGGTCGGAGTTGGGGATCTCGATCCCGATGGCGGACTTGCCGGGGATGGGGGTCAGGAGGCGGATCTCATCGGAGGCCACCGCGTAGGCGATGTTCTTCTCCAGGCCGGTGATCTTCGAGACGTTGACGCCCCGTCCCCTGTGGACCTCGTAGCGGGTGACCTGGGGGCCGCGGGTGTACCCGGAGACGGTGGCGTCGATGTTGAACTCGGTGAAGACGTTCTGGAGGGCCTCTACCACGGCGTCGTTGGCCTCGGTATGGGTGGCGTGCCCGGCGCCGGCCTCCAGGAGCACGGGGTCGGGCAGCGAGTAGGTGGTGCCGTCGGGCAGCGCCATGGCGGCGCCGCCGGCCATCTCGATCTCGTCGGCAAGGTCCGGCTCGATCACGGGGGTCTCGTCGGTGACGGCCTCGGGATCCGTGGGCGGCACGGGCCGCTCCCCCGGCGCCGTCGCGCTCATGCCCCGCGGAGGGAGGGAGGGCGGGCCGAGAGGCGGGTCGGGCTCGGCGATCACCTCGGTGGCGGGATCGGCCCCCACGGGGATGTCGACGGCGTTGGCGCTGCTCTCCCCGTTCCGGCGCCGCTCGGACGGGGCGACGCCCTCATCCTCCTCCGGGGCGATCCGGGGGCGCAGACCGGAGCCGCGCTTGCGCGCGCCCTTGGGGGCCCTGCCGCCGGTGGCGTCCCGGGCGGGCGGTTCCTCCGTCTCGATGGCGGAGCGGAAGGGCTCATCGCCGTCGTAGGAGTCGATGGCGGTGGTGGCCGTGAGGTCCGCGTCGCCGCCGTGGGCCCGCGGCCCCAGGGCCCGGCGGACCCTGCCCAGGGCGCGGGTGGACCAGGCGTCCTCCGGGGAACCGGCGTCGGGATCGGGGCGGCGGGCAGCGGCGATGTCGCGCAGCTCGGCGACGGTCTTGCCGGAGACCACGAGGGCGGAGAAGGCGATGAGCAGGAGCAGGAGGATGACGGCGCCGACGGCGCCGAAGAGCCCGGCCAGGGGCGCGCCGAAGAGCCAGCCGAGCAGGCCACCGGCGCCCTCGACTCCGGCGATGCCGGCACTGAGGGCGGGCTGGCCGGAGGCGACGTGGATGATGCCGGTGAGCCCCGCCAGGATTCCCAGGCCGCCGACGCTCACGCGGGCGTGGACGTTGGTGAGGCGGTGAACGCGCAGGGTGGCGATGCCCAGGGCGGCCAGGAGTATCGGCACGGTGATGCTGAGCACCCCGACGGGCCCGGCTGCCAGGTGGTGCAGGAGGCCGCCGGCGGCGCCGGAGATCCCGAACCACTCGCGCAGCCCTGTGACCGCGGCCAGGGCGAGGAGCCCGAAGGCCCAGGCGGTGCGGGAGTAGCCGTGGGCCTCGGGACGCTGGGGACCGGACGCCGCCTGGGCGGGCATGGTGGTGGTCTCGTCGGCGCGGCCCTGGCCCTGCTGCGTACGACGGCGGCGGCCCGAGCCGCGCTGGGGCGGCTTCGGGCCCGATGAGGGCTTCGCGTTTCGCGCGGTACTGCGGGTGACCATGGTGGTCAACACGCTAGCGGCACTGCCTGCCGGGCCGGGCCTGCCACGCCGCCGGGCGGGCGAAGAGTGCGCCACACCTCCCCGGGGCGCCCGGGGGCGAGGGCTCGGCGGGCTCAGGCCGCGCGCAGCAGGGCGTCGATCTCCTCGCGCAGCGGGCAGCGCGCCGGGCCCTGCCGGGAGACGGCCTCGGCGGCGGCGGCGTTGGCGCGCGTGGCGGCGGTGACCTCGTCGAGGCCGTCCATGAGGCCAGCCACGAGCACCCCGGTGTGAGTGTCGCCCGCGCCGGTGGTGTCCACGACGTCCCGGGAGAAGCCGGGGACCTCGATGGGGGCGCCGTCAGCGGGCCAGAGGACGCAGCCGTGCACACCGGTGCGGCGCACGATGAGCGCGCCGGGGCAGGCCTCGCGCAGCGCCCCGGGGCTGCCGAGCCGGGCGCTCAGCTGAGTGATCTCCAGGTGGTTGCCGGTGAGCAGAGTGGCCCGTCCGAGCAGGCGGCTCAGCGTGGTGGCACCGATCTCCGGCTCCACGGGGCCCAGGTCGATGACCAGGCCCACGCCCTCGGGCAGATCGACGAGCCAGTCGGCGAGAACCCTGTGGCTCAGGGGGTGGACGATGTCGTAGCCGGTGGCGTGGACCCAGTCGCCGGGCAGGACGTCGAGTCGACGCAGGTCGTCGAGCTGGGGCTCGGCCTCGATGCCCTCATTGGTGATGAAGGTGCGCCGCCCGGAGGGCTCGATGAGGGTGATGCACGTGCCGATATCACCCACGAGCTCCTCGACGACGAGCTCGACGCCGTCGAGCATCATGGCCTCACGCACGAGCGCGGAGTTGGGGCCGGTGCCCAGCGTGGCGGCGAGCGCCGCGGGCTTGCCCTGCCGGGCTACGGCCGAGACCACCGTGTAGCCGCCTCCCACGACCGGGCCGGTGGAGCTGGCGGTGACCGCCCCGCCGGGGGCGGGGATCCTGTTGACCTGGAGGGGCAGGTCGATGAGGACGCTGCCGGTGGAGATGAAGCAGGCGGGCCGGCGGGGGGGCATGGGCCTCAGGCCTCGATGACGACGGGGACGATCATGGGGCGCCGCCGCAGGCGCCGGGCCACCCACCGGCCCAGGGCTCGGCGCATCGCCTGCTGCAGGGAGTAGGCGTCGGCCCGGCCGCCGTCGAGCCCCTGCTGAAGGGCGGCGGTGACATCGGGCAGGACCTCGTCGAACACGGAGTCGTCCTCGGCCATGCCGCGGGCCTGGATGTCCGGGCCGGCCAGGATCGTGCCGGTGGAGGTCTCCACAACGGCGTAGACGGAGACGAAGCCCTCCTCCGCGAGGATGCGGCGGTCCTTGAGCTCGGCCTCGTCGATCTCGCCCACAGAGGCGCCGTCGACGAACACGTAGCCGCAGGGCACCTGCCCGGCGATCCGGGCCTGGCCGTCGAGGAGGTCGACGACGACGCCGTCCTCGCACAGCATAACGTTCTTGGGCGGTACACCGGTCTTGACGGCCAAGGCCCCGTTGGCCACGAGGTGGCGGATCTCGCCGTGGATGGGCATGACGTTGCGGGGCGCCACGATGTTGTAGACGTGCAGGAGCTCCTCGGAGGAGGCGTGCCCGGAGACGTGGACGCGGGCGTTGTCGCGGTGGACCACGCGGGCGCCGAGCCGCATGAGCTGGTTGATGACCCGGTAGACGGAGTTCTCGTTGCCGGGGATGAGGGAGGAGGCCAGGATGACGGTGTCCCCCGGCTCCACGGTGACCGAGCGGTGCTCGCCGTGGGCCATGCGGCTCAGGGCCGCCATGGGCTCGCCCTGGGAGCCGGTGACCATGAGGACCCGCTCATCGGCCGGCAGGCTGGTGATGTCCCGGGCATCGATGAGCACGCCCTCGGGGACCTTGAGGAAGCCGCGCTCGGCGGCGATGCCCATGTTGCGCACCATGGAGCGCCCGATGAGGGCGACGCGGCGCCCGTGGAGGGCCGCGGCGTCGAGCACCTGCTGGACGCGGTGGACGTGGCTGGAGAAGGAGGCGACGATGATCTGCCCGTCGGACTCCCCGAAGACGGAGTCGAGCACGGGGCCGATCTGGTTCTCGTGGGCCACCATGCCGGGGACCTCGGCATTGGTGGAGTCCACGCAGAACAGGTCCACGCCCTCGTCGGCGAAGCGGGCGAAGGCTCGCAGATCGGTGATGCGCCCGTCGATGGGCAGGGAGTCGATCTTGAAGTCGCCGGTGCACAGGGCGCTGCCCGCATCAGTGCGGATCATGACGGCCATGGCGTCGGGGATGGAGTGGTTGACGGCCACGAACTCCAGCTCGAAGGGGCCGTAGGCGACGCGCTCGTGCTCGCGGACCTCCCGCAGGACGGGGCGGATGCGGTGCTCCTTGAGCTTGGCGTCGATGAAGGCCAGGGTGAGCTCGGAGCCCACCAGCGGGATGTCGTCGCGCAGGCGCAGCAGGTAGGGGACGCCGCCGATGTGGTCCTCGTGCCCATGGGTCAGGACGAGGGCGACCACATCGTCGAGGCGGTCCTCGATGTAGGAGAAGTCGGGCAGGATGAGGTCGACGCCGGGCTGGTCGTCCTCGGGGAAGAGGACGCCACAGTCGACGATGAGGAGCTTGCCGTCCACCTCGTAGACGGTCATGTTGCGCCCGATCTCGCCGAGGCCGCCCAGTGGCACGATCCGCATCGCGCCCTCGGGGATCGGACCCGGGGCGCCAAGAGAGGGGAAGTTCGTCACGGCCGCAGTCTAGAGCAACCGTCCTGACGGCGATGGGGCCCTCCGGGACGGCGGACGCGGACCCCGACCGCGGCGCGGATATCCTGGCGGCCATGATGAGCCCGGCCGACGACGCGCGCGCCGACGACCCGCGCCTGCGGCTCCTGGCCGATTCCCCCTCCTGGGAGGGACGGCCGCTGGGAGGGAGGGTCCTGGACCTGTTGTGCGTCCTGGCCGGCGCCGACGGCGCCACCGTCGGCGATGAGGAGCTCGTGGCGGCCCTGTGGGGGCCGGACCACCGCCCCGCCCACTCCCGCCAGTCCCTCCAGGTGACCGTCTCCCGGGCGCGGGCCAGGATCGGCGCCGGGGCCGTGGCGAGGCGGGCCGGGGGCTACGCGCTCGCCCTGGGGCCGGGCGACGTCGATGCCCTCGCCCTGGCGGCCCTCGCCCGGGATGTGGGAGCCGCGGCGAGGAGCGGCGATCCGGCGGGGGTCATCGCGCTGACCGACTCCCTCGACGACTCCCTCAGCACGCTCGCCGATGCCGGAGGCGCCGGCCCCGCCGGCTCCTCCCCCGCCGCCGCGGCCGACGCCCCGGAGGCGGGCGCGTGGGGAGCGCTGCGCGAGGAGGCGGGGGCGACGATCTCCCAGTGCTCTCGCGCGCGGGCGCTGGCGCTGAGCGACCTCGGGCGCTGCGCGGAGGCGATGGAGCTCCTTCCAGCGCTGTGCGAGCGGCGCCCCGGCGATGAGGCCCTCCTCGCCGCCCTCATCCGGGCGGAGGCCTGGACCGGCTCCCCCGCGGCCGCGCTCGACCGCTATGAGAACCACCGCCGCCGCCTGCGCGAGCGCGGCGCCGTGCCCGGGCCCGCCCTGCGCGCGGCCCATGAGGCGGCGCTGGAGGCGGAGCGCCCCGTGCGCCGGGGCCTGCGTGCGGGGCCGGATCGCCTCGTGGGGCGCGACGACGACCTGCGCGAGGTGGAAGCGGCGATCGCCACCCACCGACTCGTGACCATCACCGGGCCGGGCGGTGTCGGCAAGACGAGCCTGGCGCAGTTGACGGCCTCGCGCTCGATTCTCCCCATCGTCCACGTCCTGCCCATGATCGAGGTCTCGCCGAGGCGCCCCGGCGACGCCGACGCGGATGCCGCCCGCCCGGTGACGCGCCTGGCCCAGGAGCTCCTCGCCGCCCTCGGGCACGGCCCGCGCGCCGGGCAGGATCCGCGCGCCGCCCTCGCCCATGCGCTCTCCGCCCCAGCGACGCTCCTCGTGCTGGATGACTGCGAGCACATCAGCGGGGCGCTCGCGGACCTGCTCGCCCCGCTGCTCGCAACCCTGCCGGGGCTGCGCATCCTGGTGACCTCGCGCCGGAGCCTCGATATCGCGCCCGAGCGCGTCCAGCGCCTCGGGCCCCTGGCGCCCGGCGCCTCAGCGGAGCTGTTCCGCGAGCGCGCACTGGCGGTGCGCCCGGGCCAGGACATCGATGACGCCGACCTGGAGCGGCTCCTCCCGGCGCTGGACGGCATCCCGCTGGCCATCGAGCTGGCCGCCGCCCGCACACGCATCATGTCGGTGGCGCAGGTGGCCCAGCGCCTGCCCCGCGACCTGCTCACGCTCCCGGGGCGGCGGGACCTGCCCGAGCGCCAGCGCACCCTGGCCTCCGTCATCGAATGGTCCTGGGGCCTGCTCGACGACTCCCAGCGCCGCGCGATGAGGCGCCTGTCCCTCCTGGCCGACGGTTTCGCGCTCGAGACCGCCGAGGAGGTACTCGGCCCGGGCGCGCCCATCGTCGTCGACGCCCTGGTCGCGCAGTCGCTGCTGTCGGTCGATGAGGCCCCGCCCCGCGCGGACGGCGCCGGCGCGAGAGGACCGCGCTTCCGGATGATGTCCTCCGTGCGCGAGCTCGTGCGCTCCCTCCCGGACGATCCCGCCCTGGCCGCCGCCGATCTCGCCGCCGTGCGGGCCTGGGCGCTCAGCGTGTGCTCGACGGTCCTGGACGCCTCCACGGCCCCGGAGGCCCCGGGCGGTGACGGGACGGGGACGATGGAGCGCGTCCTCGCGGAGGAGCCCGGGCTCGTCCAGGAGCTCAGCCGCGCCCTGGAGGCCTGGGATCGCGATCCGGCGTCGCTCGCGGACCTGGAGGATGCCTGCTCGCTCGGGGCGGCACTGCTGACCTGCTGGTCCTCCAGCTGGGGGTACCCGCAGCTGGCCGCGTGGGCGCCGAGGTTGACGCCGGTCGCCGCGACTGCCCCGCCGAGCGCCGCCGGGGCCCGCTCGCGCGCCCTGCTGCTGCATGTGCTGTGCGCCTCGACCTGGTTGCTCGGCCCGCTCCCCGAGGATGTCCGCCGGGCCATCCCGGGAGACTCAGGGCTCGACGACGCCGCGGGGGCGGCGATCCGGCGACTGGCCCGCGCGCCGCGCTCTCAGTGGCCGGACCTGGCGCGCGACGAGGACATGTGGACGGCGTGGACGGCGGGCGCCTGCGTGTCCTCGGATATGGAGAACGCGGGCGACGTCGAGGGGGCACTCGGACTGACCGAGTCGCTTCTCGAGCGGGCCCGGACGGAGGGGCTTCCCGACGCGCGACTCGTCGACCTCTCATTGGTCCGCCTGCGCCTCCTCCTCGAACTGGGCAGGTACGCCGAGGCCGGGCGCGTCTGCGCCCGAACGGCGCGCCTCCTCGAGCGCAGCGCCCTGCCCCAGCGCGCCCTGTACCTGCGGCTGCTCGAGATGCAGCGGCGCTGCTGCCAGGTCTACGTCGATCCGACGCCCGAGGCGGCGAGCGCCCTCCTGCGCGACTTCGGCGGCGCCGTCCTGCCCGGCGCGGGGATGTCGATGCTCAGCTTCGTGGGCAGCGAGATGAAGGCCCTCATGGGGAGCACCCGCCAGGCCGCGTTGGACAACCAGGCGTTCCTGGAGGACCTGGCAACGCCGCAGGGGGCGGTTCCCCCGGGCGGCCCGTGGGAGCTCTACGCCCTGGCCACCTGCCTGGTCATCGATGCCTCGCTGGACGCGTCGGAGCGGGTCGGCCTCGATCTTCCCTCGGTGCGGCGCCGTGCGATGAGGGCGCTCGGCCGGGCCCTCGGCCCCGGGGCGCGCGGCGAGCGGGACCTGCCCACCGTGGCCACGCTCGCCGTCGCCGTGGGTCTGGCGGTGATGGCGGCGGCCGCCTCGGACGACTCCGCGATCGGGCTCCCCCGCTCCGCCGGGCCCGTGGGGGCCGAGCTGCTCGCCACGGCGCTGCGCGTCGGGCACAACCAGACCTGCCTCCTGCTCTCCCTGCCCAGGATCGTGGCGGGCGCCGAGCGGGTGGACGCCCAGGCCCTCCGCGAGGCGCGAGGCCGCGCGGAGGGCCTGGGCGAGAGCCTCCAGGAGCTGGTGGCCCATATGGCGTTCCTGGTGGAGGGCCTCTCCGACTGGCTGTGACGGGCCCGCGAAGCAGCGGGCGGCGTCCGTCTCAAGAGGTCGCGCGCTGGTAGCGGACCACGACGATCGGGGCGACGATGAGGACGATGACCAGGCATCCCACGAGGGCCCACCCGGCGCCCGCCGCCGAGCCGGTGCCCGAGGCCCCGTCCAGGAGGTAGCGCAGGCCGTCCGTCGCGTAGGAGACGGGGTTGTGGTCGGCGATGGTCCGCAACCAGTGGGGCATGGTGCGGGTGGGCACCATGGTGTTGGCGATGTAGCACAGGGGGAACAGGACGATGAGGTTGAAGGAGGTTACGGCCTGGGGCGAGGGCAGCAGGACGCCCAGGAGGAGGAAGATCCAGGAGAAGGCCCAGCCGCAGGCCGCCGCCACGAGCACCGCGCCGATGGCGCCCAGGGGCCCGTTCCCAGGGCGGTAGCCGATGGCCGCGCCCGTGGCCACGGTCAGGGCCGAGCACACGATGTAGCGCAGCAGGTCGGTCATGAGGGGGCCGAGCAGCGGCGCGAGCCGGGACATGGGCATCGCCCGGAACCGGTCGAAGACCCCCTTGTCCATATCCGTGCGCAGGTCCACGCCCACGCTCTGGGAGGCGGACAGGACATTCGTCATAACCAGGCCGGGCACGAGGATCGGCAGGTAGGCCTTGACATCGCCGGCGATCGCCCCGCCGAGGAGCTGGCCGAACATGACGGTGAACAGGACGGGCTGGACGAGGATGTCGAAGAACTCGGCTGGGTTGCGCAGCATGCTCAGGGCGGAGCGCCAGGTCATGGAGGCGGTGTCCGCCACGAGGCGGGACTCGCTGAAGCGGCGCGGACGGGGCGCGCGGGCCGATGGGGCGAGGACGGATGATGCGATGGGGGCGGTGGTCATGAGTTCTCCTTGGCGGTCGCGGTGGTTCCGGCGGCGGTCCGGGTACCGCCGGCGGGCCCCTGGGTGAGGGCGAGGAAGACGGAGTCGAGGCTGGGACGGTCCACGGCGAAGGAGACCGGCGGCAGCCCGGCGTCGCGCAGGGCTGCCAGGACGTCGGCGGCGGCGCTCGCATCGGTGATCGGGGTGTGGAGCCGGCCTGCCCTCATCACCGGTGCGGCGCTCGGGCCCAGGACATGGGCGATGATCTCGGCGGTTCGCTCACCCGCGGGGTCGGATGCGGGGGCGAGCACGAGTGTCGAGGTGCCGATGCGGTCCTTGAGCTCGTCGGCCGTGCCCTCGGCGATCATGCGCCCGTGGTCGATGATGCCGATGCGGTCGGCGAGGCGGTCGGCCTCCTCCAGGTACTGGGTGGTCAGCAGCACCGTGGTGCCCAGGGCGACTAGGTCCTCGACGACGCCCCACATCTGCTCACGAGTGCGGGGGTCCAGCCCGGTGGTGGGCTCGTCGAGGAAGACGAGCGGCGGGGCGGCCACCATGGAGACGGCCAGGTCGAGGCGGCGCCGCATGCCCCCCGAGTAGTCGCGAACGAGGCGGCGCCCGGCCTGAGTGAGCCCGAAGGCCTCGAGGAGCTCATCGGCCCGACGGCGGGCGGCGACGCGGCTCATACCGGTCAGTCGGGCGAAGAGCCGCAGGTTCTCCCGCCCGGTGAGGGCCTCGTCGACGCTCGCGTACTGGCCCGCGACGCCGATGGCGCTGCGCACCCGGTGGGGCTCGGCGACAAGGTCGTGCCCCATGATGCAGGCCCGCCCGCCGGTGGGGCGCAGGAGCGTCGTGAGCATCTTGAGGGCGGTCGACTTCCCCGCGCCGTTAGGCCCGAGGAGGCCGTAGACGGTGCCGGCGGGGACCATCAGGTCGAGGTGGTCGACGGCGGTGAGGGAACCGAATCGCCTTGTCAGGCCGTGAGTCTCGATGGCCGGTGGGGCCGCCCTCCCAGGAGTGGGCCCCGGGCGGGCGGGTGGTGTCGCTGGTGTCTGTTCTCCGCTCATGGCCGCAGCGTGCGGGACCGCGCTTTCACGACACTTTCACCGAGCTGTCCGTGCCAAACGCGCCGCGCGCCCGCGCGGCGTAGTCTCTGCCCCATGACCCCGCTCCCCGCTCCCCCATCGGATTCGCCCGTTCGCGCGCCGGAGGAGGTCCAGGCCGACGCGTCAGAGGAGGGGGCGCGCCCAGCCGCGCAGGAGGCCGAGGCGGACCGAGGCGGTGCTGTTGCGCGCTCCTCGCGCCGCCGGGCGCTGAGGGTGGCCGGCGCGCTCGCCGCGGGCACGATCGGCGCTGCGGCCGGAGCAGCGGCCGCCCACTGGCACGACGGGCGCCGCTCCCCCACGTTCCGCGTTGCCGCGCTGCCGACGGACGACTCCGGGCACCGCGCGGTGTCCACGACCTTCCGGGCGGCGCCGGGCACGGGGTCGGTGGCCCTCACCTTCGATGATGGCCCCGATCCCCGCTGGACCCCGGTGGTCCTCGACATGCTCTCCCGCCTGGGGGCCAGGGCAACCTTCTTCGTGCTGGGAGAGGCCGCCCGGGCCCACCCCGATCTCATCGCCCGTGAGACGGCCGAAGGGCACGAGGTCGCCATCCACAATTGGGTCCACACGGACGTCTACGGCGCCTCGCCGGATGAACTCGGCCGGGATATCGACCGGACGATCGAGGCGATCACCTCAGCCGGGGCGCCCAAGCCATCGCTCTGGAGACCCCCGTACGGGCGCGTCGACGCCGTCGCCCTGGCCACCGCCGCTGACCGGGGCCTGGACCTGGTGCTCTGGAGCCTGCACACCCCGGGCGCCGCGGCGGCCAAGGATGTGGGACAGGCCGCGCAGGACGGGGCGATCATCCTGTGCCACGATGGCCGTAGCCAGCCGTACACCGAGCTCATGGAGGAGATGGGCCGATCCGTGGAGCGGATCCAGTCCCGTGGCCTGCGCGTCGTCAGCGCCGGAGAACTGCTCGCGGGCAGCAGCGGATCGTTCAAGTCCCCGGCACTCATCGAGAGGGGAACCGGGGCGTCTTGAGCAGCGGTGGACCGTCGAGGGCAGAGCTCCTCACAGCGCCTTCGACGGCCGAGCCCCACGAGTTCACTGCGGAGTACCCCGTACCGGATTTGAACCGGTGCTGCCGCCGTGAGAGGGCGGTGTCCTGGGCCGCTAGACGAACGGGGCGTGTGGACCGGCGGCCTGGTGGCCGCTTGAGTACCCCGTACCGGATTTGAACCGGTGCTGCCGCCGTGAGAGGGCGGTGTCCTGGGCCGCTAGACGAACGGGGCGCAGTTCTTCAACTGTGTGGTGAGCTCACGCTCTCCGCTGGGGTACCAGGACTCGAACCTAGAATGGATGAACCAGAATCACCTGTGTTGCCAATTACACCATACCCCAAAGCAGGTGACCCCGGACCGGCGAGCCGATCGGGGCAGCGGGAAGAAATCTACACGTGCTCCCCCTCGCTGTCGAATCGTGGACGCGTGAACGCCACCACAGCACCATCGGCGGCCGCCGGCGGCCATCGGCAGCAACTGACCCGCTGCCGGACAGTCCTCACCATGGCGGGCGGTACCCCGCGCCTCCGGGAGTCCCTAGAATCAAGGGGACCCCCTCCCGGTCCCGGAGGTATCGAATGATCCGTCACATGCCCCTCATCCACACCGCGAGCGGCGGGCACCGCATGGCCCGGGCCATCGTCATCACCGCGTCCCTGGGCCTGTCGTTGTGCCTCGCCTCATGCTCCGGTGGCGGGAGCGCCTCCCGGACCGAGCCCTCCCAGGAGCCGACGGCGTCGTCGAGCCCCGTCGCCGTGCCAACGCTCGAGGCCCCGCCGGTGCACACTCGGAGCACGCCCGGCACTGTTCCCACGCTCAATCGGGTCCCCAACCCCGACGCGGGCTGGACGCCACCGGCGCTGAAGTTCTACAACGACGACTACTCCGTGTGGTACCAGGATGACAGCATCACCCAGCAGGACAGCGTCACGGACCAGGGCAACCTCGAGGGCTACCGCACCTATGACGGCTACTGCCTGGGCTACGTGAACAGGGACATCAGCTCCGCCTACCACCAGCAGCAGTTCGACGACGACACCTACAGCTACAACCGGGCGAGCCGCGCCGAGCCCATCGTCCACGACTTCAACAGCGAGAAGCCGGAGGAACTCGGCCTGGTCAAGGACGACGGCGGCATCATGGGTGGGTACTCGGCGCATTGGACGGGCACCACCGACTCGCAGCAGTGGAGCCAGCGCGATCTCACCGGCTACCACTTCTCACGGGTCGTGGGCGGGGCGGGGCTGCGCTTCGATGTGTGGATCGGCTGTGAGAGCGGGCACGAGATCTCCGTCGATCAGTGGCACACGATCCTGGGGGGCATCCGCATCGAGGGGATGGACTCCCCCGACTTGTGAGGAGCCGCAGCGGCTGAGCGGGCAGGAACGGCCGTGCCGCCCGTTCGCGCCGGGGCTCCCGGGCGCGACGGGCGGCGCGGCCCGTTCGCGAGCAGTCCGCGTCTCAGGCGAGGCGCCGCCGGAGGGCTCGCAGGCGGGTCAGGGACGAGTCCGCGCCGAGGATCTCCATGGACTCGAACAGCGGCGGGGAGACCTGGCGGCCGGTGACGGCCACGCGCAGCGGCCCGAAGGCGAGGCGGGGCTTGATGCCGAGCCCATCGACGATGGCCGCGCGCAGGACCTCCTCGAGGCGCACCGTCGCCCATTCCTCGGGGCCGAGGGCCTCCAGCGCGGCGATGGCGGCGTCGAGCACCGCGGGGGCGGAGTCCTTGAGCTTGGACACGGCCTTGTCGTCGACGACGAGGGCGTCGTCACCGATGAGGAGGAAGCCGAGCATGTCGCGGCTCTCGCGCAGCAGCTGGACGCGGGTCTGGATGAGGGGGGCGGCGGCGGTGAGGATCTCCTGCTCGCGCTGGGTCAGCTCGGCGAAGGAGGGGGCGGACACGAGGGGGCGGGCCCGCCAGGCCGGGTCGGCGGGGTCCGGGTGGATGTCGCGCAGGTATGGCACGAGGCGGTCGCGGAAGTCATCCGCCCCCAGGCGCCGCACGTGCTCGGCGTTGATCGCCTCGCACTTCTTGGGGTCGAAGCGCGCGGGGTTGGGGTTGACGTCGTGGATGTCGAAGTGCTCGACGAGCTGGGCGGGGGTGAAGACGTCCTCATCCTTGCTCAGGGACCATCCGAGCAGCGCGAGGTAGTTGAGCAGGCCCTCGGGGATCATCCCGCGATAGCGGTGGATGAGGAGATTGGACTCGGGGTCCCGCTTGGAGAGCTTCTTGTTGCCCTCCCCCATGACGTAGGGCAGGTGGCCGAACTCGGGCACGGACTGCGCGCGGCCGATCGCGATGAGAGCGCGGTACAGAACGATCTGGCGGGGCGTGGAGGACAGCAGGTCCTCGCCGCGCAGGACATGGGTGATGCCCATGGCCGCGTCGTCGACGGGGTTGACGAGAGTGTAGAGCGGGTCCCCGCCGGCGCGCACGACGACGTAGTCGGGCACGGACCCGGCCTTGAAGGTGATGGGGCCGCGCACGAGATCGGTGAAGGTGATGTCCTCGTCGGGCATGCGCATGCGCAGCACGGGTTTGCGGCCCTCGGCGCGGAAGGAGGCCCTGGCCTCCTCGGTCAGGTCCCGGTCGAAGCCGTCGTAGCCGAGCTTGGGGTCGCGCCCGGCGGCGCGGTGACGGGCCTCGATCTCCTCCGGCGTGGAGTAGGACTCGTAGAGGTAGCCCGCCTCGAGCAGCTCGGCGGCCACCTCCCGGTAAAGACCCATGCGCTGGGACTGACGGTAGGGCTCGTGGGGGCCGCCCTTGCCGACCCCCTCGTCCCAGTCCAGGCCCAGCCAGGTCAGTGAGTCGAGGATGGCGTTGAAGGACTCCTCGGAGTCGCGCGCCGCGTCGGTGTCCTCGATGCGGAAGACGAAGGTGCCGCCGGTATGGCGGGCGTGGGCCCAGTTGAACAGGCAGGTGCGGACCATGCCGACGTGGGGCGTGCCCGTGGGCGATGGGCAGAAGCGGACGCGGATGGGAGCGGGCGTGGCGGTGTCAGTCATGATGGGACATAGCGTAGCCCGGCCATGGGCACCCCCTCCCGGCTCCCCACCCGGATCGGAGAACAACCAGGTCGAAGGCACTTATGGGTGGTGACATCAGAGCATCCACGGCGTAACCTGCACCACACCCGCGGCAGTGCCGCTGCCACCGCAGGAGGTCGTCATGTCCCATTCCCGCACCCGTATCGACTCCCGTCCATGGCGGCGGCGCGCACTCGCCGTCGGCGCCGCACTGGCCCTGGCCTGCCCCGCCCTGGCCGCCTGCGGGGATCAGGCGCCGATCACCCGGCCTTCGGGGACGTCCGCGCCGGGAACGCCCTCGGCGTCCACCGACGCCCCATCCACCAGCGGGTCCGGTGGCACCACTTATGATCTCCCCGGTGCCGCGATGTGACGCTTCCCCGCGAGCAAGTCCGGCTGGAACGCCGATGTGGTCGACTCCGACGGGATCTTCCAGATCAGCAACGCCAACGGATGTCATTACACCAGCAAGCAGAACGCCTTCCAGGTCACGCATTACGGCGACCGCGCGGAATCGGACCACCAGGCCGGCCAATGGGTCGCATTCCTGCAGTCCCGGCACGGCACCGTTGAGCAGGCCATCAGCGACTCCCAGCGACTAGCGACTCCATGGAGATCGGCTCCGATACCGCCCAGGGCAGCACGGAGTTCGTCAAGGTGGAGACGACCCGCACCCAGGATGGGAGCAGGGTCCGGTCCACCACCTGGTTCCGCGTGTTCACCTCCACTCAGACGCCCACCGTCATGATGCTCTCCTACTCCTGCCCCGTGAGCGCCTACAGCGACTCCGAACGTGACGAGCTCCTGAAGTCGACCTCGCTGTTCCAGTCGGGTCCCGCGGACATGGACCAGGTGAACCCGGACAACACGCCCGGCGGCGCCGGCTGAGGACCGCCGGGGCGCCCGGACGGCGTCAGGAGCGGGCTCGCGGCCTCCGTATGATTCGCTCCATGACTCAGCCCTCCTCTCAGCCCGTCCCTGCCCCGTCCTCCTCGGAGTTCTTCGCCGCCTTCGACGCCCTGACCCCTGAGCAGGTGCGCGTCGGGGGCTCGATGAAGTGGTCCAAGCGGCCCGATACCGCGATCCCGGCCTGGGTGGCGGAGATGGATCTGGGCACGGCCCCGGCGGTGACGCAGGCCCTGCACCGCGCCGTCGACGGCGCCCGCTTCGGCTACATGCCCACGCCGGTGTGGGAGGACTGCCGCGCGGCGGTCATCGACTTCCACCGCGACTCCTTCGGCTGGGAGATCCCGGAGCGGGACATGAGCCTGCTGCCCGACGTCCTGTCGGCGCTGCGGGCGATCATCAGCCGCCACACCCGCCCGGGCTCGCCGATCATCGTGCCCACCCCGGCGTACATGCCCTTCCTGACGATCCCGGGGACGCTGGATCGCGAGGCCATCGAGGTTCCGGCCCTGCGCGGCGACGGCGTCTCGGCCCCCGCCTGGTCCCTGGACCTGGAGGGCATCGAGGCCGCCATGGCCGCGGGCGCCGGCCTGCTCATCCTGTGCAACCCGTGGAACCCGGTGGGCCGTGTGCTCAGCGCCGCCGAGCTCGACGCCGTCGCGGCGCTGTCAGCCAAGTACGGCGTCGTCGTGTTCACCGATGAGATCCACTCCCCCCTCGTCCTGCCCGGGAGCCCCCGGCACATCTGCTACGCCTCCCGCCCCGGCGCCGATCCCGCCCTCACGTTCACGGCGACGGCGGCCTCGAAGGGGTGGAACATCCCGGGCCTGCGCTGCGCGCAGCTCATCGCCTCCGGCGAGGCCCGCGCGCGCTTCGACGCCGATCCGCTGTGCTCCTGCCTGCCCGGGGGCGCCTCGATCCTCGGCGTCATCGCCACGACCGCGGCCGTCTCGCAGGGGCGGGGATGGAATGAGGCGGTGCGCGAGTACCTGCGCGGCACGCTGGAGGGCATCACGGGCCGCCTGAACGCGATCGACGGCGTATCAGTCACCATGCCGGAATCCACGTACCTGGCCTGGGTGGACTTCTCGGGCGCCCTGGCCGATGGCCGGATCACCGGCGGCCCCGCCGAGTTCCTGGAGCGCGAGGCCGGGGTTTCGATGAACGAGGGCGCGACCTTCGGCTCGGACTACGCCACTTTCTGCCGCCTCAACCTGGCCACTGGGCGCGGCATCGCGGACGAGATCGCCGACCGCATCACCGCCGCCCTGGCCTGACCCCGGCGCGCAGTGTCGGCCTACCGCTTCCAGACGTACGAGACCCCTCCCGGGACGTCGCTCAGCGTGCAACTGGGGCCATTCGACGACCGCTGCGGTATCTACGTTCTGCGCTTCGCCGACGGGGAGCAGTACGTCGGGCAGAGCGTTGACGTCGTCAATCGCTTCACAAGCCACCGGCGCCGCTGGGATGACATCCAGGCCATCGACTTCTGCCCCATCAGCCGCGAGATCCTCGACGACGCGGAGAAGGAGACCATTCAGCTCCGCCGCGACGCGGGGGCACGACTGCGCAACTCCGCGCTGCGGCGAGGTCACTCGCACTCGGTCTGATGCGCTCCGGGCAGTCCCTTTTCGCGAAGTATCACTGCGACGATCTCGCCGATGACATCCTCGTCGCATTGAGTGACGCGACCAGCGCCCCATCACGCTGACGCGCGGTAGAGTGCTCCGAATTGTCGGAGGACTACGAGCCCGGATACCCCCTGTTGGTCGAGTCGGGGTCATTGCGGACGCGCCCCGGGGTTGCGGACGCGCGGCGGGGTCGCCGACGCGCTCCCGGGACACGTCCACAACCCCCGCACACGCCCACACCCTGCGGCGCGGCGCGGCGCCGCCCGCAGCGCCTCAGCGGCGCACGACGGGGTTGGAGAAACCGCCGATGCCCTCGACCTCGACGCTCACGCGCTGCCCGGCGCGGATCTCGCCGACGCCCGCAGGAGTCCCGGTGAGGATGACGTCGCCGGGCAGGAGCGTGAAGATCGTCGAGGCGTAGGCGACGAGCTCCGCGATGCCCATGACCATGTCCCGGGTGTTGCCCTCCTGGACCGTCTCGCCGTCGAGCCGGGTGCGCACGGTGGCGTGCGAGGGGTCGAAGGCGCGATCGTCACCGGGCTCGGGGATCTCGATCCAGGGGCCCAGGGGGCAGGAGGTGTCGAAGGCCTTGGCTCGCGCCCACTGGGGCTCGGCGCGCTGGCGATCCCGGGCGGAGACGTCATTGGCCACCGCGTACCCCATGATCACCCGGTGGGCGTCCTGCGGGGCGAGATCCTTGGCGATGCGCTTGATGACGACGGCGAGCTCGGCCTCGTAATGGACCTCCTCACTCCAGGTCGGCAGGACGATCGGCGCGTCGGGGCCGATGACGGCCGTGTTCGGCTTGAGGAAGATGATCGGGGTCCGAGGCACGGCACCGTCCATGCCACCAACCATCTCGGCGGCATGGGCGGCGTAGTTCTTGCCGATGGCCACCACCTTGGAGCGGGGGATCACCGGGGCGAGAAGACGGGCCTCACCCAGGTCGATGACCTCCCCGGTGGCCTCGGGCACGGAGAAGAGGGGGTCGCCCTTGAGCACGAGCAAGTGCCCCTCGGACTCTCCCGTGGGGACGGCGTCGGCCTCATCCAGGCCCTGGACGATGCCGTAGCGGGGCTCATCACCGGTGGAGAATCGCGCGATCTTCATGGGGCCAGCCTACCGGTGCCGGAGTCGCGATCGAGCTGCCCGGCGTCGTCTCCCAGCCCCGAGTCGCTCCTGCGGCCGCGAACCCGTCCGGGCCGCTCAGCCCTGGGCGACCGGCGCCTCGGCGACGGCGGCAGCCGCCCCTCGGGGCGCCCAGACATCGCCGGGAAGGTCGCCCGGCAGGTAGGGGTTGTCCTTGCCGACGAAGCGGATCTCCTCGCGCCGGCCCTCCCGCAGCTCCCGGTTCTGGGCCTCCCAGTCCCGCAGAGCGCCGAAGGCCCACTTGCCGAGCAGGGTGATCGCGACGATGTTGATGATGGCCATCGCGCCCATGGCGATGTCGGAGAGGTTCCACACGAAGTCCAGGGAGGCGACGGCCCCGACATAGGTGGCCACGAGGATCATGAGGCGCAGCCAGGTGTGGTTGGAGCGCGAGCCGCGCAGGAAGTCCACGTTGATCTCCGCGTACGTGTAGTTGCCCAGCAGGGAGGAGTAGGCGAAGACGAAGATGATGAGGACCATGAGGTACTGGCTCCAGTCGCCCAGGACGTAGGCGACGGAGTCGGAGGTCAGGGTCTTCTTCGCGGCATCGGCGGCCGCGGTGGCCTCCGGGCCGGCCAGGTTGGCGGCGGAGTCGTAGAGGCCGGAGAGCATGACGATGAGCGCGGTGGCGGTGCACACGATAATGGTGTCGACGAATACGCCCATGGACTGGATGAAGCCCTGCTTGACGGGGTGGGAGGTGGTGGCCGTCGCCGCGGCGTTCGGCACGGAGCCCTCACCGGCCTCGTTGGAGAACAGTCCGCGCTTGATGCCGTTGATGGCCGCGGCGTAGAACCCGCCGCTGATGCCGGCGAAGGAGGCGTTGAGGCCGAAGGCGCCCTCGAAGATCGCCTTGAAAGCGCCGGGGATCGCGTCGAAGTGGAGGCTGAGGATCACGATGGCCAGCAGCGCGTAGATGAGGGCCATGATCGGCGCCATCCACTCGGCCACACGGGCCACGCGCTTGATGCCCCTGAAGACGATGGGGGCGGTCAGCGCCACGAGCACCGCGCCGATGACCCAGGGCTCCACCTTCTGCCCGTGATTCTCCAGGACGCCGTTGACCACACCGGCGATCGTGTTGGCCTGGGTGGCCTCGTAGGCGAAGCCGAAGACGAAGGTGATGACGACGGCGAAGACACCGCCCCAGGCGCGCGAGCCCAGGCCGCGGGTGATGTAGTAGGCGGGGCCGCCGCGGAAGGTGCCATCGGCGGCGGGTACCTTGAACATCTGGGCGAGAGTGGACTCGATGAAGCCGGTGGCCATGCCGACCAGCGCCACCACCCACATCCAGAAGATCGCGCCCGGCCCGCCCAGCGTGATGGCGATGGCGACGCCGACGATGTTGCCGGTGCCCACGCGGCTGGCCAGTCCGATGGTGAAGGCCTGGAAGGAGGAGATCCCGCCCTCGGCGTTGCCCCTCGATCCGAAGACCGTACGGATCATCTCGGGGAACAGCCTGAACTGCACGGCGCGGCTGCGGATGGTGAAGTAGAGGCCGACGGCGATCAGCGCCCAGGCGAGGAGGCCGGCGTAGAACTGGTCGGAGATGTCCCCGAGGGTCTTGGTGGCGTTGTCGAGCGCGCCCGCGGGCAGCACCGCCCGCAGCACGGGAGCAGGGTGGGTCAAGGGAGTACCTCCAGAGGCCGGGGCGAGTCCCGTCGAGCCTAGGCCCGGCGTGTTACCCGCCTGTGTCATGGCCGGGGCGGGCCGGTCGGCGCGCGGCGGGGAGTCCGCCGCCCGTTCCCCGCCCCTCCCCGAAGCGCCGCGCCGCTGCCCGGCTCACCGCCCGGGCGCTGGGGCGGCCTCCCAGACGCCGTCGTTGGTGTCCCCGGGCAGGAGAGGATTGCCGTGACCGATGAACACGGGCTCGACGCCCTGACGGCGCTGGGCCTCCCAGTCGCGCAGGGCGCCGAGCACCCAGCCGATGAGCGCGACGAGCGCCACGAGATTGATGATGGCCCCCGCGCCCAGCAGGATGTCGGCCAGTGTCCACACCGTGGTGAGCGCCTGGAAGGCCCCGAGCGCGGCGCAGGCGACGGCGGCGCACTGCAGGGCCTTGGACACCCAGCGATTCTCGGTGAGGTAGTCGAGGCAGACCTGGGCGTAGGAGAAGGCCCCGATGATCGTCGTGTAGGCCAGGACGACGATGAGGATCGCCATGGGCCAGCGAGTCCACTCCCCCACCAGGAGCGCGATGGCGTCCTGGGTCAGTGAGCCGGCGGCGTCCTTGCCGGTGACGCCGGGCGTGTAGACGGCGTCACCGGCGATGAGGATCGCCAGGGCGGTGGCGGTGCACACGAGGATCGTGTCGATGACGACGCCGAGGGCCTGGATGAGCCCTTGCTGGACGGGGTGGCGCACGGCGGCGGAGCCGGAGGCGCAGGCCGCCCCGCCCAGTCCCGCCTCATTGGAGAACAGGCCGCGGCGCACGCCGTTGAGAATCGCCTGGACAACCCCGCCGGCCAGGCCCGCGAGCCCGGCGCGCAGGCCGAAGGCGCCTTCGATGATGGAGGTGAGCGCCTGCCAGGAGGCCGCCGGATGGGTCACCACGATGCCCAGCACGGCCAGCAGGTAGGCGGCGGCCATGAGCGGGGCGAGGATCTCCGCGACGCGCCCGATGACCTTGAGCCCGCCGAGCAGCACCGGCGCGGTGAGGGCCACGACGATGAGGGCGCTGCCCCATGCGGGGATGGCACCGGCGGCTCCCAGGGCCCCGGCCACCGCGTTGGACTGGACCAGGGGCATCGACAGCCCGTTGGCGGCCAGGAAGAAGACCGCGAAGACCGCGCCGAGCCACGGCAGGCGCAGGCCCTTGGCGATGTAGTAGGGCGGTCCGCCCCTGAAGCTGCCATCGCGGTGGCGGACCTTGAGGACCTGCGCCAGCGTTGACTCCGTGAACGCGGTGGCCGTGCCGAGCAGGGCCACCACCCACATCCAGAGGATGGCGCCGGGACCGCCCAGGACGAGCGCCAGGGCGACGCCGACGATATTGCCGGTGCCCACGCGGCAGGCCAGGCCGACGGCGAAGGCCTGGAAGGAGGACAGGGATCGCCCCCCGCTCGCCCGGGAGCCGACCATCGAGCGGGCGATCGGGATGGAGTGGCGCAGTTGCACGCCGCGGGTGCGGATCGTGAAGTAGAGCCCGGCCCCGATGAGGAGCCAGACGAGGAAGGTGGAGTAGAGGAAGTCCGAGACCTGGGTGAGGACGTCGTTCGGCGCGGGCATGATGGCTCCTCTCAGCGCTGCTCGGAGGCGGGGTCGGCGGCGGGCGCGGGGATCGCGGCGGCCTTTCCGGAGGTGGGGCCGCCGGTCGCCGTCGCCCCGTCCCAGACGCCTCCGGGCAGGTCACCGGGCAGGTGGGGGTTGGAGCGGCCGACGAACACCGGGGCGCGGCCGGCGCGCAGCTGGGCATCGAAGTCCTTCAGCGCACCCAGGGCCCAGGGGGCGAGGCGGACGATGACCACGAGGTTGAGCAGGCCGAGCAGCCCGAGGGCGATGTCGGCCAGGGCCCACACCACGGGCAGGTCGAGGATGGTGCCGGCGAAGGCCGCGGCGGTGAGGGTCAGGCCGAAGACCTGCTCGGCGCGTCGCTGGCCGCCCAGGTAGTTGACGTTGACCTGCGAGTAGGAGTAGCAGCCGAGCACGGTGGAGAAGACGAGGACGAAGATGAGGACCACCATCGGCCAGGTGGTCCAGGCCCCCAGGTGCTCGGCGACGGCCTGCTGGGTCAGGACCGCCCCGATGCCCTTGGCGTTGTCCGCCGTGTAGGTCCCGGGCGCGTAGGTGCCGGTGGCGAGCAGGATGAGCAGGCCGGTGGCGGTGCACACGAGGATCGTGTCGATGAACACGCCGAAGGACTGGATGAGGCCCTGGCGCACCGGATGGGTGGTGGTGGCGGTGCCCGCGGCGTTGGGCACGGTTCCCAGGCCGGCCTCGTTGGAGAACAGGCCGCGGCGCACGCCGTTGAGGACCGCTGCGACGATCCCGCCGGCCACTCCGTACAGGGCCTGGTCGGCCCCGATGGCCCCCCAGAGGATCGAGCGCAGGACGCCGGGGAGCTCGGTGATGTTGAGCGCCAGGACGATGACGGTCATGGCCACGTAGACGAGCGCCATGACGGGGGCCATCCACTCGGTGATCCGGGCCACCGACTTCAGGCCGCCCAGGACGACGGGCCCGGTGAGCATGACGAGGAAGACGCCGACCATCCAGGGCTCCACGGATGGGACGGTGGCGTTGATGACCCCGGCCAGGGAGTTGGTCTGCACCATGACCACGGTGACGCCCACCGAGACGATGCACAGGACGGCGAAGACGGCGCCCCAGGCGCGCGAGCCCAGGCCGTTCTTGATGTAGTAGGCGGGACCGCCGCGGAAGGTGAAGTCGCGGCCGCGCTCCTTGAAGATCTGCGCGAGGGTCGACTCGATGAAGGCGGTGGCCATGCCGATGAGCGCGACGACCCACATCCACAGCAGCGCGCCAGGGCCGCCCATGAGGACGGCGATCGCGACGCCCGCGATGTTGCCGATGCCCACGCGCGCCGCCAACCCCACGGCGAAGGCCTGGAAGGAGGAGATCCCGCCCTCGGCCCCATTCCGCGACCGGGTCAGCGCCCGCGCCATGGTCCCGAAGTGCCGGGCCTGGACGGCACGGGTGCGGATCGTCAGGTACAGGCCGACGGCGATGAGCAGCGCGGCGAGCACGTAGGTGTAGAGGAAGTCATCGACCTGACCGAGCTGCTCGGCGAGGGTAGCCGCGGGCAGGGCTGTCGGTGCGGTGAGCGGTGCGGGGGTCATCATGAGTCCTCTTCGTTCGTCAGGAACAGTGCTCGGCGCCGGTCGAGGCGGCCGGCTGGGTCGATCGGGGGTCTGAGGGGACGGCGTCGTCGCGCGAGGACCACACGTCGCCGGGAACGTCCCCGGGCAGGCGGGGATTGCCGCGCCCCACGAAGAGAGGCTCGACGACGCCGGCCCGGATCTGGGCCTCGTAGTCGCGCAGGGCGCCCACGCCCCAGCGCGCGAGCCAGAGCAGGGCCACGAGGTTGGTCAGCGTCATGACGGCCATGGCGATGTCGACGGCGTTCCACACGACGTCGAGGGTGAGGATGGCGCCGGCGGAGGCCGAGACCACGGAGAGCACGCGCACCGCCCAGCTCGCCCAGCGCCGAGGCCCCACGAGGTACTCCATGTTGACGTCGGAGTAGACGTAGGCCGCGATGATGGACGAGTAGGCGAGCACGAAGATGAGCACCGCCATGGGCGCCACGGTCCAGCCGCCCAGCTCGTGGGCGATGGCCAGGGTGGTCAGCGTCGCGGGGTTGGCGTCCGGGGAGGACCA
Source organism: Actinomyces denticolens (assembly GCF_002072185.1). Lineage (GTDB taxonomy): Bacteria > Actinomycetota > Actinomycetes > Actinomycetales > Actinomycetaceae > Actinomyces > Actinomyces denticolens. The sequence goes on from NZ_MVIW01000003.1 coordinate 24,148, forward strand.
GACCTCGGGGCCGGCGATGAGGATGACGAAGGCGGTGGCCGTGCAGACGATGATCGTGTCCACGAAGACGCCGAGGGACTGGATGAGCCCCTGCTGGACGGGGTGGGCGACGGTGGCGGTGGCGGCGGCGTTGGGAGCAGTGCCCTGACCGGCCTCGTTGGAGAACAGGCCTCGCTTGGTGCCGTTGACGACGGCGGCGAGGATGCCGCCCCCCAGGCCCCCGGCGATGGGCTCGGGGGCGAAGGCGGCGCGCACGATCTGCCCCAGAACGCCGACGAACTCGTGGATGTTGGTCAGGCAGATGAGGACGACGAGGCAGATGTAGATGAGGGCCATGATCGGCGCCATCCACTCGGTCACGCGCGCCACGGCCCGCACCCCGCCGAAGACGACCATCGCGGTGAACACGAAGATGAGCGCGGCGACGACGAGCTGGGCGGAGGTCAGTCCCCCGACGCCGGGCAGGGGCGCGGCGTCGTCGGCGCCGAAGGCGGCCAGCAGGGTCCCGGCCACGGAGTTGGACTGAACCGAGGTGATGATGAACCCGCAGGTGACCAGGGAGATGACGGAGAAGACGACGGCGAGGGGACGGCTTCCCATCCCCCTGGTCATGTAGAAGGCGGGTCCGCCGCGGAAGGAGCCGTCGGCCGAGCGGACCTTGAAGATCTGGGCGACGGTCGCCTCGAAGAAGGCCGTGGCCATGCCGACCAGCGCCACCACCCACATCCAGAAGATCGCGCCGGGGCCGCCCATGAGGAGGGCGGCGGCCACGCCGAAGACGTTGCCGATCCCAACGCGCGCGGCCAACGAGATCGCGAAGGCCTGGAAGGAGGAGATGCCGCCGTCGGCACCACTGCGCGCGCCCCGCACCTGCCGGATCATGGAGCCCAGGTGGCGGACCTGGACGCCCCGGGTGGCGATGGTCAGGATGATGCCCGTGCCGACCAGCACCCACATGGTGATGTGGGCGGTGATCCAGTCGGCGATCTCCTGGAGGTTCGCCGCGAGTGCGTCCATGCTGCGCCTTCCGCCGGGGATGGGAACGCCGGGCATGCTCTCATGAAGCGGCCCCTGCGCGAAGCGCCGTGCCGGATCCTGGGCCGTGGCGCCGAGCAACACGTCGAACGACGGACGGGCGAGCGCCACCAGCGCTACGACGAGGAGGAGTCGTCATCCCCGTCGGCCCTCGGCGATCTCGGGCCTGCGACGGGTTCGCGCACGACGCCGAAATCGATGAGGAGTTGGAGGGGACGGCCCTCCTCGTCCAACCCCCACGACACGCCGTATCCTCCATCCCCAAACCCCGCGAGCGATTCGGCGCCGATCGGGGTTCCCGCAGCGTCGCTCATCAAGGTCCACGATTCTGAGAGCGCCAAGGATGTCCTTCGCCACTCTCGCCGCGTCAGGGAGAAGAAGCCCTCGGCATCCGCGATGAAGGCACTCCCCGTCTCGACGCCGATGGCGTTGCCCATATGCGGCACGCCATGAGCACCTTCCCAACGCACCGGACGAGCCTCGTCACTGCCTTCTGGATCGAGGAGGACGCGAAGCGCGGCCACTCGGTCTCCCCGCATCTCATCATGGGCGAGGAGTGCCTGCGCGCGGACAGGCCCTGGTGGTAGTGCGAGGGCGCACACGTCGGCATCCTCCGGCCAGCCAGGATCGCCGACGGCCAGGTGGCCCCCCTGAACGAAGATCCCCAGGTCGATGATCTCGGTTCGTCGAATAGGAACGTTATCCATGGCCTTCGCCCGCGCCTGCGGTCCCAGCTCGGGATCGTCCTCGTAGTCCGCCGCGATCTCCTCCCATGCAGGGCCCTCCCATAGGTAGCCCAGCCGATCGACCAGCGGCTCGCGCGCCCAGCCATCACGGAAGAACGCGTCCGGATCCGGCGAAGCATCCACACCACGCTCGCAGAAATCGTCCGCCGCAGTCGCCTTGGCGATCAGCTCCGCTCTCACCGCCGGTTCCATGAGCGGAGACGATGGCTCCTCGTAATACGACTCGATGGGATTCATGCGCCAGTCGCCATCGACGAGCCATAGGTCCGCCTCGAGGCGGCTCCCTCCGATCGCGTTCCCATCCCTTCTCATCGAGACGCGGGCGTAGGTGCCGTAACGCTCAATCCGGGTGATCGTCACAGTGTCGGGCGAGAACTCGGGATCGGAACCGAAGGAGGCGCGAGTGAAGGTCGAGGGCTTGAGGCAGTGCGCGGCATGCACCTGGGTGAGCCGTCGACCCCAGGCCTCGAACGGATTGACCGTCCCGTCCTGCCTCGGCTCGTCGAACAGGGGTGCGACCTGCCCATGCGCCCGAGCGTAGTCGGCGATGAAAGCGCTCACACGCTCCTCAGGGGTGGCGGCGGGAGACGAGGCCATACGGGGCTCCTCGGGGTCATGGCGATGCGACGTCCGGCTCACAATAGTGCTCCCTCAGCGCTCCTCCCCTTCTCAGCCCCTTCTCAGAGCGTCCCGGACGCTGTGGGGCGAGCGATTCCCGTGTGGGACGATGGCGCCATGTCGACCGGCACCGCTCCCCAGGCCCCCGCGCTCAACGCGATGCTCGACGCCCTCATCCCGGCCGATGACCCGCAGCGCGTGCCCGAGCCGGAGGAGGTCTATCTCGCCTTCACCGAGTGGGCCGAGTCCACGGGCCGCCCCCTCTACCCCCATCAGGACGAGGCGCTGAGCGAGATCCTTGAGGGCCGTCATGTCATCGCCGCGACCCCCACGGGCTCGGGCAAATCGATGATCGCGCTCGCGGCCCACACGGCCTCGCTCGCCCGCGGCGGGCGCTCCTACTACACGGCGCCCCTCAAGGCCCTGGTGAGTGAGAAGTTCTTCGAGCTCGTGCGGCTCTTCGGGGCGGACAACGTCGGCATGGTCACCGGGGACACCTCGATCAACGCAGCCGCGCCCATCATCTGCTGCACGGCGGAGATCCTGGCCAACCAGTCGCTGCGCGAGGGCGAGGAGCTGGACACGGACTGCGTCGTCATGGACGAGTTCCACTACTACGCCGACCCGCAGCGCGGCTGGGCCTGGCAGGTGCCGCTCCTGGAGCTCCCCCAGGCGCAGATGGTGCTGCTGTCGGCCACCCTGGGGGACGTGTCCTACTTCGTGGAGGACATGGAGGCGCGCACGGGCAGGGAGGTCGCCGTCGTCGATGATGCGGTGCGGCCGGTCCCGCTGGAGCTGGAGTACTCGGTGGAGTCCATCGAGGAGCTCCTCACCCGGCTGGTGGGCCAGGACAAGGCCCCCGTGTACGTCGTCCACTTCTCCCAGAAGGAGGCCGTTGAGCGCGCGACCTCCCTGCTGAGCGTCGACCTGGGCCTGACCAGGGAGCGCAAGGCGGAGGTGGTCGGGGCGATCGGCGATTTCCGCTTCGGCCCGGGCTTCGGGGCGACCCTGTCCAAGCTGCTGCGAGCGGGCATCGGCGTCCACCACGCGGGGATGCTGCCGCGCTACCGCAGGCTCGTGGAGAGGCTCGCCCGTGCCGGCCTGCTCAGCGTCATCTCGGGCACGGACACCCTGGGGGTGGGCATCAACGTACCGATCCGCTCGGTGGTCATGACCTCCCTGGTGAAGTTCGACGGCGCGAAGGAGCGCCACCTGACCGCCCGCGAGTTCCACCAGGTGGCCGGCCGCGCCGGGCGGGCCGGCTTCGACACGCGCGGCTATGTGACGGTCCAGGCGCCCGAGCACGTCATCCTCAACGCCAAGGCCCTGGCCAAGGCGGGCGACGACGAGCGCAAGCGCCGCAGGATCGTGCGCAAGAAGGCCCCGGAGGGCCGCGTCAACTGGACGGATAAGACCTTCGAGCGGCTGCGCGACGCCGCCCCGGAGACGCTCACCAGCCAGTTCCGGGTCACCACCACCATGATCCTGGGCGTCATGGAGCGGCCGGGCAACCCCGTGGCGCATATGGCCGGGCTGCTCGCCCGCGCGCAGTCCACGGCGGCCGAGCGGCGCGCCCACGTGCGCCGGGCCCTGGACATCTACCGCTCGCTGCGCACGGCGGGCGTGGTGGAGCACGTGCCGAGCGCCGTGGCCGCCGCCGATGGCCGGCCCCGCCTGCGCCTGGCGGTGGACCTGCCCGGGGACTTCGCCCTCAATCAACCGCTCGCCCCCTTCGCCCTGGCCGCGATGGACCTGCTGAATCCCGAGTCGCCGGAGCACGCGCTGGATGTGGTCAGCGTCGTCGAGGCGACCCTGGACGACCCCCGGCCCCTCCTGTACGCCCAGCAGAGGGCGGCCCGCGGCGAGGCGATCGCGGCGATGAAGGCCGAGGGGATGGACTACGAGGAGCGGATGGCCGCCGTCGAGGAGATCACCTGGCCCCAGCCGCTGGCCGAGCTCCTGGCCCCCGCCCTGGAGATGTACAAGCAGGCCAACCCATGGACCGCTGAGCACGAGCTGCGCCCGAAGTCAGTGGTGCGCGAGATGGTGGAGAACGCGATGACCTTCTCCGACCTCGTCTCCCGCTACGAGCTCGGGCGAAGTGAGGGCGTCCTCCTGCGCTACCTCACCGACGCCTACCGGGCGCTGCGCCAGGTGGTCCCCGAGGAGCACCGCACCCCCGAAGTCACCGAGCTCATCGACTGGCTGGGGGCGCTGGTACGCGCCGTCGACTCCTCCTTGCTCGATGAGTGGGAGGCGCTCGGTCAGGCGCAGGCAGGCAGGGCGGGCGAGGTCGCAGGTCTGCTGGAGGGCGACCGTCCCGGTGCGGATGACTCGGCCGGGGTGGAGCGGGCCTTCGGAGCAGGCGAGGACGGGATGGTGGCCTTCACCCGCAACCGTCACGCCTTCCGGGTGGCGGTGCGCCGCGAGATGTTCCGGCGCGTCGAGCTCATGGCGCGCGACGACGTCGAGGGCCTGGCGCGTCTGGACGCCGCGTCGGGCTGGGGCGAGGACCGCTGGGATGAGGCGCTGGCGCGCTACTGGGACGAGTACGACTGGATCGGCACAGATACCTCGGCCCGGGCGATCTCACTGGCGCCACTCGACGAGGCCCCCGACGAGGCGGCCCTGGCCGCCGCCGGGATCAGCGAGCGTCTGCGCGAGGCCCTGGAGACCTCCGGGCGCCAGGTGTGGCTGGCCACTCAGGTCCTGGAGGACCCCGACGGCGATCACGACTGGCGCCTGACGGCCCTGGTGGACCTGGCCGAGTGCGACCGGGACAAGCGCGCAGTGGTCCACCTGCTGTCCGTGGGCCCGCAGCAGGGCTAGCCCGCCACGTTGGTATTGGCCTTGAGCCTCACCGGCTGTCGCAGGATGGTCTTCATCTTCTCCGGCGCCACGCGCCTGGGGTCACTGAGGTAGATCTCGTGGTGGGGGCCGTTCCAGGTGAGCCCGAGACGCGGCATGACCTCATCGTGCAGACGCGCCAGCGTGGGTGCCTCGTCGTCGTAGGTGCCCACGTGGAGGATCTGTAATGAGCGGCCCTCGCTCAGAGGGAGCTCCTTGAGAGCGGAGACGGGAAGCTCAGGCTTCTTGCGTGCCGCCTGTCCAAGGCCGTCGGCGATGTCGCGTGCCGAGACCGCGTCGGGCAGCGGGATCATCATGGTCCAGTTCCACTCCCCCTTGTCGCGGGCGACGAAGGCGGAGCTGTCAGCACTCGTCCACAGCCCCTCAAGGGGTCCGACCACGAAGTCGTCACCAGTGCGCTTCTTCAACACCGCGCGGATCGCATAGGCGCCCGCGTACAGCGCCTGGATCGCTGAGGCGTAGGCCGGTGAGGTGTTGGGGTCGCCATGGCCGTCGATGGCCAGGTAGGTCATGGGCGGCACGTCGACCTCCGTGAAGTCGGCTCGTCCCGGCTGGTAGAGGTCCTTGCGGTCCTTCTTGATGTCAGTCCTCATCGCTGCCTGCTTCCTTAAGAAGAGTTCGGGTCCAGGTGAGATCCGCTTCCTGACGCAGGATCTCGTAGTCGAAGATGGCCAGGGCGTGCTCCTCGTCGCCCTGAGCGCGCAGGCCGCGAAGCTCTTCAAGCGTCTTGCGGAGTGCCTGAGCACGTCTCTCAAGCCCAGCCACGAGCTCGGGATCGTCGAGCCGGGAGTAGGCATTGATCGCCGGGAGCACACCGGCGGTGGGCGGGACCGGAGTGAGGACGCGCTCACCGGCGGCCTCGGCCAGCTCGCGCTGGCCGGCGTCGGTGACGCGGAAGACGGTGCGACGCCCCGTATGCCCCTCGTCGGGCTCGACGAGGCCTCGTTGCGCCAGTCGTTTCAGGACGTAGTAGACCGAGGAGAAGGCCAGGGAGGTCCACTGGCGGTATCCGCGCTGCTCGATGACCCGGTCGAGGTCGTAGCCGTGGCGCGGCTGCTCAGCAAGGAGCGAGAGGACAACGATGTCGGCGTCGGAGGACATGTCATTACTCTAGCACTAGAGTAGTGGTGCGCAAAGGCAGCCGGGAGACTGGGACTCCGCACCGGAGATGTCGGAAGGTTGTGCGGCTACGCTCCGACCGCACAGGCGAGCTCGCGGATCTGGGTCGGGCGGGTACGACAGCAGCCTCCGACGAGCCGGGCCCCGGCGGCGATCCAGGAGGGTGCCAGCACCCCGAGCCCGGCGCCCTGCCCCGCTGCCCGCCAGGTCTTGGTCACCGGGTCGTAGAGGTCCCCGGCGTTGGGATAGGCCACCAGCGGCTTGCCGGTAGCCGCGCGCAGGACGGTCAGCGCTCGGCCGACGGCGTCGGGGGCCACGCAGTTGAGGCCGACGGCCACGACCATGTCCTGCCCCTCGGCCCAGGCTGCCACCTCGGTGAGTGGACTGCCGTCGGCCAGGCGGTCGCCGTCGGGCTGCACCTGGAAGGAGACCCAGCACTCGACCCGGGGCGCCAGAGCCTTCACCATGGCGACGAGCGCCCGCGCCTCATCCAGACGCGGAAGGGTCTCCAGGGCGAACAGCTCGACCCCCTCCCCCACCAACGCCTCGATGCGGGGCTGATGAACCTCCCGGAAACGGGGGTCACCGGGAACGTCGACGTCGTAGGCCCCGGTGTACTCACTGCCGTCAGCCAGGTAGGCGCCATACGGCCCGAGCCCTCCAGCCACGAGCACCAGAGCCTCGGGATGCCCGGCCTCGAAGCGGCGGGCGGCCTCCTGGGCCAGGCGGGCACCGGCCGCGATGATCTCTCGTGCCTGTGCGGCGTCGTACCCGCAGTGGCACAGGGCCGGGAGCGTTGCCTGATAGGTGTTGGTGGTGATGACGCGAGCCCCGGCGTCCAGGTAGTCGGTGTGGACCTCGCGCACGACGTCGGGCGCCGCAGTGAGTGCGAGCGCCGACCACAGGGCGTTACGGGTGTCGACACCACGGGCGTCGAGCTCGGTCCCCATCGCCCCGTCCAGGATGACCGGGCCTCGCGCCAGAAGGGCGGACAGCCGTACTGATCGAGGTCCGGAAGAGGTGTCGGGCACCGAGAACGTTCGCATTGCGACACGGTATCGGATAGGCCCGGGGTGTCCCAGTAGCGTCCCGACCATGGCTCCCGTGGCAGATTCCCATCACGCAGCCGCCCTATCGGCGGCACCTCCTGCTCCACCCCCACGGCCCGGAAGCGGCCACCCTGAAGGTCCGGGTCACGTCACCGCGCTGGAGCGCCGCATGAACCGGCGCCACCTCATGATGATCAGCTTCGGCGGGGTCATCGGCACGGGGTTGTTCCTCTCGACCGGCAACACGATCTACCAGGCCGGCCCGGCGGGGACCGTTCTGGCCTACTCCATCGGCGCCGTCATCGTCTACCTGGTCATGCTGTGCCTGGGCGAGCTGAGCGTGGCGATGCCCTTCACCGGGGCGTTCCACGTCTACGCGCGCCGCTTCATCGGGCCGGCCACGGGCTTCGTGACGGCGGTGCTGTACTGGCTGACGTGGACGGTGGCGCTGGGCAGCGAGTTCACCGGCGCCGCGATGATCATGCACGGTTGGTTCCCGGGTGTCCCCGAATGGGTGTGGGCGGCCGCCTTCATCGTGCTGATCCTGGTGCTCAACATGGTCTCGGTCAAAATCTTCGCCGAGGCGGAAACACTGCTGTCGGGGATCAAGGTGGCGGCCATCATCATCTTCATCCTTCTGGGCGCGGCCGCGATCATCGGCCTACTGCCCTATGAGGGGAGCCGGTCGTTCCCGGGGCTGACGAACCTGTACAAGGACGGCTTCTTTCCCAACGGTTTCGGCGCGGTGTTCACCACGATCCTGGCCGTTAACTTCGCCTTCTCAGGCACCGAGCTCATCGGCATCACCGCAGGCGAGGTGAAGGACCCGGGCGCCACGATCCCCCGCGCGATCCATGCCACTCTGGCCCGGCTGGTTGTGTTCTTCATCGGCTCCATCGTCGTCATCGCGGCGCTCATCCCATGGGAGGACGCGGGAGTGGAGGAGAGCCCCTTCGTCACCGTCCTGGACGGGATCGGGATTCCCGGGGCCGGGGACATCATGAACGTCGTCATCCTGGCCGCCATCCTGTCGGCGGCGAACTCGGGGCTCTACGCCTCGACCCGCATGCTGTGGTCCCTGGCGAACGAGGGGACTCTGCCGAGGGCGCTGGCGCGCACGAACCGCTTCGGGGTGCCCGCCCTGGCGATGGGCCTGTCGATGATCGGCGGTCTGGCCGCGCTCCTGACCTCGGTGTACGCGGCGTCGACGGTCTACCTCGTGCTGGTGTCGGTCTCGGGCCTGGCCGTGGTGCTCGTGTGGGTGGCGATCTCGGCCTCGCACCTGTCGTTCCGGCGCAGGTGGGCGGCCGAGGGGCACGGCGTCGAGGAGCTGGCGTATCGGGCGCCGGGATACCCGTGGGTGCCGATCGCGGCACTGGTGCTGACGACGGCGTCGTGCCTGCTCATCGTCTTCGACCCGGTTCAGCGCCCGGCCCTGGGGATCACGGCGGTGTTCCTGGCGGCGTGCTACGGGGGCCATTGGGCAGCGGCTCGCCGTGTCAGCCTCTGATCGGATCGGGGATCTCCGCGCCGCTCGGGCACGCGGATCGGCGTCCTCAGAGCAGGCCGCGCCCGGGGACGACCCGCTTGCCGAAGGGGAAGCAGGTGACGGGGATGAGCTTGATATTGGCGATGGCCAAGGGGATCCCGATGATCGTGATGGCCTGGGCGAAGGCAGTGGTCACATGCCCGATGGCGAGCCACAGGCCGGCGATGAGGAACCAGATGACGTTGGACAGCCCGCTCATGACGCCGGCGCCCGGGCTGGGGACCACCTGGCGGCCGAAGGGCCACAGCACGTACCCGGCGATGCGGAAGCAGGCCACCCCGGCGGGGATGGTGATGATGAAGACGCAGGCGATGATCCCGGCGAGGATGTAGCCGAGGAAGAGCCACAAGCCGCCGAAGGCGACCCAGATGAGGTTGAGCAGCGTGCGCATGGCACAGTCCTATCACACCGGGCTCAGCACGCGAACGATCCGATGGCCATCCGCCCGCAGGATCCACAGAAAACGGCCCAGATCATCGAGGCGAGTGTCCCGATGATGAAGCGCTCAGTGGAACCGGGTTTGTCCTTGAGATCCGCCCACCGCCCCAGGCCCTTAACTGCTATCACACCGGCGATCCATGTGCCTTGGCCTGCCAGAACGGCTCCAGTGATCGCGATGCGCTCCAGGACACCGATCATCGCACCACCCCGCAACAGCTCCTCGTTCGCCCTGTCCCCGCTCTCGCCGACAGGCCCGTCACCGAGCGATGATCGGCGCTGCCCGCCCTGCCCCGCGCGAGGCTTGAGAAGGGGGACGCGGCGCCCGTCGGGCGAGCTGGCGCGCCCGCCTGACCGCTCGGGAACGCGGGCGAACGCCAGGAGGAGGCGGACGAACAGCCAACCGCCCGCGGCCGAAGCAATGAACGCGGCGAAGCCCGAAAGAACAGCCTCGATACTCATTCCCGCTTCCCCTGGGGCTCGTCAGCGGCCGCGTGGTCCAGCGCGTCCAGGAGACGGACAAGGTGAGCGGCACCGTCGCGCTCGATGTCAGCCCCAGCGGCGAGTCGACGCTGGGAGACGGCCTGGGGGCTGATCCCCAGGACAGTGGCTGCCTGCTGCCCGCTCATGCCGCCTTCGAGGAGATCGATGGTCTGCCACTGCGCCTCGCTTCGGCGCTGGAGCAGGGACACCAGGAGCCCGGCCACCGCCTCGACAGCAGCGGCGCGCTCACTTCCGGGCAGCCCTCCCTCGCGCACGGCAACCGATGGCGATCGACTCTTCGAGGCCTCGACGGCATCGCGCGCGGCGAGGAAGGCCGCCCCCCTCCCGGAACGGGAGGCTCCATCGGGCCCCAGCTCACCGGCACCGCCGCCAATGCCGATATGCCAGTCCCCCTCGCGGGTCATGACGCGCAGAGCGCTCCACACCGCGTCCGCATCCTGAGGGACTCCCTGGACCTCATCGCCGACGGTCCGTTCGAAGGGTGCGCGTACGGGAATGCCGCGCAGGGCCTCCAGCAGGGCGGGCACACGATCAGGAGCGGTGCGCGAGCCCCGCTGATCGACAGTCATGACAAGCATCTCACCCTCATTCCGGCGACAGTTCAGTTCATCAATGTTGAAGCCTTGATAGCCCTGCATCAATGCTTCTACCTTGATCAAACTATATCAAGACTAAGACCTTGATCGCAGTGGAGGATCCGGATCGTCCCAGTCACCAGAAGACGCGCTGGGCGATGGCGTCGGCGAAGTTGTTGAGGGCGTCGGGGGCCGAGCCCAGATAGAGGCCGGCGTCGATGAGCGAGACCTCCATGAGGTAGAAGCCCCCCTGGCCGTCCTCGACGACGTCGACCCGGTTGAACAGCAACTGGATGTCGCGCCCGGAGCGCTCCTTGATGTGCTGATGGATGGCCTTGCGCACCCGCTCTCCCCACAGCCACTCCTGCTCGCTGGGCTCACGCGCCGTGACGATCTCCTCGTGGACCTCGTCCGTGGAGCGGAAGGAGGGGTGCAGCATGGGGGCCTTCTCGACGGCGTGGGAGAGCACGCCGTTGAAGTAGACCAGCGAGAGCTCGCCCCTGCGGTCCACCTCCTCGAGGTAGCGCTGCACCATGACGGTGCGATCCCGCGAGAGATGGTGCATGGCGTCGTTGATGGCCGCCGAGCGGGAGCCGGCGTCGATCGCCGTGTAGCGTCCCGTGCCGCGGCCGCCCGAGGAGATGGCCGGCTTGACCACGAAGTCGCCGAAGGCCGGGAACCGGCAGTGCACCTGGTGCTTGGACAGCCCCGCATCGGGCTCCAGCCACAGGGTCGGGATCATGGGCGCGCCGAGCTCGCTGAGGCGGCGCAGGTAGTGCTTGTCCGCGTTCCAGGCGACGACGTCGGGGTGATTGGCGAGGCGCGGGACGGAGCGCGTCCACGCCATGAAGTCCTCGTAGCGGTCGCTCTTGGCGTAGTCGCGCACTGAGCGCAGGACCACCATGTCCGACTCGCACCAGTCCACGCCCGGCTCATTCCACACGGCGATGCGCGGCTCGATGCCCCGCTCGCGCAGCGCATCGGGCAGGGCGCGGTCGTCCTCATCGAGTCCTGGGAAGTCGGAGGAGGTCGCGAGGGTCACAATCGGCATGCTCACGGTCCCACCGTACCGCGCGCACGGCCCTAGGCCCCACCTCCGGGGCTGTGAGAACCAGCGGGACGGCGAGCCCCCTCCACCCCGGGCCCGACGTCCCACCGCGGCCGCTGCGGACCTCCACGAGCGCACCGGCCCGCGCTGGCGCCATAATGCCGCCATGAGCGCCCCCGAGCAGACCGACTCCAGTCCCCTCCCCATCGATGCCGCCTCCCCCACCACCGCCTCGCCGTCGTCGGCGCTGCGCGGCTTCTACCCGGAGATCGAGCCCTACGCCACCGGCCTTCTCGAGGTGGGCGACGGCCAGAGCGTCTACTACGAGGAGTGCGGCAACCCGGCGGGCATCCCGGCGGTCTTCGTCCATGGCGGCCCCGGCGGCGGCTGCGCACCGGCGCACCGGCGGTGCTTCGATCCGGAGAAGTACCGGATCATCCTGTTCGACCAGCGCGGCTGCGGACGCTCCCTGCCCCACGCCTGGGAGCCGGAGGCGGACCTCACGGCGAACACCACCTGGCACCTCGTGGAGGACATGGAGCGCCTGCGCACCCACCTGGGCGTCGAATCATGGCTCATCTTCGGCGGGTCCTGGGGATCCACCCTGGCCCTGGCCTACGCCGTCACGCACCCCGAGCGCGCGGCCGCCCTCGTCCTGCGGGGGATCTTCACCCTGCGCCAGCGCGAGCTCGACTGGTACTACGAGGCGGGCGGCGCGGACATGGTCTGGCCCGACGAGTGGGAGGCCTACACGGCGGCGGCCGGCGACGGCGTGGGCCCCGGCGGGTACATCGAGCGCTACCACGAGCTGCTGACCAGCCCGGACCCCGCCATCCACGGCCCGGCGGCGATCGCCTGGACCACATGGGAGGCGGCGACCTCCACCCTCCTGCGCGACCAGGAGCACATCGATGAGGTGCAGGACCCGGCCTTCGCCCTCACCTTCGCGCGCATCGAGAACCACTACTTCGTCAACCACGGCTGGATGGACGACGGCGAGCTGCTCACCCGCGCCAGGACACTGGCCGACCACGGCATCCCCGGGGTGATCGTCCAGGGCCGCTACGACATGTGCTGCCCCATCGGCACCGCTTGGGCTCTCCACCGCGCCTGGCCGGAGGCAGAGCTGCGCATCAGCCCCACCGCGGGCCACGCCTTCAACGAGCCCGAGACCCTCGACTCGCTCATCAGGGCCACTGATCGCTTCGCCACTGAGCTTGCAGGACTCGCAGGACGCGCCGGGCTCGCGGGATCCGCGGCGCCCGCCGGATCGGCGCGGCTCACTGCGCGGGGAGGCGCCACCCCCACTGAGGCCTGAGATATCAGGCACATCGAGGGCCACAAGCCGCTCCCGGCTGGACTCGCTGCACACCCCGGAGGTACAGTCTGTCTCCGTTGCCAAGCGCTCGCGCCTGGCGATCATGACAATCCAATGCCTCCTTAGCTCAGTTGGTTAGAGCACCTGACTCTTAATCAGGGTGTCCAGGGTTCGAGTCCCTGAGGGGGTACGACGACTCCCGGCCCAGCCGGAAGCCGCTCACCAGAGCCTCCTTAGCTCAGTTGGTTAGAGCACCTGACTCTTAATCAGGGTGTCCAGGGTTCGAGTCCCTGAGGGGGTACGACGACTCCCGGCCCAGCCGGAAGCCGTCGGCCACGCGAGTGGCCGATCACCGCTAGCTCAATTGGTAGAGCAGCTGACTCTTAATCAGCGGGTTCAAGGTTCGAGTCCTTGGCGGTGTACCACGTTTGGATCGGCGCGATGCCGCTGCGGGAATGAATCCCGAGCGCACGCCGCCGTGCCGCGAGCGCCGAGGCGCCCTCCCCCGTGGAGAACCCTCCGGGAGCCCTGTGCCGTTCGCGCCCACCGTGACCATCCGCCGGAGCGCGTCAGCGCCACCGAGCAGGTTCCCTGCCGTCCCTGCCCGCGCCCGGCATTGAGGAGCCCTCGCAGAAGGGCTGAGATGAGAAGAAGGAGAGAGCAATGACGAACATCATCAGCATCATCGCATCCCGCGAGGACGCCGAGCGCGAGCTCGCCGCGGCCCGTACCGAGGTCGACTCCCTGGTCGCCACCGCGTCCCCGTCCCGCCTAGAGCGGGCCCTGGAGCGCCTGCAGGCCGCCGAGGAGGCCCTGGACCTGGCCGCCTGAGGCACGGGCCGACCGGAAGGACAACGCCCAGGTCGGATACGGACAGGAGACGGATCATGAGCACTCTCGCCGTCGGGGACACGGCCCCGGACTTCTCACTGACTGATGCCTCCGGCGCCGAGGTCGGCCTCGCCGAGCTGCGCCAGAGGGCCGACGCCGGCGTGGTCGTCTACTTCTACCCCCGAGCCTCCACGCCGGGCTGCACCAAGGAGGCCTGCGACTTCCGCGACTCCCTGGCCTCCTGGCGGGCCGCCGGCTACGAGGTGGTAGGCATCTCCCCCGACTCCCCCGCCGCCCTGGCGCGCTTCGCCGAGAGGCAGTCCCTGCCCTTCCCGCTGCTGTCCGACCCCGATCACACCGTCATGGAGGCCTGGGGCGCCTGGGGTGAGAAGAAGAACTACGGACGCGTCGTCACCGGCGTCATCCGCTCGACTGTCGTGGTGGACACCGCGGGGAAGGTCCTGCTGGCCAAGCACAATGTCAAGGCCACCGGGCATGTCGGCCGCCTGCGCGCCGAGCTCGGCATCGACTGAGATGGCGCTGCGTCCGGCGGGCCGGAGCTGACCGCGCCGCGGGGCGCCCGCCCGAGCGGGTAGGCTCGTCCGCGAGCGCGAGTGGCGGAATTGGTAGACGCCCCAGGTTTAGGTCCTGGTGCCTTCGGGCGTGAGGGTTCGAGTCCCTTCTCGCGTACCACGGCACTCCTCTACAAAGCCCAACCGGGCGAGCAGGGGGCGGGGAGCGTCGCACTCCACGGCTGCCGACGGCATTCAGTCCTGCGGCGGTGCTCTCAGCGGCTCGCAACGACGCCATCGCACAGGACGAGTTCGTGCTCCGGCGCCAGAGCGCCCGTATCCTCGTCGTGGGTCAGCAGCAGCACGCCCCTCCCCTGGTCGGCGAAGCGCCGGATGACGCCGAGCACCCGCCTGGCCGACGACGGGTCGAGGGCGGAGGTCGGCTCGTCCAGGAGCAGGATTCCCGGCTGCACGGCGAGGGCACGAAGAAGGGCGAAGCGCTGGCATTGCCCTCCGGACAGGCCGGCCGGCACGCGTCCCCACTGATCGGCGTCCAATCCCAGAGGTTCCAAGAAGTCGCCGGGATCCATCGCGGGCCGCGCGTCGTCTATCGCCTGCCGCATGGTTCGACGCGGATTGAAGGCCGATCGGGCATCCTGCGGCACGTACTGAATGCGCCGCCGCTGCGCTTCTGCACGAGCGAGCACAGGAGCGGGGACGGTGCGGCCGTCCAGCTCGATCGTCCCGCCGACGATCGGCGTCAGGCCGACTAACGCCCTGGCGATGGTCGTCTTGCCCCCACCGCTGGGCCCTCGCAGCACCGTAACCTCCCCCGGGCGCATCTCGAGAGTGAGGTCGCGGGCCACCAGGCGGCCTCCGGGGGCGGCGATGTCGGCATTGCGCGTGATCAGAATGGGCCGGGGCCGTCGCGCGGCGCGAGGACCGGCATGCGCCGTCGACGCCGGGGCGCCAGATGGCCCCAGCCGCCTGACAGCGCAGCCCAGGGCCTCAGCGGCCTGTTCGTCGTGGGTGACCATGAGCAGGGCGCAGCACAGGCCCCCGGACAGTCCGGTAAGGACGTCGAGGACCTGGCGGCGAGCTGCCGGGTCCAGCCCGGCGGTCGGCTCGTCGAGCACGAGCAGCGGGCATCGGCGCGCGAGAGCCCGCGCCAGTGCCAGGCGGCGCTGCTGCCCTCCGGAGAGCTGCCAGGGCCGGCGGGCGAGGAAGACCGGGTCAGTGGGGAGCCCGACCATCTCCAGGGCGAGCCTCGCCTCCTCGCGGGCCTTCCTGCCGCGGCACCGCGCGGCCTCGCGGAGAAGGGCTCCTAGGCGCATCGTCGGGGTCAGGCTCGGACCGGCCTCCTGGGGCAGATAGGCGACGTGGGCTCGCACGTGCCGCCTGGTCGCATCCTGACTCCCGCTCACCTCGCGCCCGGCGAGGCGCAGCGTTCCCGAGCGGCTGAAGCCGGGAGGAAGATCGTCGAGGAGCGCCCGCAGTAGGGAGGTTTTCCCCGTCCCTGAGGGGCCCATGATCGCCACACGCCCACCCATGGCTACGCTGAGATTCAAGTGGTCCACGAGAACCCGGCCATCAGGGGCGCTGATGCTCAAATCGATGCAGTCAAGGACGGTCATCACGCCCTCCCCGTTCAACAGAGGCGGCGATCAGGGCGATCAGGGCGGTAGCGAGGACCAGGGCCATCCCCGGGGCGAGGCAGGCCCAGGGGTTCAGGCTGAACCCGGTGATGTTCTCTCTGAGCGCCCTCGCCCAACTGTCCCCGAGCCCGGGGGCGAAGCCGAGGAAGCTCACGGCCGCCACCAGTTGGATGGCTGCGAGGAGGCGCAAGCCCGCCTCAGCCGCAATGACACCCGTCAGGATCGGGATCACGTCGCGGACCGCTATTCGCAGGAGACCGTCCCCCAGTCCCATCGCGACCTCCACATGGCCGCAGCGCGCCAGCTGGGCGGTGGCGCCCGCCGTCACACGGGTGAAGGGGACCAGGCCGGTGAGCACGACGGCGGCGACCATCGTCGTCGCCTCGGCGCCCAGGCCGAGCACGATGACCAGGGTGAGCGCGACCGGTGGGATGATGAGCAGCACGTCACCCGCGCGCAGGACGACGGCGCGCAGGCCAGAGGGCCCCAGCCCCAGCAGTGCACCCAGCAGGGTGCCGACGACCACGAGCGTTGCCGCCGCGGCCCCGGGTACCAGGAATGTCCCCGGCGCGCATTCGACCAGCCGCGCCAGGACGTCCTCGCCCAGCGCGTCGGTCCCCAGGATGTGGCGGCCATCAGGGGCCTGGAAGGGAAGCCCCCGGGATGCCGGCAGGAACCGGCCGACTAGGGGGCCCGTCAGGCAGCCGAGGGCAAGAACGGCCATCGTGGCGACGCGCGGTCGCCGCATTCCCAGCATCATCGCGATGCCAGCCTCGGATCGAGTCTGCGCGCGGCCAGGTCGCACACGAGCACGCTCACGGCAATGACGGCGGCCAGGACCGTGACGATCCCGACCGCCACTGGGGTGTCCCTCTGACTCACGGCCCGTCCCAGGAGGGAGCCGATGCCGGGGAACTCCACCAGCTGCTCCACCACGACCGTGGAGCCGACGAGTCCCGAGGCCATCCAGCCGAAGAGCTGGAAGAGCGGCGCCAGGGCGCCGGGAAGCAGATGGTGGAGGAGCACGCGCCTCTCGGAGACGCCCATGAGGCGGGCCGCGCGCACATGGGCGGTCCGCTCCTGCCTCTCCACCACGGCGGCTGTGTAGCGGGCGACCCAGACGATCACGGGCAGTGCCATCGCCAGGACCGGGATGACCATCGCCTCAGGCCGCTGCCAGGGCCATTGACCCGTCTGGAGCCTGGACAGGGAGGGCAGCAGCCTCCAGGAGACCGCGAGCAACCCCACGGCCACCGATCCCACGACGAAGTCGGGCACGGCGCCGATCCCCAGGAGGACGGCGCCGGCGATGCCGCGCCCCCGTGGGCGCAGGCCGATCATCGTTCCCAGGGGAATGCCGACTCCGAGCGCCAGTGCCGAGGCCGCGCCGGCGAGCACAGCAGAGGCCCCCAGGCGGGGAGCGATCAGGTCGGCTACCGGCTGGCCAGTCAGAATGCTCGTGCCCAGGTCCCCGCTCAGGAGTCCTCGAAGCCAGTGCCGCATCTGCTCCAGGGCAGGACGATCCAGGCCCATGGCGGCCCGCAACTCGGCCAGGCGCCCGGCGGTCGCGTGAGGACCCAGGATGTTGGTCGCGGCGTCACCGGGCAGGAGGGTGACCGCGCACCAGGCCAGGCAGCCGGCTGCGAGCACGCTGACCGGGGCCCAGACGATGCGCGCGGCCAGGACGGTGCGCGGGTCCGGCCTCATGAGCGGGAGAGGCTCGCCCGATCGAAGACCGGGATCCCCTGAGCCAGGCCCATGTCCTTCAGACCGGGGATACTGGCATCCAAGACGGTCTGATAGCCCCACAGGACGGTTCCGCCCTCCTCCCAGATCTTGCGCTGGGCCTGCCCGAACAATTCGGCACGGGCCTCGGCGTCGAGGGTCGACTGGGCCCGGGCCAGCAACTCGTCGAACTCGGCGGGCGCGTAACCGGAGATGTTGAAGAACCCGGTGGATCCGCTGAAGCTCCCCAGGTAGGCGCCCGCATCGCGGTTGAGGTAATAGGCGACCTGCATCGGCGTGGACAAGACCACCTCCATATCAGCGAAGAATGCGTCCGCCTCCACCGGCTCCACGGTGGCGGTGACCCCTGCCGCGGCGAGTTGGTCCACGAGCAGCTTGGCCGCGGATGTCAGGCCCGGCGCGATCTCCGCGGCACGGATGGATATCTGCGTCACCCCGGCCTGCGCGAACAGCTCGCGGGCCCGACTCGGATCGTGCTCGCGCTGGGGGATGTCGGAGGCATAGCCCTCCAGCCCCAGACCTACCAGGTCATTACCGACCTGCCCCTCGCCGAACAGGACTGTTGAGACCATCTCCTGGCGGTCGATGGCCAGCTTCACGGCCTCGCGCACGGATGGGTCGTCGAAGGGAGGCGCCTTGACATTCATTTCGAAGCCCAGGACCTGCGCATCGGCCGTGGAGCCGCGATGGATGATGATGTCGGGGTTGGCCTCCTCGGCCTTGACGATGACGGGATCAAGGCGCGTCGCCACGTCGATCTCGCCGCTCTTGAGGGCGTTCATACGGGTCTGCGGGTCGTTGATGACGCTGATCTCCAGGCGCGTGATCGCCGGAGTCCCACCGCGGTGATCCTGCCGGGCTTTGAGGACGATCCTACTGCCGGGCTCATAGGCCTCCAGCTCGTAAGGGCCCGAGCCGACCGGAGCGGTCCAGTCCTCGAACCCCTCGGGCACGATGAAGGAGGCGAAGGCCAGCACCGTGGACAGGAAGTCGGCGCGGGGCCGCGTGAGCGGGACCACGAGAGTGCGGTCGTCCACGACCTCGATCGAGGCGGCGTCCATATCCTGGTAGAAGCTCGCGTACCCCGGGCTCCTGGAGGGGTCGGACAGAAGAGACAGGCTGTAGGCGGCATCCGCTGCTCTCACCGGCCTGGCGGTCGTGCCCGCCCCGGCCAGGATCGCGTCATCGCGGAGGACGATCGTCCACCGGGTGGCGCCCTCGTTGGGGGTGACGCTCTGCGCGACGACTGGGGTCACCACGCCATCGCGCAACTCCACGAGAGTCTCATAGAGATGCCTGATGGCGATGTAGTCGGCCTGGCCGTTGGCCATAAGAGGGTTGAGGTTGTCCGTGCTCGCGCCCAGGGCACCGACGCGCAGGGTGCTCTGGGAGGGGCCGAGGGTCCCGTCCCGACCGGAGCAGCCGGACAGCGCCAGTGCCGTCAATGCGGGGGCCAGCATGGTGAAAGCGCGTCGTCTCATGTCAGGACTCCTGCGATGCGCGGCGCCCGGGCGGCGCCGTCTCGGGGACTAGCGGCTCGTACGGGCGAACCGCTCGGGGAAATGCGCCGATAGGCGCTCGTGCCGAACAGCGGCGCATCCTGATCGGAGACACGGTCCTCTTCGGCGAGGTCATGCGCTCCGACAGCGGTGGCACGGCCGTCGGGGATCACGAAGCAAAATGATATTGATTCTTATCCGCACATGCAATCGGCGTGCGCCCGGCGCGGACTGCCCGCCACCCCGGTACCCTGTCCCAGTGACTACGACCGGCTTCACCCGCAAGGACGGGCGCGCGACCGATGAGCTGCGCCCCGTCACCATCACCCGCCGCTGGCTCGACCACGCAGAGGGCAGCGTCCTCATCAGCTTCGGACGCACCCGCGTGCTGTGCGCGGCATCGTTCACCGAGGGCGTCCCGCGCTGGCGCAAGGGCAGTGGCGAGGGCTGGGTGACCGCCGAGTACGCGATGCTCCCCCGCGCGGGCTCCGAGCGCAGCGGCCGCGAGTCCGTGCGCGGCAAGGTCGGCGGGCGCACCCACGAGATCTCCCGCCTCATCGGCCGGTCGCTGCGGGGCATCATCGACGTCGGCGCCCTGGGCGAGAACACCATCGCGCTGGATTGCGACGTCCTTCAGGCCGACGGCGGCACCCGCACCGCAGCGATCACCGGGGCCTACATCGCCCTGACCGACGCCGTCGCCTGGGGAACCGAGCGCGGCCTCATCAAGCCCCGCGCCGGGCTGCCCGTGCTCGCCGACTCGCTGAGCGCCGTCAGCGTCGGCATCATCGACGGTGTCCCCTGCCTCGATCTTCCCTACGAGGAGGACGTTCGCGCCCAGACCGACATGAACGTCGTCCAGACCGGTGACGGGCGCTTCATCGAGGTCCAGGGAACCGCTGAGCACGCCCCCTTCGACCGCGACGAGCTCGGCGCCCTGCTCGACCTGGCGAGCGCGGGCAACGCGGAGTTGGCGGCCCTCCAGCACCGGGCCCTGGCGGAGCGCGCCGACGGGCCCGTGACGGTCTCATCCGCTGCGGGGGCACGAGCATGACTCCGGCCGTTGATGACCAGCCGATCGGCGCCGACGGTTCATCCGCCGTCGAGACGCCCCGCGGGGCCCGCCTCGTCCTGGCCACTCGCAACGCCGGCAAGCTCGCCGAGCTGCGGCAGATCCTGGCGCCGCTCGTACCCGGGCTGGCCCCCGGGACGATCATCTCCGCCGCCGAGTTGAACGTCCCCGAGCCGATCGAGAACGGCCTCAGTTTCGCGGAGAACTCCCTCATCAAAGCGCGGGCTCTGGCCCGGGCCTCGGGCCTGCCCGCCGTCGCCGATGACTCGGGGCTGTGCGTGGACGTCCTCGGCGGGGCGCCGGGGATCTTCTCGGCGCGCTGGGCCGGTCGCCACGGCGACGACGAGGCGAACCTGCGCCTCCTCCTGGGCCAGATCAGCGCCGTGGCGGACCCGCACCGCACCGCCCGCTTCACCTGCGCCGCCGTGCTCGTCGTCCCCGGGGTCGGGGGCGAGGCGGGGCGCGAGGAGATCATCGAGCGCTCGATGGAGGGACGGCTCATCACCGAGCCCGTCGGCGAGGGAGGCTTCGGCTACGACCCGATCTTCGTTCCCGCCGGCGAGGATGAGCCCGGGGCGGCGGGTCGCACGAGCGCTCAGCTGACCCCGGCGGAGAAGAACGCGATCTCCCATCGCGGCCGGGCCTTCCGCGCCCTGGCGCCCATCCTCGCCGATCTCCTCACTCATCACCTCCCCCAATGAGCGAGACCGGTCGATAATGTCATCGAGACCGGCTCGGAGGGCCGGTCTCGATGACATTATCGACCGGTCTCGGCCATAAGGTATGCGAATGGGTGGATCAGGTGCTGGAGGAGTGATCCTGCGCGTCCAGACGGCGCTGGAGGGGCTTGGGGGTGAGCGAGTCATGGGCCTTGGCGAAGCCGTAGAGCCAGCGCCAGCCATCGAGGGCCGCCGCGAGCAGCACTCCCGTCATGACGGCCCATGACGCCAGTCCCGCGCCGCCGACGGCCAGGACGCGCATGACGATCCACGCGCCCCACGTCACGGCGATGACGGCACCGCCCTCCGGCCAGGGCCTCTCGAGGTGGTGCTCGCGCCCGCGCAGCAGCGCCCACGCGCATGCCCAGGCGATCACCACGGCAACGGCTCCCTGCGCCAGCGCCGTCGGGATCGCGTCGAGCTCATGCGCCCCCGCCGAGCCCAGCACCGCCACAAGTGCGGCGCCGATGGCGTCGGCGGGCAGAACGAGCCACCAGCGCGTGAGCCGGTCACGGGTCCAGGGGCAGTCAACGCCGTCGGGAACGGCCGGCGACCACTCGATCCTGCCCCCCGCCCCGGCAGCCGATGAGGAGGAGTCGCCCTCGATCGGATCCACGGCAGCGGCCCCGCGCTCGCTCACAGCTCCCACACCATCGAGCTCATGGCCGCGTCCACCGGGCCCGAATAGGCGCGGCGGGCCTCGGCCAGCGGGATGGCGGGGTCCGTCCAGGGCTGGATGTGGGTGAGGATCAGGCGCCCCACGTGCCCCTCCGCGGCGAGCTCGCCGGCGCGCAGACCGGTCAGGTGCATGCCGCGTACGGTCTCCCCGCCCTCCACGAAGGCGGCCTCGGACAGGAGCAGGTCGACGCCGTCGGCCATGGCGGTCATGCCCTCGCAGGAGTCGGTGTCCCCGGTGAAGGCCATGGTGACGATGCGCGATCCGTCCTCGCTGGGGCCCTCGATCCGGTAGCCGTAAGCCTCCACCGGGTGCAGGGCGGTGTACGGGGTGATCGTCATGGGGCCCACGCGGACGGGGCGCCCCGGGGTGACGGTGCGGATATCGAACTCGGTGCGGTAGTCCTCATCGGTCTTCTCCGTGCCGTCGACGCCGCGAAGGCGCTCCAGCAGGTTGGAGGGCCCGAGGGTGAGGACGGGGCCGAGGGGGCCGGTGGGGTTCCAGCGGCGGTAGACCTGCATGCCGACGAGGTCGACCATGTGGTCGGCGTGGCAATGGGAGATGCAGATGGCGTCGAGGTCGGCGGGGTCCACGTGGTTGAGGAGGCGTCCCATCGAGCCCGGGCCGAGGTCCAGGATGACGGACCAGGTGTGCTCGGCGCCCACGGGGCCCAGAGGGTCACCGCCGCTGGCCTGCACCAGGTAGGAGGAGGCGGAGGAGCCTGGTCCCGACATGGAGCCGGAGCAGCCGATGATGGTGAGCCTCATGCGCTCTCCTCGTCAGAGATGGCGGGGACGGGCACGGCCTGCTCAGCCCGCCCGGCCCGCTCAGCCCGTGCCGACGGCTCCAGCGCCGACGGCGCCGGGCGGCCGGCGCGGGTGACCGCCCCGACCTCGGGGCCCAGGAATCGGCGGGCGAGCACGGCGAACGACTCGGGGTCCCCCGTGGAGCGGAAGTCGTGGAGGGGGGCGGGAGCGCCCGGGTCGCGGAGCAGGTCGTTCGCGGCAAGAGCCCGGTAGACGTCCTTGGCCGTCTCATCGGAGGAGGCGACGAGGCGCACGTCCTCCCCCATGACGTAGGAGATGGGGCCCACGAGCAGCGGGTAGTGCGTGCAGCCGAGGATGAGTGTGTCGACGCCGGCGTCGCGCACTGGCGCGAGGTACTCCTCGGCGACCCCGAGTGCCTCGGGGCCCGTGGTCACGCCCCTCTCGGCGAGGTCGACGAAGCGCGGGCAGGCCTGGCTGATGAGCTCGACCCCCGGGACGGCGCTGAGGGCGTCGGGGTAGGCGCGCGAGTCCACGGTTCCCTGGGTGGCGATCAGGCCGATGCGCCCGTTGCGGGTCACGCGGGCGGCAGCGCGGGCGGCGGGGTGGATCACCTCGATGACAGGCACTCCCCTGCCCAGGGTGTAGCGGGCGCGGGCGTCGTGGAGCACGGCCGCCGACGCCGTGTTGCAGGCGATGACGAGGAGTTTGACGCCGGAATCGACGAGCTCGTCCATCACCCCCAGGGCGAGGGCGCGCACCTCGTCGATGGGACGCGGCCCGTAGGGGGTGTTCGCGGTGTCGCCGATGTAGAGGACCCTCTCCCCGGGGAGCTGATCCAGGACGGCGCGCGCCACCGTGAGCCCGCCGACCCCGGAGTCGAACATTCCGATGGCGGCGTCATTCATGGACCCGAGACTATGCGGCGCTCAGTCCCCCAGGAGCCCTGAGACCAGTGATTCCTGCCACCAGGTGAGCATGGTGTAGAGGATCGCCGCCGCATGATGCTCTCTGACCTGCGGATCCTCACTCCCACTCGGCATCGAGTCAGCGAGCGAGTGAATCGCCTCAGCGGCTTCGGGACTGTCGATCCCCAGGCGCCGGGCGAGCAGGAGGCGGGCATCGTTGAGCGCCCCCAGCCACGCGCCCTCGGCGCCCGCCGCCACCCGGACGGCGCCGCGGGTCCCGGAGGGCGCCAGGAGCTCGGCGACGACGTCGCGCGCCCGGGAGTCCTTGAGGTCGCGAAGGTCCGCGCGCCTGCGCGCGGAGATGGCGACGGCGATCTCCGGGTCCTCCGAGGCTTCGGGCAGGAGGGTCTCGCGGGCCAGGGCGGCCTCGGCCCGGAGCGCCCGGTCCGCGGAGGTCTCGGCGGGATGGTCGTCGTCGTCGGCGCCCAGGACGGTGGCGACCTGCAGGAGGAGGCCGGCCAGGGCCTCGCGCTCCCATGCCTCCAACCGGCTCTCCCAGCCCCCCTCGACGGCGGCGAAGGCCCTCATCGGTCCTCTCCCCCGCCGTCGGGCAGGCCCGCCAGGGGCTCGATGGTGGCGCGCAGCCCGTAGGAGTGCATGGCGGTGACGTCGGCCTCCATGCGGGCGCGCTCGCCACGGGAGACGGTGGCGCGGCCGGTCATGTGGACCTGCATCATGAGGTGGGCGGCCTTGGATCGGGGATAGCCGAAGTAGCTGGCGAAGACCCAGGTGACGTAGTCCATGGTGTTGATGGGGTCGTCGTGGACGACGGTGGCCCACAGGCGGTGGGCGCTGGTGCGCTCATCTGGCTGGATGATCGGTTCCGCGACCGGCACGGCGGGGCTCATGCTGGCAGCGTAGCCGGAGACGGCGGGCATGCAGCGCGCATTCGGTTGGGACTAGGTTGTTGTCATGACGATCACGCCCGGCGCTCCGTCCGCCTCGCTGCCCACCGCGCTGTCGACCTCCCTCATGACCGACATGTACGAGCTCACCATGCTCCAGTCGGCGCTGCGGGCGGGCACGGCCGGGCGGGAGAGCGTCTTCGAGCTCTTCGGCCGCAAGCTGCCGGCCTCCCGGCGCTTCGGCGTGGTGGCGGGCACGGGGCGCCTCCTGGATGCCGTCGAGGCCTTCGCCTTCACCTCCGAGCAGATCGACTTCCTGCACCGCACCGGGGTCGTGGACGACATGACGCTGGACTTCCTGCGCGACTACCGGTTCCGGGGGACGATCCGCGGCTATGCCGAGGGCGAGTGCTACGTGGCCGGGTCCCCCCTGCTCACGGTCGAGGGCACGTTCGCGGAGGCCTGCATCATCGAGACGCTCGCCCTGTCGATCTACAACTACGACTGCGCGGTGGCCTCGGCCGCCTCGCGCATGACGATCGCTGCTCACGGCCGCCCCTGCGCTGACTTCGGGGCGCGCCGGGCGCACGAGGAGGCGGCCGTCGCGGCGGCGAGGGCGGCCGTCGTCGGCGGGTTCACAGCGACTTCCAACCTGGAGGCGGGCATGCGCTACGGGATCCCCACGGTGGGGACCTCCGCGCACTCCTTCACCCTCCTGCACGACAGCGAGGAGGAGGCCTTCGCCGCACAGGTGGCCTCGCTGGGCACGGGCACGACGATCCTCGTGGACACCTACGACATCGCCACGGGCGTGGAGCGGGCGGTCAGGGCCGCCCGGGACGCGGGCGGGGAGCTCGGCGCGGTGCGCCTCGACTCCGGCGATCTCGTGGCCGAGGCCTTCAAGGTGCGCGCGCAGCTCGACGCCCTGGGCGCCACATCCACCAGGATCACGGTGACGAACGACCTCGATGAGCACGCGATCGCCGCGCTCGGCGCCGCGCCCGTGGACTCCTACGGCGTGGGGACCAAGCTCGTGACCGGCTCGGGGCGCCCGACGGCGGCACTGGTCTACAAGCTCGTGGAGCGCCGGGGGGCCGACGGCGAGATGGCGGAGGTCGCGAAGTTCTCCTCGGGGGGCAAGGCGACGGTCGGCGGCCGCAAGTGGGCGGGCCGTGTGATCGACGGCGCAGGGACGGCGGTGGAGGAGCTGCTCGTCTCGGCCGGCACCGAGGCGGAGGGCCTGGCTGCCCTGGCCGAGGCCGGGGCGCGTCCCCTGCAGGTGCCGCTCGTCGTCGACGGGGCGATCGTGGAGGAGCACCGGGACGAGGGGGCGCTGGCCGCCGCCGCGGAGCGCCACCAGGTCTCGCGCGCGGAGCTGCCCTACGAGGCCTGGAGGCTCAGCGACGGCGATGCCGCGATCCCGACCCGTTACCTCGACCTCGACGGCCGCACCGCCATCCGGCGCTGAAGCGCGCTGAGCAGGCCGGCCCGGCCGCCGTCGTCGCCCCGCCGGCCCGGCGCCCCAGCAGCGCGCCCCCTCTCAGCGCCCGCCGGCGCTTGTCAGCGCTTGCCGACGAACCAGCGGCGCAGGGTGCCCACGCGCTTCTCGATCTGCTCGGTGGTGGCCTGGGCGACCTCCGGGCCCCCGCACACGCGCCGCAGCTCGTTGTGAACCGCCCCGTGGGGCTGGCCCGAGCGGCGCGCCCAGGCGGAGACGAGCGAGTTGAGCTCCTTGCGGGCGGCGGCGCGCTTGCGGGCGTCGTCGACCCCGGAGTTGGCACGGCGCTGGGCGGCAGCGGCGGCCTGGCGCTTCTGCGACTTGATCTGCTTGTCCTGGCGGGCCCGCAGCAGGGCGGTGACCTGCTCGGGCTCGAGCAGTCCGGGCAGGCCCAGGTAGTCCTGCTCCTCCACGGAGCCGACCATGGCGCCGGTGCCGAACTCGCCGCCGTCGAAGAGGACCCGGTCGAACTCGGCGGTGGAGTTCATGGCCTCGAAGGCGCCGAAGAGATCGTCGGAGGCCCTCTCCTCCCGGTTGGCCTCGGCGACGAGGCGGTCCTCCGGGTAACCGAAGACCTCATCCTCGTTCGACCGGGGCTTGCCGAGCACGTGGTCGCGGGCGACCTCCATCTCGTTGGCCAGGCCCAGCAGCGGGGTGACCGAGGGCAGGAAGACGCTGGCAGTCTCGCCGCGCGCCCGCGAGCGCACGAAGCGCCCGACGGCCTGGGCGAAGAACAGGGGCGTGGAGGTCGAGGTCGCGTAGACGCCCACGGCCAGACGCGGGACGTCCACCCCCTCCGAGACCATGCGCACGGCCACCATCCAGCGGTCGGTGGACTCGGCGAAGGTCTCGATACGGCTGGAGGCACCCGAGTCGTCGGACAGGACGACTGTGGGGGACTCCCCGGTGATCGCGGCCAATTGGCGGGCGTAGGCGCGGGCGCGCCGCTGGTCGGCGGCGATGACCAGGCCGCCGGCATCGGGCACCTGGCGGCGCATCTCGCTCAGGCGCTGGTCCGCGGCTGCGAGCACTGCGGGGATCCACTCCCCCTTGGGATCCAGGGCGGTGCGCCAGGCCTGGGCCTCGAGGTCCTTGGTCAGGGGCTCGCCCAGGCGGGCGGCCACCTCGTCCCCCGCGCGGGTGCGCCAGCGCATCTCGCCCGAGTACGACATGAACATGACCGGGCGGACGACGCCGTCGCGCAGGGCGTCGGAGTAGCCGTAGGAGTAGTCGGCCTTCGAGCGCTTGATCCCCCCGGCCTCCTCGGCGTAGGTCACGAAGGGGATGGGGGACTCGTCGGAGCGGAAGGGAGTACCGGTCAGGGCCAGGCGGCGCCGGGCGGGGCTGAAGGCCTCGCGGATGGCATCGCCCCAGCTCAGGGCGTCGCCGCCGTGGTGGATCTCGTCGAGGATGACGAGGGTGCGGATGGAGTCAGTGCGGGCGCGGTGCAGCGCGGGATTGGCGGCGACCTGCGCGTAGGTGAGGGCGACGCCGTCGAACCGGGATCCGAGGGCCCCCTGCCCGTTGGAGTAGGAGGGGTCGATGTGGATGCCGACCTTCGCGGCGGCCTCCGCCCACTGGTACTTCAAGTGCTCGGTGGGGCACACGATGGTCACCTTGTGGACCTCGCCCAGGCGCAGGAGCTCGACGGCGATGCGCAGGGCGAAGGTCGTCTTGCCCGCGCCCGGCGTCGCCACGGCCAGGAAGTCCTGCGGCATGGCCGTCATGTACTTCTCGAGGGCGGCCGCCTGCCAGGCGCGCAGGGAGCGTGTCGTCCCCCAGGCGGCGCGCTGCGGATAGGCCGGGGAGAGGTGCTCCGCGGCGAAGATCGACGGCTGGGTGGGGTTGTTGTGCTGGGCCTGGCTCCCGCGCGCGGGGCTCACCGACCACCCCGCCCGAAGGGGAAGCGCGGGCGGCGCGGGCCTCCCCCGCCCTCGCCGTCACCGGGGCGCATGGAGTCCAGGATCTCCTTGCAGGTGGGGCACACGGGGTATTTCGACGGGTCACGGCCGGGGGTCCACACCTTGCCGCACAGGGCGACCACGGGGCGGCCGGTGGCGGCCGCGGCGGCGATCTTGTCCTTGCGCACGTAGTGGGCGAAGCGGTCGGCGTCGCCGTCGTCCGTGGACTGCAGCTCCTCGCGCTCCAGGACGGCCGTGCCCACGGAGCGCCCGGGCTCGGCGCCCGGGTCCGCGGGGCTGCCAGGATCAGCCGGATCGGAGCTCATGCGGGGAAGCATCATGCGGCCAGTCTAGGCCCGCCCCCGGGCGCGCTCCGAGCCGGTGGCCTGTGCGATAACTCGCCCCGCCCCTCCCCCGATCAGGGGCGGGTGGCGGTGAGGCGGGAGGCGGCGGCGGGGTCGACCAGGACGAGGGCGTCGGGGTGGTTCTGCATGACGGTGCAGGGCCACTCGGCGCTGACCTCGCCCTCGACGAGCTGGCGGATGGCCTCGGCCTTGCCGGCCCCGGTGGCGATGAGGACGAGCCTGCGGGCCTT
This sequence comes from Actinomyces denticolens, assembly GCF_002072185.1. Lineage (GTDB taxonomy): Bacteria > Actinomycetota > Actinomycetes > Actinomycetales > Actinomycetaceae > Actinomyces > Actinomyces denticolens. The sequence goes on from NZ_MVIW01000003.1 coordinate 52,296, forward strand.
CATGATGGTGCCCAGTCCCTGGGTGATGCAGTGGGTGGGAACGGCGTCGACATCGCCGTCGAAGAAGCGGGCGTTGTCACGGCGGGTCTGCTCGGTGAGGACATCGACGTGCGTGGGCGAGTCCAGCGGCCCGCCGGGCTCGTTGAAGGCGATGTGCCCGTCGGAGCCGATGCCCAGGATCTGCAGGTCGCAGTAGCCAGCCCGCGCCATCTGGCGCTCGTAATCGGCGCAGGCGGCCTGGAGGTCGTCGGCCAGGGCGTCCGGGCCGTGGAGGGCGCCGGGGCGCATGTCGACGCGGGAGCGCAGGTGGCGCTCCATGAAGGTGGCGTAGCGCTCGGGGTGCCCCTCGGGCAGGCCCACGTACTCGTCGAGCATGAAGCCGGTGACCCCTGCGAAGGACAGGCGTCCGGCGGCGCAGCGGCGGACGAGCTCGTCGTAGAGGGGCAGGGGGCTGGAGCCGGTGGCGGTGCCCAGGACGGCATCCGGCTTGGCGGTCAGCAACTCCTCGATCGCGTCGGCGGCGCGATCGGCGATGGCCTCGGGGGTGTCCAGGACGATGAGCTCCATGGCTGCTCCTCGAATGTGCTCGGTCAGTGGCGGGGTGGATGAGATGGACGAGACGAACGGAATAACGTCTGCGCGCTCATGAGTGAATCATAGAGCATCCGATCATTAGAAGTCATCCAGTCGTCTTTACTCCTCCTCTCGCTCAACGCACCTCCATGTGCCCCGGCCACGACGAGATCGTGGCCAGGACCGCGGCCTCCCGCCGGTCCAGGAGCCTCCCGCCGACGACGACACCCCCGGCCGCGCAGGCGCAGCCCCAGGCCACTCCCGCCAGGAGCACCGCCCAGCCCCAGGCCCACGCGCCCGCCGAGGCCACCGCGATCATCGCGCCCCATACCGGCGCGCTGCAGAGCACGACGACGAGCAGGCCCGCCGTCTGCTCGAGCGCCGCGATGAGGATCGTGCCCGAGGTCCGCGACTTCAGGGGGCTCTCCCCCGGGGCGTTGACCTCGTAGACGATGACAACGCTCGCCGTGCAGGACCACGCCAGTGCCGCGCCGTGCAGCGAGGCCATTGCACCGAGCAGGGGCGGCACCGCCTCCCAGCGCCCCGCCCACAGGGCCAGGACGCCGAGCGTTCCCGTCAGGACGGGGACCTGCCACAGGAGAGCCGCCGCGAGGCGCCCGAGGCGGTCATCGCGCCCGCTCAGGCCGGCGCTGATATGCGACCACAGGGCGGTGGAGTCGTAGGCGAGATCGTCGTGGAGCGACCAGCCGGCGATGAGCGCCACGAGGAGGGCGGTCACGATCATCGGGAATATGCCGAACGAGGCGGCTCGCCCGGAGTTCGAGGCCGCCGCCGCGCCGTGGATGCGGCCTGCCGCCACCATCGCCACCGGCAGGACGACCAGGCTGACCAACTGGGCGAGATAGCGGGGATCGGCGCGCCAGTACCGCAGGCACCGGGCGGCGACGGCGGCCGCCGGGGAGGGCATGATCCGCGCCAGGCGCCTGTGCCAGGTCAGCGCGTCCACCGCCGCCCGCGCCGCCGCCCCGGAATCGAGGGCCCCACCGCGGGGCGCCCTCGGGGCGTAGGCCCCGGCGCGTCCCGTGCTCCGGGCGGGCCCCGTCATGACTCGCGCCATGACGCGCTCCCAGAGCGGGACGAGGAGGGCGGCGAGGACGACGGCGCCCAGGGCCTGGACGAGAGCGATCCCGACCCTCCCCTGCGCCATCGCCCCGGGCGCGGCCAGCGCCCATCCCAGGGGGGAGGCCCCGAGCGCCCGCGCGATCGTGCGCAGGCCGTCGAGGGAGATCCCTTGAGCGCGATCGGCGAGCGCGTTGACGGCATTGAGGAGGAGCACCCCTCCCATGACGAGGACGACGGCGATCACCCCGGCCGTGTCCCGCCCGCGCCGCGTCGTCGGGACGCCGAGGCCGATGGCCAGGACCCGCGACAGGAGGACGCAGGTGGCCAGTGCCACCGGCGCCATGAGCGCCGCGAGCAGGGCGGCGGGCCATTCGCCCGCCACCAGCCATGTGATGACGGGCATGAGGAGGACGCCACCGGTGATGATCCCCGGAAGCCCGAGCGCACCGGCGGCGGCCAATCCGATGGCCAGGCGCCGCGAGGGCGTGATCCACACCGCCATGGCCCGGGGGTCGAGGGTGGAGTCCACGCCCGCCACGAGCAGGGGGATGAGCATCCACCCCAGGACCACCAGCGCGCCGATCGCGCCGAGGACGAGGGCGGCGTCATCCGTCCCCATCCCGGCGGCGAGGAGCACGGCTCCGGGGATCACCCAGCTCAGCGCCGTGAGGGCCCACAGCGCGCCGAGGACGGCGGCGATCGTCGTCCAGGCGCTGCGCGTGACGGCGTTGAGCGTGAGCCTCCACCTCAGGCGGATGAGGGTCGCAGCCATGACAGCCCCTCCGTCGTCGTCGGGCCGCCCACGAGCTGGGCGAATCGGGTGTCGAGGTCCTCCCCCGCGGCGACCTCGTCGATGGTGCCCGAGGCCAGGACCCGGCCGGCGCCGATGACGCCCACGTGGGTGCAGAAGCGCTGGACGGTCGCCATGACATGGCTGGAGATGACGACAGTGCCCCCGGTCGCCGCGAAGTCGCGCAGGATCGCCTGGATCGTGCGCGCCGCGACGGGGTCGACGGACTCGAAGGGCTCATCGAGGACGAGCACGGAGGGCGAATGGACGAGGGCGCAGGCCAGGTGCGCCTTCTTGCGCATCCCCGCGGAGTAGTCGGCCACGAGGGTCTTGCCCGCGTCCCACAGCTCCAGGACGTGGAGCAGCTCGGTCGCCCGCTCGATGACGACGTCGCGGTCCATGCCGCGCAGCAGCCCCGAGTAGGTGACGAGCTCGAGACCGTTGAGGCGGTCGAAGGTGCGCAGTCCATCGGGGAGCACGCCGAGGCGCGACTTCGCGGCGGCGGGGTCCTCCCACACGTCGATGCCGTGGACGAGGGCGCGCCCGGCGTCGGGGCGCAACAGGCCGGTGGACATGGACAGCGTCGTGGTCTTGCCCGCGCCATTGGGGCCGACGACGCCGTAGATGGAGCCCGTCGGGATCGACAGGCCGAGCATGTTGACGGCGACCTTCTGCCCGAATGCCTTGCACAGCCCCTCCATGAGGAGCGCCGGGGGGATCCCGGGAGTCGTCTGGCTCATACCCCCAGGTTAGAGGGGAGGGGGATCGCCGTTCCTCGTTCGCCCGGACGAGACGGCCAGAGCCTCCTCCCCCGGAGCGACGAGAAGGGGTGCGCCACCGTCTCGGTAGCGCACCCCCGGGGCGTGCGGGCGGTCGAGGGGCGCCGCGGCGCCCTCCGCCCTCGGCCGGGCTCAGTTGTCGGCGACGGCCTTCTTGAGGGCCGAGCCCACGGTCAGCTTCACGCCGTAGCCCGCGGGGATCTGAATCTCCTCACCGGTGCGGGGGTTGCGGCCAGTGCGGGCAGCGCGCTTGACGCGCTCCACGCCCATCAGGCCCGTGATCTTGACAGCCTCACCCTTCGAGACACTCTCCACGAGAACGTCCTGGAAGGCAGCGAGGAAGGCATCGGCCTCGGTCTTCTTCAGGCTGGTCTTGGCGGCGATGGCCGCGATGAGCTCGGTGCGGTTGACGGACATGTCTTGCCTCTCGGTCGTGGAGCGGCACCTCGGTTGGGTGGTGCCACTGGCCGCAACGCTATGCGCAAGTGAAGCGTTTTGTCAGTTGCTGAGCCGATTTTCGGCGTGTGACACACCAGATCAGCGCCTCAATCATCCCACGAATCACATCGACCACACCGGCATCGTTATGGCCTCTCACCTGGGAGTCCGCTTGGAGCTCTCAGGCGGCGGCGTCACCGCCCCCGCCAGGGCGCCCGACGGCGCTGACGAACCAGGACGTGATCGTGGTGGGATGGGTGATCGCGGTACCGACGACGACGGCGAAGGCGCCGTGCTCCATCGCCGAGGCGGCCTGGGCCGGGGTGTGGACCCGTCCCTCGACGACGAGCGGCAGGGAGGCGAAGCCGACGATCTCGTCGACGAGCTCGAGGTCGGGGCCATCGGTCTTGGGGCGCTCACCGGTGTACCCGGCCAGGGTGGTGCCCAGGATGTCGACGCCGGCGTCCTGCGCCGCGCGGGCGTCGTCGGCCGATCCGCAGTCGGCCATGATGAGGGTCCCCGGGCGGGCGGCGCGCAGTCCCTCGACGGTCCGGGCCAGCGTGAGCCCATCGGGCCGGGGGCGCCGGGTGCCATCGAGGGCCACGATCTGACTGCCGGTGGCGGCCACGGCGACGGCGTGGGTGAGGGTGGGGGTGATGAAGACGCCGTCGTGCCCGTCCTTCCACAGCCCGATGACGGGGACGTCCACGTGCTGGTTGATGAGGGCGAGGTCGGCCAGGCCCTGGGCGCGGATGCCGACGGCGCCCCCGGCCACGCAGGCCTGGGCGACCTCGTCCATGGTGCGGGGGTCGCGCATGGGCTCGCCGGGGTAGGCCTGGGCGGAGGCGATGAGGCCCCCCTCGAGGCGATCGAGGATGGCCTGGCGGTTGTTGGTCTCATTCGTGGCGGTCATGACGGGCCTTCTTTCGTGGGCGGGAAATGGGATGCGGCGCGGCAGTGGGCCGACGGCGGGCCGGCAGTGGTCCGGTGCTTCGCCGGCGCTCAGCCGATGAGGGCGAGAGCGCCCCGGGCGGCGCCGATGATGGGGGCGGTGGTGCCGAGCTCGGCGGGGACGATCTCGATGCCGGCCAGGGGCCCGATGACCTCGGCGGAGAAGGCCTCGCACAGCGGCGCCCACCACAGCTCGCCGGCCCTGGCCAGGCCGCCGGAGATGATGACGCGCTCGGGGTCCAGGACAGTGGCGACGCCGGCGATGGCCTGGGCGAGGGCGACGGCGGCATCCCGGTAGACGCGCGCGGCGAGCTCGTCTCCCGCCTGGGCGCGCCTCTCGACGTCGTGGGCGTTGACGGCCGCGGGGTCGCCCCCGGCGGCGAGGTAGCGGCGGTGGATCTGGGGGCCCGCGGCGATGGGCTCGAGGTGGCCGGGGCGACCGCAGGTGCAGGTCTCCCCCGCGGCGAGCCCCGAGGGCATGTGGCCGATCTCCCCGGCGACGTGATGGGCGCCGCGCAGGGGGACGCCGTCGAGGAGGACGGAGCCGCCCACGCCGGTGCCCACGGCCACCATGAGGGCGCAGCGGGTCTCGCGCCCGGCGCCGAGCCAGGCCTCCCCGGCCGCGTAGGCGTCGACGTCGTTCTCAACGTGGATGGGCAGGCGCCCCAGGCCCTCGGCCTCAAGACGGGCCTGAACGCCCCGCGCGACGCGGGTGCCCGCCCAGTCGGTGATGGCGTCCGTGGCCGAGACGATCTCGCCGCGCTCGACGTCGACGACGCCGGCGGTGCCGATGCCCACCGCGTCGATGGTCGCGGGCCCGCCGATGGCGCCCGCTCCTCGGGCGCTGCCGGCGCCGCCCTCGCGCGCGACCTCCACGATGAGGGCGGCGATGGCGTCGAGCATGGCGTCAGGCCCCTCGTGGGCGGGGGTGGGGATGGAGGAGACGGGACCGAGCAGCCGGCCGTCGGCGCCCACGAGTGCGGCCGCCATCTTGGTGCCGCCCAGGTCGAGTCCGACGACGACCGGGGCGCCCGCGCCGCCGGTGGTCCTGGGCGCGTGGGAGGCGACCGTCGCGCCGCCGGCGTCGGTGGAGGCCATGGGATTCCTTTCGCTGCCGGCAGGGCGGCGCAGTGAGGATGCGATGGGGGTGCGGAAATGGGGGCGGTCCGGGCCGGGCGCGGCGTCCGGCCCGGACCGTGCGGGCCTCAGATGAGGCCCTCCTCCTTCATGATGGCCACGACGGCCTCCTTGTTGGCGCCCTCGAGGGGCTTGATCGGGAAGGCCATGTGGTTGGCCTTGATGATGCCGAGCTCGACCATGGCGGTCTTGAAGGCGCCGATGCCGGTGGCGTCGCCGGAGCGGCCCTTGACGGCGAAGACGGTCTCGAAGTCGGCGGCGATCCTGTCCTGGATGGCGCGCACGCGGGGCCAGTCGCCCTCGCGGGAGGCGTCCCACATCTCCCGGTAGGGGCGCGGCTCGACGTTGCCGTAGCCGGGGACGAAGCCGTCGGCGCCCAGCAGGAGCATGCCGTCGACCATGAGCTCGTGGCCGGACAGGAGGGCCAGGGGATGACCGGCCCTCTCGTTGGCGGCCACGAGGCGGCGGAAGCCGACGTCGTCGCCGGAGGAGTCCTTGACGCCGGCGATGACGCCCTCGGATCCCAGGCGCACGAGCAGGTCACGGGAGAGCTTCTTGCCGCCCAGGCGCACGGGGACGTCATAGGCGAAGACGGGGATCGAGATCGCCGCAGCGATGGCCCGGAAGTGGGCGGCGAACTCCTCCTCATCGTTGATGGCGTAGAAGGGGCAGGTCGCGACGATGCCGTCGGCGCCCAGGGCCTCGGCGCGCTTGGCGTGCTCGATGACGCGCTTGGCGGTGGTGTCGATGGCGCCGGCCAGCACCGGCACCCGGCCGGCGGCGCGGGCGACGGTCCTCTTGACGATCTCATCGCGCTCGGCGTCGGTGAGGTAGGCGACCTCGCCGGAGGAGCCGAGGACGAACAGGCCGTGCATGCCGCCGTCGATGAGGTGGTCGATGATCTTGTCGAGGTCCTCGTAGTCGACGTCGCCGCCGACGGTGAAGGGGGTGATGACCGGTGGGATGACGCCGGTGAAGCGGGTGTCCATGGAGGTTCTCTTCCTGATTGCTGGGATGGGGGCGGGCAGTGGGCGCGGCGCGCTCAGCCCTCGAGGAGGGACGGCACGGCGGACAGCAGCGTCCTCGTGTAGTTCTCCTGGGGGTTGTTGAAGATCTCCGCCGTCGGGCTCATCTCGAGGATCCGGCCGTAGTACATGACGGCGATCCTGTCCGAGACGTAGCGGACGGTGTTGATGTCGTGGCTGATGAACACCAGGCCCAGGCCGAGGGTGGCCTTGAGGTCCTGGAGGAGGTTGAGCACCTGGGCCCGCACGGAGACGTCGAGGGCGGAGGTGGGCTCGTCGGCCACGATGATGTCGGGATCCAGGGCCAGGGCGCGGGCGATGGCCACGCGCTGTCGCTGCCCGCCGGAGATCTGGCGTGGCAGGACGTCCAGGGCGCTGGGCGGCAGGCCCACGAGGTGCAGGAGGTCGCGCACGCGGGCCTCGCGCTCCTTGGGGCTGCCGATGCCGTGGACGTTGAGCGGATCGATGAGCGTGTCGTGCACGATCATGCGCGGGTTGAGCGCGGTGGCGGGGTCCTGGAAGACCACGGACACCGAGCGGCCCAGGGCCTTGCGGTCCGCGGCCGAGTGGCCGATCCGCTTGCCCTTGAAGTAGACCTCGCCCTTCGTCAGGGGCTGCAGGCCGACCATGACGCGCGCCGTCGTCGACTTGCCGCAGCCGGACTCGCCCACGAGCCCGAGGGTCTCGCCGCGGCGCACCGTCAGGGACACGTCGTTGACGGCATGGACGGTGTCGGGCTTGAACAGGCTGCCGGTGCGCGAGGTGTGGATGACGTGCGCGTTCCTCAACTCGATCACGGGATCGGCCTCGGTCCAGGCGCCGGGGGCGCCGTCGGCGGTGCCACGGGGGGATGTGCGTGCGGCCATCAGTGGGCCTCCTTCGCGAGGATCGCCTCGAGCTCGGGCGTGATGGCGAAGACGTGGTCCGGGTTGCCATCGACCGGCTTGAGGGTGGGGCGGGTCTCGAGGCCCACGGTGGGGTGGGAGGAGCGCGGCGCGAAGCGGTCGCCGGAGACGAACTCCGAGGGGCTGGGCACGGTGCCGCGGACCTGGTGGAGGCGGTTGGAGCCCGCCTCGATGGACAGAACGGCGCCGAGCAGGCCCCGGGTGTACTCGTGGGTCGGGTTGACCAGGAGCTCGGTGGTCTCGGCCTGCTCGACCACCTGGCCGGCGTACATGACGGTGATCCGGTGGGCGAGCTTGGCGACCAGCGCCAGGTCGTGGGAGACGAACACCATCGCGAAGCCGAGCTTCTCGCGCAGGTCGTTGAGGAGGTCGACGACCTGCTTCTGGACGGTGACGTCCAGAGCGGTGGTGGGCTCGTCGGCCAGGACGAGGCTGGGGTCGCGGGTCAGTGCCATGGCGATGAGGACGCGCTGGCGCTGTCCGCCGGAGAGCTCGTGGGGGTAGCTCTTCAGGGTGCGCTCGGGGTCGAGTCCCACGAGCTCGAGGAGCTCGGTGGCGGTGCGTTTTCCCCCGCGGGAGGTGAGCTGCTTCATCTGGGCGCTGATGAGCATGGAGGGGTTGAGGGACGACAGGGCGTCCTGGTAGATCATGCTCATCTCATGGCCGCGCAGGGCATTGTGCTGCTCGGGCGTCATCTCGAGGATGTTCTTGCCCTTGAACAGGATCTCGCCGGTGATGCGGGCGGTCGGGGGGAGCAGCCCCATGACGGCCATCGAGGAGATCGACTTGCCGCAGCCGGACTCGCCGACCAGGCCCATCGTCTCCCCTGGGCGCACCGAGAAGGAGACGTCGTCGACGATGTTGACCTCCCCGTGCTGGGCGGGGAAGGCGATGGACAGGTTCTTGACCTCCAGGACCGGGGCGGCCCCCGTGTCGGTGTAGACGAGACGATCGCCGCGCTCGCGCTCGGCGACCGCCAGTTGCCGGAGGCGCTCGGCCAGCGGCACGTCCTCGGCGGCCGGCTCGACGATCCCGGTGAGGCTGCTCATCTCCCCGCCCTCGGCGGCGCCGGCGGGCACCGAGGCGTGGGCCTCGACGGCGGCGCCGGCCTCGTCCCAGGCCTTGGCGGTCTCGACGGCCTCCATGGCCTCCTCATCGGCCTGGACGTCGACCTTGCGGCGGATGCGCGGCGAGGCCATGGCGTCGGTGAGGCCCTCGGACAGGACATTGAGGCACAGGGTGGTGATGAGGATCATGAGGCCGGGGAAGAAGGTCGGCCACCAGGCCCCCTGCAGGAGGAGCTCCTTGCCCTCGGAGAGCATGTTGCCCCAGGTGGGGGTGTTGACGGACTTGATGCCCGCGCCGATGAAGGACAGCGAGGCCTCGAAGACGATCGCGTCGGCCACGAGCACAGTGGCGAAGACCATGATCGGGGCGATGCAGTTGCGGGCGACGTGCTTGGCCAGGATCCAGGGCACGGAGGCCCCCATGACCTTGGAGGCCGCCACGTAGTCCTCCCCGAACTGGGACAGGATGTTGGCGCGCACGACGCGGGTGAGCTGCGGGATGTAGAGGATGGCGATCGACACGATGATCACCGGGAGCATCGGCAGGCTCTGCGACAGGGCGGAGACGAGCACGGCCGCCAGGGCGATGCCCGGGAAGGACATGAGGATGTCCAGGAAGCGCATGAGGATCTCGGAGAGCCACTTGCGCGCGGTGGCGGCGATGGCGCCCAGGACCACGGCGACGGCCAGGGCGAGGGCCGTGGCGGACAGGCCGACGACGATGGAGACGCGCGAGCCGTAGACGACGCGGGAGAAGACGTCGCGCCCGGTCTTGTCGGTGCCGAAGAACTGCTCCCCATTGGGGGCCACGGTGACCGTGGTGATCTCGCCGATGCCCTCCTGATAGGTGGTTCCCTCGGCGAGACCCGTGGCGGAGGGGTTGTAGGTGGCGATGACCGGGGCGAGGATCCCCATGAGCACGATCGCGAGAAGGACGACGACGGCGATCTTGGAGCCGAGCGGCAGGGCCTTCCAGCCCTGGAAGCGCAGGCCGGGCTTGGCGGCCTTGTCGAGTGTGCGGCGGTGCAGCATCAGACGCTCCTGATTCGCGGGTTGACGAGGACGTAGAGCATGTCGACGATGATGTTGATGACGATGAACGCCAGCGCGACAGTGATCGAGACGCCCTGAACGATGTTGACCTCGTTGCGGGTGATGCCATCGAGGATGAGCTGGCCCATGCCCTTGATGTTGAAGATGATCTCGATGACGACGGCGCCGCCCATCGAGTAGCCCACGCGCAGGCCCAGAACCGTCAGCGGGGTGATGAGCGCGTTGCGCAGGACGTTGCGCGCCACGACGACGCGCTTGGGGATGCCGGCGCCGATGGCGGTGCGCACGTAGTCGCGGTCGAGCTCCTCGACCATGGCGGTGCGCACGACCCGGGTGAGCGAGCCGATGTTGGGTACGGCGATGGCCAGGGCCGGCAGGAACACCTGGCGGACGTACTCGCCGGGGTCGTCGGAGAAGTGGACCCAGTCGGTGATGAGCGCCGGGAAGATCCCCGCTCCCCCGGGCACATCGGTGAGCCACTGGATGAGCAGCAGCGCCAACCAGAAGGAGGGGGTGGCCAGGCAGGCGATGGAGACGACGCGGATGATCTGGTCGGGCCAGCGGTCGCGGTACAGGGCCGCGACGACACCGAGGATCGCGGCGACGATGATCGCCACGGCCAGGCCGATGAGGGTGAGCTGGAGAGTGATGGGGAAGGCGTCCGAGATGAGTCGGCTGATGTCGACGCCGGTGAAGCTCTGGCCGAGGTCGCCGTGGACGAGACCGACGAGGTAGTCCCAGAACCTGGTCAGGAGGGGGTCGTTGAGGTGGTGGTCGATCCGGTACTGCTCGAGGGCCTCCGCCGATGCCGCCTCGCCCAGCGCCAGGCGCGCGGGGTCTGCCGAGGAGAACGACATGACGACGAAGACGAGCAGCGTCACACCCAGCACCATGACGGGCAGCGCCAGAAGACGCCGTCCGATCAGGCGGATGAGGTTGGACACTGGAGTGCTCCTTTGCTTCGGTGTCCCGCCCGGGTGGGCGGTGATTGGCCTGCCGACCCGCCCCGGCGCTCATGGGGCGCGAGGGGTCGGTCGGGCGACCACAGATATATTGTCTGACGTCTGATGTTCGATGGCAAATCGGCGGCGATCCCGCCAATCGCGGCGCGGCGCTCCCCCGACGAGCGGAAGAGCGCCGCGCGCGCCTCAGGCGGATGAGCCCACGGGACTCAGCTGTTGTTCGAGCCGACCCCGGTGAAGGACAGGCCGGTCAGGGTGATCGGCTTGAAGTTGACCAGGGTGTCGCCATTCCAGGCCGTGGGAGTCTTGCGGTGGAAGATCGGGTAGAGCGGCACGACCTCGGAGATGGTGTCGAAGACCTCCTGCCAGGCCGCGACCTGCTCGTCACCCGTCTTCTGCACAGCGGCGTCCAGCATCTCCTGGACCTTGGTCTGCGACTCCTGGCCCTTCCAGTGCATGCGCTCGTCGATCCAGGTGTCGCCGGAGTACCACCAGCGCAGGAGAAGGTCCGCGTCATTGCCGAACACCGAGGGGTCGCCGGGCGCGATGACGATGTCATAGGCGTCGGGCTTGCCGTCGATGGTGTTGTAGACGTCGGCGGACTTCTTCTCCTCATAGGTGACCGTCAGGCCCGCGGCCTCGAGGTTCTCCTTGATGATGGGGCGGACCGAGGAGAACCAGCCGTGGTCGGAGCACAGCAGGCGCACGGTCTTCAGGCCGGTCTCGGCCAGGAGGGCCTTGGCCTTCTCGACGCCGCCGGTGGAGTAGTCGACCTTGGCGGCGCGGTAGGCGGGGTGCTCCTTCTGGACGAAGCAGGTGGCCGGGGTGGCCAGGCCGGCCATGCCGTTCTTGCAGATCGACGCGTAGTCGAGGGCGTAGAGGATCGCCTGGCGGTTCTTGACCTCCTTCATGGGCTCGGAGCCGCAGTTGAACATCGCGAACAGGAGGCCGAAGCCCTGCTCTGCGCTGACCTTGACCGGGGCGGACATGGCGGTGAGCTGGGCGGCGGGCACGGCGTCGATCGCCTGGACGGTGCCGTTGCTCATCGCGTTGGTGCGCGTGGTGTCATCGGGCAGGACCTGCCAGGTCATGGACTTGGCCAGGGCGGGCTTGGGGCCGTTGTACTTGTCGTTGCGCTCGAAGACGACGGTCTTGGACGCGGCGCCGTTGTCCTTCATGACGTAGGGGCCGGTGCCCACGGGCATCTGGTCGAAGGCCTTCGCATCGGCCTCGACGACGGCCTTCGGGACGATCTTGACCACGGCGACGCGCTCGGCGACCAGCGAGAAGGGGTACTTGAGCGTGAGGGTGACGGTCTTGTCGTCCTTCTTCTCCACCTTGTCGAGGAAGGGGAGGAAGGAGGCGTACAGGGACTTGTTGTCCGGGTTGAGGACCCGCTCGAAGGAGAAGACGACGTCCTCCACGGTGACGGCGGTGCCGTCGGAGAAGACGGCGCCGTCGCGCAGGGCGACCTCGTAGCTCGTGTCACTGACCTTGGCGGGCAGCGCGGCGCCGAGGGCCGGGTAGCACTCGCGGGTGGCGGGGTGGATCTCGGTCAGGCCCTCCATGGTGTGCCAGTTGGCGGCGACGGTCAGGGCCGACGTCGTCGTCATCGGGTCGTAGCCGTTGGTGCCGAGCTCGTAGGAGATGCCGGCGGTGATGACGCCGTCCTTGTTGGTCACCTCGACATCGGGGGCGGCCGAGGAGCCAGCGCCAGTGCTGGACTTCTTGGCGGTCCCACCACCGCAGGCGGCGAGCGTCGCCGCGATGCCGGCGGCCAGGCCCATGGTGGAGCTGATCTTGATGAAGTCGCGCCGGGAAGCGCGGGGAAGTGAAATCGCCATTGATGGACTCCTGAAGATCTGACGTCTCATGTCCGACGTAGGTAGAATGACTTTAACAGGTTCGACCCGCTTCCAGCCAACCGTTAACAGAACCGTGTCAGAATCTCTATGGGACCTTGGCCGCTGAAGGCCCGGTCATCGAGCCGAAGAGCGAGAGAGTGAGGTGTGCCACACATGGCCCCCGGAGAAGCCCCGCGCAGTAGCTACGTCGCCCTGTCCCCGGCACCGATGACCCAGGCGTCCACCGCGATGAGCGCGATCAAGGACTACATACTCTCGCACCACCTCCGGCCGGGCGACCCGCTGCCCACCGAGTCCAAGCTGTGCGCCGACCTCGGCGTATCGCGCTCCTCCGTGCGCGAGGCGGTTCGCACGCTCGTCGCCCTCGACATCGTGGAGGTCCGTCATGGCCACGGCATGTTCGTCGGCCAGGTCTCCATGCGCCCGATGGTCGAATCCCTCGTGTTCCGGGGCCTGCTGGCCCCGGGTGATGACTACGCGAGCCTGCGCGACGTCGTCGAGGTGCGCACCACCCTGGACATCGCGCTGGCCGACGAGGTCGTCAAGGTGTGGAAGGGCCGCCCCGACCCCGTCCTCGACGGCTACATCGACGACATGGAGGAGCTCGCCGCCGAGGGCAAGACCTTCTCCGAGCAGGACCGGGCCTTCCATGCGCGGCTCCTGGAGCCCCTCGCCAATCATCTGTGGGCCCGCCTCATCGACGCCTTCTGGGCCGTCCACACCCTGACAGTTCCGCTCATGGATGCGCCCGCCGCGGAGGACATCATCATCACGGCCAAGGCGCACCGCGAGATGCTCGAGGCAGCGCGAAGGGGCGACGCCGAGGCCTACCGCAAGGCGACCCGCAAGCACTACGCCCCACTCGCCTCGGCCCTGAGCTCCTGAGTCCCCGCCCTGGGGCGGGCCGTCCCGGGGCGGCCCGCCCCGGCGGGACCTGCGGGACCGGTTTCCCCCATGGGCCTGGGCAGGGGACAATGACGCCGTCCTCGTCCCGCTCCGCACTCCCGGGAGACCGCATGACACAGGGCAGCGCCCTGCGCACCTCACCGCACGCTCCTGCCAGAACCGTCGACCCGGTCGACGCCGTGCCGCCGATCGGCAGGCTCTCGATCCTCTCCATCCAGCACGTGCTCGCCTTCTACGCGGGCGCCGTCGTCGTCCCACTGGTGATCTCCTCCGGCCTCCACCTGGATGCCGAGACCACCATCCATCTCATCAACGCCGATCTCTTCACCTGCGGCATCGCCACGATCATCCAGTCGGCGGGCCTGGGGCCGAGGATCGGCGTGCGGCTGCCCCTCATCCAGGGCGTGACCTTCACCGCGGTCTCGCCCCTCATCGCGATCGGCATGACGGCCTCCGGGGGGCGGGGCGGAACCGCGGGCCTGGCCACGATGTACGGTTCGATCATCGCCGCCGGAGTCCTCACCTTCCTCGCGGCGCCCTGGTTCGCCCGCCTGCTGAGGTTCTTCCCGCCGGTGGTCACCGGCACGCTGCTGACCGTCATGGGCACGACCCTCATGAGCGTCTCAGCCGGGGACATCGTCTCCTGGGGCACGGGCGCCGCCGAGGGCACCACCGACGCGCAGATCGCCGCACTGACGATCAAGGGCCTGCTCTACGCCCTGGGGACGCTGGGCGTCATCATCCTCGTGCAGCGGGTCTTCAAGGGCTTCATGGCCACCATCGCCGTCCTCGTGGGCCTCGTCGTCGCCACGGCGGTGGCCCTGGCCCTGGGCGACGCGGACTTCTCCGGGGTGGCCGCCGCGGCCCCGGTGGGCCTGACCACCCCCTTCTTCTTCGGCATCCCGCAGTTCTCCCTGGCCGGCATCGTGTCCATGGCCATCGTCATGGCGGTGACCGCCGTGGAGACCACCGGCGATGTCTTCGCCACCGGCGAGGTGGTCGGTCGGCGGATCACGCCCCGCCACATCGCCAACGCGCTGCGCGCCGATGGGCTGTCCACATTCCTGGGAGGGGTCTTCAACTCCTTCCCCTACACCTGCTTCGCGCAGAACGTCGGACTCGTGCGCCTGACCCGGGTGAAGTCGAGGTGGGTCGTCACCGCCGCGGGCGGGCTCATGATCCTCCTGGGCCTGCTGCCCAAGGCCGGGGCAGTCGTCGCCGCGATCCCCGCCCCCGTCATCGGAGGGGCGTCGCTGGCCATGTTCGCCTCGGTGGCCGTGGTGGGCATCCAGACGCTCTCCAAGGTGGACATGCATGACAACCGCAATGCGGTCATCGTCTCCTCCTCCATCGGCCTGGCCCTGCTGGTGACCTTCAAGCCCGAACTGGCGGGGATGATGCCGTCCTGGCTCGCGATCCTCTTCGGCTCGGGCGTGACAATCGGCTCGATCACCGCGGTCGTCCTCAACCTGCTGTTCTTCCACATCGGGCGCCAGACGGGCCCGGATGTGGCGCGTGTGAACGGCCGCCCGGTCAGCCTGGAGGAGGTCAACGCCATGGACCGCGAACGGTTCGTCGCGGCCTTCTCCCCCATGCACGCCGGCGCCACCTGGCCCGCCGAGCGGGTGTGGGAGGGCATCCCCTTCGAGTCCACCGCACGACTGCGCGAGGCCTTCCAGGACGTCGTCCTGTCGGCCAGCGGCGTGGAGCAGGCCACCCTGACCGCCAACTACCGGGACATCGTCGACCTCATCCTCGACGAGGGCGCAGAGGCGGACCCCCAGGCGGGACTCGACACGGCGTCGCTGGCCCTGGGAGAGTTCAACGATGCCGAGGCAGCCGAGCTGCGAGCGCTGTCCGAGGCCTACCACGAGCGCTTCGACCGCCCGCTGGTCATGTGCGTGGAGCGCCTGGCCGACCGGTCCCAGCTCATCTCCCGGGGCTGGAACCGCGTCGAGGCCTCCCCCGAGCGCGAGGCCCGCACAACGATCGGGGAGATCGTCGACATCGCCGATGAGCGCTTCGACGCCATGATCGCCGACGCCAACCCCGTGCGCAGCGCCTGGGCCCGCAAGTTCGAGCAGCTCGACTGACGCGCCCGGCCCCGCATACCGTCTCATCCCGCCGTTGCGCCCTCATACTCGCTGTTTGAGGGCGCAACGGCGGGGCGAGACGGTTTCTGCGGGGTGAGGGCGCAGGGACTCCCGCACTCGGAGCACCCGCGCACGAGCACGATGATGGCCCCCGCACCACGTGGTGCAGGGGCCATCATCGTTGGTGGAGATGCGGGGAATCGAACCCCGGTCCGACGGGCATGCAACAGGACTTCTCCGGGCGCAGCTCGCTAGTGATTTTCTCGGCCCCGGCGTCTCACACGAGCAAGGACGCCGACGGGCTCAGTCGATGAGGAGTCCCGAGGAACCTACCGACACGGTTCCTCAGCAGTGGCTCCCTGGATGACGCCAGGAACCGGGGCGGAAGCGATCCCCGGGCTGACGGACTTCGAGGCTCGCTCAGGCGGCGAGGGCGAAGTCGGTGCGAGTGTTATCGGCACCTATAGGTTCGCGCAGAGCGTTGACGAGATGACTGCGCATCCTCGACCCGCTTCTCCTGAACCCATGACCGTCGTCGAAACCGATCATCCCCTATGGAGTTGTACCGCCGACGAACCCGCTGGGCGAGCCCATGGCGGCTGCTCATCATAGCAGGCGAACCGAGAGGCGGTCCAGGCGGTGCCCGGACAGAACGGTCCGGGCATCCCTAGAGGGCCCCGCGGCCCGCGCCGCTCAGCCCCGGCGCCGGTTGGCGGCCGCCATGGCGCGCTGCGCCTCCCGGTTGTCCTGAGCCTCGCGCAGCGCCTGCCGCTTGTCCCAGTCCTGCTTGCCCCGCGCCAGGGCGATCTCGAGCTTCGCCCGGCCGCCGATGAAGTACAGCTCCAGGGGGACGATGGTGAAGCCCTTGGCGGCCACGCGCATGGCGAGCCTGGCGAGCTCGGCGCGGTGCAGGAGGAGCTTGCGCTTGCGGCGCGGCGCGTGATTATTCCACGTGCCCTGGAGGTACTCGGGGATATGCGCGCCCTGCAGCCAGGCCTCGCCGTTGCGATCGATCTCGATCCAGGCCTCGGTCAGCGAGGCCCGTCCCATGCGCAGCGCCTTGACCTCCGTGCCGGTCAGCGCCAGCCCCGCCTCGTAGCGGTCCTCGATGAAGTAGTCGTGGGCGGCCTTCTTATTCCGGGCGATCGTCTTATGGGCGTCCGAGGCGGCCTTGGCGCGCTCGCCCGGGGTCGGCTTCTTGGACGAGCCCTGTCGCGCCCTACCCGATGCCGCCATGGTCGTCTCCCTCCGGTTCATCCGATGCGATCGCCGCGCCGCCGGGCCCAGCAGGAGCCGGAGTCGGGCGCGGCGCGCGGACTGGAGAGTCTACGCGCCGCGCGCGCTCGTTCGCGCGCTGGGCGCTCCGCCCCGGGCTCAGAAGCCGGGCAGGGTCATGGGGTCGATGTACACCCCGTCCTGCGCGACCTGGAAGTGGACGTGCGGACCCGTCGCGTAGCCCGTGGAGCCGGTGTAGCCGACGACGTCACCGCGGTTGACGTACTGGCCGTCCGCGATCGCCCGCCCGGAGAGGTGGCACAGCGTGATGACGTAGGAGTGCCCGTCGATGTAGCCGGCGTTGATGTCGATGCCGATTCCGCAGGACGGGGAATCCCAGTAGGTGGCGGTGCCCGAGACGGAGGCGTACTGGGGAGTGCCCTCGGCGGCGGCGAAGTCCGTTCCCTGGTGTCCCACGCCGACCCCGGTGACGGGGTGGATGCGGAACCCGAAGGGTGAGGTGACGGTGAGCGGCCCGGAGATCGGGTGGCCGATGTATCCCGCCCCCAGGGAGTCCGCGGCGATCGAGTCCGAGGAGACTCCCGTCTGCCCGGCGGCGTAGGCGGCCCGGTTCTTGGCGTCGATCTCCGCGATCTTGGCCGCCGCGGCATCGGCGTCCTTGGCGGCCTGGGCCTGCTGGGCCTCGAGGTCGGTCTTGCGGGCCTCGAGGTCGGAGGCGGCCTTGGCCTTCTGGGCTGCCAGAGTGGAGACGTTGTCCCGCTTGGTCTTGGCGTCGTTGCGCGCGGTCTGGGCAGCGGTGGCGGCGGCGTCGGCATCTTCCTTGAGGGTGGCGACCCGGCTGGTGGCGGCGTCCTGGCGCGCCTTGCGGTTGGCGTCCTGGGCCCGCTTGGCCTCGGCGGCCGACAGAACCGACTCCTGGACGCCGGAGGCGATCTGCATCGTCTCGGCGCGGGAGCTGAGCTCCTCGGCGGAGCCCGACTCCAGGACATAGGTCAGGGAGGTCACCGAGGTGTCGCCCTGGTAGGCGGACACGACGAGCTGGGCCACGGAGCCGGAGGTCTCGTCGGCAGCGGACTGCGAGGCGGAGGCCTCCGCAGTGATCTGCTCCAGGGAGTCCTCGGCGATCGTGAGGCGATCGGCGGCGGTCTTCTGCTCTCGCTCCTTCTCCTTCAGGGTCGTCTCCGCTGTCTTCAGCTCGGTCTCAGCGGTCGTCAGGCTGGTCTGGGCGTTCTGCAAGTCGATGTAGGCCTGCCCCAGGTCGGCGGAGACCCCCTCCAGGGAGGAGGTGAGCTCGGCCTGTCTGCGCTGCGCCTCGTTCTGCTCATCGACGGCGTCGGACCGGTCATCCGCCAGGGCGGAGGAGATGGGAGTCAGGCACAGGACCGCTGCGAGAAGGATGGGGAGTCTCCGGCGGGACATGGGTCACACCCTCGTGTACTTCGACAGGGAGGCGGCGGAGGAGATCGCGGCCAGCGCGACGGCGGCCAGGACGAGCCAGGGGGCGATGTAGAGAACATCACTGGTGCGGATGAAGGCGCTGGTGAAGGTCACCGAGCGGCTCAGCCAGTGCTCGACGATGTAGTACACGCCCAGCCACAGGACGCCGATGGACATCAGCGCCCCGATGAGCGCCGCGATGACGCCCTCCAGAATGAAGGGCAGCTGTATGAAGAGGTTGGAGGCGCCCACCAGCCGCATGATGCTCGTCTCCTTGGAGCGGCTCATCGCGGACAGGCGGATCGTCGTCGAGATGAGGAGGACCGCCGCCAGGGCCATGATCGCCGCCAGCCCCCCGGTGATCCAGGTGGCGCGGTTCATGACCAGGAAGAGGGGCTCCAGGGTGGAGCGCTGGTCGACGACGCGCTCGACGCCATCGCGCCCGGCGAACTGCTCGGAGACCACCTGGTACTTCTCGGGGTCGTTGAGCTTGACACGGAAGGAGATCGGCATCATCTCCTCCGTGGCGGTGCGCCCGATGGGGGAGTTTCCGTAGGCCTTCATGAACTTGGCGTAGGCCTCGGCCTTCGTCTCGATCATGTACTCCTTGACGTAGGAGGACAGCGCCTCGGAGCCCAGGAGCTGCTCGACGGCGTCGATCTGCGCCTGCGTGGCCTCGCCGGCGGCGCATTCGGCGCGTGCCGAGGAGGGCGGGCACATGTAGACGCTGACCTGGACCTTGTCGTACCACTCCCCCTTCATGGCGGAGATCTGGGACTGCAGGAGCGCGGCGGAGCCGACGAACAGCAGGGAGACGAAGGAGACGAGGATGACCGAGATCGTCATGGCGACGTTGCGGGACAGCCCCTTGAGGGTCTCAGCGGTGATCAGGCGGAATCTCATCAGTGGTTCTCCTCAGCGGTCCGAGCCGTAGACGCCGCGGTCCTGGTCGCGCACGACCTTGCCGCTCTTGAGCTCGATCACCCGCTTGCGCATCTGATCGACGATCTCGTCATCGTGGGTGGCCATGACCACCGTGGTCCCCTGCCGGTTGATCCGGTCCAGAAGTCGCATGATGCCCACGGAGGTCGAGGGGTCGAGGTTGCCGGTGGGCTCATCGGCCAGGAGCAGCTTGGGGCGGTTGACCATGGCGCGGGCGATGGCGACGCGCTGCTGCTCGCCGCCCGAGAGCTCGTGCGGGAGGCGCTTCTCCTTGCCGGACAGGCCGACGAGCTTGAGGGCCTCGGGCACGGCGGTGCGGATGTAGTGGCTCGGCTTGCCGATGACCTGGGCGGCCAGCGCGACGTTCTCGGCGACCGGCTTGGTCTCCAGCAGGCGGAAGTCCTGGAAGACGAAGCCCATCTCACGGCGCAGCTGGGGGACCTTCCAGGTGGAGATCTGCGACAGGTCCCGGCCCAGGGCGTGCACTGCCCCGGAGGTGGGGCGCTCCTCGCGCAGGGTCAGGCGGAGGAAGGTCGACTTCCCGGAACCGGAGGCGCCCACGAGGAACACGAACTCGCCGCGCTCGATCTCGATATCAACATCGTCGAGCGCGGGGCGGGCCCCTCGTTTGTAGACCTTGGAGACGTGGTCAAATCGGATCATCGGTGGATCGCTCCTGGCAGGCACAGGCGCCAATGCGCGCCGGTCAGAGCCACGGTACGCACGATGCGGGCGGATCCGGCCCGTGACACGCCCGAGGACGGGCAAGGCGACATCCCTGTGATGCGCGGGCGCCCGGGCCCTCACCGACGCCGTCCCTCCGCCCTCGCGGCACAGGCGCCCGGCGGTCCCTCACCCGCTAGCCTGGTCCCATGGATGAGCAGGAGGCGCTGGGCGCCGCGAGCGATTCCTTCACCTCGATGGTGGACCACGGTTCATGGGCGCGCTTCACGCCATCCCTGGCATCCTTCCTGGCCACGCTCAGCGGGCCCCGGAGCAGTCCCTCCCCGGCCGGCCTCGACGCCCGGGCCGGGCTGATGATCCTCCTGACCGCGCCGGCGCCCGCGGCCGCCAGGGAGACCCTCGGCCGGCGCCGGGGGCTGCGCGCGATCCTCGCCCCCCAGGGCCGGCCCGAGGTCTCCCCGGAGCTGCCGGGGATGATCGTCCTCGGGCGCGGCGGCGGCGTCGAGGTGGCCCTGCCGATCGTCGACGAGTCGGGAAGGTTCCTCCTCGACGACGCGATGCGGCACGCACTGGGCAACCTGGGCTGGGAATCCGACGGGGAGGTCATGCGACAGGCCTTCGACTCCGCCGCTCGGGCTGCCGAGGTGATGACGCGGGCGCTCATCGAGGTGCTGCGGGTGCCTCACCCGGCGGACCTCGACCACCTCATCGCTCAGGCCTGAGGCGCCCCGACGGGCGCGTCGTCCCGTCCGGGCTCCCCCTCCCCCCGCGCCGCCCCGTCGTCGTCGACGACGACATAGGGAGGGTCCGCCGCCTGTTTCGCCGGCCCGGGCTTCCCCGACTTCCCCGACTGCTCGGCAGGCGCCTCCCAGTGGTCCGCCGGCAGCTGCGCCGGAGCGCCGCCACCGGGCGCGGCCCCCGCGACCCCCGGGGCGCCCGGCGCGGGATCCGCCGCGTCCGCCGATCCGGCGCTGGCGGTGCCCGGCGTGGTCGCACTCGACGGGCTCGCGGGGGTGGTGGCGCCGTCGGGGAGCTCGTTGCCGTTCTCGTCGCGGCGGACGCGGGCGAAGCGGGTGCAGCCGCGGTTGAGGTCGTGACCGGCGGCGACCAGGCTGAGCACGTTGGTGATGATGATGCCCTTGCCCGAGTCCCATGATTCCTGGGTCATGCGGCCGGTGAGGAGCACGGGGTCCCCCTTGCGCAGGGACTCGGCGGCGTTGACCGCCAGATTCCCCCAGCACTTGGCGGTGAACCACATGGTGTCGTCGTCCACCCACTGGCCCGATCGCGTGCGATGGCGGGTGGTGGTGGCGACCCGGAAGCGGCAGTAGGCCAGGCGCCGCTCATCATTGCCGGAGAAGCTGAGGACGGGATTGGTGCCCAGGGTGCCCTGGATGGTGAGGTCGAGCTGATGCGTCATGATGACTCCTGCGGGTGAGGGAGCCGGCGGGGCGCCGGTTCCCTCCCACAGTGCCCGAGACGGCAGCACTGCGGGCCGGGCGCCCCCAGGCGGGCCCGTGGGAGGAGCGCGGCGGCGCCTGTGGTTCCCCGGTGGCGCGGGGCCGGAGTCAGACGCGCAGGGCCTCGCGGAGCTCGCTGTGCCGGGCGAGCACGCCCTGGGCGGGCGTGGTCAGTCCCCGTGCGGCGACGACGGAGAGCCTCTCGCGCACCCGGTCGGCGTAGTCGTTGGCCTCCTGGTCGGCGCGCGCGATGCGGCGGGCGCCGGACCACAGGAACAGCAGCGCGCCCAGGACGAGCAGGGCGACGGGGATGAGGAAGTTGCCGCCCCGCGCGATCATGAGCCCTCCCCAGGCGAGCCCCAGCAGGGTGGCCACGAGGCCGCCCCACCAGCCGAGCTCGATGACCGGCGAGCGGTGCCCGGGCAGGCGGATGGATCCCACCGCCTCCGCGGTCTGGGCAGCCAGGGTCTCCGGGCTCATGACCTCGGCGTCGACGCTGCGCAGCCAAGCGGCGGGCAGTCCCTCGGTGGTGCGGCGCATCCACGTCGTGCGGATCGCGGACACGGCGGGGCGGGAGGGCGCCTCCGGGCGGGCCAGGGCGCGCGGCAGCGGCCGCGCCAGCCCCTCGCGGATGGAGGCCTCCACGGCGCGCGCGCCCGAGGCGTGGA
Source organism: Actinomyces denticolens (assembly GCF_002072185.1). Taxonomy (GTDB): domain Bacteria; phylum Actinomycetota; class Actinomycetes; order Actinomycetales; family Actinomycetaceae; genus Actinomyces; species Actinomyces denticolens. Next base: position 74,350 of record NZ_MVIW01000003.1, read on the forward strand.
TGAGGGACTCGACGGCGGCGGCCTCGTGCTCGGGCGAGGTGCCCACGGGGTGCGCCGCGGCGGCGGGGCGCAGGCGCAGGCAGATGGCGTCGAGCTCGGCGGAGGCGGTGCGCGCGGCGTTGGACTCGCGCGAGACACGCTCGATGAGGATGTCGCGGACCTGGGCGAGGTTGTCGCCCCGGACCGCGGAGACGGGGATGACGCGGACCTCGTGGAGCCCGTCGGAGTCCAGGAGGGAGCGGATGTCGCGCAGGAGGCGCTCCTGGCCCCCGGGGGGCAGGGTGTCGACCTGGTTGACGAGCAGCAGCATGTCCTCCTGACGGGCCCCCAAGCCCCTCAGGTAGCCCTCGTGGAGGGCGGCGTCGGCGTACTTCTGGGGGTCGACCACCCACACGAGCACGTCGGCCAGGGGCACGAGGCGGTCCACCTGGAGGGCGTGCTCGGTGGTCACCGAGTCGTAGTCGGGGACGTCGAGCAGGACGAGCCCGGCGAGCTCGTCCTCGTCATCGGCGTCGAGGAGGGACTCGCGGCGGATGCGGCGCTCATCGTTGACGCCCAGGAAGTCCAGCAGGGCGATGGCGTCGTCGCCCCAGGTGCATGCCGCCGACTCCGACGTGGTGGGGCGCCGGGCGCCCACATCGGCGAACTGCAGCCCGGACAGCGCATTGAAGAGGGAGGACTTCCCCGATCCAGTGCCCCCCAGGAGGGCGACGACGGTGTGGTCCACGCCCAGAACGAGTCGCTCACCGACCTCCTCGAGGCTGGTTCGCGCGGGCAGGGCGAGGGAGGCGGGGACCTCCGTGGGGCAGGAGTCGATCGCCGCGCGCAGGCGGTTGAGCCGGGCGTCGAGGTGGGCGGCGTCGAGCGGCGCCGGGGAGTTCCCCTGGGCGGTGGGGCCGTCGGAGGCGGTGGTGCGGGACTGGTCGGGCTTGGGAGAGGTGGTCATGCGGTCGCTCCAGGGCGGGTGAAGGGAGTGAGCTCGCCCGAGCGCAGGCGCAGGGCGGCGGCGAGCGCGGGATCGGGTGCGAGCCTGAGGGCTGTCCCGGGGGGAGCCACGCGCGCCAGGGCGGCATCGAACGTGGCGGTCAGGGAGGCGCGCGCCGCGCTGACGGCGTCGGTCAGGCGCAGCCGGTCCGTCGCGGCCCTGGCGCCCTCGACCCCGGCGGCGGCCGCGATGATGAGGTCGCCGATCGCGGTCCCGCGCAGGCCGCGCGCAGAGGCTCCCGGGGCGGCCCTCACGGCGTCGGCCCATTCGGCGATGATGGCCTCGGAGTCCGGCACGGCCGGCAGGAGGCGCCCCGCCGACTCCTCCGCCCCCGCCTCCGCCCAGATCCGTTGGACGTCGTCGGCCAGGGCCACGAGCGCGGCCTCGAGGCGCGCGGCGAGGGCCGACTGGGCGTCGGCCGCGAGCGTGGACAGGGCCGCGGAGCGCGCCTTGGCCGCGCGCCCGAACAGGCCCCAGGGCAAGCGCGATCCCGCGGCCAGGGGGGCGAGCGGGGCTCCTGAGGAGGCCAGGGTGACCCACCGGGTGGCGGGCGCGCCCTCGCCGATCTCCCCGCGCTCCAGGTCCGAGCGGATCTCGGCGCCGGGATCGACGAGCAGCGCGGCGGTGGCCTCCTCCAGGCGCCGCGCGGCCTCATCCTGGACATCGACGGCGTCGGCGAGGGAGGCGAGGTCGTTCTTGAGGGCGGACCACAGGCCCCGGCCACCGCGGCGCACGAGGCCCGCGGCGCGGTGGCGCCCCGCCAGGAGTCGCAGCCAGTCGCGGATCTCGCCGACGGCGCCGCCCGGCAGGAGGCCCTCGTGGGGCCCGGCGTCGGGGATGACGAAGAAGGGGGCCTCGGCCAGCCCGATCTGGTCCAGGCGGATCATGAGGTCCCTGCGCACCTCGGTCAGAACGTCGGCGCGCACGCGGTTGAGGACGATCGCGATGGGCATCTTCCTCTCGGCGGCCGCCTCCAGCGTGGTCCACGGCGTCTGGTCCCCGTAGCGGGCGGCGGTGGTCACGAAGAGCCACAGGTCGGCCGACTCCAGGAGGCGCGCGGCCAGGACGCGGTTGGACTCGTGGACCGAGTCGAGGTCGGAGGCGTCGACGAGGGCGAGCCCCGCGGGCACCGCCTCGGACTCCTGGATCACGCACACGCCGGCCAGGGAGTGCCCGCTCAGCGACTCGCGGTCCTCGGGGTTGACCACGAGAACGGGGGTGCGCGTCGTCGGGCGCAGGACGCCGGCGACGGAGACCTCCGCCTCGAGCACGGAGTTGACGAGGGTGGACTTGCCGGCGCCCGTGGAGCCGCCGACGACGACGATCGCCGGGACCTCGGCGTCGGCGATGCGGGGCAGGACGTGGTCGCGGATCTGGCAGATGAGGCTGTGGCGCAGGCGGCGAGCGGCCTCAGTCTCGGAAGCGCCCAGCGCCAGATCGAGCCGCTCGAGATCGCCAACGGTGCTGTTGAGCACCTCGATGAGCTGGGCGCGGCTGAGCGCCGAGGAGGGCAGGCCATCCCCATGGGGTGCTGGGGACGCCGACGGAGCGGTAGGGGGCATGATCCAACAATATGGGCAACAGGGCTGATCGCGCTCCACCAATCCGGCGCGGCGATCCGGCCACCGCCCCCGGGAGCGCGGAGAACGGCGTCATTCCAACGGTGCCCCCACCCGGACTCGAACCGGGAACCTGCGGATTAGAAGGCCGATGCTCTATCCATTGAGCTATGGAGGCTCGCGCCGGGGCACCCCGACGATGATCCCAGCCTACGGCACGCCGTGTCCTCGCCCCGACCGCCCGGTATCGTGGCGTGGGGGTGTCGGCGCCCGGCTGAGGCGGCTCACCGCGGCAGCCCACCAGTGCGTCGGCATCCCGCTCCAGTCCTCGCGTGAACCAGTCTGCCCGTCCGGAAGGATCGCCGTGCCACCCATCGCGCTCGTCGTTCAATCACTGTCCTCCCATGCCCCGGCGGAGCCCAAGACCTTCACCGAGCCGTTCCGGGTGGGCCGCACGCCCGACTGCCAGGTCCAGGTCAACCACCCGCTGGTCTCGCGCCACCACCTCATCGTGCGGCCCGAGCCCGCCGGCTGGTACGTGCTGTGCGAGGGCCGCAACGGGATGCTGGTCGACGGCGTCCCGGTGCGGGAGGCCTTCATCACCCACGGCACGCGCGTCCAGCTCGGCGATGCCTCCGGGCCGGCGATCGCGCTGACCCCCGTGGGCGGCCCCGTCGCCCCTCCCGCCGCCCCCGGGGCGCCCCAGATGGGGATGCCGATGGGGCCGCCGCCCGGGCAGCCCATGATGCCGCCGATGGGGGTGCCCGCGGGACCGCCACCGGGGCAGTACCCGCCCGCGATGGGACGCCCCGCCCCGCAGGGCCCGCAGGGGTTGGCGGGAGCCCCCGGACCGATGCCCATGGGGCCGGCCGGGGCGCCCGGGCAGCCCTCCCCTTACGCCGACGGCGCCGCGGGGATCACCCAGGTCCCCGGCCCGCAGCAGCCCCCCGCGGGCCAGAAGCCCTCGCCACGGGACTCGGACCAGACGATGGCCCGCCCCGATCCTCGTCCCGCCCCGCCGGAGAGCCGCGCCGATCGCGCCGAGGCCTCCGCGGGGGGCGCAGTGGCCGCCGGCGCTCCGGAGGGCGCGGCGGATGGGACCGCCGGGACCGGGGCTCCCTATGGGACGAGCGCGGAGACGCTTCTGGCCGCCTCAGCGCCGAGCGCCGGCGCCCCGTCCGGATCCGCGGCCTCGGCCGCGCCCTCCGCCGAGGACGTGGACCGCATGCGCGCGCCCGTGCGCCGCCAGACGATCCAGGCCTTCCGCATCAAGGCCGCCGGGACGATCGGCCGGGCGCCGGACAACGCCCTCGTCCTCGACGACCCGCTCGTCTCCAAGCACCATGCCAGGATCGAGCCGACGCCGCAGGGCATTCTCATCACGGACTTGGGCTCGACGAACGGCATCTACCTGGGGCCCCAGAGGGTGCCGCGCGTCCTGGTGACGCAGCCGAGCATCGTCGGCATCGGCTCGACCTTCATCGCGGTCAACCCCGACGGCACCTGCGAGGTGCAGGTCAACGCGGGCACCGGCGGCGAGCTCATCGGCCAGGACCTGGTCTTCGAGGTGAACGGCGGGGACCTGCGCCTCCTCGACGGCGTGTCCTTCTCCCTGCCCGGCAATGAGCTGCTCGCCGTCGTCGGCCCCTCCGGCGCGGGCAAGTCGACTCTGCTCAAGGCCCTGACCGGTGAGCAGAAGGCCCAGCACGGCCAGGTGCTCTTCGACGGGATCGACGTCTACGACCACTACCCGATCATGCGCAACAAGATCGGCGTGGTCCCCCAGAACGACGTCGTCCACCAGGCGCTCACGGTCCAGCAGACGATGGACTACGCCGCCGAGCTCCGGTTCGCCAAGGACGTGGCCAAGGAGGAGCGGCGCCGCAGGATCGCCGAGGTGCTGGAGGACCTCGACCTGACCCAGCACGTGGACAAGCGGGTCAAGAAGCTCTCCGGCGGCCAGCGCAAGCGGGTCTCGACGGCGATCGAGCTGCTGACCCGCCCCTCCCTGCTGTTCCTCGACGAGCCGACATCGGGCCTCGATCCTCAGCTCGACCGCGACGTCATGGACCTGCTGGCGAACCTCGCGCATGGCACCCGGCCGGGCGACACGGGGCGCACGGTCGTCGTGGTCACTCACAACGAGAACCACATCGACCGGGCGGACAAGGTCCTCATCCTGGCCGCCGGCGGCAAGCCCGTGTACTACGGCCCTCCCCAGCAGATCCTGACCCACTTCCGGCAGCGCCACGCCGAGCTGACCAGCCAGGGCAGACTCAAGCTCTACGCGCCCAAGGGGGACTTCGCCGACCCTCCCGCCATCGATGGCTTCGCCGATGTGTACGCCCTCATCCGCAACCACACCCCCGAGCTGAGGCAGTACCTCGAGGCGACCGTGCCCTCGACCCGCCGTGGCGCCGCCCCCGCCAAGGAGCGGGAGGTGGACGCCTCCACGAAGCGGATCCCCAAGCAGTCGGCGCTGCGGCAGATGTCCACCCTGGTGCGCAGGCACCTGCGGATCATCGCCGCGGACCCGTCCTACCTCATGTTCATGCTGGCGCTGCCCGTGGTCATGGGGCTGCTGACCAAGGCGATCCCGGGCAGCGATGGCTTCTCCATGCCGGTGATCCCCGAGCCGACCGCCTCGCAGCCCTGCATCTACTACTCCAACCAGGCGCTGCAGCTCCTCGTCATCCTGGTGACGGGCGCGGCGTTCTCCGGGATGTCGGTGACGATCCGCGAGCTCATCGGGGAGCGGGACGTGTTCCTGCGCGAGAAGGCTGTCGGCCTGCGCTCGGGCTCGTACCTGCTGGCCAAGACGATCGTGCTCGCGCTCATCGTCACCGTTCAGATCAGCCTCATGGTGGGGATCTCCCTGGCCCTCAACAAGGCCCCCTCAACCGCGATCCTCATGGGATCACCCGTGCTCGAGCTCGCCGTCGGCCTGTGGGCGGTGGCCTTCGCCTCAGGCCTCCTGGGACTGGCGATCTCCGCCTATGTGTCCAGCTCGGAGCAGGTCATGCCGATCCTCGTCGTCTCGATCATGGCCCAGCTCGTGCTCTCCGGCGGGATCATCCCCGTGGCGGGCAAGGCCGTGTTCGAGCAGTTGGCCTGGTTCATGCCCTCGCGCTGGGGCTTCGCGATGACGGCCGGGACGGTCGACCTCAACACCATCAACCCCCCTCACGCCGACGATCTGTGGGATCACACCTCGACGCAATGGCTGGCCGACCTCGGCGCACTGGGGGTCATCCTCGTCGTCGCGTTGACCGTGTGCTACGTGGGGCTGTGGCGCCGGGGCCGCCGCTGAGCGGCCTCAGCCGTTGGCGCGGTAGAGGGCGTACTCGCCGTTCAAAGCGGAGTTGGCCTGCCAGATCAGGAAGAGGTTGCGCAGACCGGCCGGATCGATGCCCGCCGCCCGGACCGCCGAGCCCTCCGCCTCGGCGCCCCGGCCGGGCACCGCCGCCCAGGCGCCCGGGACGCGCCACAGCTCAGCACCGGTCGATGGGTCGTAGGCCCCGAGGATGTCTTCCTTGTCCGGGATGCCCGGGGTCGAGCCGCCGAGTTGGACGAGGATCGCCTTGTCGTCAGCGGTCCAGCCGACGGGGTTGATGCGGCATCTGTCGTTCACTTCCTTGGGCGGGATGGACAGCGAGGTGGCGCCGACCGTCGCCGTGCAGGCCTCGGAGTCGACGGTGACCACATCCATGCGGTCCGCCCCCGCCACGAGGGTCTTGCCGTCAGAATTGGGGTCCTGGAGGCTCGGGAGCCTCATGGATCCCTTGAGATCGATCTCGCCCCCCTGGATCCCCTCCTGGCCCGCCCGCTGGAGGATCTCCAGGAGGCGCTTGGGCGTCACGGGGCCGGAGAGCGCCCAGGAGCTCCGGCCGGGGTCGGTGGCGGTGCCGACACTGCTGCCGGCCGAGTCGTAGACCGTGCACGTGGTGCCGTCGCAGTGGTAGACGGTCTGCGGCCCGGCGTCGATGCCGATGCCCCCCGGCTGCGGATTGCTGCCGTCGAAGTCCGATGAGCTGCCCGACGAACTGTTCGCGATCTTCTTCCCGGTAGCCGAGTCGAGGACCACCGTCTGCTGCGACCACGAGTCGTAGGCCTCGATGAAGCCATCGCGGATGATCGCCTTCTGATACTCGCCGCGCACGGTCCACACCGTGTTCCCGGCACTGTCCAGGGCCATGAGGTTGCCTTCATAGCTTCCGCTGTGGACGATCGCCCGCGTCCCGTCCGAGCCCATGGGAGTCTGGTCCTTGGCCAGGGGGGAGGCGCTCTCCGTCGCCGTCCCGTCAGCAGCGAGGGACACCAGGACGGATGCGCTCGCACCGTTCCTCTGGCAGATCACCTGGCGCTCGGTCCAGAACGCGACCGCGCTGTTGCACTCCCCCGTCCAGACGGCCTCCTGGGAGGAGGAGGCCAGGTCGTAGAGGGAGAACGTGTTGAACTTCCCCACCCCACTGCCCTTGGCTAGCATCACCGATCCCTCGGGGGACAGCCGGAACTCCTCGTCGATGCCCGTGAGCTCCAGGACGGAATCGGCGCCGCTGCCCGCGGCGATGCCCGAGGTCCACCCCATGGCCGACCGCCCTTCGGTCCCCGCGCTGCGGAGCCACCACCACGCGCCGCCTGCGGCGAGCGAGAGGACGAGGAGGACGGCCAGACCGCCCAGCGCCATCCTGCGTCGCCGCCGCCTGCGGGGAGGGGCGGCGCCGTCGGCGACCAACCCCGGCGGGGAGTAGGCCGCGGCCGGCAGTGAGGGGCTCCCCGGGCCTCCCCCGGGCACCGCTCCGGACCACCCCTGGCCGGGGCCGGCAGCACCCACTCCGCCCGGCATGACGGCGGTGGTGGGCACGGTCCCGGCCGAGCTCATGAGCGTTGCCCGCTGCGCGCCGTCGGAAGCCGGCGAGCTCCCCATGGCGATCGTCGGCGCGGCCCGCCCGGCCTGGCCCGGGGACAGCCACGGGGCGGCCATGGTCGGGGGCGTGGAAGCGCTCGCGGCGAGGGTCTCCGCATGCCCCGCCGGATCCGATTCGGAAGGGCCGGATGCCGTGGTCGGGGTGGAGGCAGCTCCCCCGCCTCCAGCGGCGGGATCCATCGCCTCCTCCCAGCCGTAGGGCATGACCGAGGGCATGGTCGGGGGCGGGGAGGCGAGGGCCGCCGTGGCCGGCAGGCCCTGGAGCGCCGGGACCATCTGCTCCAGGCTCTCCGCGACCCGCTGCATCGTGGGGCGGAGGTCGGGGCGCTTGGCGAGCATGGAGGCGATGAGGTTCCACAGGTCGTCGGGGATGCCCGCGGGGCGGCCCGGGTCGCGCTGGGCGTGCTGGGCGAGCACCTGGACGGGCTGGCCCACATAGGGCGGGACTCCGCAGGCGAGCTCGTACAGGACGATGCCCAGGGCGTAGACGTCCGCGGCGGGGGCGGGCTGGGCGCCCGCAATCGTCTCCGGCGCCATGTAGAGGGGGGTTCCGACAGCGCCGGTTCCTGTGACCGTGGCCAGCGAATCGCAGATGCGCGCGATACCGAAGTCCGCGATCCTGGGGATCGGGGCGACGATGCCACCGTCGCCCCAGGTGGTCACCGCCGAGGGGGTCATCGTGGCGGCGGCATCGGAGGGCGCCTGGTCGGGCGACGGCCCGGCCGGGGAGGCGTGCCGCCCGCGGCGCGCATCGGCCTGCCAGTTCTCCAACAGGATGTTGGCTGGCTTGATGTCCCTGTGAACCACGCCGGCGGCGTGGACGGCGACGAGGCCCTCGGCGATCCGCGCGCCCAGGCGCGCCAGCGCGGCGGGCGGGAGGGGGCCGGTGGACATGATCGCCTCGCGCAGGTCAGGCCCCGGCACGTAATCCATGACGATCGCGAAGGTCGTGCCCTCGACCACCATGTCGCGCACGGCGATGACGTAGGGCGAGTGGACGCGCATGAGGGTGGCGCGCTCACGCACGAAGCGCTCGACGACGCTGGGGTCCTCGATGAGGTCGGCCCGCAGGACCTTGACCGCCAGAGGAGCGGAGTCGTCCGCCCTCTCGGTCCTGCTGGCGAGCCACACCTCCCCCTGGGCGCCGCGCCCGATCCGCTCATTGAGCACGTAGGAACTGCCGAGCGGACGCGGCTCATCGGGGGATGTCATCGAGGATCTCCGTGATCTGCGAGGCGAGGACTGGCACTGGGACCGAATCTACGTCAGGCTGCCGACCAATGGGGAGCCATTGGGGAGGAGTGGCGCCGAGGGGAACCAGCCGGGTTAGACTGCTGGCCCGTGAGCCGACAGATAACGACCTCGGATCCCCTGGTGTGGATCGACTGCGAGATGACCGGCCTCGACCTGGGCGCCGACGCGCTCATCGAGGTCGCGGTCATCGTGACGGATTACGAGCTGGTCCCACTGGGCGAGGGCATCGACGTGCTCATCAAGCCCCCGGCAGCCGCCCTGGAGCAGATGGGCGACTACGTGCGCTCCATGCACTCCTCCTCGGGCCTGCTCGATGAGCTCGATGGCGGGCTGAGCATGGCCGAGGCGCAGCGCGTGGTGCTCGACCACGTCCGCTCCCTCGTCCCCACCGCGCGCACGGCCCAGCTCGCGGGCAACTCGGTGGGCACGGACAAGGCCTTCCTCGCGCGCGACATGCCCGATCTCATCGACTACCTTCACTACCGGGTGGTGGATGTGTCCTCCATCAAGGAGCTGGCCAAGCGCTGGTTCCCCAGGACCTTCTTCCAGGCCCCCCAGAAGCAGGGCGGGCACCGCGCGCTCGCCGACATCCTGGAGTCCATCGACGAGTTGCGCTACTACCGCGCCGTGCTGTTTCCCGACGGCGAGGGCCCCTCCTCCGAGGAGTGCCGCGCGATCGCCTCCCGGATCCTGGCCAGCCCGACGACGGCGGCCGGCCGGGCCTGAGGGCGGCGCCGAGAAGCGCGCCGGAGCCGGACGGCGGTCGGGATGACAGCGCCGGGCGAGGGCGTGACGCAGTCCACGGCCCCTGGTTTGCCGGAGGTCTGAGCGAGCCGATACAGTACCGATTCGTCGCGGTCCCACTCATCGTGGGCGCTGCGCATGGTGGCTGTAGCTCAGTTGGCAGAGCGCTTGGTTGTGGTCCAGGAGGTCGCGGGTTCAAGCCCCGTCAGCCACCCCGCCAATGAGGTCCTCTCATCGGGGTGAGGTCACCCGTGCAGAGGCCTCGCGTTCACAGTAGCCTCGGGGAATGCAGACGATTTCCACCTCGCCACGACCCATCGTGGGCTGGAGCCTCATGGGGGTCGGCGCACTCCACACCCTTGTCGGCCTGTCATCCCAATGGCCGCTGATCGAGGCCTCTCTCGCCGAGGGCGGGATCGGGACCTGGGCGTCCAGCGCCGAGCGGGCGTCCGCCTACTGGTTCCTCGTGGCGGGGGCGGCCCTCCTCCTGCTGGGAGGAACCGTCGCCGCCCTCGAGCACCACCGGCGGGCGCTTCCATGGGGAGTCCTCGCGGGCCTGGCCGCCCTGACGATCGCGGGCATCATCACGATGCCCGCCTCAGGATTCTGGTTCCTGGCAGTCCCCCTGGCCCTGGGGCTCCTGCGCCACCGGGCGGGCCCACCCGTCAGCGCGGGCTGACACCGGCTCGGATCAGCCCCACGACATGCCCGTCGGTGAGGGCCTCCCACGTGGCCTCGACGATGTCCGTGCCCACTCCCACCGTGGACCAGGTGCGCTCGCCATCGGTGAGGTCGATGAGCACCCGGATGATCGCCCGCGTGCCGCGCTCGGCGTCGAGGATCCGCACCTTGTAGTCGGTCAGCTCGAATGTCCGGATCTCCGGGTAGACCTCCGCCAGCGCGTCGCACAGGGCCGCGTCGAGCGCGTTGACCGGGCCGTTGCCCTCCCCCAGCACCGCGAAGCGGCGCCCGCCCGCCCTCAGGCGCACCGTGGCCTCGGCCTGGGTGAGGGTCGAGCCGTCGACCGGCAGGAAGCGGTCGGACCCCAGCGGGGCGGCGCGCACCGAGGCCTGCCAGGACTCAACCCGGAAGTACTCGGGCAGCTCCCCCAGCGCGTGGCGCAGCAGCAGCTCGAAGGAGCCGTCCGCGGCGTCGTAGGCGTAGCCGACGGCCTCACGGGCCTTGACCGCTTCGGCCACACGGCCCAGCACGTCGTCATCACCGGAGGCGTCGATGCCCAGCTCGCGGGCCTTGAGCTCGATCGAGGCCCGCCCCGCCATCTCCGAGACGAGCATGCTCATCGTGTTGCCCACGCGCGCCGGGTCGATGTGCTGGTAGAGATCGGGATCGACGCGGATCGCCGAGGCGTGCAGGCCCGCCTTGTGGGCGAAGGCCCTGGCCCCCGCATAGGCCTGCCGGGTGGAGGGGGCGCGGTTGGCGATCTCCCCCACGGAGCGGGAGACCCGCGAGAGCTCGGCCAGGCGCCGAGCCCGCTCGGCCTCGTCGCCCGGGAGCGCGGTGAAGCGGGTCTTGAGCTCGAGGTTCGCGATGACGGTCAGCAGTTCGGCATTGCCCGTGCGCTCCCCCATGCCGTTGACGCAGCCCTGGACCTGGCGGGCGCCGGCCTCCACCGCCGCCATCGCCCCGGCCACGGCCAGTCCGGAGTCATCATGGGTGTGGATCCCGACGACGCAGTCGGGGTGCCCGGCGGCGTCCAGGGCCCGGCGCAGGCGGGCGATGGCGCAGGCGATGGCATCGGGGAGGGTGCCGCCATTGGTATCGCAGGCGATGACGGCACTGGCGCCGGCGCGGGCTGCGGCCAGGGCGGCCTCGATCCCGTAGGAGTGGCCATCGGCGTCCCTTCGCAGGCCGTCGAAGAAGTGCTCCAGGTCGATCATCGTCTCCCGACCCGCCCCCGCCAGCAGGGCCGTCGAATCGGCGACCATGCGCAGGTTCTCCTCGCACGTAGTGCGCAGGGCCCGCTCGACGTGCAGCGGATCGGACTTCGCCACGAGTGTGATCGCACCGGCCCCGCAGTCCAGGAGGGCGCGCAGGCCAGGATCCTCTGCGGCGGGGACGCCCGGTCGGCGGGTGGCGCCGAAGGCCACGAGCCTGGCGGTGGACAGCTCCAGTCCCCCCGCCCGCGCGAAGAGCTCGGTGTCCTTGGGGATGGCGCCGGGCCAGCCCGCCTCGATGTAGGCCGCGCCGAGCTCGTCGAGGAGGGCGATGACGGCGAGCTTGTCCCCCACGGTGAAGGAGACGCCCTGCTGCTGGGCGCCGTCGCGAAGCGTCGTGTCGTAGATGGCGATGGCGTCACCGCCGGCGGTCGGGGCCGCGCTACCGGGTCCCATGGCGCCTCCTTCATCGATCGTCGGCCGGCGGTTCGGCCACCAGGACGGCGATCAGTCGTGGCCAGTGCGGCATTTCAGCGGTCATCCTGTCATGAAAACGCGGTCAGCACCCCTGGCGGACCACGCGCCGACCACGGCGCGGCCACCGCCTCCCGCGAAAGGAGGAGCCTGTGATCTCCACCGGATCCACTCCGCGCGCAGCGCATATAGGGGATACTGGGGTGACGCCGCCTCAGGCGCCTCAGTGCTGATATAACGGCTGATATAACGCCTGACCTGTTGTATTCCCGCACTGGCTCCGCAGGCGCCGCACCCTTCCCCCTGAACGAAGGACTCTCCCTGTGCCTGAGCATGGCGCCGCCCCGACCGAGCCCGGGGCGCGGGCTGCCCGGCAGTCCGCGACGCCCCCATCACCGTCGGAGCCCCCGCCCCTGGAGGACGGGGCGGGGCCCCAGTGGCGGGAGAGGGAGATCGGCGGCTCGCGCCTGCACCTGCCCCACGGCGCGACAGCCGCCCTCGACTCCGCGATGTGGGGGCTGGCCGTGATGATCGTGGCCGCCCTCAGCCTGACGGCGGGGGGCGACGCCCGTCCCGAGGGCATGGGGGTCACGCTGACGGCACTGCTGGCGGTCGTCCTCCAGATCGTCGGCTACCTGGCCTTCCTGCGGGGCAGGGCGCGCTTCGCGACCATCGATGAGGTCCCCTCCGTCCTGCTGACCGACGTCATCATCGCCGTCGCCCTGTCCGCGGCCTCCGGGATCTCCGCCGGCCTCCTCCTGCCGATGCGCGACTCCATCCTCTCCGGCGGTGCCGCCCTCACTCTCCACCTGGCCTGCCGGTGGCTCTACCTGCGCGTGGTCGAGATGCGACATCGCCCGATCGGCAGGCGCGCCCGCCGCGCGATCGTCATGGGCGCCGGGCATGGCGGGGCGGCGGCCATCAGCCTCATGCAGGACGACCCCTCCTCGCCCTACACCCCCGTCGCCCTGCTCGACGACGACCCCGCCAAGCGGCACCTGAGGCTCTCCGGCGTGCGGGTGCTCGGCCCCTGGCGCTCCCTGGCGCAGGTGGCCCGGGAGACCAATGCCGACCTCGTCCTGCTGGCCGTGCCCTCCGCCAGGCCGGATCAGGTCGACGGCGTCGTGACCCGGGCGCGCGAGCTCGGCCTCGAGATACGAGTCATGCCCGGCACCGAGGAGCTCATGGGCCTGGCGCCCTCCCTCGCTCCCGCGCCGCCGAGCGCCGTCGCCCAGCGGGGCACCGGGATCTTCCGCCCCCTGGAGATCTCGGACCTGCTGGGGCGCCGGGCGATCGACACCGATGTCGACGCCATCGCCTCCTACCTGACTGGCGAGAGAATCCTCGTGACCGGCGCGGGTGGCTCCATCGGGGCGCAGCTGTGCCATGAGATCGCGAGGTACCGGCCCGAGCGGCTCATCCTCGTGGACAGGGACGAGTCCGCCCTGCACGCCGTCCAGCTGTCCCTCGACGGCGAGGCGATGCTCGACTCCCCCGACCTCATCCTCGGGGACCTGCGCACCCCCGGCTTCATCAGCGGCCTCTTCGACGAGGCTCGCCCGACGATCGTCTTCCACGCCGCCGCGCTCAAGCACCTCACCCTCACCGAGCGCTTCCCCGAGGAGGCCTTCCTGACCAACGTGGCCGCCACCCGTGACCTTCTCACGGCCGCGACCAGCCATGACGTGCGCCTGTTCATCAACATCTCCACCGATAAGGCGGCCGATCCCACCAGCGTGCTCGGCCACTCCAAGCGCATCGCCGAACGCCTGACCGCCGCCGTGGGGATGAGCCTGCCCGCCGAGCGGCGCTTCATCTCCGTGCGCTTCGGCAACGTCCTGGGCTCGCGCGGATCGGTGCTCCACACCTTCGCCTCCCAGCTGGAGCGCGGACTGCCCCTGACCGTCACGGATCCGCGCATGGAGCGCTTCTTCATGAGCATCAACGAGGCCTGCCAACTGGTCCTCCAGGCCGGGGCACTGGGGCACTCCGGCGAGGTCCTCGTCCTGGACATGGGCGAACCGCACAATATCGAGTCCCTGGCCAGGCGCTTCGCCTCCCTCATGGGCTATGACGAGCCGCGGGTGGCCTACACGAGGGTGCGGCCCGGGGAGAAGATGACGGAGTCGCTGTTCGGCGCCGGGGAGGTCGACCGCCGTCCCTGGCACCCGCTCATCTCGCACGTGGATGTCGCGGCGCTCGGGCTGGGGATCCTCCAGGACATCGATGATCTCCGTGTGCGCTCCGAATGGGGCCACCAGGGCGGGCTCGTGCGCAGGTGGATGACGGAGACGAGCGAGGCCCCCGCTCCCGGGGCACCGGTCGCGGGCCCCCGGGCGGCCGCCCCCGCGGACGGTCAGACCGGCGGCCCGGGCGTCAGGCCGGCCGCCCGACGGACGCGCGCGCGGGCGAGCGGGCAGACGACCGCCGCCCGCAGTGGGGCTCCGAGCTCCAGGGGCGCCGTCGAACGGGCAGGGGCCTCCGCATGATCCAGCAGGCCCTCTCGATCCCGCAGCCGCCCGGGGCCTGGGCCTGGGGCGTGACCGTCGGCGCGCTCACGGGCCTGTCGGCCGGGGCGGTCCTGACCGCCGCCATCATCCCGGTGCTGCGGCGGGCCGGCGTCATCGATGTCCCCGTGGGCCGCTCCCTCCACGCCGGGCCGGTGCCCCGCGGAGGCGGGGGAGCCCTGGTGCTGGCCGCGGTCATGGCCGTCGGGGCGGGCCTGGCCGGTGCCGTGGCAGGGGGGCCGATGGTCCGCTCCGGCAGGCTCATCGAGGTGGTGAGCGTGGGGCTCTCCGCGATCCTCGCACTGGCGATCCTGGGACTCGGCGACGACCTGTACACCCTGCCGATCAAGGGTCGCCTCATCGCCCAGGCGATCCTGGGCGCCGGGCTGGCCCTGCTCACGACGTCGATCACGGGGGCCCCGCCGTGGCTCGTGATCCCGCTGGGCGCGGGCGCCGTCGCCATGGTCAACGCCACGAACTTCATGGATGGCGCGAACGGGGTGGCCGCCGGGCACGCCCTCGTGACCGCGGCGTACTACGCGCATGTGGCCCTATCGGCGCGGATCCCAGGGCTGGCGCTCGTCATGGCCGGGCTCGGCGGGGCGGCCGCCGGGTTCCTGCCCTTCAACGCGCCCCGCGCGCGGGTCTTCCTGGGCGACTCCGGCTCCTACGCCCTCGGGGCGGCCTGGTCCTTCGGCGCGGCCCTCTGCCTGGCCTCCGGACTGCCACTGCTCGTCGCGGTGGCTCCACTGCTCGTCCTGGCCACCGACACCGGCCTGACTCTGTGGCGCCGCGCCCGCTCCGGGCAGCGCTGGTACGAGCCGCACCGCGAGCACGTCTACCAGCGGCTCGTCGCCGCCGGGTGGCCCCATTGGACGGTGGCGCTCCTCGTGAGCGCCTGTGCGGCGGCCTGCTCGGCGGTGGCGCTGGCCTCCTGGCAGGGACCGGGCGGGCACGTCGCGTGGGCGCCGGGCGTCATCGGGATGCTGGTGGTCCTGGCGTGCTACATGAGTCTGCCCTCGCTCGTGACCGCGGCGCGCCGCGAGCATCATGGGCGTCCCGGCCTCCGCAGCGGCGGGAGTGGTTCCGGCTCGCGGGCCACCGCCCCTGAGGGCGGTGGGGAGGAGTGAGGATCCTCCTGCTCTCCCACTACTGGGCGCCAGAGGCCGGCGCGCCGCAGAACCGCTGGCAGTGGCTGGCCCGGGGCCTGGTGGAGCGCGGTCATGACCTCGCTGTGCTCGCCCCCGCCCCGCACTACCCGGTCGGCGCCCTGCTCGATCCCTCCCCCCGGCTCGCCCCGGGCGCCGTCGCCCGCGATGGCAGTGGGGCGATGGTCCACCGCACCGCGTTCAGGCGCTATGGGACGGGGATCGGCGGGCGCGGCGCGGATCAGGGGCTCGCGGCCGCGGATGGGGCCCGCCTGGCCCTGGCGCGCTTCAGCGGGCGCCATCGCCCCGACGTCGTCATCGGCTCGGTCCCCGGACTGCCGACCCTGCCCGCCGCGCTGGCGGTTGGGCGCGCGCTGCGGCGCCCCGTCGTCGCAGAACTGCGCGACGCCTGGCCGGACATCCTCGACTCGAGCCGCCACTGGGCCGGGGCCCCGGGCGAGGCGGGCGCGGCCGGCAGCTCCGCCACCGCCGGCGGCGCCATCAGCGCCATCAGCGCCATCGGGGGCGCCGTCGGCGCCGCGCCGCGCCTGTCGCACCACCGCGCCGCGGGCCTCATCGCCCCGGCGGTGACCGCCCTGGAGCGGAGGGCCGACGCCGTTGTGGCCACCACGGAGTCCTTCGCCCAGGCGCTGCGTGAGCGGGGCATGAGAAGGGTGGAGGTTATCCGCAACAGCGCGGCCCCGTCGGACTGGGGGCTGCCCGCTCCCCCGCGGCGCAGGCACGGCGATGATGGGCGCCCGGAACTGCGCGTGGTGTACCTGGGCACGGTGGGGCGCAGCCAGGGACTGGCGGCGGCCGTGGAGGCGGCGGTCATCGCCGAGGCCCGGGGGACGCGCCTGAGGCTGAGGATCGTGGGCGACGGCGCGCAGGCGGCCCACATCCGCGCCACCGCCGAGCGGCTCGGCGCTCCGGTGGAGGTGCTGCCGCTGGTCGCTCCCGAGGCGGTGGCCGAGCACTACGCCTGGGCGGACACGGTCCTCGTGAGCCTCCAGGACTGGCCCGCCATGTCCATGACGGTCCCCTCCAAGCTCTACGAGGCCCTGGCCACCGGTCGCCACATCAGCGGCGCCGTCACCGGTGAGGCGGCCGACATCATCCGGTCCGCGAGCGCCGGGCTCGTGGTGCCCCCGCAGGACCCCCGGGCGCTGGCCGCCGCCTGGGGCGCTCTGGCGGCCGACCGCTCCGGCCTCACGGCGAGCGCCGGACCGCAGTGGCTCGCCCGGCACGCCGACCGGGGCGACCTGGTGGACGACTACGAGGCGCTGCTCACGGAGGTCGCCCATGGCTGAGAACCGAGCCCGCCGGTCGGTGCCTCCCGCCGCATCCCCCGCCCCGCGATCGGCCTCCCCTGCGGCCGCCCGGCTGCGCTCCATCGGCCTCCTGGTCGACACCGCCGCGCGGCACATGGCGGAGGACCCCCTCCTGCTGGCCCTGCAGAGCGCCCGCCGCCTGCCCCACGGGGCGCGCGCCGCCCTGGCCGGCGCGGTGGGCGTCGGCGCCGGTGATGGCTCGCTGCGCACCGCCCTCGCGTCCCTGCTCGCCGACCGCCCCGAGCGCGTGGTGGAGTCCCTCGCCCGGGCCCGCCCGAGCAGCGCCCTGGGGCGGCGGCTGGCGGCGGAGATCGCCGTGGCCGTGGGGCTGGCCGATCTCCTGCCCGGCGGGGCCGAGGCCGCCCCGGCGAGGATCCGGGCCCGGGACCTGTGGTCGCGGGGGCACCTGGATGAGGCGATCGGAGCACTCGATGCCGTCCTGACCGACTCCCCCTCCTCCCCGGGAGCGCGCCCCGTGCGCCCCCATCACTCGATCCGGGCCGCCAGGGCGCGCCTGTCGGCCGAGCTGGCGACGATGTCCCCCGGTTTCGCTCTGCCCCCCGTCCCCTCCCCCTCCTGGCGGGGCCCCCTGCGCTCGGGGGCGCCCCGGGTCCTGCACCTGCTGACCAACTCCGTACCGCACACCCAGTCGGGCTACGCCTTGCGCTCGCACCACCTCCTCCTCGCCCAGCGGCGGGCGGGCGAGGAGCTCCGGGCGGTCACCCGGATCGGGTACCCCGTGACGGTGGGGCGCCTGGGGGCGGCCCCGCGCGACGTCGTCGACGGCGTGGAGTACCACCGGCTCCTGCCCTCCCGGCTCGCGCCCACGCCCGCGGCGCGCCTGGCGCAGACGGCCCGGCTGCTGGCCCGGGAGGTGGCCGTCTTCCGCCCCGAGGTGCTGCACACGACCACGAACTACGCCAACGCCCTCGTGGTGTCCGCCGTGGCGCGCGGCCACGGCCTGCCCTGGGTCTACGAGATGCGCGGGATGCTGGAGTACACGTGGGTGGCCTCCCGGCCCCCGGAGCAGCAGGCCGAGGCCCTGGCGTCCCAGCGATTCGCGCTGCTGCGCGCCAAGGAGGCCGAGATGGCCCGGAGCGCCGACGCCGTCGTCGTCCTGTCGTCGCTCCAGCGCGATGACCTCGTGGCCCGGGGTGTGCCCGCCGAGCGGATCACGGTCATCCCCAACGCCGTGGAGGGGGAGGTCCTGGCCGCCGAGCCCCGCTCCCCCGCCGAGGCGCGCGCCCGCCTGGGCCTGCCCACCGGGGGATTCTGGGTGGGGAGCGTCTCCTCCCTGGTGGACTACGAGGGATTCGACGTCCTCCTGCGCGCCGTCGCCATCGCACGGGGCCGGGGCGTGGACGCGCGCTGCGCGATCGTCGGCGACGGCGTGAGCCGGCCCGGGCTGCTCGCCCTGGCCCAGGAGCTGGACCTGCTGGGCCCGGGGCAGGAGGCCTGCGTCCTGCCCGGCCGCGTCCCGGCGGGCGAGGCCCTGGGCTGGTACCAGGCGCTCGACGCCTTCTGCGCGCCCCGGCGGGACACGCCGGTGTGCCGGATGGTCACACCGCTGAAGCCGCTGACGGCGCAGGCGCTCGGACGCCCGGTGATCGCCTCGGACCTGCCCGCGCTCGTGGAGGTCACCCGGGGCGGCGGCCTCCTCTTCCCCGCGGGGGATGCCGGCGCGCTGGCGGCGCGGATCGGGCTGCTCGCCCGGGCCGGGGCCGACGATGCGTCGGCGCGAGCGGCCCACATCACGCCGTCGGCCGGGAGCAGCCTGCCCACCTGGGAGGAGAATGGGGGCGCCGTCCGCACGATTCATGAGGAGGTGCGATGAGTATCAGTCCTCCGGCGCCCTGGCTCGAGAGGTCGGATATGACGGGGCTGAGGCCCGTCGGCAAGCGCCCGCCCCTGCCGGCGTACATCCGCCAGACCTGGCGGCGCCGTCATTTCATCTGGGCCGACGCCCGTGCCCGCGCCCTGGGGACCCAGCGGGGGACCCTCCTGGGCAATATCTGGCTCATCGTCAAGCCGATGCTCGACGCCCTCGTGTTCTTCGCGGTCTTCGGACTGCTGCTGGAGACGAACAGGAGCATCGACAACTTCGTGGGCTACCTGCTGGTGGGGGTCACCATGTTCCCCACGCTCCAGCGGGCGATCACTGGCGGGGGGCAGGTGATGAGCGCGGGGAGGAACCTCATCCGCTCCTTCTCCTTCCCGCGGGTCGCCCTGCCGATCTCCTTCATGATCCGAGGTGCCCTGGACACGCTGCCGCCGTTGGCCGCGCTGCTGATCATCGTCATGATCCTGCCGCCGCATGCCTGGCCCTCATGGCACTGGATCCTCATCGTGCCGATCTTCGCCCTGCAGAACCTCTTCGCCCTGGGCCTGGCGCTCTTCACCTCCAGGATCACGGCGCAGCTGCCGGACATGCGCAACGTGTGGCCCTTCGTGGCGCAGTTCTGGTACTTCGGCTCGGGGGTGTTCTTCTCCTTCGACAAGATGATGCACCGGCCCGCCGCCAGGTTCGTCGTCGACTGGAACCCCGGCTACAAGCTGCTGACCATGTACCGCGACGTCATCCTCTACCAGCGGGTGCCACCGGGGCGCGACTGGGCGGTCATGGGACTGTGGGTGCTCGTCACCGTGGGCGTCGGGTACGTCTTCTTCTGGGCGAGGGAGGAGTCCTATGGCGTCGAGCGCTGAGCCCCTCCCCTCCCGCGGGGCGCCCTCCGCCGGCATGCCCGCGGCCTCACCCGTGACCGTCGTCGTCGACGACCTCCATGTGCGCTACCGGGCGCCCTCGGCGGACGCCTCGGCCATGCGCGCCCTCAGTCCCTCCCGCCGGATCGCGATGAGGGCCCTCGGGCAGCGCCCGCGCGTGACCGTGGACGCGCTCAAGGGGGTCTCCTTCGTGGCGCGGGCCGGCGAGTCCCTGGGGATCCTGGGGCGCAACGGCTCGGGGAAGTCCACCCTGCTGCGCATCGTGGCGGGCCTGGAGACGCCGCGCTCCGGGAGGGTCCTGGCGCGCTCCACGCCCGTGCTCCTGGGCGTCAACGCCGCCCTCGTGCCGGACCTGCCCGGGGAGCGCAATGTCATCCTCGGCTGCCTGGCCATGGGGATGACGCCGGAGCAGGCCCGCGCCGCCCTGCCGGGGATCGTCGCCCTGGCGGGCATCGGCGAGGCGATCTACCGGCCCATGAGCACCTACTCCTCGGGGATGGCCTCGCGGCTGCGCTTCGCGATCGCCGTGTCCGCCAGCCCGGACATCCTGCTCATCGACGAGGCCCTGTCCACCGGCGACGCCGCTTTCAAGGAGCGCAGCGAGAGCCGGATGGCCGAGCTGCGCGCGGGGGCGGGCACGGTCTTCATCGTCAGCCACGCCGCCCAGACCATCGAGGAGATGTGCACGCGCGCCATCTGGCTCATGGACGGCCGGCTCATCGGCGATGGGCCCGGCCCGGAGATCGCCCACGACTACCGCTGGTGGTCCTGGAACGTGGCCAAGGGGGAGCACGCCGTCGCGGAGGAGATCCTGGCGCGCTGCCGGCGCAAGTGGGCGCCCCGCGCCGCTTCCGCCCCCGCGAGTCCCTCGGCGCCCGGCCCCGCCGGTGACGGTAGGATGAGCGGGCCGGCGGTCCCCGCGCCCGCCTCCTCCCCGGCATCCCCCCGCGCCGCGCGCCGCATCGGCGTCTACGCGCCCCGTCACCGTAAGGACGCCTCCCAGTGACCGCCCCCGCCCCCGCTCGATCCCTGGCGATCCTCGGATCCTGCGTGGGCAGGGACTCCGCCGCGGTGCTCCAGGAGCGGGGCTGGCGGGTGGCCCGCTACGTCGCCAGGCAGTCCATCATCTCCACGGGCAATGCCGTGGACGTGCGCGCCATCGACGCCGACGCGCTGGAGAGCGCCTTCGCGCGGCGCTGCTTCGCCTCCGACGCCGCCGGCGACGCCGAGGCCCAGCTGGCGGGCCTGGCGGCGACCACGGACGTGCTGCTGTGGGACCTCACCGATGAGCGCCTCGGCGTCATCGAGGCTTCCCCCGGGCACTGGCTCACCCGTTCCACGGAGGGCCTGACGGCGAGTCTGCGCCTGGGCCGGGACTTCTACGGGCCGCTGGGCGGGCGCCTCGTCGAGCTGGGCACCGACGAGCACCAGGAGCTCTTCGCCGCCGCCCTGCCGCGCCTCGGGGCCATGCTCGAGCGGGTCGGCCTGCTGGAGCGGACGATCCTCCTCCAGGCGCCCTGGGCCGCGCGCACCGCGCAGGGGCGCTCCACCGTGCGCAGTTGGGGCATGAGCGCGCTGGGGGCCAACTGGGCGATGATCGATTACTACGAGCGGGCGCACGAGTTGGGCACGCGCGTGCTCCAGGTGCCCGATGAGCTCGTCGTGGCCGATGACGCCCACCGCTGGGGGGCGGCCCCCTTCCACTACATCGGCGCCTTCTACGACTGGGTGGCCGACGGCGTCGAGGCCTTCGCGGCGCGCGGCTGAGGGATCGACGGGGCGGCCCCGGCGCTGGCCGGGCCCCGTCCCCCATGCCCAGGGCGCCTCGGGACGGTCCCTCAGGGCAGCTCGGTGGCGCCCGGCGCCCCCCAATGGCTGATGCGCGAGGTCGCCAGGATCTCGGCGTCGTCGATGGCCCAGGTGTGATCGGCGGCATCGCCCCGGCGCTGGACGAAGCCGAACCGGGAGGTGGAGTAGACGCGCGCGCCCGCATCGAGGGCGCCGCGCAGCAGGGCGGTGTCCTCGCCCCGGGAGGCGTCGGGGAAGCCGACGGCGCGCGCGAGGTCGGCCCTGGCCACGATCGTCGGGCCGGAGACGAAGGAGGTGTACCTGTGCTCCCATTCGGGGAAGCGCAGGACGGTGAGATCGCTGCCCGCCAAATGCGCGTAGTGGGCGTGCTTGCCGACGATCCCTGCGCCCGAGTAGTCGATGGCCGCGAGCGCCTCGGACAGGTAGTGGGGTCCGTAGAGGTCGTCGTCGTCCATCTTGGCGATGAGATCGGCCTCGACCCTCTGGAGCATGGCCGCGTAGTTGGCGCCGAGGCTCGCGCCGGCCGGCGCGCTCATCCAGGTGGCCTCCAGGCCGAGCTCGCGGGCGCAGGCGCGGGCGGCGTCATCGGCCTCGAAGCCGTGGGTCAGGATGACCGGGCGGATCTCCACCCCCTGCTGGGCGGCGAGCGACTCCAGGGCCGCCACCAGGCGATGGGGCCGCTTGGTGGCCACGAGGGGGGCGATGGAGGCGGTCCGGCGGCGCCGCTCGGGCATCCCCAGGTCGGCCAGGACCGTGTCCACCCGGTGGGCGTAGGTGTGGCGGGCCCAGATCTCGCGCTGGGCGAGGTGCGTCATGCGGTCGCCGAGCTCGGGATTGGCGCAGAGCGCCCGCATGGCGTGCTCGGCGCCGACGCGGTCCCGGGCGATGGCGAGGCTCCCGGCGGGCAGGAAGGCACCTGTGGCGGGGCTGGGCATGGTGACGACGGGCGTTCCGCAGGCGGTGATCTCGAAGATGCGCCGCGCCATCATCGAGGGGCTGGTCACCACGGAGTTGACGTTGAGGAAGACCTGGTGGGCGCGGTAGGCGGCCAGCATCTGGACGTAGTCGAGGCTGCCGCGCACGGCGGCGTCGTGGGGCGCGGGGAACTGGTAGCGATCGTCGTCCCCCAGGTAGCGCGAGTAGATGACGAGGTCGTGGCCGGTGCGGCGTCCGGCGTCGGCGGCGGCGCCGAGCAGGATGTCCATCTGCTCGCGGCGCTCGGGGTACTTGTGGGCGAAGTACATCCCGGCGAAGGCGATGCCGCGACGCTCCACGGGGCGCCCATCGGGGCCGGTCAGGCGGATGGGATTGTGGATGGACGGTTGGGCGGCGAAGGGCAGGACGCCGACGCGGTCGTGCCCGAGCTCGGCCCGGTAGCGCGGCACGAGGGTGGAGTCCGTGGTGTAGACGTGGTCGAAGAGGGCGGCCGTGGCGATGGCGTCGTCGTAGTGGGCCGGGTCCTCCTTGTTCCAGAAGACCGTGGGGATGCCCGCTGCCCGCGCGGCGGCGATCAGGGCGCGCAGCCCCTTGGAGGGGGCCGAGTCGCCCAGGACCTGGTAGATCCAGGCGTCGTCATTCCCGTGCCAGGCGGACTCCACGAAGATGAGGTCGAGGCCGCTCTCAGCGAGCTGCTCGCGCCAGCGGCGCGGTTCCAGGGGCACGGCCCGCCACTCGTAGCGCAGGGCGAGGGAGGTGAACTCGTCGGCGATGACCCCCGCGGTCACCTCGTGCCGGGGTGCGGCGGCCTCGGGCAGGGCCCAGTCGGGGATGCCCGCCACGCCCCGCGCGACGGCGGGGCGCGAGCGCCGGTGGCTCGCGGTGGGCCGGGCGGCGCGCCGGCGGCGGCGGTGCTCCCTCAGGCCCGCCGGGCCGCCGTGACGCAGGTGCCACAGCGCGCGCCGCAGGCTCACAGCTCGATGGTGCCCTCGGGGAGGGACCAGCCCAGGATGAGGGCGTTGACGGCCATGAAGGTCGGGCCGAGGACGACTCCGGGCACCCATGGGTGGTCGGCGATCCTGACATCCGAGGAGTCGAAGAGGAGGGTGGGGCGCCCCAGGCTCTGGGCGTACTGGACGACCATGTCGTGCTGCGGCGACTGCGGGGAGGTGAGGAACACCCCCCTGGCCCCGGTGGGGCGCTCGGAGGCCAGGAGTTGGGCGAACACGCTGTCCTTGGTGGAGGTGAAGACCTCCGGGCCCGTGAAGTGGGCGTCATCTCGGGAGCGCTCGTAGTACTGGTCCCCCAGCACGGGGTCGGCGGCCACGAAGGGCAGGCCGAGGGCCACCCCGTGGCGCACGGCGCCGGTGGCGCCCTTGGACGAGCCCAGGAGGCAGACCTGCGCCGGCGGGATCTCGAAGGAGCGGATCACCCGGGCGATGAGTGCGCTGATGGCGGCGGCGTTGCCCGGGGCGTCGAGGGTGTCGCCGTAGAAGGAGCCGACAACGCCTCCCAGGTCGCCGATGCGCAGGATCGCGGTGTCCCCGGGGGTCAGCCCGCGCAGGTGCTGGTAGTGGTGGGGGAAGTACCTCCACAGGGAGGCCTCGTTGTAGTTCGTGTGGATCGCTGAGAAGACCACGACGAGGCGCCGCAGGGCGTTGCCGCCCTCGGGCAGGATCATCTGGTAGAGGACGCCGTCCTTCGTCATGGAGATCTCACCGGAGGTGATGGGCTCCCAGAAGCTGCGGATCCGGCCGCGGGCGATGTACTTGGCCACGCCGTCGCCGCCCTCCCAGATGAAGTAGCCCTTGCCCGCCAGGAGCTTGTGCAGGGCGTGGAGGCGGGCGTCGGAGCGGCCCACGCCGATGGGGCCCCCGGAGCCGGTGATCGCGGCGTCGGCGACCCGGATGAAGTCGGGGTCCTGCTCGGCCAGGGCGGCCTGGAAGCCGACCGGATCGGAGGCGAAGTCGTCGAGGGGGACGTCCCACACGCCCTTGTGGGGGCGGCGGGGCAGGAGCTCAACACCGTCTAGGTAATCCATCTCGGTACCTCTCAGCTCTGGCGGGCGCTGGTGGACTGGGCCGCGATCGTGCTCCCCACCGGGATCCCCAGCAGGAGGGCGTTGAGCGCGGCGATGGCTGGCCCGAGGACCGCGCGCGCCACGTCGGGGTGGGCGCCGACCCTGGGGTCATCGGACTCGTGAACGGCGCAGGGGCGCCGCAGGTCCCGGGCGAAGGCGAGGGCGTCGGAGGAGATCTCCGAGCCCCGGGCGGTCAGGACGACGCCGGGCGGCGGGGAGGCTGAGCCGGGCTCGTCGATGAGCTCGGCGAGGACCTCCTCGACGCGCCTGGGGAAGATGGGGGCGCCGGTGAAGTGCTGGTCGTCGCGCTCCTCCCGGTAGAAGGTGTCGTCGACGATCGGGTCGACGGCGATGAAGGGCAGGTGGAGGCGCAGCCCATGGATGGCGGCGCCGGTGGCGCCCTTGGAGGGGCCGATGAGGCAGACGCGCTGGGGCGGCAGGCCGAGCCTTCGGATGGCGGCCACGATGAGCTCGGAGATGTCATCGCAGTTCGACGGCGCGTCGGCGGTGTCCATGAAGAAGGAGCCGGAGATGCCGCCGAGGTCGCCCAGCCTCAGCACGGCGGTGCCGGGGGGCGTGAGGGACCCGATGTGCCGGAACTGGGGGAAGATGTAGCGGTCCAGCCCGGGGTGGTTCCAGTCCGAGTGCATGCCGGAGAAGACGACGACGAGGTAGCGGGCGGGCGCGCCCCACTCGGGCTCGTGGTAGGAGTAGGCGACGCCGGAGCGGGTCAGGGAGCACTCGCCGGTGCGCACCTCGTCCCAGAAGGAGCCGACGCAGCCGCGCCGCACGAGGACGCCCTCGCCGTCGCCGGCGCCGGCCACGAGGTAGCCCTCCGCGGTGATCGCCTTGAGCGCCGCCCTGATTCCCGGGTCCTGGCGGGCCAGGGCGATGAGGGTGGTGACAGCGCTCAGGCGCTCGTCGGTGACCCTCAGGCGGTCCGGCGGCGCCATGGTCGCGGGCCTGAGGATCGCCTGCGGCGAGGCCATGAGCGAGGGCAGGTCCACGGTCACGGTCCTGCTGCCCGCCTCCTGGCGGACGGTCCCCACGTCGTCGAAGACTCCCACTGTTCCTCCTCGTGCTGGGCGCGGCTGGGATGTCGCTGCTTGTCGGTCGGTCAGGTCATGAGGGCGCCGAGCGCCCGTTCGGAGGCGTGCCCGTCGTCCCAGGGGACGAAGAACTCGGCCCGCTGGCGGTAGCGGTCCCCGTAGCGCTCGTTGTAGGCGTCGATGCCCCGGAGCTCGGCGAGGAGGGCGTCCTGCTCGTGCAGGAGGGGGCCCACCGCGCACTCCCCGACGGTCATGTACATGCCGCGCGAGGCGGTGTAGTCCTCCAGGTCGGGGACGTAGTTGAACACGGGCTTGCCGGTGCACAGGTAGTCGAACATGACCGAGGAGTAGTCCGTGACCAGCGCGTCGGAGACGATGAGCAGGTCGTTGATGTCGTGGTGCTCGGTCAGGTCGAGGATCCGGGCCCGGCTGGCGTCCTTGGCCGAGGCCCGGCGGTTGTAGTTGTGCCCGCGCAGGATGATGGTCCACTCCTCGCCGAGCTCGTCGGCCAGGCGGTCCAGGTCGAGCAGCTCGCGCATGGCCGAGACCTGGCCGCCGGCGCCGGTCTCGCGGAAGGTCGGGGCGTACAGCAGCACGCGGGCGTCGGCGCGCAGGCCGAAGCGGGAGCGCAAATGGGTGCGCTCGGCCTCGTCGGCCCGCACGAGGCGGTCGTTGCGGGGGTAGCCGATCTCCAGGATCGGGCCGTCGTAGAAGAACTCGCGGGCGGCGATGGAGGAGAAGAAGGGGTTGGGCGAGACGAGGCCGTCCCACTCCGAGCTCTCCTCGCGGCCCCGCAGGGCGCCGACGGCGTAGGCCCAGGGGGTCTCCTCGATGTGGGAGCGCCCGATGTGCTTGAGCGGCGTGCCGTGCCAAGTCTGCAGGTAGCGCTGGAAGGGGCGGTTCCCGTAGCCCTCGATGCCGCCGACGTTGTTGACGACGTAGCGGGCACGGGCGAGCACCTCGAACCACTTCGCGGAGCCCTTGAGCAGCGGGGTGGCGCCGTCGGGCACGATGACCGAGCCGTCGTTGACGGCCCAGTACAGGTCCAGGCCGGTGTCCTGCCTCTTGAGCTCCTCGAAGAGGGCCAGGGGCGAGTCGGCGGCGTGCCCCTCCATGAAGGACGCGAACACGGCGGCGTCCATGGGCTCGACGCCCGTGGCGGTCCTCCACTCGCCCATGAGGCGGAAGCGGTTGTGGCGCCCGCGCTCGGTGTGGAGCAGACCCTCGTCGACCCTCATGGTCATGTCCAGGGAGTCGGCGGAGATGTGGAAGCGCGAGTGCAGGGTGCCGTCCCAGATGTTCATCTGGAGGGTGGTCTGGAGCAGGGAGGAGTTGGCCCGGATGCGGTACTTGGAGTCACGGCCGTCCACGCGCAGCCAGAAGTGGTACTCCCCCGTCCTCCAGGCGATCTCGCGGTCGGCGTACCAGCCCTTCTTCCAGGGGCGGATGGTCACGGCGAAGCGGCCGGGCGAGGGGATCTCGAAGGAGCAGTGCTCGAAGGCCCCCTGATCGCTCCACATGGAGACCGTGGAGGCGGGATCGACCTCCGCGGGGCAGCGCCCGGTCAGGCGCCAGGCGTGGTCCTCATAGGTGATCTCATCGACGATGAGGGAGGAGGCGCCGTCGACGAGGCACAGGGAGCCGTCGGAGTCACCGCGGACCGACCAGGCCCGGTCGGCGCTCTCCCGCACGAGGCCCTGGGCGGGCACGACCCGCTCCCAGTCCCCGCGGGCGCTCCTGACCTCCAGGTGCCAGCCGTTGCGGGCCCCCTTGGGGACGTCGCGGCCGGGGACCCTCGACATGGACATCGAGGCCTCGACGGCGCCGTCGGCGGCGGCCTTGAGCACCGCGGGCAGTGTGGTGGAGTCGTGGTCGCGGATGTAGCGGGCCTCGCGGATCGGCGAGCCGTCGACGGAGCGGATGACGGTGGCGAGGCTGGCGTCGCGCTCGACGACGCCGGTGGCCATGAAGGAGAAGCGGCGCTGGTCCAGGGTCAGGGGCCTGGTCCAGGAGGACCAGTCGATGGAGGCGCTCCAGCCGTCGTCGGAGATGGCGGTGTCCCCCAGGCGGATCGCCCCGCCGCGCCACACGGGGCGCATCTCCTCGAACTCGGAGGCGTGGGTGCGCGAGGCCACCGAGTACCACAGGCTCCAGGTCCGCGACGCGCCGGGCTCCTCCGGCAGGGCGGGCAGACGGGCGGCCAGGGGCTCGGAGATGATGAAGCCGCAGTCCTCGCGGTCCCCGATGCCGGCGGGCCAGGAGCCGTTGGCCCACTCGTTGCGCACCCGGCGGTGCTCGATGGGCGCGGTCAGGCCGTCGGTGGAGCGCAGCTCGAAGGAGATGACCTGCTCGCTGCCCGTGGGCAGGATGTCGAGGAAGGCGTAGCCCTCGACGGTGAGCAGTCCGTCGCGGATCTGGGCCTCGGTGACCGTGCAGCGGGGCTTGGCGTAGCGGGTCATCGAGTCGTAGCCGCCCTCGATGAGGGGGGCGAGCATCTCGGTGTTGACGCTGAGATCGGCGTGGATGCCGCGCTCGTCCTCGACGATGGGGATGTCGAAGAAATGGCGGTTGATCCACGCCTCGGCGCGGTCGGCCATGGCGATCTCGCCGCGGGCCTGCCAGGCCACGAGGGCCCGGCGCCCCAGGGGGATGCGGGCCAGGAGGTCCGGGGTCACATACGGCCAGTAGCGGGCGAGGGTGGAGATGTAGGCCTGGTCGAACTGGGGGTCGTGCCCGAGGTAGGGGGCGTAGACGGGCAGGTCGCCCTCGAGGAGCTTGAACAGGAGGGTGTCGCGCAGGACCTCGGAGTTGTCCTGGTCGGCGACGAGGTCCCAGGTGCGGTCCACCATCTCCATCTTGTCGACGAGGTTCTTCAGCTCCCCGCGCTTCTGGGTGATGGAGGAGCGGTCCTCGCGCTCCCGGTAGAGGTAGACCGAGTCGAAGACGACGTCGATCGCCGAGGCCGCCGCGTAGGCGCGGGCCACGGGGAACATATCCTCGTAGAGCTTGCCGACGGGGAAGTCGATGCCGTTGGCCGCCAGCAGCGACCGCCGGTAGACCTTGTTCCAGGAGGTCGTGTCGAACATGAGCTCGGGGTGCTCCTGGATCTGGACGCCGGTGGCCACCCTGGACCCGGGGGCGAGCTCGGGGTAGAGGGACGGGTCATGGGAGTAGCCCTGGTTCCAGCCCTGCCATTTCCTCTCGCCCTGGAATCGGAGCACGTTGCCCGTGGCGATATCCGATCCGCTGTGCTCCAGGGCACCCATGAGCCGCTCATAGGCACGGGGGTCCAGGAGATCATCGGAGTCGACGAAGCCGATGAAGTCGCCGGTGGCGACGGCCATTCCCGCGTTGCGCGCGTCGGAGAGCCCGCCATTGGGCTTGTGGACCACGCGGATGCGGGCATCGCGGGCGGCCCAGTCGTCGCACATCTGGCCGCAGCGGTCCGGCGAGCCGTCGTCGACGAGAATGATCTCCATATCCTTGTAGGTCTGCTTGACCACGGACTCGACGGCGGCGTCGAGGTACTCCTCGACCTTGTACACCGGGATGACGACGGAGAGCTTGGGGCCGGTGGTCATGGAGTGCTGGACCGGCTCGGTGGAGGCGGCCGCCGCGAGCACGGGCGGCAGGTGCGATGGCTCCTGGTGCTGCTCGGCGGTCTGGTGGCGCCGGTGGTAGAGCGCTCGCCGCACGGACTTGGGCACAACGGCGCGCCAGATCGGCTTCAACGCGGTTGTCGCGGAGGATTCGGGGCTATCCGCGGCCATCAGGCCTCCTTCGTGCGAGTGTTAGCGGGATCGTCAGCAGGGGATCAGGACTGGGTCATGTCGCTCTTGATCTGCGTCGTCGATATCTCAGGCGTCCGGGGCAGGTACACGATCTCGCAGAGACCGCCGAGCTGCTCATCGAACCGTCCCGTCCAGTCGTCACCCATGACGAAGGTGTCGATCTCGTACTTGACGAGGTCATCGACCTTCTGCTCCCAGTTGTTCTCGGGGACCACCAGGTCGACATAGCGGATGGCCTCGAGCATCGCCCGGCGCTCCTCATAGGAGAAGTAGGCCTTCTTGCCCTTCCCGGCGTTGAATTCATCAGACGACAGTGCGACCACGAGATAGTCGCCCAGGGCCCTCGCGCGTCGGAGCAGCTCGATATGCCCGTAGTGCAGGAGATCGAATGTCCCATATGTGATGACGCGACGCATCGAAGAACTCCTCAGGGAGAGGCCAGAGCACCTTCAGAACCGAAGATCACGATTCGACACCGAGTATGGTCGATCATTCCGATCCTGTCACCCGTTCAATGGTCGCAATTCCATGGACAACCTCACAGGAACAGCATTTGACCTGGTAATTCTCAGCGAACTTTCAGGATTGCCGCCGGCGCCAGAGTCCTCGGGTGTCGATGACGGCCCTGCCCGCGAGCGCCGCCTGGTCGAGCCCGCGCATCTCCCGGTGGTCCACGAGGAGCACCACGACGCCCGCCTGGGCCACCGCGTCCGCGACGGGCGCCAGGCTCACGCCGGGCAGGCCGGACAGGGACTCCGGCAGGGCGTCGATATGCGGCTCGGCGATGATGATCCTCGCGCGCGGGAGCGCCCGCGCCAGCGCCTCGACGATGGCCAGGGCGGGCGATCCCCGCAGATCGTCGACGTCGGCCTTGAACGCGAGCCCCAGTGCCGCGATGGTGGGCGCCTCCTGGCCCCTGACGGCGTCCAGCACCCGTTCGACGACGCGCCCGGGCGCGGCGTCATTGACCTCGCGGGCGGCCCGGATGAGCCGCGCCCGCTCGGGGGCGGCCTCGACGATGAACCAGGGATCCACCGCGATGCAGTGCCCTCCCACGCCGGGGCCGGGCTTGAGGATCGACACCCTCGGGTGCCGGTTGGCCAGCTCGATGAGCTCCCAGGGGTCCACGCCCTGGTCGGCGCAGATCACGGCGAGCTCATTGGCGAACGCGATGTTGACGTCGCGGTAGGCGTTCTCCGCCAGCTTGGCCAGCTCCGCGGTGCGCGCGTCGGTGAGCAGGATCCCTCCGGCGGAGAAGGCGGCGTAGAGGTCGCGGGCCCGCCGCGCCCCCCGGGCGGTGAGCCCGCCGATGATCCTGTCGTTCTCGACGATCTCGGCCATCGCCCGCCCCGGCAGCACCCGCTCGGGGCAGTGGACGACGTCGACGGCCGCGCGGCCCGGCCGCACCGGGCCGGGGCCGCTCGCGGCGGCCTGGTCGTCCCGCTCCGCCAGCGGGACGACCAGGTCGGGGCGGGCCGCCTGGATGGCGCGGGCCAGGCGCGCCGTGGTGCCCGGCGGCGACGTCGACTCCAGGATGACGAGCTCGCCCCCGGCGAGCACTGGCGCGATGGCCGCCCCTGCGGCGTCGACACTGCTCAGGTCCGCCCGGTGGCCGGCGGCCAGGGGCGTGGGGACGGCGACGACGTAGGCGTCGGCCCGCGGCATCGCCCGCTGCGTGGTGAGCCGGCCCCTCATGACCTGCTCAGCGATGGCCTGCTTCAGGCCCTCCTCGACGAAGGGCGGCTCCCCCCTGCCCACGGCCTCGACTCTCGGCGCGGAGGTGTCCACGCCGATCACCCTCAGGCCGGCGCCGCCCAGGGCGGCGGCGGTGGGCAGGCCGGTGTATCCCAGGCCGACCACCGCGACGGTGCTGATCGGGGCGCCATCGGACGGGTTGGCCGGGGTCAGGGTTCGCGTCGTCGTCACTGTCTCACTCCATCCGAATGCCCATGGGGCGGATCGTTCCGCCTGTCCTGCTCCGACCGCCCGTGGTCGGCGAGGCCGCGATCTGTCTCACTCGACGGCGGACGGCAGCTGCGGGACGGCGTCGGCGTGCTCGGCGAGGTACTGGGAGACGGTGTCGTCGGCGACCGCCTCGAAGAGCGGGGCGTCAGCGGCCTGGTCCAGCAGGACGATCGACTGGCCGTCCTCACTCGTGCTCGTCCCCTGGTAGGGGGCGGTCACGTAGGTGATGCCGCCCGACCCCAGGCCCCGCAGGCTCAGGGCGAGGGACTGCATCTCGTCGATCGAGAAGCCCTCGTCCACCGACATGGTCCCGGCCGCCACGGACAGGAAGCTGTAGAGCCCGGCGGGATCGGACATGAGGCCGCCGTTGAGGACCTGGGAGACGATGGCGCGCATCCATGCCTGCTGACGCTGGATCCTGGAGAAGTCCCCGTGGGAGAGGCTGTAGCGCTCCCGGGTGAAGGCCAGGGCCTGCGCGCCGTTGAGGTGCTGGGGCCCCGCGGCGAACTCGGTGCCCGCCAGCGTGGTCGGCTTCTCCAGGCGGAGCGTCACCCCGCCGATCTCGTCGGTGAGGGTGGCGAAGGACTCGAAGTCGGCCACCGCGAAATGGTCGATGCGCACGCCGGTGAGGTTCTCAACGGTCTGGATCGCCAGGGCCGGCCCGCCGTAGGAGAAGGCGGAGTTGATCTTCCCCGTGCCGTGCCCGGGGATGGGGACCCAGGAGTCCCGGGGGATGGAGATGACCGAGACGCCCCGGCGGTTGCCGTTGACGTGGATGATCATCATGGCGTCCGTGCGCTGGCCGCCCTGCTCCCACTGGGAGGGATCGCCGGCGCTGATCCGGGAGTCCGACCCCATGACGAGGATGTTGACCGGGGCGTCGCCCTCGACGTCCGCGGCGGTGGGACGCTCGGTGAGGCCGACGAAGGGGTCGGGGATCCTCTCGATGGCCGAGTCCACGCGATGGCGCAGCCACCATCCGAAGGCGCCGACGCCCGTGACCAGGACGAGCAGGAGGACCAGGACGGAGACGAGCGCGATCCGCCAGCGGCGCCCGCGGCGGCGCGCCGGGGCCGCCTCGCCCGCCTCGTCGTCGGCCGCGGGCATCGATGCGGCGGCGGTGAGGAGCGCGACGCCCTCATCAGTCCCGCCGTCGGTGGGCGCCTCCTCGGGATCGGCGGTCCCGCCGGGCTCCGGGGCGTCGTCGGCGCCCGGCTCGACCGGACTCATCCGCTCGCCCGGCCGGGGCGCCTCGGCGCTTGAATCGTCGGTGTCGCTCGGCGCATCCGGATTTCTCGCGCTGTCATCGGCGGCAGGGACGAGATCAGGGGTCTCGTTCATGGGGCTATGGCATCACACAGGGCGGTTTTCCACCAGCCCGCGAGACCGGCTGGTGTGTCATCAGGGCAGATGCCCCAAGGGCTGCGCCACCCAGGCGCGCAGGCGCTCCAGAGTCCGCTCGACGGGATCGGGGCCGCACCGCTGCGGGGGCGGGGCCGTGGCCCGCTCACCGCCGGGCCCGGGACGCGCGGGCAGGACCCGGCGCAGCTCGGCGACGAGCCCGGCGTCGTCGCGGGTGACGGGCCAGGGGGCATCGTCGGGCCACTGGCCGTACAGGCCCCGGCGGCGCCGGTAGTCCTCCAGGTCGGGCACATGCGCGATCGCCGGTCGGCCCGTGAGCGCGAAGTCCATGATGATGCTGGAGTAGTCGGTCACCAGGACGTCCGCCGCGAGCATGAGGGACTCGGCGCTCGGGTGGCCGCTGACATCGAGGACGCCGGGGGGGACGCCGGTCTCACCGGGTCCGCCGGTGGCCCCGTGCGCGCCGTCCGCCTCGCCGAGGGTGAGGAGGTTCATGCGGTGGCCGCGCGCCAGGACGACGGCGCCCGTCTCCCGCGCGATTCGCGCGGCGTCGACGACGCGGCTCATCGGGGACGCCCCCTCGCGCAGGTCCTCGCGCCACGTGGGGGCCAGGAGGATCACCGGCACATCGCCCGCGATCCCCAGCTCGGCGCGGGTCCGACCCCGGGTCTCCGCCCGGGCGCGCTCATCGGCGACCAGGGGCGCGTTGCGGGGGTACTCCCCCACCCAGGTGGTTCCCGTGTAGCCCAGGGCCGAGCGCAGGCGCTCCTCGGCGGCGGCCGATTGGGCGAGCAGCAGGTCCCACTGGGGGGCCTGGGCGGTGATCATGCGCAGGTAGGTGAGGCTGGTCGCCCCGGGGGCGGCGTCGTGGCCGAGGCGCTTGATCGGCGTCCCGTGCCAGGTCTGCAGGACCCGCTGGCCGGGGCGCTTCTCCCACCAGATCGGGAGGCAGTCGTTGGTGATGATGACCCGGGCCGTGCGCAGCGCGCGGAACCACTCCTCGCTGCCGCGGATGAGCGGCGCGGTGCCACGGGGCACGGGCACCGTCCCATCGACGACGGAGAACCAGAGCGGGGCGCCCGTCCCCCGGCGCGCCAGGTCGGCGGCGATGGCGCCGGGGCTGTCCCCGCCGCTGCGGCCCTGGAAGGACTCCAGCAGGACGCCGTCGACCAGCGGCCCGAAGTCCTTCTCGATGAGCAAGCGCCGGCCGCGCCGCGTCCGCTCCTCGGGCGCCAGGGGCGCCAGCAGGCTCAGCGAGACGCGCCCGGACTCGATCCCGAGCCTCGCGCCGCGGGCGTGGCCGGCCAGTTCGAGCGCGGGGGCGAGCCCGGCCGCGGGGGCGCAGTCCGCGCCCGCCCCGTCGGGCAGCGCCCATCGGAGCCAGGAGGCTCCCAGGGGGATCCCCGGGTCGTCGAGCGGGATCCATGCGCGCCACGCCGGGGCGGCGCCGTCGTCGCCCTCCGGCACGGGACCTCCCCTGCCCGGCGCGGGCGCGGGGCTCATGGTGGCCGCCACCGGCCCCCGGGAGGATGCGAGGAGCAGGCGGGCCGAGGACTCCTCCACCCAGTCGCCGCCGGGCCCCTCCATCCAGACGCGCTCCCCCTCGATCCAGGCGCGGGCGATCCGGGCGATCCCGTCGCTCTCCCCCGGTGGGCGCGCGGCGGGCGCGGCCCTGCCGGGCCCCACGCGCAGCAGGCCGTCCGCATCGCGCCAGGCGGCGCTACGGCCCGAGCGCGAGGAGCCGCTCATCCAGACCGGGGCCGCCAGGCGGGTCGAGATCTCCTCGGCGCCCGCGCTCAGCGAGACGCGCAGCAGCGCTCCGACCTCGGGCGGCTCGCCCAGGGCCAGTGCGGCACGGAAGCCGGCGGCACTGTAGCCGCGCCAGGGGTCCTGGGCCTCCTCATCGGCCTCGGGGGCGCAGCGCGTCTCGATCTCGACGGCGCTCGAGGCGGTCCTCCCGCCCTCGCCGTCATCGGCGCCTCCCGCGCCGGCCCGCCCGCCGACCAACTCGATCCGGGGCGCCCCGGCCAGCGCTGGATCGAGACCGGGCACGCGCGCCCAGCCCTCGATGACGAGGGTGCCCGCGTCGCGCCACGCGAGGCTCGTGGCACGGGCCTCCACGCGCAGGTCGATGGGCCGGATGGCGAGCAGCTCCGCGGGCAGGCCGGTGAGGCGGCCCAGGACGGGGGCGTCGGCCGCCAGGCCGGTTAGGGCACGGGCGTCGGGGATGAGGGGAAGGCAGGCGGTGTCCTCAGCGCGCGAGCCCAGGACCTCCCAGAGCTCGTCGAGGGGGCCGCGGGCGAGCGTCCACAGCAGTGCCCGGTCGAGGAGGGGCAGCATCGCCCAGGCCGGGTCGGCCGCGCCGGGGATGAGCCGGGAGGCCAGGGCGCGAAGGGATCGGATCCACCCGTCCCCCGCCGTCGGCGCGCAGAGGGCGAGAGGCAGGAGCCCGTCCCTCAGGAGCGCCCCGAGGACGCGGTCGCGCACGGGTCCGGGGGCGCCGTCGAGCAGTGTCGGCAGGCGGTCCGCCGTGCGGGCCAGGGCCTCCAGCCGACGGTCCCGGCTGAGCGGCTCCGTCGCGGCGCGGGAGTCGACGAGAACATCGACGACGTCGATGCGCCGCGCCGCCAGGAGCAGACCGAGGGCGGCGCCGGCGCGTTCCCGGGGGTCGACCAGAGCGTCGTCGGCCAGGCGCCGCCAGGCGCTCGTTCGGGCCACGAGGCGGCCGGGCACCGGGGCGTCCAGGAGGCCAAGGGCATCATCGAGGCGCAGACCGCGGCCCGCGGGGCCCGGGGGCTCGGCCGTCCAGTCGCCGTCGAGCACTCGGCTCCCCCCGACGGCGAGGTCGGAGCCCGACCGTCTCAGGGAGTCGATGAGGGCGGCGGGCCCGTCATGCTCGATCCGATCCTCACCGCCCATGAGAAGGGCCCAGCGGGAGCGGGCGGCCTCCAGGGCCGCCCGGGCGCCGCCGTCGACGACGCGGACGCGGGAGTCCCGGGAGGCGAGCGCCTCGGCGGTCTCGCGCACGGACCCGGCCGGGGCGGCGCCGTCGGCGATCCCGCCCGCGGCGACGATGACCTCGATCTCGCGCAGGGACTGATTGAGGCAGGAGCGGATCGCGGCCCGGGCCGCCTCCGGTCCCCCCGGGGGGACCAGGATGAAGCTGAGCGCGGGGTGCCTCCACCGCCGGAGGAGGCGCCGGATGATCGCTGGACCGGGCACGATCAGGGGCGGGCCGGGTTCACGGGCCGGACGCGGCTCAGACGAGCCGGTACATCCAGCCGTAGGGGTCGGGCGCCGTGCCGTTCTGGATGGCGGTGAGGCGCTCGTGGATCTCGCTGGTCACCTCGTGACCGGAGAGCTCGACGTCGAAGTCCTCGCCCTTGAGTCGCCCGAGCGGCACGACGACGGCCGCGGTCCCGCAGGCGAAGACCTCGGTGACGGCGCCGGAGCGGATGGAGTCGAGCAGGCCGGCCAGGCTGATCGTGTCCTCCACGACCGCGCGCCCGGCGTCCGACAGGAGGCGCAGGATCGCCGAGCGGGTGGATCCCTCGAGGATCGTGCCGGTCAGGCGGGGCGTGCGCACGGTGCCATCGGCGTCAACGACCATGAGGTTCATGCCGCCGAGCTCCTCGATGTTCGTCTGGGTGACGTCGTCGAGGAAGCAGACCTGGTCGCAGCCCTGCTCGGCCGCGATCTGCTGGGGCAGGAGGGAGCCCGCGTAGTTACCACCGGTCTTGGCGGCGCCCGTGCCGCCGCGGCCCGCGCGGTGGTAGTCGCTGGAGACCCAGATGCTGATGGGTGTCAGCCCGCCCGTGAAGTAGGCGCCCGACGGCGAGGCGATGGCGTAGTAGTCGATGACGCGGGCGGGGTGAACCCCGAGGAAGGGCTCGGAGGCGAAGGCGAAGGGCCGCAGGTAGAGGGACTCGCCATCGCCGGTGGGGACCCAGGCGGCATCGGCGCGCACGAGATCGACCAGAGAGGCGATGAAATCCTCCTCGGGCAGCTCGGGCATGGCCAGGCGGCGGGCGGAGGCAGCCATGCGGGCCGCGTTGTACCGGGGGCGGAAGGTCCACACGGAGCCGTCGGCGTGGCGGTAGGCCTTGATGCCCTCGAAGACCTCCTGGCTGTAGTGGAGGACGGCCGCCGCCGGGGAGAGGCTGATCTCGCCGAAGGGGATGATGCCGTGACCGGTCCAGCCCTGCCCGGCGATCCAGCGGGCGTGAGCCATGTGGTCGGTGAAGCTGGAGCCGAACCCGGGGTTGGCGAGTCTCTCCGCCCGCTCCGCCTCGTCGGCGGGGGCGGGGTTGGGCGTGAGCGCGAAGCGGCCGGCGAGCTCATCCGCGGCGGGGACGGGGACCTCCGCTGCGCGGGCCAGCGGGGTGGTGGGGAGGTCGATCGGGGAGGAGGGTGTCGCAGCGGTGGTCTCAGGCATGGCCACACCCTACGTCGGTTCTCATTGACCGGACAGGGGATCTCATATGCCGTCTCGCTCGAGGTGCCGCGCAGAGGCCGTAGGCGCGGCACCGAGAGGCTCAGGCCCGCAGCGCCGCGACGATCGCGTCCCCGATCTCGCTGGTCGAGCGGGCGAGTGGGCCGCCGTCCTCGTTGGCCCGCGCCCGGGCGGCCATGTCGGCGTCGACGGCGGCGCTCACCCGGGCGGCGGCATCGGGCTCGCCGATGTGCTCCAGCAGGAGGGCGACGGCCAGGATCGTGGCGGTGGGGTCGGCGATGCCCTGGCCCGCGATGTCGGGCGCGGAGCCGTGGACGGGCTCGAACATGGAGGGGAGGGCGCGGTCGGGGTTGATGTTGCCGGAGGCGGCCAGGCCGATGCCGCCGGTGATGGCCCCGGCCTCGTCGGTGAGGATGTCGCCGAAGAGGTTGTCGGTGACGATGACGTCGAAGCGGGAGGGGTCGGTGACCATGTAGATGGTGGCGGCGTCGACGTGGCAGTAGTCGACGCTCACGCCGGGGTACTCGGCGCCGACGGCCTCGACGGTGCGCCGCCACAGGTGGCCCGCGTGGACGAGGACGTTGTGCTTGTGGACCAGGGTGAGGTGCTGGCGGCGGGCGTTGGCCTGCTCGAAGGCGTAGCGCACGAGGCGCTCGACGCCGAAAGCGGTGTTGACGCTGACCTCGGTGGCGATCTCGTGGGGGGTTCCCACGCGCACGGCACCGCCGTTGCCGCAGTAGAGGCCCTCGGTGCCCTCGCGCACGACGACGAAGTCGATGTCCCCGGGCTCGGCCAGCGGTGTGGGCACGCCCGGGTAATGCCTGGCGGGGCGCAGATTGACGTAGTGGTCGAGCTCGAAGCGCAGGCGCAGCAGGAGACCGCGCTCCAGGACGCCGGAGGGCACGGAGGGGTCGCCGACGGCGCCCAGGAGGATGGCGTCGTGCTCCTTGATGGCGGCGAGGTCCTCGTCGGTGAGGGTGTCGCCGGTGGTGTGCCACCGCTCGGCGCCGAGGTCGAAGTCGGTGCGCTCGATGGTCGTGCCGGTGCCCGCCAGGGCGGCGTCGAGGACCTTGAGGCCCTCGGGGACGACCTCCTTGCCGATGCCGTCGCCGGGGATCACTGCGAGCCTGATGGTCTGCGTCATGGTCGGACCCTATGGTCTGTCTCGTTCCAGCTCCGCGCGCATCTCATATTGCGGCCTCGCGGGGGCTGAGCGCGCCGGGAATGCGCTGCGGGGCCCGCCGATGATCTCGGCGGGCCCCGCGGGCCTCGGCGTGGAACCGGTCTCGATCGCCACTTCGACCGGTCTCGATGACGTTATCGACCGGTCTCGCGAGGATGGGCGGGTCAGCGGGCGACGGAGCCCTCGGTGTAGTCGGAGTCGACCTCGGCGCGCCAGGCGAACATGGAGCGCACCTCGCGGCCGGTGGCCTCGATCGGGTGGGCCTCGCCCTCGGCCCGCAGCCTCTTGAACTCCGGGGCGCCGGCGGCCTGGTCATCCATGAAGCGCTTGGCGAAGGAGCCGTTCTGGATATCGCCGAGGACCTCCTTCATGTGCTCCTTGACGTCCGGGGTGATGACGCGCGGGCCGGAGACGTAGTCGCCGTACTCGGCGGTGTCGGAGCAGGACCAGCGCTGCTTGGAGATGCCGCCCTCGTTGATGAGGTCCACGATGAGCTTCATCTCGTGGCAGACCTCGAAGTAGGCCATCTCGGGCTGGTAGCCGGCCTCGACGAGCGTCTCGAAGCCGTACTCGATGAGCTTGGAGATGCCGCCGCACAGGACGGTCTGCTCGCCGAAGAGGTCGGTCTCGGTCTCCTCGCGGAAGGTGGTCCTGATGGCGCCGGCGCGAGTGCCGCCGATGGCCTTGGCGTAGGACAGCACGAGCGGCCAGGCCCCGCCGGTGGCGTCCTGCTCGACGCACACGAGCACGGGCACTCCGCGGCCGGCCTCGAACTCGCGGCGCACCGTGTGGCCAGGGCCCTTGGGGGCGACCATGATGACGTCGATATCCGCGCCGGGCTTGATGT
Source organism: Actinomyces denticolens (assembly GCF_002072185.1). Taxonomy (GTDB): domain Bacteria; phylum Actinomycetota; class Actinomycetes; order Actinomycetales; family Actinomycetaceae; genus Actinomyces; species Actinomyces denticolens. Next base: position 113,370 of record NZ_MVIW01000003.1, read on the forward strand.
AGCCGTAGTGGATGTTGAAGCCGTGGGAGAACAGGAGGGCGGAGCCGGGCTTGATGTTCGGCTCGATCTCCTGGGAGTACAGGGTGGCCTGGACCTGGTCGGGGGCGAGGACCACGACGACGTCCGCCCAGGCGACGGCCTCGGCGATCGGCTTGACGGCGAGCCCCGCCTCCTCGGCCTTGACGACGGACTTCGAGCCCTCGCGCAGACCCACGACGACCTCGACCCCGGAGTCGCGCAGGCTGAGGGCGTGGGCGTGGCCCTGGGAGCCGTAGCCGATGACGGCCACCTTCTTGGAGGCGATGATGGACAGGTCCGCGTCGTCGTCGTAGAACTTCTCTGCTGCCATGGTGGGTCACTTCTCCTTGAGTTGATCGGTGATGGATCTTGGACCGCGTGTGATGGCGACGGCCCCGGACTGCACGATCTCCTTGACCCCGTAGGGCTCCAGGGAGGTCAGCAGCGCCCGGACCTTCGACTCCGAGCCGACGGTCTCGATGACCACGGAGCTCGGGGAGACATCGACGACATGCGCGCGGAACAGGTCGACGATCTGCAGGACGGCGGTGCGGTTGGCATCGTCGGCGTGGACCTTGATGAGGTAGAGCTCGCGCTCCACCGAGGTGGCGGGATCGAGCTCGACGATCTTGAGGACGTTGACGAGCTTGTTGAGCTGCTTGGTCACCTGCTCCATGGCCCGGCCCTCGGCGTCGGCGATCACGGTGATGCGCGAGACGCCGTCGGTGTCGGTGGGGCCCACGGCCAGGGAGTGGATGTTGAAGCCGCGACGGGTGAACAGCGCGGACACACGGGTCAGGACGCCCGGGGTGTCCTCGACCAGCACGGACAGGGTGTGCATCGTGCTCGCGGCGCTCGCCGCGCCCGCAGTACTGGCTGCGCTCATGGGGCTCACTCCTCCTCCCACGCCGGGCTCATGCCCAGGGCGTGCTGGATCTCGTCATTGGACACGCCCGCGGCGACCATCGGCCACACCTGGGCGTCGGCCGAGCAGATGAAGTCGACGACGACGGGGCGGTCGTTGATGGCGTTGGCCTTCTCGATGACCGCGTCGAGGTCCTCCAGGCGCTCGCAGCGCAGGCCCACGGCGCCGTAGGCCTGCGCCAGGGCCACGAAGTCGGGGATGCGCCGGGTTCCGGCGCCGGTGTGCAGGTCCGTGTTGGAGTAGCGCTGCCCGTAGAAGAGGGTCTGCCACTGGCGCACCATGCCCAGGGAGGAGTTGTTGATGATCGCGACCTTGATCGGGATCTCGTTGAGGGTGCAGGTGGCGAGCTCCTGGTTGGTCATCTGGAAGCAGCCGTCGCCGTCGATGAGCCACACGGGCCGGTCGGGCCGGCCGACCTTGGCGCCCATGGCGGCGGGCACGCCGTACCCCATGGTGCCGGCCCCCGCCGAGGTGAGCCAGGAGCGCGGCTGGTTGAAGCCCAGGAAGTGCGCGGCCCACATCTGGTGCTGCCCGACGCCGGTGGCCCAGATCGTGTCCTCGGGGGCGCCGGCGGCCAGGTGGGTGATGACCTCCTGGGGCTGGAGGATGCCGTCGTCGGTGTCGGTCCAGGCGATGGGGTAGCGGCGGCGGACGTCGCCGACCTCGGCCACCCAGGGCTCCAGGCTCACGCGCTCCTCGCCCTGCGCGGCGATCGCCGCGGTGAGCGCGGGCACGACGTCGACGAGGTCGCCGACGATGGGCACGTCCGCGGTGCGGATCTTGGAGATCTCGGCGGGGTCGATGTCGACGTGGATGACGGCGGCGCGCCGGGCGAAGGTGTCGGGCCTGCCCGTGACGCGGTCGTCGAAGCGCGCGCCGAGGCTGACGACGACGTCCGCCCTCTGGAGGGCTCCGACGGCGGGCACGGTGCCGTGCATGCCCGGCATCCCCAGGTGGAGGGGGTGATCGGTGGGCATGATGTCCAACGCGGTGAGAGTGGTGACGAAGGGGGCGCCGAGGGTGTCGATGAGCTCGGTGAGGGCCTCGGTGGCGATGCCCGCGCGGGCCAATCCTCCGCCGAGGTAGAGGACGGGGCGCTGGGCGTGGGCGAGGACCTCGGCGGCCTGCTCGATGCGCCGCTGGTTGGGGCGCCCGGGCAGGGTGTAACCGGGCAGGCCCAGCCGGGGCGGCCAGTGGAACTCGGCGGTGCCCACCTGGGCGTCCTTGGTGACGTCGACGACGACGGGGCCCGGACGCCCCGTGGAGGCCAGGTGGAAGGCCTCGGCGATGCGCTCGGGGATCTCCGCGGGATCGGACACCAGGAAGGAGTGCTTGACGAAGGGCATCGTCGAGCCGATCACGTCCGCTTCCTGGAAGGCGTCGGTCCCGATGGAGCCCGCGCCCACCTGCCCCGTGATCGCGACCATGGGCACGGAGTCCATATGCGCGTCACCGATGGGGGTGATGAGGTTGGTCGCCCCGGGGCCGGAGGTGGCCACGCACACGCCCGGTCTCCCGGTGGCCAGGGCGTAGCCCTCCGCCGCGTGCCCGGCGCCCTGCTCATGGCGCACGAGGATGTGGCGGATCCTGGAGCTGGCCAGCAGTGGGTCGTAGAAGGGGAGGATCGCGCCGCCCGGCATGCCGAAGATGTCGGTGACCCCGAGCTCCTCCAGAGAGCGCACGAGGGCCTCCGCTCCCGTCATCACCTCGGGGACGGCCGCGTTCGGGGTGTCCTGGCGCGCCATCATCGCCCTCCAATCGATCGGTCCTCCCGGCGCGGCGCCGGCTGGGACCACCGTATGGCACTCCACGAGACGAGTCATATCAGAGATCGATCATCCCACATCGTGGAATCACGGATCGGGGAATAGTCCATACGGCCCTGTCAGGCCCCATCCCGGGCGCGCCGTGCCTTTGGTCCGTCATCAGACATGGTCCCGTTGATGAGAGAATGTCAGGGCATCCGCCGGGCGCCACCGGCGGGCGGGGGCATCGCAGTCCCTGCACATGACCGCTTCTCAATGACGACCCTGCGCGCCGAGGCCGGGCAGGACCGGAAGGCTACGATCATCGTGACCCAAGGACTACTCACCCATCTGCACGATAACCCTGTTCTCGTGCTGTTCCTGCTCATCGGGCTGGGCATGCTCGTCGGCCATATCAAGGTGCGGGGGGTCAGCCTGGGCGCGGCCGCCGTCCTCTTCGCGGGCATCGCCCTGGCGGCCTGGGGGATCTCCCAGCAGGTCGAGATCGCGATCCCCGCCCCGCTGGGGGTTCTCGGCCTGGCGATCTTCACCTTCGCCATCGGCATCCAATCGGGTCCCAACTTCTTCCACGTGCTGCGCACCGCGGCGGGGCCCCTGGCGCTCATGCTGCTCTTCTTCCTCGTGGCCGCGGGCGCCGGCCTGGGCCTGGGCCACGCCCTGGGCATGGACTCGGCCCAGATCGCCGGCACCTTCGCCGGGGCGCTCACCAACACGCCGGCGCTGGCCGCCGCGGGCAACGCCGCCGCGCTCTCGGGCAATTCCGACGGCGCCGCGATCGCCACGGTCGGCTACGCCGTCTCCTACCTGTACGGCGTCATCGGGATGCTGTTCTTCAGCCTCCTGGCCCTGCGCTACCGCAGTTCGGACCGTGACAAGCCCTCGCCCCTGGCCAACCGCACGATCCGCGTGGAGCGCTCCGACGGCCCGGTGATCGCCGACATCGCCGCCAGGATCTCCGGGGAGCTCAAGTTCTCGCGCCTGCGGCGCGGCGAGACCGGGCCGATCACCCGCCCCTCGGGCGAGGACCGCGTCTTCAAGGACGACCTGGTGACCGTCGTCGGCACTCAGGACGCCGTCAACCAGGTCATCAAGGAGCTGGGCCACGGCTCGTCGCACTCCCTCATCGAGGACCGCAAGTACCTCGACTTCCGGCGCATCACCGTCTCGGATCCGAAGCTCGCCGGCCGCACCCTCGCCGATCTCGACATCGACCACCGCTTCGGCGCGACGATCTCGCGCGTGCGGCGCGGCGACGTCGACATGGTCGGCACCCCGGACCTCGTCCTCCAGCAGGGGGACCGCGTGCGCGTCGTCGCCCCGACCGGGCGGATGGCCGAGGTGTCGAAGTTCTTCGGGGACTCCGCGCGGGGCCTGTCCTCGATCAACCCCATCGCGCTCGGGCTGGGCATGGCCCTGGGCATCGTCATCGGCGAGTGGGAGATCCTCACCCCCACCGGCGCCACGTTCTCCATCGGCTCGGCGGCCGGCACGCTCCTCGTCGGGCTCGTGTTCGGCCGGATCGGGCGCATCAAGAGCTTCGTGACCGCGATCCCCTTCACCGCCACGGCCGTGCTCGCGGAGTTCGGGCTCCTGGTCTTCCTCGCCCAGGCGGGCACGAAGGCGGGCGGCCAGATCGCCGACGCCTTCACCGGTGGCGACTGGTGGAAGATCCTGCTCACCGGCTTCGTCATCACAACGATCGTCGGCATGGGCCTGTACGCCTCGATGCGCTGGATCGTGAGGATGGGCGGGACGCGCCTGTCCGGGCTCATCGGCGGGGCGCAGACCCAGCCGGCGGTGCTGGCCTTCGCCAACGAGCGCACCGGGGCCGACCCCCGGGTGGCCCTGGGCTACGCGATGGTCTACCCCGTGGCCATGATCGTGAAGATCCTCATCGCGCAGATCCTCGGCGGCCTGTGAGGCACGGCCCGCGGGCACGACGAGGGGCCCGGGCCCACCATGGTGGGCCCGGGCCCCTCCTCATCGGTGCCTCTTACCGGCGCGGGCCGCTCTCAGTCGCCCTCGGGCTCGGGCAGCTCGATCATGCCGGAGGTGGGCATGTCGTGGCGCCAGTTGCGGTCGGTCATGATGCGGGCCAGGGCGAGGCCCACGCCGATGGCCGTGATGACGAAGAGCACCTCCGCGATGCTGGCGGCCGCCTGGCCGACGGCCACCCGCGTGTCGACCGTGTGGTCGTTGAGCGCGGAGATCGCGCGGTAGAAGGGGACGCCGGGGATCATGATGACGACCGCCGGCACGGACAGCGCCACACGGGACAGGGAGGCCCGTGAGACGAAGGCCTGGGCGAGCAGGCCGATGACGACCGCGGCCAGGCCGACGGACATCTGCCACGGGACGTGGTAGACGTCGATGAGGACGAGCCTGCCCGTGTTCGCCACGGCCCCGATGACCGCGGAGATGAGGCAGGCGCGGGCCCGGGCGTTGAACAGGACGGCGAAGCCGTAGGCGGCGATGAAGGAGCACAGGAGCCGGAGGGCGTAGAGGACCGGGCCGTCGGGCGCGGACGCGGCGGTGCCGGTGACATCCCAGTCGGCGATGGAGGTGACGGTCCATACGGCGACGCCTGCCGCCATCATGACCATGACGACGTAGGACATGCGGGACACGGCCGAGGAGAAGTCCTGTCGGACCAGGTCGAGCATGGCGGTGACCATGGGGAAGCCGGGGATGAGGAAGAGGATCGCGGAGATGATCCCGCCCTGGTGCCCGGGCGAGATGAGCCCCGCGGCGCCGAGCCCGGCGATGACCACCATGTAGAGGGTCGAGGCGATGACCCCGCTGACGAGCCACGTGTAGAAGTGCTGCATGTGGCGCACGAGCATGGCCCGGCGCGCCGCCTGGCCGAGCGCGGCGGCGAAGAGCACCGCGAGGCACTCGGCCCATCCGCCCTTGTTGAGGAAGCAGAACCCGGCGCAGGCGATGCCGGAGGCCAGGGCGTTGGTGAGGGGGCCGTAGAGCCCGCGCATCGACTCGACCTCGGCGAGCTTGGCCTCGAGGACCTCGACGCGCTCGTGCGCGCGCAAGTCGTGGACGATGCGGCGCAGCGCCTCGAGCCGGTCGACGTTGACGCCGACGCGGCGCACCTCGGCGGCCTCCGTGCGGAAGCGCTCGCCCTCGTAGGAGGAGGTGACGAGCTCCGTCATGGTGACGGTGGCCTGGTGGCGGTCGATGCCGACGGCGGACGCGGCCCTGGCCATCGCCGACTTCACCCGGTAGGAGCCGGCTCCGGCGGCGAGCATGAGCTTGCCCAGGTGGAGGACCACCTCGGACTGCTGCATCAGTCGGTCGGCGTCGAGGCCGGATCGGAGGCCATGAGGATCGGTAGGAGGGGGCGTCTCATTCACGCCGTTATGCTGCCCGACACCGCCGGCCCGGGCAGGGCCCGAAGGCCCAGAGAGTCGCGTGGCGCTGAGCACGTCGCCTCCCGGGGCGGCGCGGGCGCGGGCCCGGTGGATTGACATCGCGATGGGGCCCTGGTGGCATATGGGGCATGTCAGGCAGTCAGCGGCAGTCACGCGTTCGCGCCGCGGATGTGGCGGCCGCCGCGGGGGTGTCGACGACCGCCGTCTCCTTCGTGCTCAATGGCCGGGACGAGGGCAATATCTCGCCCGCGACGCGTGAGCGCATCCTGCGGGCGGCGCAGGAGCTCGGCTACCGCCCCAACCATGTCGCGCGGAGCCTGCGGAGGAGCTCGACCAGTTCGATCGGGCTGGTCACGGACGCGTTCGCCTCCTCGCCCTTCGGGGGCAGGCTCCTCGCGGCGGCGACGGAGGAGGCCAACTCCGCCGGCGACGCCCTGATCATGATGGACCTCGGCGGTCGCATGGATCGGGCCGCGGAGGCGATCGAGGCCCTGGAGAACCGTCAGGTCGACGCCATCATCTACGCGACGATGGGCTTCACCGAGCTCGCCGAGCCCCCGGCGTCACGCATCCCGCTCGTGCTCGCCAACTGCGTCACGCGCCGCCCCAGCAGGCCCTCGGTCAGCCCCGACGACGCCGGTGGGGCCACCGCCGCCCTCGAGCACCTGGCGGGCCTGGGACATCGGCGCGTGGCGATGCTGGGAGGGCACTTCTCCCCCGGCGCCCGGCAGGTCGACATCGGGAACGTCTCGGGCCCCATCCGCTGGAGGGCGTTCCGGGCCGCGGCCGACAGGAGTGGGGTCGATGCCCGGCTCGTCGGCAGGGGGTGGACGATCGACGACGGTTACGCCGCCGCGGTGGAGGCGCTCGGCCCCCCGGAGTCGGAGCGGCCGACGGCGCTCTTCGCCGCCTGCGACCGCGTCGCGGCCGGGGCGCTGCTGGCGGCCGCGCGCCTCGGGATCTCGGTCCCCGACGATCTGTCGATCATCGGATTCGATGATCAGGAGGCGCTGGCGGAGAGCCTTGTCCCGCCGCTGACCACTGTCGCCCTCCCCCATGCCCTCATGGGCTCCACCGCGGTCGTGATGGCCTTGGAGGCGGCCCGGGGGGAGGCGCCCGATCCGCCCCACCGCGTCCTGGAGTGCCCTGTCGTGGTCCGCGGCTCGACGGCGCCGCCCCGGTCATGACGGTCGCCGTCGGGCGCGCGGCGCCCCCAGTGCCTGCGCGCGGTCCTCAGGGGACTCGCGGGATGACATCCGAGGCCCTGGCCGTCCTATCGGTGGCGCAGTGCAGCTCCCATGGCTCATCATGGCGCCATGTCGCGGGGATCCCCGAGTAGCGGTAGAGCTCCAGCACCGCACCATCGACCCAGACCTGGTCTCCCGGGGACAGGTCGAGCGCCCCCAGGGTGGGATGGTTCAGCCGCGCGCCGTCCCCGAGGACGTCGATCGCCCATCGCCGATCGGCGAGGACGGTCCGCCCGGCCGGCAGCGCGCCGGCTCCGCCGATGAGGGCGGTGGCCGCGCCCAGGTCGATCCTGGAGCGGACCTCACCGCCGACCAGCGACAGGCGGCGGGGAAGACTGAGGCAGCCCGAATGGTCGCGCACCGCTGGGTCCTGGTCCGGCTGGCGCACCCATCCGATGAGGAGCGGGGCGGTGTCCGCGAGCACGACCTGCGGGGCGTAGAGGTCGGCGCCGTCGTCGAGGACGTGGGCGCTCTCGGCGATGAAGCGGAGTCGCCCGCCCTCCTGGGCGAGGTCGCCGATGGCGGCGACGACCTCGCAGAGCCGTCCCTGGTGGTGGAGGGAGACGATCAGGACCCAGCGCCCGCCGAGCGGGAACAGCTGGGGGCACTCCCATATGTCGGCGCTCCCGATCCGCCTGAGCACGGGATCGTCGTCGACGAGCAGTCCGATGTAGCGCCAGTCGGTCTCGCGCTCGCGGTCGAACAGGGCGATGGCGGGGCCGCCGTCGGCCAGGCCCGCCCCGAGCACCGCCAGCCGACGGCCCTGGTACTCGAGCACGTAGGGGTCGCGCATGATGACGATGCCATCGGAGCGCGGGGTGCGCCCCACGACGACCGGCGGCCCCCAGTCGCGCAGGTCGGGGCTCCCCCAGCGCAGGCAGATCGTCGACTGGGCCGAGGCGTCCACGACTCCGGAGTACACGACGGCGGGCCGGTCGTGCCCGGGCACGAACACCCCCGACCAGCAGCCGAAGGAGTCGGGCCCGCCGGGCGTCGGCGAGAAGGCGATGGGCTCCTCCTCCCAGTGGGCCAGATCCCTGCTGGTGGCGTGGCCCCAGGCGATCCGACCGTGGACGGGGGCGTGCGGATTGTGCTGGTAGAACACGTGCCAGACGCCGTCGACGCGGGTGATGCCATTGGGGTCGTTGAGCCATCCCCTCGCGGGGCGCAGGTGGTAGCTCGTGGTGGGCGCGCCCATTGTTCCGGTCCTCCTTATCGGTGCGATCCCGCCGTCAGCCCCTCGCGCAGCGTGCGCTGCCCGAAGGCGAAGACGAGGAACGCGGGGATCATCGAGATGACGACGCCCGCCAGGACCGTGGCCACGGACCCCGTGCCCATATTGCCCTGGAGGGATACCAGTCCCAGCGGAAGGGTGAAGTTCTTCTCGCTGATCTCGAGGATCAGGGGGCGGAAGAACTCATTCCAGTGGAAGTTGAAGGCCAGGATCCCCACGATCGCCATTCCCGGCATCGCCAGAGGGGCGTAGATGGATCTGAAGGTGCGCCATGCCCCTGCGCCGTCGAGCTCGGCCGCCTCCCCCAGTTCCGCGGGCAGTCCGAGGAAGTACTGGCGCATGAGGAAGGTCCCGAATGCCGTGGGGATGGCCGGCAGGATGAGGGCGATGAGGGTGTCGGCCAGGTGCATGCCGCGGATGAGCATGAACACCGGCACGATGGTGACCTGCATCGGCACCATCATCGTGGCGAGGATGAAGGCGAACAGCATCTTCTTGCCCCGGAACTCGAACCGGGCGAAGACGTACCCGGCCATCGCGGCCGAGAGCATCTGCCCGATGGCGATCGCGCCGGTGACGAGCACCGAGTTGAGGATGAGCAGCCACATGTCGACCTTTTTGAACACCGCCGAGTAGGAGGAGAGGTCGAATGTACTGGGGATGATGGAGCTGTCGGCGGATAGTGACTCTGCGGGCGGCCGCATCGAGGCCAGGACCGTCCAGATCACTGGAGCGAGGGTGATCAGGCTCGCGAGGCCGAGGACTGCGTAGGTGACGACTTTCTTCATGGGTCAGACTCCTCAGCCGTAGAACACGAAACGTCGGGACAGGCGGAACTGCAGTGCTGTCACCAGCATGATGATGATCGTCAGGATCATCCCGATCGCGGAGGCCCTGCCGAACTGGAGCTGCTTGAACGCCGACTCGTAGATCACCATGACCGCGGTGCGGGTGGAGTCCCCCGGGCCTCCTCGCGTGAGGACGTAGGGCTGGTCGAAGATCTGCAGGGCGGAGATGATCGCCATGACGGAGGCGACCAGGGTCGTGGGGCTGACCAGCGGGAAGGTGATCCTCCAGAATTGCTTCCAGCCCGTTGCGCCGTCGACCTGGGCCGCCTCGTAGACCTCCTTGGGGATGGAGGAGAGCCCTCCGAGGAACAACAGGAATGAGAACCCGAAGTTCTGCCACACGTAGACCAGGACGACGACCACCATCGCCCCGCTCGTGGAGGTCAGCCATGGGACGTTGCCGATGCCGAGCATGGAGAGCAGGTGGTTGACCAGGCCGAAGTTCTCATTGAACAGGTAGGTCATGATGATGGAGACCGAGGCCGCGGACAGGATGAGGGGGAAGAAGAGCACCGAGCGGAAGAAGGATCTGGCCATGCTGGGCATCCTCGTATTGACGAGGACCGCCAACCCCAGGGCGACCGCGAGCTGCAGGGTCACGGCGACGACGACGAAGCCGATGGTGTTGAGGAAGGAGACTCGGATCGTCGGGTCGGCCGCAATGCTGGTGAAGTTGTCCAGACCGACGAACTTCGGGGGCGTGACGATATCCCATGAGAAGAAGGCGAGGCCGACCGAGGCGAGGATCGGCAGGAAGCTGAACACGCCCAGCCCGATCACCGTGGGCGCGAGGAACAACCAGATGAGAACTTTCCGTTGCATGTCATGCCTCCAGGGCTCGGGTGAGGTCGGCGTCGAGTCGCTCCAGGGCGCCGGGGAGGGCGTCGGCCGAGCCGGTCACCGCACCCAGGACGTTCTTGATGAGCGCTGTCTCAACAGCGGCCTGCTGCGGCGGCGCGGGAATGGGGGCGCAGGGATGCTGGTCGAGGGTGTCGTAGAAGATCTTCCAGTGGGCGGGCCCCTTGCCCGCGTAGAGGGCCTCGTTGCACATCGACCGCCGGGTGGGCGTGGTATCGGGCTTGGTGAAGGCCAGGCTCATACCCTCCAGGGAGGTGCAGAACTTCACCCACTCCCAGGCCTCGTCCTTGCGCTTGGATGTCTTGAGGATGGCGTAACCGGCTGCGCCGAACTGGTGGCGCTGGGAGCGTCCCTTGGGGAAGTAGGCGACGTCGTAGTCCTCCGGCTTGAGTCCCGCCTCCGACAGGCCCTGGACCCAGTAGCCGCCCGCCGGTGTCATTCCGATGGAGCCGCCCGAGAACTGCCCGACGAGCTCGTTGCCGCCGCCCTGGGCGGGGCTGGTGCCCAGGCCCTCCTCCACGACCGCGCGCAGAAACTCGAAGGACTCGAGTACACGGGGGTCGGAGGCGTTGGAGGCCTCCCAGAGATAGCCACCGGAGTAGGTGTCCTCCTGGCCCGGGTAGAACTGCTGCCAGAGCCACTGGCCGCCGTCGGCCTTCTTCTCCTTGAGGAAGCTGGTGTCGTTGGCGTAGAGCCAGGGCACCACCCCTCCCCACAGCCGGTTGGTCCAGTAGAACGGGATGAATCCCGTGTCCGAGGAGCTCTTCATCTGACGCGCCATCGCCAGGAAGTCATCATGCGTCCAGTTGGCGTCGGGGTACGCCACCCCCGCTCGCTCCATCGCTGTGGTGTTGAGGTACATGTTGGCGGCGTTGAAGTCGATGGGCATCTGGTAGAGGGAGCCCTTGTACATGAACGCCTCGACGAGGCTCGGGTGGACGTCATCGAAGTAGTTCTTGACCTCTCCGGCGTCGCGCGTGATGTAGGCGTCGAGGGGCTCGGCGAGCCTCTCGGCGAAGAGCTGGGCGCCCTCGGTCGCCACGACGCACACGTCGGGCGGCGTGCCGGCTGCCGCCATGGTGAGGATCTTGGCGAAGAAGTCCGCCCAGTCGGCGCCCTGCACCGCCTGGAGCCGGACTGGGATATCGGGATGCTGGGCGGTGAACGCGTCGACGAGCGACTTGCGTGCGGCCGCGTCCTGGTTGGTCCCATTGATCGCGATCGACAGCGAGTTGTCGTAGCGGCCCGGGATGTCCGTCCCGATCAGACGCGACCACTGACTGCCGAGGAGGGCCGCTGAGCCCACCCCCACGGCGCCTGTCAGCAGTCCGCGTCGGGAGAGCTGAGTCATCGTTGACCTCCTGCCTAATTCGATTTAGGTAGGATCATTGTTGCCCTCACCACAGGCGGTGTCAAGCCTGGACATGGTTGCGCGACTCCGTCGTTGGTTGGTGTCGGCGCGGGGCGTGCGCCCTGGGCCCGCAAGATGGCAGGACACGACACGCGTGTGGCCATCCGGCCCCGCACATGCCGTCTCGCCCCGTGCACGCCGTCTCATCCCGCATATACCGTCTCGCCCCGCACATGCGGTCTCGGCCCGCATATACCGTCTCGGCCCGCGCATGCCGTCTGATCCGCGCAGTTCGAGGGCGCAGCGCCGGGATGAGACGGTTCGTCCGGGATGAGACGGTTTCTCGGGGGTGAGGCGGTATCCCCCAGGGGGGGCCGGGATGGATTGTCAGGGGTGGGGGTGCGGGGTGCGGTGATAGTCGCGGTGCCCGGGGGCCGGCCCGGGGGTGCGGGGTGCGGGCTTGCGGGATGCGGTCTCGGCCCGCATATACCGTCTCGCCCCGCACATGCGGTCTCATCCGCGCAGTTCGAGGGCGCAGCGCCGGGATGAGACGGTTCGTCCGGGATGAGACGGTTTCTCGGGGGTGAGGCGGTATCCCCCCCAGGGTGCCCCTATGTGGTGTGTCAAGCGGCGGTGGCCAGTTTGGGTGCTGGTTGTGGGTCGTGGAGGGTGGCGTCGCGGGTCATGGCGTGCAGGGTGAGGATGCGGCGGTGGGCCAGGGCGATGACGGCTTGGCCCAAGGCGCTTTGCCCTGGGCGATCTTGCGCTCGTAGTAGGCCCTTGAGACGGGGTCGGAGCGCAGCAAGGCGAAGGCGGAGCCGAACATGGCGCGTTTGAGGCGCTTGTTGCCGGCGTGGGAGACGTACTCGCCTCTGATCGAGGTGCCCGAGCGTCTGGTCACTGGGGTGAGCCCGGATGTGGGAGGCCAGGTGGGCTCCGGTGTCGAAGGAGCGTTTGAGGGTCTCGGCGATGAACACGGCGTCGGTGCCTGCCACCACCACGGATTGGGCTCCCAGGGCGTCGATGATCGCAGCCGCCCAGGTGGCGTGGTGTCGGGCTCCGTGGGCCTTGGGCGTGGCGTCCACGCGGGCCCGCCCGGCCTTGCGCAGGGCGGCGGGGGTGGGCCAGGCGGCGATGACCTCAAGGACGGCGTCGTGCTCGAGCCAGGGCCCTAGGACTTTCTCCAGGGCGGGGCGGGGTCTGGGTGCACACGGGCCCCGGATCCGGCCCTCGGTCTGGCTGGTCCTGCCGGGCCAGGTCCAGGCCCGGACCCGGTGAGCATCGACAGGGCCGCCGCGTCCTCATCCGACGTGCTGATGGACCTGAGCGTGTGGGGCATCGTGCGGGCCGCGTTGGCGATCACGGCCGCGTCCTTCGCGTCGGTCTTGGCGTTGCCGGGTGTCAGGTCCGCGATGCGCCTCATGGACAGTCCCGGAAGGTAGCCCACAGCCAGCCCCGCGTCCTGGGCGACGGCGACGGCCAGTACTCCGATGGTAGCGGGCTGGTCGACGACCACCAGCACCCGCCCCTGCTGGGGCAGTCGCTCGTAGAGGTGGCGCAGTCGGGCCTCGTTGTTGGGCAGGGCCTTGTCGAACATGCGTCTGCCGGCCCGGTCCAGGGCAGTGGTCCAGTGGTCGGACTTGCCCACATCGATACCGATGAACATGTCAATGTCGTCGGTGTGCATCACGGTGGTCCTTCATCTCGCAGTGGTGCGGGGCCAGCCTCGAGCTGACTGATCCCGCACCCACGCCTGCGAAAGACCTCAGCGGGTCATTCCCCTGATCAGCGGTGAGCAGCAGCCCTGCGGTAGCCGGTGACTTTCGCCCCCCCCCGGATCATTGACAAGACAGGGGCAAGACATCACGCCGACTACCGCTGGCCCAGCCACCGGCATCCCATCACCGGCGACCACCAACAAGGTAACGGGGGGTGGGGTGCCCGGTGTTGCGGTCTGATCCGTGTGGTTCGGGGGCGCAGTGCCCGGGGTGGGGCGGTTTGTCGGGGGTGAGACGGTTCGTCCGGGGTGGGGCGGTATCCCCCAGGGGGTCGGGATGGACTGTCAAGGGATGGGGGTGCGGCGCCCCGGGGGGTGCGGTGTCATCCGCGTGGTTCGGGGG
>NZ_MVIW01000030.1 GCF_002072185.1 Actinomyces denticolens
GCTGTTCTTCTGGCCGGTCGCCACCCTCATGGGTCGCGGCCTCGCCCCCGACGGCGCCCTCGACCTCACCGGCTTCGCGGAGGTCCTCACGGCCCCGCGCACCTGGCGGATCCTCACCCAGACCCTCACCCAGGCGACCCTGGCCACCGCGATCTGCGTCGTCCTCGGCGTGCCCGGGGCGCTCGTCCTCTACCGGCGCTCCTTCCCGGGCCGCGACCTCCTGCGCGGGATCGTCATCGTGCCCTTCGTGCTGCCCAGCGTCGTCGTCGGCGTCGCCTTCCACGCGCTCGTCACCAAGGGCGGGCCGCTGGGAGGCCTCGGCCTGGATGGGACGCTCACCGCCGTCGTCGCCGCCCTCGTCTTCTTCAACTACGGGCTCGTCGTGCGCACCGTGGGCACCATGTGGTCCCGGCTCGACCCCCGCGCCGTCGAAGCCGCCCGCGCGCTCGGCGCCTCGCCGTGGCGGGCGTGGCGCACCGTCACCCTGCCGAGCCTCGCGCCCGCGATCGCATCGGCCGCCTCGCTCACGTTCCTGTTCTGCGCCACCGCCTACGGGGTCGTGCTGGTCCTGGGCGGAGTGGGGATCGGCACCATCGAGACCGAGATCTACGTCCAGACAGCCCAGTACCTGAACCTGCGCGCGGCCGCCGTCCTGTCCGTGGTCCAGCTCCTCGTCATCGCCGCGGCCCTATGGGTCGCCGAGCGCGCCCGCGCCGCCTCCACCGCGCGCCTCCGCCTGCGCCTCGACGTGCCCGCCACCCCGCTGCGCCGTTCCGACGCCCCCGCGATCGCGCTCACCGCCGCCGCCATCGGGGGGCTCCTGGCCGCCCCCGTGCTGGTGCTCGTGGCCCGCTCCCTGCGCCGGGGCGGGCGATGGACTCTGGCGAACTACACGGACCTGGGCACGCGCGGCCAATCCAACGCCCTGCTCGTCACCGTCTGGGAGGCCGCCGCCACCTCCCTGCGCGTGGCCGTCGTCGCGGCCGTGATCGCGCTCGCGGTGGGCGGTGCGGTGAGCCTCGTCGTCTCGCGCAGTCCCCGCGGCCGCGTCCTCGCCCGCGCCGTCGCGCTCCTCGACGCCGCGTTCATGCTCCCGCTGGGCGTGTCCGCCGTGACGGTCGGCTTCGGCTTCCTCATCACCCTCGCCCCCACGGGCCTGACGGCGTCGTGGTGGGTCCTGCCGCTCGCCCAGGCGGTCGTCGCCGTGCCGCTGGTCGTGCGCACCCTCCTGCCGGCACTGCGCGCCATCGATCCCCGGCAGCGCGAGGCCGCGGCCGCCCTCGGCGCCGGCCCCGGGCGCGCCCTGCTCACCGTCGACGGCCCCCACCTGGCGCGCGCCAGCGGGCTCGCCGCCGGATTCGCGCTGGCCACGAGCCTGGGGGAGTTCGGCGCGACGTCCTTCCTCGCCCGCCCGGCCGAGCCGACCCTCCCCGTGGTGCTCTACCGCCTCATCGGCCGCCCCGGCGCCCAGAACCAGGGGATGGGGCTGGCCGCCGGCGTCGTCCTCGCCGCCGGGACCGCCGCCCTCATGCTGGGGTGCGAGTGGCTGCAGAACCGCTGGGCGCGCGCGGGTAGCGGCTCCGGCGCCCCGCGCGCCGGCGAGGAGGGCTCATGACGGGAGGAGGCCCCATGACGGATGGGCTCAGCATCGACGGGCTGCGGGTGGTCTACCCGGGCGGGCGGGGCACGGGGCCCGTCGTGGCCGTCGACGGCGTCGACCTGGGGATCCGCGCCGGCCGGATCGTCGCCCTCCTGGGGGCCTCGGGCTCCGGCAAGTCCTCGCTGCTGCGCGCCGTGGCGGGCCTGGAGCCCGTCGCGGCCGGCGCCATCCGCTGGGACGGGCGCGACGTCGTCTCCACCCCGGTGCACAGGCGCGGCTTCGGGCTCATGTTCCAGGAGGGCCAGCTCTTCCCCTTCCGGGACGTCGGCGGGAACGTCGGCTACGGGCTGACGGGCCTGAGTCGGGCCCAGCGGGCCCATCGCATCGCCGAGATGCTCGACCTCGTGGGCCTGCCCGACTACGGGTCCCGGCCCATCACCACCCTGTCCGGCGGGCAGGCGCAGCGCGTCGCCCTGGCGCGGGCCCTCGCCCCCCGGCCGCGGCTGCTGCTGCTCGACGAGCCCCTGTCCGCGCTCGACCGGGCCCTGCGCGAGCAGCTCGCCGTCGACCTGCGCGCCATTCTCACCGAGCAGGGCACCACGGCGCTCTACGTCACCCACGACCAGGATGAGGCGATGACCGTCGCGGATGAGGTCGGAGTCATGGAGGCCGGGAGGCTCTCGCGGCTGGCCTCCCCCGAGGCGCTGTGGGCCGATCCGGGCAGCGCGAGCGTCGCGGCCTTCCTCGGCTTCGGCCCGATCCTCACCCGTGAACAGGCCGAGGCCCTGGGCTGGGGGAGTCTCGCCGACGGCGGTCGGCCGGGGGCACGGGGGCCGCGTACCGGTGCGACCGCCGCGGGACTGGCCCTCGCCCCCGGCGCGCTGCGCGTGGTCGGCACGGGGGACAGTGCGGGGGACGGTGCTGCGGTCGGCGCGACGGGGGGAGCCCCGGGGGCCGGCGGCGCCGCTCGGCCCCCGGCCGCGGGCCTGCCGGAGGCCAGTGGGACGGTGCTCGCCCGGCGGGTGCGCCGGGGCAGGGCCGAGGCGGACGTGTCCCTCGATGTCCCTGGAGGGGAGGCCGTCGTCGCCGCCGGGGTGGGCGGGGTCGACGGGCCGGCGAGCGGGATCGGCGCGAGGGTCCGCATGGGACTGGATCCGACCCGAGCCGCTGCCATCGACTTCTGATCGTGTCCTTCGGGCCGGGGTGTCGGCTTGACGCGGGCGAATGCCCGACTGATCACATCCCGGCCCGAAAGGCGCTATTCCCCGATACCCTCGCTGGAAGGGGCCTGATGGCGCGCTGCCGGGCGGGCCCCATCGCTGAGCAGGAGGACGAGTCGCGCAGGAGGGAGGGGCCCATGGGGATCGCGGTGGAGACCTCCCTGACCAGCGGGATGGCGGCTGGGCGTCGTCCGTCGTGCGGCGTCGTCGGCCCCGTCCCGGCCGGGGTGCCGGCTCGGCCCGGGGCGCGGGGCGCTCCTGGTGGGTCGGGGTGCCGCATGAGGCTTCCCGCCCCACGGCATTCCCTGCGACGCGGATCACAGATCGGGCATCGAGGCCGGTCATCTGTGATCGAAACGCAACCGGAGTATCCTCTGCCCCATCCGTCACGGGAGTATCACGAAGAGCTTCTGATCGGCGCCCCCGCGCCCGGTCTTTCGGCGTATCGTCAGATGCCCGAGGGCCCTCCGATCCTCTCGTCTCGGCCCGGGCGTCCCGGCAGGTTCCTGTCCTCTCCGGCCTCCTGGGCGTCCCGGGTGTCTCTCGCGCCGCCCCCGGCGCCGGGATAACGGGGCACGGATCCCCACCCGCCATGACCTCCCGTCGGCTTCCTGAGCCGCCCTGACCGCCATCGGAAGGACCATCATGACAACCCGCGAGGACATCACCGCCAGGCTCGCCCATACGGCCGGCCTGGAGCACACGCCGGCTGTGTCAGCGCTGACGGCCGAGGCCGTCACCTGGGCCGATGCCCTTGGCGCCGAGGTCCTCCAGGTCTCCTCCCGGGTCGCCCTCACCCGCGAGTACTTCCTGGGCAACGAGCAGTGGCGGGCACTGGACCCGCTCAACTGGAGCCTCGCCCGGTTCTCCCAGCGGCCCGAGCTGTTCAGCTCCGAGGCGCTTCGCACCCTGACCTGGGACTGCACGTGGGCGGTGGCGGTCGCCGCGAGCAATCCCGCGGTATCGGTGGAGCAGCTGCGGGTCCTCACGCGCAAGGTCGAGGCCTTCCACTCCTCCCAGGGCGGCGCGATGCGGGGCATCTACGGGCAGCGCTCGAAGGTCGCCTCCCTTCTGGGCCGCGAGGATGAGGCGGCCGAGGCCCTCGCGCAGTGGCGGCGGGCCGAGCCCGAGGAGGACCCGGCCCGCGACGTCTACCAGCCCCTCCTCGAAATCGATTGGGCCACTCGCAACGAGACCTGGGACCTCGCGGTCTCCACCGCCGCCCCGATCCTCAGGGGGGATGTGGGGGTCGGGCCGATGCGCGAGACCGTCCGCGCCGCGTCCCTCCTCGCCCTCCTCGCCTCGGGGCGTCCGGCGGCGGCCTGGAACGCCCACCTGCACGCCTACCGGGCCCAGGAGTCCAGCCCCGGCAGCCTGCGCTCCATCGCCCTGCACTGGCAGTACCTCGCCCTGTCCGGCAAGCCCGACCGGGCGCTCACCCTCCTGCGCCGCCACCTCGGCTGGCTGCCGACGGCCGAGTCCGGCGAGGTCCTCCTGGCCGCCCTGCGCGGCGCGGCCCTTGTGCTTCGCGAGGCCGAGGCCGCGGGGTGGGGCAACGAGATCCTCGGCGCGGACGCCCCCGTCCAGGCCACCTGGTGCCCCGATCCGGGTATCCCGGCGGTCGTGAGGATCTCCCAGGCGCGCGTCGACATGGAGGCCTGGGCCCGCCGCCTGGCCGGGCTCTACGACCGCCGCAACGGCAACCGCACCGTCTCCGAGCAGCTCGATCGCGACCTTGCCCGTCCTGTCATCGGCGACGGCGGGATCGTCCTGCCCCCGGCCGACTCCGAGGATCCCGTCACGGAGCCCCTCGATGAGGATCAGCCCCAGAGCGCCCACGTCTCGCGCCTCGCCGGCCTGATCGACCCCGACGATCAGCGCAGTCGTCGTGAGAACGATGCCTGGACCGCCACCTTCGTCAGCCAGGCCGGCCAGTCCGCCCTCGATGCCGGCTCGCTCAGGGGAGAGGCGCGGGCCGCTGCGATGTCCCCCGCCACCCCCGCCGGCGGGCAGGCGAGCATCGGCGTGAAGGATGCTGCGGGCACTGCCGGGAGCGCGGGCGCCGCCGGTTCCGCGGGCTCGGCCGACGCGCTCTCCGCCGCCTCCCCCCAGGCGTCCTCGTCCGCGCCGTCGGCCGTCCCCGCCCAGATGACCCGGGCAGTGCCGCCGCACCAGCCGGGCCAGGAGAGCATCGCGGGGCCCACGGACATCACGCCGGCGACCCCCGCCCGGGGCCAGGCCCGCGTCCCCGCCGGCGCGCCGGGCGGCCGCAGTGGCGTCCTCATGCCCGATTCCGTTCCCACCGCGCCCAGCAGCGGCGATGGCCGTCCCCCCTCGACGATCGCCCACGAGTTGGTCGAGGACGTTCCGACGGCGCCCCACCAGAGCGTGGCGGCCTCGGCGAGCCCCGCCGCCCCCGCCGGTCCCGCGGCGATCTCACCCGAGGTGGCGCGGCCGGACGCCGCCGCTGCGGTCCCGGCCTCCACCGGCCCGGTCCGGCGCTCGATCGTGCAGCGGGTCGCCAATGAGTTCTCCACCGAGGAGATCACCCCCGTCGATGGAGTCGCCGATCAGGCCGGCGCCCCGTCCCACCCGGTGGCCGCGCCCGCGGCCTACGGGTACGTGGCCTCGCCGTCCCCGGTCTCCTCGAAGAAGGCCACTGTCCCCACCTGGGTCAGGGTGGCGCGTGCGGCCGAGGCCACCCAGGCCGCCCGTTCGGCCCAGTCCGCTCAATCCGTGCAGACCGCTCCCGCGACGAGCGAGGCCCCCGCGCCCCCACCGCCCCCGGGGCCCGTCCCGCCCCCGCCGCCCCTGGTCTCCCCGGCGCCCGTCCCCTCCCTGGCCGCCCCCGCCATCATGGCCGAGGCCGCCGACTTCACCGACTTGAGAACCCCGAGCACCCCGCCCGACGCCACGAGCCCCGAGGTGCTGGCCGTCGACAGCGCCGGGACCCCGGAGGTGCCCAGGACCTCTTCGGCGCCCGTGGTCCGGTCGGCCCCGGCCGCCGTCTCGGCCCCGGCCGTCCCCGCCCCGGGCGCGCGCTCCGCGCACAGCCCCGCTCCCGCACCGCCCGCCCCGGTGGCGTCGTCGGGCCCCTCGGCCCCCTTGACCACCGCCTCCCCCGCTCTGCCCGCGGACACGCTGGTGACTGGGCCGATCCTGGCGCCCGCCCCCGGCGCGGGCAGTGCCGGCAGCGCGCCCCATGCGCCGAGCGCCCCCGGCTCCCCGGAGGCCGCCGGCGCCCGGAGCGCCCCGTCGGCGCCGCTCGTGCCCGCCACTCCGCCCGGCGCGGGAACCCGCTGCAAACCCGAGCCGATCATGGAGGACACCTCCGCCCCCGACCTCGAGGGCCCCTACCCCGAGCTCGAGATCAAACCCGTCATGCCCGTCTACGGCCCCAAGGACGCCGTCCTGCGCTACTCGCGCTCGCTGGCCAGGCTCGGCGCCGACCTGGACGGCTTCGTCGTCGCCGATCGCGTGGCCGCCGGCGGGGTCCTGGAGGCCGATTGGCCCGGCCCGGCCAACCTTCAGATCGAGACCGCCTTCCTTCGCGCCGACGCCAAGCGGCTCCTGCGCGATCACCAGGGCGCCATCCGTGAGCGCCACCGGATGCGCTCCTCCATCGGGGCCCGCGACGGCGAGCTCGGCTTCCTGCGCTTGGACATCCTGAGTCTGCGCGATGAGCTCGAGGCCGACACCGCCGACGCCCCCGAGGGGGAGGGGCTCGACGCCGTCCGCGCCGCCGCCCTGGCCGAGCGCGCCCACCACTACCTGGAGGCCCTGTGGGGGCTCGTCCAGGACTCCCTGGAGCGCCTCGGCGCCATGGAGCGGGCGGGCAGGCGCGACAGCGCCGTCCAGGGCACCGAGTACCGCCGCCTCGTCCAGATGGGCAATACCGCCGCTGACCTCGCCCAGGTCCTCTCGACACTGTCCGACCCCGATGGCGCCGATGCCGCCATCGCGCTCTTCGAGTGGATCCTGGATGCCGTCCCGGAGGGATTCCATGGCGACCACCCCGCAGACGACCTCGACCTCATGCGGGCCCGGCGCCTCAACGAGGCCGGTTTCCCGCACCGCGCCAGCGGCCTGGCCGACGATGTCCTGCGCCGTCACGACCGCACCCCCGTGCTCGCCGCCGTGACGGCCCGCACGATCCTGGCCGAGAGCACCGCGGCCGACCACGCCACCAGCGCCTCGCTGGAGCAGCGGCGCCAGGCAGCCGACGCGCTCGCCGCCCTCAAGGCCCCCGTGAGCGGCCCACTGGCCACGGTCTCACTGGGCCGTGCCCTGGCCCAGGACGGTCGTCCGAGCGAGGCCGCCGAGGCCTTCTCCACGGCGCTGTCCGAGTTGGACTCCGTCGACGCCCCCGGCGTCGAGCTCTACGTCCGGGGCCTGCTCGCCTCGGCGCAGTCCGATATGGGGGAGAATCGCGGCGCTGTCGACAACGCCACCGCCGTGGCCCGGATCCTCGTGCGCGACGGCCGCGTGGACAAGGCCGTCGAGCAGTTGTCCACCGCGGCGGCGGCCGCCGCCGACCTCGGCGACAACGTCACCGCGGCCGACCTGCACCGCCAGATCGCCGACCTCCACGGCACCGGCACGGAGGACGGCAAGCGCCGCCGCTCCCGCTCCCTGCGCGATGCCGCCCGCGCTGTCGTCGACGCGCCCAGCCGGGATGAGGCCGTCGAGCACCTCGATGAGGCGCGGGCCCTGATGGAGGAGTCGCGCGAATTGCTCGTGGAGGCCTTCTCCGGGAAGGACCGGGCCTGGGAGCGCGGCGCTTGGCATGACGCCTACGCCTTCATCCTGGCGCGCGCCGGCCATGACTCGGAGGCCGTCCCGTACTGCGAGGCCGCCGTCGAGGGGTTCATGGCCAAGGACGACCGCCGTGCCGCAGCGGAGTCGCTGACCCGGATGGTCCGCTCGCTCATCGCGCTCGACGAGCGGACGGATGCGCGCGCCGCCTGCGATCGCATCCGCGAGCTGCTCGCCGATCCGGCGTGGGAGGGCGACGACGCGCTGGCCTTCGTCGACGAGGTGGCCCCGACCCTGGCCCAGTGACGCGGCGGATCGTGGGCAGGGCCACCGATGAGCGACGCAAACACCGCGCGGACCGCATGACAGCGCTCGCGAACTGGGGGACCATGTCCCTGTGGGGGTGACGCCGCCCTCCGCCGCGCACCGAGCACAGGGAGTCCTCAATGGCCATCGCCACCTCGCACCGATTCTCCGCCGACGATCTGCCTGTCGAGGCGGGCCGCTACCGGCTCGTCGCCTCACCGTCATGCCCCTGGTCGCGCAGGGTTCTCATCGCCCGGCGCGTGCTGGGGCTGACTGAGGCCATTCCGCTGTCCATGTGCTACGGCCGGGGCGAGGACGGCTTCTGGGAGCTCACCGGACCCGACGGCGAGCCCGGCACCGATGCCGTCCTGGGCGCCCGCTCCCTGGCCGAGGTCTACGCGACCACCCCCGGCTACACCCCGCCCCCCACCGTCCCGGCCCTCGTGGACACCACCACCGGGCAGGTCGTGTCCGACGACTCCGGCACGCTCCTGTTCGACCTCGCCACAGCCTGGTGGGACCTGCACCGCGAGGGGGCCCCGGACCTCTACCCCTTGAACCGCCGCAACTCCACTGACGCCTGGGACGAGTGGATCGGCGAGCACATCAACCGCGGCCATGCCGTCGCCACCCACTCCGAGGACGAGGCCGAGGCGGCCGTGGCCGCGCAGGGCGTGCTCGTGGCCTTCGACGTCGTCGACACGATGCTCGCGCGCGCCACCCGCATGCACCCCTCCCGCGAGGGCGGCATGACGCTGGTGGACCTGCCGCCCCTGTCCTCACTCGTGTCCATCGGCCAGTTCCTGTGCGGCACCGAGCCCACCGGCTCCGACATCCGCCTGTTCACCACCGTTCAGGCCTACGAGTACGGCGGGCGCCAGTCCTACCCCGGCGGCGAGGCGCCCCAGATCAGCTTCTGGCCGGCCCTGTCGCGCTGGTTCCGCGCCCTGGAGCAGCGCCCCGGCTGGGTCAGTTCCGACGAGCGCGGCGCCCTGGGGCTGTAGGGCGAGGGACGGCAGCTGCCCGGCCGCAGCGCTCCCCTCCGGCTCGTCGCGGAACCGCCGACCTCCGCGAAGGCTGCCTCGTCCGCCACGAACCCGATGCGGTTCGCCGGGTCGTCCCAGCGCTCCTCCGCACCCATCACTCATCTGCTCAGGACGGGGTTGTACAGGAGGCGGTTGGGGGCGGTCGGGCACTCGTCGCCCACCGCCATGGGCGCGATGAGGCGGTCCGCCCGCAGGTCCTCCAGGCGCGCCACTACGCGCTCGCGCAGGCTCCACGGGTCGATCGTGTTGAGGTAGATCTTCGTGCCGCCCTCGAAGCCCGCCAGGGTGGAGACCCGCCACTTCAGCGTCACATGCCACGGCATGGGCTGGTCGACGTCGATCGGCTTGTGGTGCCACTCCTCATTGCTCGGCACATCCGCGCCCGTAGCGGCGTGCAGGGCGTGCAGGAGGTCGGCGACGGCATCGACCTCCTCCCGGCTCATCCGCCACGGCTCGCATATCGCCGACGTCGAGTACACCTCCAGCGTGGGGTAGCGGTGCCCGAAGCCCGCGAACGCCACCGCGTGCTCATTCGACGCCACGAGGAGCCCCTGGTAGGCGGCGTAGTCCACGCCCATCTCGTTGTACAGGTTCGGGTTGGCCCGCACCTTCTCCAGCTCCAGCTGGGCGGAGACCCCGCGCTCATCGATGGCCACGAGCTGCTTGTGCAAGTGGTCGAAGGAGGCCCCGGCCGGCCGCAGCCAGTTCTGGAAGACCGCCACGTAGCGCACCCACCGGTTCGCCTCGTACAGGTCGTGCGTCGCCGCCACCGCGAGGCGGATGTAGGCGCGGTGCTCGGCCACGCTGAGCGTTCCCGAGCCCGCCAGCCCGGCGGAGTCCGTGGCGTCGTCGGTGAAGTGCCGGCGTCCCACGATGACGTCGTGCCCACCGGCGAAGAAGGAGGCCAGGTAGGCGCGGCGCTCCGCGGGCCCCCAGGCCCCCCAGGCCGCCGGGTCCGCCCCGGAGGCGCGCAGCTTGGCCCGGGCGATGGACGCCGCGTGCTCGGCGCCCACCGGATCGGCGAGATAGGCCTCCATGCGCTCGCGGGCGGCGTCGGGGATCTCGAAGCCGTGGTTGGCGCGCCAGTAGTCGAAGGAGACGATCTCGAAGAGGTTGGGAATGCGTCGGAACTCCGCCGTCGTCGCGGTCAGCTCGGAGGCGGGGACGCCGTCGATCCGCTCGAAGCCCCCGCCCGCCCCGACGACGACGCGCGACTTCTCCGGCGGTGTCTCCAGGTAGCGCCCGGAGCAGAAGGCGCAGGCGCGCTCGCGCTCCCCGGGCGCCAGCGGGTGGCGCTCGGCGACGGGATGGGCGATGGGTCGGTTGCCGCGCCCGGGAACGGTCCACACCTCCGTGCCGGTGAAAGGGCTGATCTGCTTGACGGTCCCGTCGGCCAAGCGGGTGAGCGGCTCGGCGGCGGGGGAGTACGGCATGAGCATGCCCCCATTCTGGCCCGTCCGTCCGTCCCCGGAGTGGGAACGAGGAGGAGAGACGGCCTACCCCGCGGCGGCGGCTCCTGCGGCTCCGGCGGCGGCGGAGGATGAGGCGACGGCCGCGATCACCGCGGCGCTCGCCGCATCGACGGCGGCCCTGGCAGCGGTGCTGGCGGGGTCGCCCTCCGAGAGGATCTTGATCCGGCGCTTCACCTCGCGCGCGCTCAGCCCGATGCGCTCCTTGGGCAGGGCGACGCGCGTCGCGTTCATCGCCTGCAGGACGCCGAGGAGCACGCCGTCGTCCTCCTCCGCAGGAGCCTCGCCCCTGACGACGGCCTCGAGATGGGCGCGCAGCGCGGCCTCCGGGGCGGGGTCGAGCGTGGGATAGCGGGTGAACCAGTTGAAGAGCCCTCCCTTGGTCTCACCGAGGATCCCTGCGCTCTTCAGCGAGTCGGCGGCGAGCTCCAGTGCCCGCAGGCCGCCCCACTGCGCGATGGTGCCGATGCGCCTGCCGTCCTTCGGGGCCAGCGCGATGAGAGCGGCGTCGAGGACGGGGTGGCCCGTGAGGGAGGCATCGACGATGTGGACGGTCTTTTTCTTGTCCTCACTGATGCGGATCCGGCCGGCCTGAACGAGGTCGACGAGCAGCGCCGCGCGCAGCGCCACAGGCGCCATCGAACTGGCACGGGCCTCCCGGGAGCCGGAGTCCGTGAGCAGGAGGAGGAGCAGCTTCTCGGCGATCAACATGCTTCGAGTGTAGGCACGGGCCATGGGCCGCTTCTCATCCCCGGGAACGAGATCGGCGTCGTCGCGCGGGTGGATCGGCGGCTCCGGATGCTCAGCGGTCGTCGTCGACCGTGGCCACGATGATCGTCAGGGCCGCGAGGGTGTCCGTCATGGTGCGCAGGGGCTCGCCCAGGGCGTTCGTGTCGGTGATCTCCTTGACCCGCTGATAGAGGCCGCTCCAGCCCAGGCCGGTGCGCTCACCGGGCAGCACCACCCGGCCCAGGCCCAGGCCCTTGAGGATCGACAGCAGCACCTGATCCGCCGCGGTGGCGGGGCACTCGCCCTTGAGGACCGCGATGAGGCGGTCCACGATCCCGGCGCCCCGCTCCGGGGCGGGGCCGCCCTCGGGAGCGCTGTCGGATCCGGCGGCCTCGGCGGCTGCATGCGCGGCGATGGTGTCCTTCAAGGAGCACTCCCCGCGCCCGATCGCATGGGAGATCCGAATGCTCTCATCGGTGGGAAGGTGGGAGAGGGCGTCGTCGAGGACGGGGTTGTTGGTCGGGGCGTCGTCGATGACGCGTATCAGGGGATCCCGACCCGGGGTGAGGTCGAGTCTGCCAGCGAGGAGGAGGTCGGCGAGCACTGCGCCGCGCAGCCCGTAGATACCGCGCTGAGCCCAGTCCCCACTGCCTCCGCTGTTCCCGCTCAGGATCAGGAACAGCTGTTCAGAGATCAGCATGCCCACACGGTATGACGAATTCGCCGGGGTTCCCTCATCCTCCCGGCGGAATCTCAGGGTGCGTACGCGCCGCGCCCTGCGTGCGCACTCAACTCGCGCCGGCGACCGCCCCCCGGGTGCGGGCGCTGATGACGGCGACGGCGCTGCTGATCGAGGCGATCGCCTCCCTGATCGCCCCGGTGACCGGGGCCTGCTCCGCGATCTCCTTGATGCGCTGCCGGAGGGCGGAGCGGCGCAGGCCCGTGCGCTCCGCCCTCAGAATCCGCGAGGCCACGCCGGTGGACTGAAGGAGCGCGAGGAGCGCGCTGTCCGCCGCGTCCGGGGCACGGGTCCCCGCGATCTCGCTGTAGAGGCGCTCCCGCAGCTCGGCCTCCGGGCGGGGGTCGCGGGTGGGGAAGGCGGGGACGGCCGACGGCGCAGCGCTCACTCCGGCCGGGGCCGTGGAGTCAGCGGCGCCGGGCGCGGTGGCGGTGGCCTCGGCCAGGACGCCCGCCTTGACGAGGGATGCCCCGGCGGCGTCGTGGGCGCGCAGGTCGTCCCAGGTGACGGCGGAGGCGATGCGCTTGCCGTTCTTGGCCGACAGGGCGGCCAGGGCGTCGTCGAGCACGGGATGGCCCGTGGGTGTGGTGTCGACGATGCGCATCCGGGGGCGGCGCGCGGTGCGGGCGGTATCGGCCTCGATCCGGCCGGCCAGCATGAGATCGGATAGGAGGGCCCCGCGCAGCATGAGGTCGTTGTCACTCGACCAGCCCTCGGGCCTCCCCGAGTCCTCGGTGAGCAGTAGGAGCAGTGACTCGACGATCAGCACGGCCCCAGGCTAGGGGCGCGCCATCGCGGCGTGCCTCGGCCGATCAGCCGATCCGTCCTCCTACCAGCGGACGACACCGGGCGACGAGGGCGGGCGCGCCCGCCGGATGGCCGCGAATCCCGGGCGCACATGGTCCTACCGGATCGGGATCAGCTCGACGGCGTCGCGGTCCTGGGGCGTGAGGGCGGAGAGCACATCGCGTGCGAGCAACTCGAATCCAGTAACACTCGGATTGAGGAGGAGAAGCACGTAGGCCGATTGGGTGATCGAGCAGGTCGCCCAGCGCTCGACGCCGTCGAACCAGGTGGATACTGCCTCGTGGTGGGTGTGGTTCGTCAGGGACAGCGCGTTGACGTCGAGAAGACGAACCAGGTGCCTACTGGTCGTCATCTCTGTAACGCTCGATCATCTCGGGGGTCACTGCATGGGCGGTTGCCCCGGGAGGCGGGGAGAATACAGGCACACCCCGCTTGCTGAGGCGACGCGTGCCGCCCTTGAGCCCCTGGAGGGCGAGGTCTGAGATGGCGCGTCCTACGGAGATGCCTTCGTGGCGAGCGCGCTCGCGGGCCAGGTCGAGGACCTGGTCGTCAATCTCAAGCGTGGTTCGCACGGAGACATCATCGCATCATGGCATCGTCCTGTCACTGGTGATGATGGCATCGGGATGGTCGCCGGCAGTCAGGCCAGGACGAGCTCGACGGCGTGTGCCGCGGCCTGCGGGCGCTGCCGTCCACCAGGCCGTAGGCTGCCGCCGTGGCCCGCGAGATCACCGAGGATGACTGGCCGGCCCGTGTCACCGATGAGGCGATCATCGCCCGGGTGGGCGGGCAGGCCTTCATGCGCGGCAGCCGCTACGCCCAGGAGGGCCGCGTGCGCGCAGTCTCCGCCTCCGCCGGTGGGGACATCATCATGGCCCAGGTGCGCGGCTCGGGCGGGCGCGCCTACCAGACCATGCTCCACGCGCGCGGCAGCGCTGGCACCGCCGACCCCACTGCCTCCCCGCGCTGGGCGGGCAACTGCTCCTGCCCCGTGCGCCAGGACTGCAAGCACACGGCCGCCGTCGTCCTCGTGGCCCGCGAACTGGCGCTCGGCCCACAGGACGACGGTCCGGCGGACTGGGAGGCCGAGCTCACCCGCCTCCTGCGCGTCAAGCGCGCGCCCCGGCGAGGAATGGCGCTCGAGGTCGCCGTCGGCCGGGCACCGGGCGGCTATTACCGCACCGAGTTGAGCCTCCTGCCGCTCATCGAGGGCCGCAACGGCTGGAACCGCAAGGGCGCCGCCTGGGCTCAGCTCCTCGGCGGCGCCCTGGACGGGGAAGTGGATCCGGCGATCCTCGAGCCCCTCCAGGAGATCGGGCGCATGTCCCGGGAGGGCTTCTACTACACGGATGACCGCCTCGGGCTCCACGGCGTCACGGCCCGCTTCTGGCCGGCCCTGCGTCGCGCCGTCGACGCCGGCCTGTCCCTGACCACCGCCCAGCGCGGGGGCATGCCGGTCTCCATCGCCACGGGCCTGCGCGCCGGAGTGGACATCCGCATGGAGGACGACGGCGCAGCGGTCATCGCCCCGGCCCTCGACCTGACCGGGGTCGAGGGCCTCATGCAGTGGCCGCCCACGGCCGGCCCCGCCGCGGGCGAGCACCTCGAGCCGCTCGGAAGCCCGGTCCACGGCTTCGCCTGGACCAACCCGGACTCCTCCCTCGTTCTCATGCCGCTGGAGCCCGCGCCGGGCGAGGTCCTCTCCCGCATCCTGGCCGACCCCACTCAGCGGATCGTCATCCCGGCCCCGGATGTGGGGCGCTTCGAGGCCGAGTACCTGGCCTCCCTCCGCCGGGCCGTGCCGATCCTCGCGGTCGACGCCGGCGTCCACGTCCCCGATCCCGCCATCCTGCGCCCCGTCCTGAGGGTGAGCATCGACGGCGCCACCCACGCCGCCACCACGCAGTGGCTCATGCGCTACCTCGGGGCGGGCGGCGAGGTGCTGCGCGAGGAGGCCATCGGCGAGCTCGGAGCCCTCCTCGACGACGCGCCGCCGGCGGCCGGGCCGGACGCCACCGGGCCCGGCACGGGGGAGGAGGCCCCGCCCCGGGCCGCCCGCGACCTGCCCGGTGAGCAGAGGGCTGCCCGCGAGATCATCACCGCCCTCATCCCGCTGGCCCACGAGCACGGCGTGTCCTGGGGACGACAGGAGTTCAACGGCATCGCCACCGCCCGGTTCATCATCCGCACCGTGCCCGTGCTGCGCGCCCTCGATCTGTTCGACGTCGAGCTCGCCGGGGACGTCCCCGACTACCGCGAGGTCGACGACGCGCCCCTCATCACCACCGATGTCACCGAGGACGACGGCGACGACCCCGACTGGTTCTCCCTGCGCGTGCGGGTGCGCGTGGGCGGGGAGGACGTGCCCATCGAGCGGCTCATCTCCGCCGTCGCCGCCGGGGCCACCGAGGTCATGATCGACTCCGGCGCCATCATCAGCATCGACCGCCCCGAGATCCACCGCCTCGCCGCGCTCATGGAGGAGGGCCGCGACCTCGCCGACCCCCACGCGCGCGGCACCATGCGCGTCTCCCCCTACCAGGCCGGCTACTACGAGCAGCTCGTCGGGCTGGGCATCCCCGGCCGGGCCGCCCAGCGGTGGCGCGACGGCGTCGCCCGGCTCCTGGCCGTCACCGCGGCCGCCAACGGGGAGGAGCCCGGCGGCGGGGGCGAGGCGCCCGGCGGTGCCACCGACGGTGGGGAGGCCGGTGTCGCGACTGATGGCGAGGGCTCCGTCGATCCGGCCGCGAATGGGAGCGGTCTCGTGGGGGCCCCGCCACCGGCCGGGCTGCGGGCCGAGCTGCGGCCCTATCAGCTCGACGGCTACCGCTGGCTCAACCTCCTGCGCGCCGTCGGCCTGGGAGGGATCCTCGCCGACGACATGGGACTGGGCAAGACGGTGCAGGTGCTCGCCGTCGTCCAGAGGCTCGTGGAGGAGCGGCGGGCGGCGATGGAGGTCGCCGCGGCGCCGGAGGCCCGGGCTCCTGAGACGGCCGAGAACCCCGCAGCGCCCGCGGGGCCGGTGCTCGTCGTCGCCCCCACGAGCGTGGTGAGCGCCTGGATGGAGCAGGCCCGGCGCTTCTGCCCCGAGCTGCGCGTGCGCGCCCTCACCCGCACCTCCGCCAAGCGCGGCACCACCGTCGCCGAGGAGGCCGCGGACGCTGACCTGCTGGTGACGAGCTACACGATGGTGCGCCTGGGGGAGGAGGAGTTCGCCGCCACGGACTTCGCCTGGGTGGTCTGCGACGAGGCCCAGTTCGTCAAGAACCACGCCTCGGCCACCTACAAGGCGGTGCGGCGCCTGCGCGCGCCCTCCACGGTGGCGATCACGGGCACCCCCATGGAGAACTCCCTGGCGGACCTGTGGTCGCTGCTGTCCATCAGCGCGCCCGGTCTGCTTCCCTCGCCCGACCGCTTCACCGCCGAGTTCCGCCGCCCCATCGAGCGGGGCTCGGCCTCCAAGCTCGCCGGCCTGCGCGCCCGCATCCGTCCCTTCATGCTGCGGCGCACCAAGGAGCAGGTGGCCGCGGACCTGCCGTCCAAGACCGAGCAGGTCATCGACGTCGAACTGCCCGCGGCGCACCGGCGCGCTTATGAGCAGCGCCTGGCGCGCGAGCGGCAGAAGGTGCTCGGCCTGCTGGAGGACGACACCGCCCAGTCCCGCTTCACCGCGCTCAAATCCCTCACCACGCTGCGCCTCATGGCCCTCGACCCCGCTCTCTTGGAGGATCGGGCGGGCCAGGAGGGCCAGCAGGCGCGGGAGGGTGCCGACGGCGGGAGGGCCGGCGCCGACGGCGCGCACGAGGGGAGGGGCAGCGGCAGGCGCACTGGCCGCCGGGCGCGCTCGGCGAAGGTCGAAGCGCTGCTGGAGCAGCTGGGACCGGTGGTCGCCGAGGGCCACCAGGCGCTCGTCTTCAGCCAGTTCACCCGCTACTTGGGCATGGTGCGCAGCGAGCTGGAGGCCTCCGGGATCACCACGGCGTACCTGGACGGATCGACGTCGGACCGGGCGGGGGTGATCGAGTCCTTCCGCTCCGGTGAGAACCAGGTCTTCCTCATCTCCCTCAAGGCCGGTGGCTTCGGGCTCACACTCACGGAGGCCGACTACGTGTTCCTGCTGGATCCGTGGTGGAACCCGCAGGCCGAGGAGCAGGCGGTCGACCGCGCGCACCGCATCGGGCAGGACAAGCCCGTCATGGTCTACCGGCTGGTCTCCACGGGCACTATCGAGGAGAAGGTCATGGCCCTCAAGGCCAAGAAGGCCGAGCTCTTCGAACGGGTGGTCGAGGGGGCCGATGCCGCCGGGGGGACGGGGCCCGCGGACGCCACCGGAGCGGGGGCGCCTGGAGGGGCGCAGGCCCGGCTCACCGCCGCAGAGATCCGCGACCTCATCGACCACTGAAGGGCCGGGAAGGCGGGCGGGGCCGACGGGCAGGAGCGCCGTCGGCGTGGGGGCGCCCCATGTCCGTGGGACCGGGAACCACAGGTGGCGAGGCGCCCGGGCGCGGTCCGACTCTGTGGAGGCGCGCGCCCGGAGGGCCCTCGATGGGCTCACTCTCGGAGAGCGGGCACGGTGCCCGCGGGGCCGAGCGCCCCCGATCCCGAGGAGATCCCCATGAAGAACGCCCTGCTCACCCTCCACCGCGCCTGGGGCCTGGCCCACCCCGGCGCCGAGTACGCCCTGCTGACCGGGCCCATCGCCGCTGCCCTGGAGCGCGCCGAGGCCGCATCGCATACCTCCCCTGACGGTGAGGCGGACCCGACGGGCGAGGCCGGCATGGCCACAGCCGAGTACGCCATCGGCACGCTCGCGGCGGCCGCCTTCGCCGGGCTGCTGCTGGCGATCATGCGCTCAGGGAGCCTGAGGGGAACGCTGCAGTCCCTCATCGAGTCGGCGCTGTCGGTCGGATGAGCGCCGCGCAGCCTTTCCCGCGCGCCCGCAGGCCGCCCGCGCCCCGGGACGAGTCCGGCATGGCGACGGCGGAACTCGCGGTCGCCATGCCCGCCGTCGTCCTCGTCCTCCTCCTGGCGCTGGCCGCGCTCGCGGCGGGCGCCACCCAGTTGCGCGTCACCGATGCTGCCCGCGTGGGCGCGCGCCAGGCGGCCATCGGCGCCGACCCGCTGGCGGCCGCGGGCGCCGTCGCCCCCACCGCCTCCTCCATCGCGGTGGGGGTCGAGGGGGATCTCACCTGCGTGAGCGTCAGCCGCGCCGCTCCCGGGCCGCTCGGGCGCGCGGGGCTCACGCTGCGGGCGCGGGCTTGCGCCTACACCGAGCCGGGCGGTGACGGGCCGTGAGGCGCGGCAGCGGCCCGAGACCCGGGGAGGTGTCGCCGGCTCGGCCGGGCCCGGCGGGGCGTTGGTGGAGTTCCCCGGTGGGGGAGCGGGGTGAGGGGACGGTCCTCATGGTGGGCATCATCGGGGTGATCCTCGCGATCACCCTGGGCCTGAGCGGGCTCATGCGCGCGGGGGCCGCGGCCGGTCGGGCGCGGACCGCCGCCGATATGGCCGCGTTGGCCGGGGCGACCGTGCTCAACTCGATCGTCGCCCCGGGCGATCCCTGCGCAGCGGCGCAGCGCCTCGCCTCCGCCAACGGCGCGACTCTCGACTCCTGCCGGGTCGAGGGCGAGGACGTCGTCGTCGGAGCCTCGGTGGATGCGACGGTCCTCGGGGTGCCCCGCCAGGCGCGCGCCCACGCCCGAGCCGGCCCCGCCGACGCCCCCGCCCCCACCTCCTACCCATAGCTCTCCCCTATCACCGAGACCGGTCGAAAACGTCACCGAGACCGGTCGAAGTGGCGATCGAGACCGGCTCGCGGGCCAGGGGAACGGCGGGCGGGTCGAGCCATGGGCGGCGCGAAGAATCCGCAGGTAGCGCTATCATCACTCGTCATACCGCTGCGCTGCGGCCCGCCCCGATCCCCCGTCCCTCCCCCACCCGAGATGAATCCCAATAACCAAACGCTCGTCCTGCGCGGTCTTCTCGACCTCCTTCCCCAGCATTTGCAACCGTTCACCCGTCGGGCGCTCGAAGACCTCGGGCCTGCGGGGGCTCGCATGGCGCTCGAGGGCGCGCATGAGCGCCAGGGCCCCCTCGATCTCGCCGATCTCTCGGCGCAGATCCGCGTGCTCACGACGCGCGACGACGCCGGGCGCTATCTCATCCCCCTGCCGATGGGGCTGGGCGCCAAGCTCCACGAGGTCCGCCGATGGCGCAATGACGTCGTCCATGGCGAGCGCCTCGACCCCGAGCGCTGCCTGGCCGCGCTGGTCGCCGTCAGCGAGACTCTTCGGCTCATCGAGGCGCCTGTCGCTGCTCGTCACGAGGTCCATGGGCTCATCGAGAGGATCGACGGCGACTGGGTGTCCTCCGGGAGCCCCTTGGACGCCGTCGGGGTGGAGGCCTCCTGCGAGCCGGTGCTGAGCCGCGCCCACGCCTCGGCGGGAATGACCTTCCGGGTACGGCTGGCCATGAGCCTCACTGCGGCAGGGGCGCAGCACCGGCCAGTGGGGGAGGGCGAGACCCGCCTATCCGCCGTCGGCCGACCGGGCGCCCCGGCGGAGGGACTCGGCGCGATCGACGTGCGTGTGAGCATCATCGAGCGCGGCGGCGCCACCGAGATCACCGCGCCGTGGACATGCCGCTGGGACACCGCCGCGGAGCGCATGACGGCCACCGCTGATCTCGCGCTGCTCGGAACCGCCCTGCAGGAGGTCGAGCAGGACGGGCCGGCAGCGGTGAAGGTCGAGATGACCGCGGGGGACGGCCGGTCGCAGGTGCGCTTCCTCGACGGGCTCACGGTGCTGCCGCCGCGCTGCTGGACGCTGCTCGGGTCGAGGCGCTGGGCGGGCGCCGCCCTGGCAGCGCTGGTGCGGCCGGATCAGGAGCCGGACCGGGAGGTGGTGTGGGATATCGCTCGTGCGGCTCGGAAGCAGGCCCGGCGGAGCGCGCCTGACGCCCTGGTGGACAGGGCCATCGCCGTCGTGCGCCGGCGCGGGCTCGTCATCGAGCGCGCGCCGAGTGGATGGGCGGCGGGCGCTCATTCCGTGCGAACCGCCAGTGACATCCTCGACACGCGCTCGGCCTCGCCGTTGGAAGCGGCGATTCTCCTCGCCGGGGTCATGCGGGCGCTTCGTGTCCCGCCGACCCTTCTGCTCACGGATAACGGGGTGGTGCTGGCATACTCCCGGCACTCGGATCGCCCGGAGATCGGTGATGCTGCAACTGATCGATTCGTCGAACTCGCGCGGCGCGGTGACATCGGGATTCTGGACCCGGCCCTCGCCATGAGCTCGCCCGCGGCGCTTCTGCATCGACTGAGGCGACCTGCTCGTGAGCGCGCCCTCGATGCCATGCGCCAGGTCATCCTCGCGGTGCCCATCGCCGAATCGCGCGAGGCGGGGGACGTGCCCGTCCGGGAGCCGGAGGGGCCCGCCGAGGGGGCGGAGCATGTCATCGGGGTCCCGGGGAGCTCCTCCGACACGGCCGATGACGCTCCGGTGCCCAATGATGAGGCGCCCGACGTCGAGCCTCCGCCCTCCGGCCCCGTGCCGACGACGCCCGAGGTCGAGGTATGGAAACGATCCTTGCTCGACGTCACTCTCCGCAACCCCCTCATCAATCGCGACTCGCGAACAGCCATCGAGCTGCGCGTCCCCGAGGAGCTGCTCGCGCGCCTCGAGGACCTCGTCAACCAGCGCGACAGGGTGATGCTGCAGAGCGCCGATACCGGTTCGGGAGGCGCGCCTGAGGCCGGCTCGCGGGCTCCGGAGGAACTGCTCGGGCGCAGGATCGTCGCCACCGCCCTCGAGGGGAGGGAGCACCAGCAGCGCCTGGCATCGATGGCCGCCCAAGCGCGCACGGTGATCGAGGAGACCGGTGCCAACAATCTCTACCTGGCGCTGGGGACTCTCACCTGGAAATCGGTGGGGCGCATTCTGCGCTCCCCACTCATCCTGGTGCCGGTTCGCATCGAGCAGGACGACGAGGAGTTCGGGATCGTCCTCGATGAGGCCGAGACCTCCACGCCCAACTACTCCCTGCTCGAGCGCTTCATCGCCGATACGGGTGTCGACCTGGCCGAATTGCGCGAGCCGATCCGGGATGATCGGGGAATCGACGTCGAGGCGACACTCGAGGCGGTCCAAGCGCGGCTTTCCGGCCATCACCAGTACGCCCGGATCAATCGCACAGCCCACCTGGGGCTCTTCCGCTTCTCCACCTACCGCATGTGGAAGGACCTGGAGGAGTCCTGGCCCCACCTGGCCCAGAGCCCCGTGGTTCACCGGCTGGCCGGCACTGATGAGTGCTCCCCTGTTCCCGATGAAGCGGACGACGGCGCTGCGCGTGCGACCGAGCCCCTGCCCGCGCCCCGTTCACCGGAGCCGATGGAGGACCTCGACGCGCTGATCGAGAATCTGCCGCTCGATGCGGACTCCAGTCAGGCCCGTGTCATCGCCGACGCTGTCGCGGGCAGGAGCCTCGTCGTCGAGGGCCCGCCCGGAACCGGTAAATCACAGACGATCGCCAATCTCATCTTCCGCGCGGTGCGCGAAGGCCTGTCGGTGATGTTCGTCGCGGAGAAGGCCTCGGCCCTGGAGGTGGTGGCCCGGCGCCTGCGCGACGAGGCCGGCATGGGCCCCCTCCTCCTCAACCTCCACGACAACGGCATGCGGCCCGGCCAGGTGAGGGAGGCCCTGCGCGGCGCGCTCGAGACCGGCGCCGCCGGGCCCGGGGGCGCTGAGGCCGATGACCTGAGGGCTCGCATGGCCGAGCTGCGCCTCCACCTGCGCGCCTACCGGACATCCCTGCACGGCGAGGACCCCGGGGACGGCGGCTTCTACGCCGCCCACCTCCCGCGCGACGGCGGGGGCTCCGATGCGGCCGGCGCGCCCGATGGGCGCGAGGTCGTCGAGGATGCTCCTGACGTGGCGAGTTACTCCGCCGCCCTCGAGGAGTACCGCCGCGCTCGGGAGGCGTTGCGCTCCCTGCTGCCCGGAGAGCTCATGCACCTGATCGCCGGACGTCGTGACCGAGTGCTCGCCGAGGCGGGGGCGCGGGGCGAGGAGCTGCGCCGTGAACTCGGGCGCCGTCACTCCTCGAACAGCGTGCGCGAGCTCATGGACCGCTACGGGGACCTCGTGGCGGCGATGACTCCTTGCATCCTCGTCTCCCCGGACTCCGTGGCGCGATTCCTCCCCGCCCATCGCACGCGCGTTGATCTCGTCGTCATCGATGAGGCGTCCCAGATCACGGCCGCCGGGGCCATCGGCGCGCTGGGACGGGGTCGGACGGCGATCGTCGTCGGCGATCGCAGGCAGATGCCCCCGCCGAGCGGTGCGACAGTGTCAGATCGGGGGGAGGGCGCGTCCATCCTCGAGCGCTGCCTGGGCGCCGGGGTCGCTGAACGGGAGCTGACGTGGCACTACCGCAGCAGGGTGGAGTCACTCATCGCCTTTTCCAATAAGCGCTACTACGGTGGGAGGCTCTTGACCTTCCCGAGTCCTCTCGCCCTGCTTCCCGATGCCGATGCCGGCCCCGGGGGATACGGCGTCGTCCTGCGCAGGGTCAATGGCGCCTACTACGGGGCGGAGGACCGACGACGCCACCGGGGAATCCGTCCCCATACGAACCCGGTGGAGGCCCGGCAGGTCGTCGAGGAGGTGCTGCGCCGATTCGAGGTCAGCCCGGAGGCGACGCCCTCCATCGGCGTCATCACCCTCAATGCGCATCAGCGCGATCTCATCGAGGAGCAGTTGCGCAAGTGCGGATCGGCGCGCGTGCGCCGCGCCCTCCAGGAGCGCGACGGGCTGCTGGTGCGCAACCTGGACAACGTCCAGGGCGAGGAGCGCGACGTCATCCTGCTGTCCCTGACCTTCTCCAGCAGGAGAGGCGTGGGCGTCCCCCTCACCTTCGGCTCCCTGAGTCATGAGGGGGGCGAGCGCCGACTGAATGTCGCCCTGACTCGCGCCAGGCGTCAGATGATCGTCCTGTCCAGTTTCGATCCTGAGGACCTGCACGCCGAGTTCGCCGCCCACCGGGGCCTGAAGGATCTGAGACTGTTCCTGGAGGCGCTCCGCACGGACCGGGCTCCGCGCGCGCTTCCCCGCACGAAGGACTCCGTGGACCCGTATCGGGTGGAGATCGCCGAGCGCCTGCGCGCGGCCGGCGTGGGGGTTGCCACCGGGGTCGGCCATTCGAGTTTCGATATCGACCTGGTCCTCTCTCCTCCCGGGCGTCCGCATGATCCCGCCGTGGCGGTGATGCTGGATGGTCCTGGCTGGAACCGGCGTGAGAGCGTGGTGGACCGCGATCTCCTGCCCGCCGACGTCCTGAGGGCGATGGGATGGCAGCGGGTCGAGCGCGTCTGCATCCCTCAATGGGTGGCCGACCCCGATGGCGAGCTCGCCCGCCTCACCGAGATGGCGGGCGGGGGAACTGCTGCCATGACGCTTGCGGCCGGCGAGGCCGAGGCGTCCGGCGCGGTCAGCGCGAGTGAGGTGCCCGAGCCTGTCGGCACGCGGGGATCCGCCGGCACCGGAGCACCGGCGGAGGAGGCCGCCCCTGGCGCGAGTGAGGCCGCTCAGCCCGCGCCTATTGCAGAGCATCCGACCTCGAGGGACTACCGGGCGTGGAGACCGGAGGGGGTCAGACCGCGCAGCATCCTCGACGCGGCCATCGAGGACGAGGAGGCCGCGTCGCAGGTCAAGGAGGTCGCCAAGGCGATCTGCGCTCAGGAGGGGCCCATCAGCTGGCATCGCCTCATCGTCGCGATCTGCCGGGCCTTCGGCCTGTCGCGCACGACCGCCGGCCGTGAGGCCAAGGTTCGCCAGGTGCTGGGGGAGACCTTCGCCTACCCCGATGGGGAGGGCTTCGTATGGCGCTCGCTGGAGGCCTGCAGACTCCCGGCCGGTTACCGCCGCAACGCCCTGGATCATGTGGGGTCGATTGAGGAGATCCATCCGCGCGAGCTCGATGCGCTCATGCGCGACGTGCGTGGAGGAATGCCGGAGTGGTCCTCGTCGGAGGAGTTGTGCCGCGTCGCGCTGGGGAGGCTGAGCACCAAGAAGCGCAGCCTGAATGCCCGGGGCGTGATGGAGGCGCTCCTGGCGGCGCTTCGCAGAGTCGAGGCCGAGGCCGACGCGCCCCGGGAGGTGTAGGCGCGGGCGCCCCGGCTCCGCCCCCGGGGCGCCCGCCTGCTGCGGTCCTACCGGACCCCCTGCTCCGCGAGCCACTGGACGACCGGTCGCAGCTCGATGCCCAGGGCGCGCTGCGCGCTCGTCTCAGGGCGGATGAGGTCGCCCGGCGCGGTGGCGAGCGTCGCGTACAGCTGGGCGACACCGGCCGATGCCGGCCCGAAGAGGGGCTCCAGGAGTGCGCCGAAGTCGGCGGGCGCGATCTCCTCGAAGCGAATGCGTCGCCCCAGGCGCTCGGAGAAGGCCCCGGCCAGGTCCTCGCCGGTCAACCCGGGCAGCGCGCCCACACCGACCACCCCGGGATGCGCCTCGCCGGTGAGGAGGCGGACCGCCGCCTCGGCGACGTCGTCGTGCGAGGCCCACGACACGGGGTAGTCCGCCGCCAGGGGGTAGCGGAGCACACCCCGGTCGCGCAGCGGTTCGACGACGACGGGCAGCAGGAGGTTCTCCAGGAACAGCCTGGGCGCGACCACCGAAGTGGGCACGCCCGACTCCTCAGCGGCGCGGATGAGCGAGATGATCGGGCTGTCCCCGGGCGCCTGCAGTGCGCTCGACGGCTCATCGACCACCTGGCCGCTGGTGGAGATGACGACCCTGCCGGGCGCCCCGGCCGCGATGGCCGCGGAGATCGCCGCAGCCTGAGCGCGGGCGGTCTCCGCCGGGCCGAGGGGGAGGTGGATGAAGACGCCGTCGGCCCCCGTGTAGAGACGGGTGAGGGCCGCCGCATCCGCCAGGTCGATGGCGATGGCCCGCTGACCGGCAGCGGCCGGGCCGGGGTGCCGGACGGCCGCGACGGCGTCGGCGCCCGCAGCGCGCAGGGAGGAGAGGACGGGAGAGCCTTGTGCGCCGGTGGCGCCATGAACGATGAAAGCCATGCCGCCATTACTGCATACGATGCATCAGTCACGTCAACTGCACTAATGGGGTAGTGTCGAGGCATGTCCGAGACTGATCTCCCCGAGTGCGGCGTGGCGCGGTTCCTCCTCCTCTTCGGGGGTCCCTGGGCCACCCTCATCGTCCGGGAGCTCCTCCACGGCCCGCAGCGCTTCGGCGAGCTCCGCGAGGCGCTGCCCGGCATCAGCGCCCACACCCTGACCCACCGGCTCCGGCTCTTCGAATCACGGGGAATCGTCACTCGCCGCGCCTATCCCGAGATCCCGCCGCGCGTCGTCTATGAGCTCACCGACCTCGGCCGCGGGCTCCAGCCCGTGCTGGACGCGATGAATGAGTGGGGCCGCAGCGCCCCTGCCTCCGCATTCATCCCGGCATCCGGATCGATGCCTTCCGGCGAGTAGCCTGCGCCTCCGTGTGCCTGCGCCCCTGCGCCTTTGCGTCGGTCCCCACCCGCCCCGCGCGCGTCGCCCCCCGGGCGCCTCCGCTCCTGGTCGGCCCCGGCCGGTAGGCTCCCACCCGGTCCTCGCCCGAGGGCCGACGATGAGAGGAGAAGGAGAACATGGCCCACGCGTTCGTCTCACTGCTGTGGATCGTCGCCGTCGCCCTCCTCGCGCCGATGATCTCCCTCAACATCCCGCACCGCATCGTCCCCGAGACCGTGCTGCTCATCCTGGGGGGCCTGCTCATCGGCCCGAGCGCTCTGGCGATCGCCGATAAGAGCGATCCCATCGAGTTCCTCGCCGAGCTCGGCCTGGGCTTCCTCTTCCTCATGGCCGGCTACGAGATCGACGTCAACGAGCTGCGCGGCAGCGGCGGCCGCCACGCCACCATCGCCTGGTTCGGCTCGCTCGCGCTCGCCTTCGCCACGGTCACCGTCGTGGGCGTGGCCGGCGGGCCCCTGTCCGCCAACGGCATCGCCATCGCCATCGCCATGACCTCCACCGCGATCGGCACCATCCTGCCGATCCTGCGCGAGCGCGGTCTCCTGTCCACCGCCGTGGGTGCCGCGATCCTCAACCACGGCGCCGTCGGGGAGGTCGGCCCCATCATCCTCATGGCCCTCCTGCTCGGAAGCCGCTCCACCTGGCAATCGGCCGCGGTGCTCGCGCTCTTCCTGGCGATCACCCTGCTCATCGTGCGCTTCACCGACCGCGTCAAGGCCGCCGGGCAGCGCCTCGTCGCCCTCATCCATCTCGGCGGCTCCACGACCGCGCAGACCACCATCCGCATCACCGTCCTGCTCCTGGTGGGCCTGTGCGCGCTCGCCGAGGTCTTCCACCTCGACGTCGTCCTGGGCGCCTTCGCCGCCGGCTTCATCCTGCGCTACGCCGTGCCCGACGGCAGCCGCGAGCTGGAGGAGAAGCTCGACGGCCTCGCCTACGGCTTCTTCGTGCCGATCTTCTTCGTCACCTCCGGCATGGCCATCGAGCTGGAGATCACGGGGGAGTCCATGGCCTATCTCGGCGCCTTCCTCGTGCTCCTGGTGCTCACCCGCGGCCTGCCGGTGTGGCTCGCCGCGCGCTTCGAGCGCCGACGCGACGGCCTGCGCGCCTACTCCCTGCGCCAGTGCCTGCAGATCGCCATGTACTCCACCACCGCGCTGCCGATCATCGTGGCCGTCACACAGGTAGCGGTGACCGCGGGCGCCATGAGCGCGTCCATCGCCTCCACACTCGTACTCGCCGGCGCCGCGAGCGTGCTCCTCATGCCACTGCTCGGCCTGGCCCTGGGCGCCGACGCCGACCACGTCCCCGCCGTCGAGGCCCTCGCCATCGTCCAGGGCCCGGTGGACTCGGTGGGCAGCGAGGTCAAGGGCGCCTCCACCTCAGCGGTCCCCGAGGAGGAGGACGGGGAGATCCGCGTGGTCTCCAAGCCCCGCCGGCCCGCGTACCCGGCGACGGCGGAGCATGGCCCGGACGACGGCGTCGCCCAGGCCGCGCCCGCTGCCGGCCGGCCCAACGGCGTGGCTGCCCCGGCGCGCGCGGGCGGCACGGGCCGTCAAGCCCTCCCCTCCCTGCCCGGGCTGCGGCGCGGCGAGTCGCGCGTCACCCGACTGGGCCTGAGCGAGGAGGAGGCCGCCGCCCTCGTGGAGCGGCTGCGCCGGGTGGAGGAGGAGCGGACTCACTGGCGCGAGCAGATGCGCCGCCAGATGCACCTCGACCGCGAGGAGTCCCAGCAGCGGCGCGCGGTCCTGCGCGCCCAGCACCGGGCCCAGCTGCGCAAGGAGCGGGCCGAGCTGCGCGATATCAAGCGCCAGGCCCGCCAGGCGCGCCGCAACCGCAAGTCCTGACTCCCCGTGCCCGGCGATGCCCCGGCCCCTCGGCCCCATCGCCCGATCCGGCGCCCTCAAACCGCAGATACCGTCTCGGCCCGGCGTTGCTCCCTCAAACTGCGAGGATGAGGGCGCAAGGCCGGGCCGAGGGCGCAACGAGGAGCTCAGTGGGGCAGGCCGACGCCGGCCCGCCCCGCCGCGCTTGCGCGGCCCCTCAGTCGGAGGCCAACTCCCGGCCGGCGAACTGGGCGGCGTGCAGCCGGGCGTAGGCCCCACCGCGCTCCAGCAGCTCGGCGTGCCGGCCCTGCTCAACGATGTCCCCGTGCTCCATGACGAGGATCGTGTCGGCGTCGCGGATCGTGGACAGGCGGTGCGCGATGACGAAGCTCGTCCGACCCTCGCGCAGCCGGTTCATCGCCCGCTGGACCAGCAGCTCCGTGCGGGTGTCCACCGAGCTCGTCGCCTCATCGAGGATGAGGACGGCGGGGTTGGCGATGAAGGCGCGCGCGATCGTCAGCAGCTGGCGCTCTCCAGCGGAGATGTTGGCGGCATCCTCCTCCAGGAGCGTGTCATAGCCCTGCGGGAGGGCCTTGATGATGTGGTCGACGAAGCAGGCCTCGGCGGCCGCCTCCACATCCTCATCCGATGCCCCGGGCCGCCCGTAGCGGATGTTCTCGCGGATCGTCCCCTCGAACAGCCATGGGTCCTGCAGCACCATCCCCGTCCGACGGCGCACCTCGTGGCGCGTCATCGACGCGATGTCCCGGCCGTCCAGGGTGATGCGGCCCCCGTCGAGCTCGTAGAAGCGCATGAGCAGGTTGACCAGGGTGGTCTTCCCGGCGCCCGTGGGCCCGACGATCGCCACCGTGTGCCCCGGCTCCACGCGCAGGGAAAGGTCCCGGATGAGCTCGGTGTCGGGCGAGTAGGAGAAGCGGGCGTGCTCCACCTCGATGACGCCGGCGCGGACCGCGCCTGCGGCCGCGCCCCCGGCCTCGTCCTCGGAGCCCCGGTCCACACCGGCCGTCGCAGCGTCATCGGCCTGCGCGGCCTCACTGCTCTCGGCGTCCGGGATCTCCTCCTCGGCGTCGAGCAGCTCGAAGATGCGCTCGGCCGAGGCCGTCCCGGACTGCACCGAGGTGGCCATCCCGCCGAGCTCGCCCAGCGGCTGGGAGAACTGCTGGGAGTACTGGATGAAGGCCTGGACGCTGCCCAGGCTCAACGAGCCCGAGGCCACCATGACCCCGCCGACCACCGCGATCGCCACATAGGAGACGTTCGAGATGACCAGCATGAGCGGCATCATGATGCCGGAGAGGAACTGCGCGCGCAGCGCCGAGCGGTAGAGCTCGTCATTCTCCTCGGCGAAGGCGTCCCGCACCGTTTGCGTGCGCCCGTACACCCGCACGAGGGCGTGCCCGGAGAAGGACTCCTCCACGCGCGTGTTGATGCGGCCCGTGCGCGCCCACTGGTGGGTGAACGCCTTCTGGGAGCGCGGCCCGATGATGCCGAACACCCCGCCCATGAGCGGGATGATGATGAGCGCCACCAGCGCCAGCTTCCAGGAGATCGAGAACATCATCCCCATGACGCCGATCACCGTGAGGATCGAGGTCAGCGCCCCGGACAGCGACTGCTGGAGCGTGTTGGTGACATTGTCGACGTCGTTGGTGACGCGGGAGAGCATCTCGCCGCGCTGCATCTGATCGAAGTAGGACAGCGGCAGGCGGTGGATCTTGGTCTCCACCTGCTCTCGCAACCGGTACATGGCGGTCACGGTGATGCGGTTGAGCAGGAAGCCCTGCAGCCACATGAGGATCGCTGAGACCACGTACAGCACCAGGACGGTGGCGAGGATCGTGCCGAGGCGGTCGAAGTCGATGCCCTGGCCCGGCCGCAGGTCCATCGCGGCGGCCATATTCGCCATGTCGGTCTCACCCGAGGCTCGCAGACCCTCGATGACCTGCTCCTTCGTGACCCCCTGGGGCAAGCGCGAGGAGATGACGCCCTCGAAGATGACGTTCGTGGCATTGCCCAGCACCTTGGGGGCGGCCACCGACAGCACGATCCCGACCACGCTCGCCACCGTGACGATCGACAGCGTCCCCTTGAAGGGGGCGAGCAAGCCGATCATGCGGCGGAAGGAGGGCCAGAACGCCTCCGCCTTGCCCGGTGGCGGGCCGGAGTGCCAGTCATCGGAGGAGGCCTGAGCCGAGGCGGCGAGCCTGAGGTCCTCCTCGCTCAACTCGGCGTTGGCGCTGCTCGAGCGGCCGGCCCCCTTCGCGGCCCTCCCGCCCTTCGTCTTCATGTCGCTCATGCCGCGGCTCATGCGGCCACCTCCTGTCCGAGCTGGGAGGAGACGATCTCCTGGTACACCTCGCAGGTGCCCAGCAGCTCCTCATGGGTGCCGGTGCCGACGAGCCGCCCGCCGTCGAGCACGAGGATCTGATCGGCGTCGGTGACGGTGCTGATCCTCTGGGCGACGACGATCTTCGTCACCCCGGCCGTGGCGGGCGCCAGGGCCGCGCGCAGACGGGCGTCCGTGGCCACGTCGAGCGCGGAGAAGGAGTCGTCGAAGATGAGGATGTCCGGGCGGCGCACGAGGGCGCGGGCGATGGCCAGGCGCTGGCGCTGCCCGCCGGAGACGTTCGTGCCTCCCTGGGCGATGACCGCCTCCAGGCCGCCGTCCATCTCCTCCACGAAGTCGCGGGCCTGGGCGACCTCCAGGGCGGCCCACAACTCGTCGTCGGTGGCCTCCTCGCGACCGAGCCGCAGGTTCGTGGCGACCGTGCCGGCGAAGAGGAAGGGCTTCTGGGGGACGAGGCCGAGGGTGGCCCACAGGGCCTCGGGCTCAGCGCGGCGCACGTCGACCCCGCCCATGAGCACCTCGCCGTCGGTGGCGTCGACGAGCCGGGCCAGCAGGGACACGAGCGTGGACTTGCCCGAGCCGGTGGAGCCGACGATCGCCGTCGTCGAGCCGGGGGCGACGCGGAAGGAGACGCCGGTGAGAACGGCCGCCTCGGCGCCGGGGTAGGAGAAGGTGACGTCGCGCAGCTCCACGGCGCCGGGCTCCGGGAAGGAGGTGGTGGCGCCCTCGGCGACGGTCAGCGACGGGTCGACGGCCAGGACCTCGCTGATGCGCTCGGCGCACACGGCCGCGCGCGGGATCATCATCGTCATGAAGGACGCCATGACGATTCCCATGAGGATCTGCATGAGGTAG
Source organism: Actinomyces denticolens (assembly GCF_002072185.1). Lineage (GTDB taxonomy): Bacteria > Actinomycetota > Actinomycetes > Actinomycetales > Actinomycetaceae > Actinomyces > Actinomyces denticolens. Next base: position 30,250 of record NZ_MVIW01000030.1, read on the forward strand.
GCCATGAAGGCGATGAGGGTGCCGACCTCCACGTCCCCCGAGCCCACACGGTGCCCGCCGTACCAGATGACTCCCACGATGGTGACGTCCAGGACGAGCATGACCAGCGGGAACAGGGTGATGAAGAGACGGCCCACGCGCTCGCCCACCCAGGCCATGTCATGGTTGACGACGGCGAAGCGCTCGGCCTCGGCGCGCTCGCGCACGAAGGCGCGCACCACGCGGATGCCGGTGAGCTGCTCGCGCAGGACTCGGTTGATGCCGTCGAGGCGGTCCTGGTAGGAGCGGAAGAGCGGCACCATGCGCCGCACGATGAGGCCGACGATCACCAGCAGGACCGGCACGCTCACGGCGATGAGCCAGGCGAGGCCCGGGGCGCGCGTGACCGCCATGATGATGCCGCCCACCGCCATGATCGGCGCCATGACGAGCATCGTGCAGCCCATGAGGACGAGCATCTGGATCTGTTGGACGTCGTTGGTGTTGCGGGTGATGAGGGAGCCGGCGCCGAAGGAGGAGACCTCCCGCTCGGAGAAGGAGCCGACCCGGTGGAAGATCTTGGCGCGCAGGTCCCGCCCCAGGCCCATGGCCGATCGCGCCGCCAGGTAGGTGGCGAGCATGGTGCAGGCGCCCTGGGCGGCGCTCACGGCGAGCATGAGTCCGCCGGTGCGCCAGATGTAATCGGTGTCGCCGGCGGCCACGCCGCGGTTGATGATGTCCGCGTTGAGGGTCGGCAGGTAGAGCGAGGCCATGACCTGCGCGAACTCGAGGACGAGCACGCAGGCCAGCAGGCCGTAGTAGGGGCGCAGGTGCGTCCGCAGCAGTTGTATCAGCACGCGAGCGAGCCTAGACCCCTCACGCCGTGTCAGGGCGAGGGGCCGCCCCGGCTCCGCCAAGGGGCGAATGGCACGCTCAGAAGAGTGCCCGGGGTGGGCCGTCGTTGGAATGACGCGGATCGTGAAGGGACACGAAATCTCCCGTGCGCATTCGAGGGGAGGATGCACACGGGAGACTCCATTGGAAACGGACTCCGACGTGATTGGAACGCAAAGTCAGGGTGCGGGCGGGGCTGAGCGTGCCGACTGCGCGGCCCTGACGAGCAGTCGCAGCAGGGCGACGGCGCCGGCCTTGTCCAGGGGCTCGTTGTTGTTGCCGCATTTGGGGGACTGGATGCAGCTGGGGCAGCCGGTGGCGCAGCGGCACTGGGCGATGACGTCGAGCGTGGCCGCCAGCCAGCGCGCCCCGGCCCGGTGGCCGCGCTCCGCGAAGCCCGCGCCCCCGGCGGCGCCGTCATGGACGAATACGGTGGGGCGCATGGTCTGGGGGTGCAGGGCGGTCGACAGTCCGCCGATGTCCCAGCGGTCGCAGGTGGCCAGGAGGGGGAGGATGCCGATGGAGGCGTGCTCGGCGGCGTGCAGGGCGCCGGGCAGTCGGGCCGGGGTGACGCCGATGGCCTCGCAGGCCTCGAGGGGGATCGTCCACCAGACGGCGGCGGTGGGCAGGACGCGCTCGGGCATGTCCAGCGGGTGCTGGGAGATCACCTCCATGCGGGGCAGGGCGAGTTTGTTGTAGCCGGTGACCTGGCTGGTCACCTCCACGCTCCCGAGGCTCCAGGTGATGCCGTCGCCCCAGGTCTCGGTGCTCCGCTCGGCGAGGATGCGCACGCTGGAGCGCTCGCGGGCCCGGGTCCGGTAGCCGACGGCCGGGCGCGGGGTGACGATGGCGGCCTCCTCGGTGAGCTCCTCGACGACGTAGGCGCGCCCCTGGTGCATGTAGACGGCGCCGGCATGGAGGGAGGAGTCGGCGCCGGCGCCCGGTGCGGTGCCGATGACGGTGCCGGAGGCGGACTCGACGATGGGGACTTCGGGCGGGCCGTCCCCGCGCAGGGTGGTGAGGTCCTGGGGGCGCCCGGGCAGGGCGGCGTTCCAGAACCAGCCGGTGGGGCGCCGCCGCAGTGCCCCGCGCTCGGCGAGGTCGGCCAGGAGGCTCTCGTCCGGCAGGCCGAAGAGGTCGAGGTCGGCCTCGCGAAGGGGGGCCTCGGAGGCGGCCGCGCACAGGTGCGGGGCGAGGACGTAGGGGTTGGCGGGGTCGAAGACGGTGGCCTCGGGGGCGGTGAGGACATCCTCGGGGTGATGGACGAGGTAGGCGTCGAGGGGGTTGTCGGAGGCGATGAGGACGGCGACGCCGGGACTGCCCGCGCGTCCGGCGCGCCCGGCCTGCTGGCCCAGCGAGACGCGGGTGCCGGGCCACCCGGCGATGAGGACGGCGTCCAGGCCGGTCACGTCGATGCCCAGCTCGAGGGCGTTCGTGGTGGCCAGTGCCCGCAGGCGGCCCTGGCGCAGGTCCGTCTCCAGGGCTCGGCGCTCCTCCGGCAGGTAGCCGCCCCGATAGGCGGCGACGGCGTCCGCCAAGTCGGCCAGTGGCGGGCCGGAGCGGG
>NZ_MVIW01000031.1 GCF_002072185.1 Actinomyces denticolens
CGCGACGCGCGACGCGCGGGCGCCGCCTGGGACGCGCGCCCCGCAGCGGCCCGTCTCTGGGCGCCGCGCACGGCGGGATGGGCGGGGGCGAGACCCGTGAGTTCGGTGAGACCCGCTCGGGGGCGCGGCGCGCCCGGGCGCCGACGCAGCTCGGCGGGGGCGGCGGGGCGCACCGAGACGTCGGCCTGAGCGCCGGGCCCCTCCGCGACGGGCTCCGCCGTGACAAGCCGCAGATGCGGATGGTGCGGTGCGCCCGCAGCGCGCGCCGACGGCGCCTCCCGCGCGGGAGCGTCCGCACTGGGGGCGGAGGCCGCCGAGTGCGCGGACAGGGGCGTGACCATCCGCAGGCGGCGCGATGGCCGAGGCGGGAGTGCGAGTGCGCTCATGGGGGAACCTCCTAGAACACGTGTTCGACGAACAACTGTTCGAATAGTAGTGGACCCGGCGCGACACGTCCAGCATCTTTCGAACATGTGTTTGAATGAGTGGCGAGTCGGCCGTATGGTTGACGGCAACCAGGACATCACCGGGCACTGACACGAATCCGGTGCCCTTAACCACCCGCACACGGGCCCGTGGGTGCCACGGCGCCCCCGCGTCGGCCGGACGCCGGCACTATCGAGGAGATCGCGATGAGCACAGCCCGCGGCGGCGACCGCCCCGGCGAGGCACGGGCAGGGAGGTCTGCCCCGCGGCGGACCGACAGGGACGCCGGGCGGGAGCGCCCTCGCCGGGAGGGGGAGGACGAGACCGATGGCGCTGGCGTCGCCGCAGGCGGTGGCGCTGGCGTCCTCGCGAGTCTCGATGGGCGCGCCCGCGCGGTGTACGAGGCCGTGCGCGACGCCGTCGTCGATCACGGCTACCCGCCCTCGATGCGCGAGATCGGGCAGAGGGTGGGGCTCACCAGCCCGTCCTCGGTCAAGCACCAACTCGATAAGCTCGAGCGCCTCGGCCTGGTTCGCCGCGACCCCAAGCGGCCCCGCGCCCTGGAGGTCATCACCCCCGAGGAGCCCGAGGCCCTGCGGGGAGGCGCGTTCCCCGAGGCCCCTGCGGCCACGGCCGCCCCCGGGGGGCCCGCGCTCCAGGTGATCCCCAGCCGGACCGTCCCCTCCCCCGCCGAGCCCCCCGCCCTGCCCGTGCTGCCGGGAGTGGCCGCGGGGGACGCCGTGGCGGTGCCCCTCGTGGGACGGATCGCGGCGGGCTCACCGATCCTGGCCGAGCAGGAGGTCGAGGACGTCATGGCCCTGCCCCGGCGCCTGACCGGCTCCGGAGAGCTCTTCATGCTCCAGGTTCACGGGGACTCGATGATCGACGCCGCGATCTGCGACGGCGACTGGGTGGTGGTCCGCGCCCAGCCCGACGCCGCCAACGGGGAGATCGTCGCGGCGATGCTCGACGACGTCGACGGCGCCTCGGCCACGGTCAAGGTCCTGTCCCGCAAGGACGGGCACCAGTGGCTCCTGCCGCGCAACCCCGACTACGCGCCGATCCCGGGCGACGACGCCACCATCATGGGACGGGTCGTCACCGTCCTGCGCGCGCTGTAGCGAGCGGCTCACGTCGACGGCGCCCCCATCCGTTCATGGATGGGGGCGCCATCGACGCGCGGGCGCGAGGCCTCAGTAGCCCAGGCCGCGGGCGACTTCGCGCAGGCGCTGGGCGGATGCGGTGAGGCGGTCGCGCTCGTCGAGGGTCAGGGGCAGTTCGAGGCGGCGCCCGGCGCCCTCGCGGCCGACGATCGTCGGGACCGCCATGCACACGTCCGAGATGCCGTGCCAGTTCTCCAGCAGCGGGGAGATGGTGAGCACGCGCTGCTCGTCGTTGAGGATGGCGCCGATGATCTTCTGCACGGCCAGGCCGACGGCGTAGTTGGTCACGCCCTTGCCCTCGATGATGCGGTAGGCGGAGCGGACGACGTCGTGGGCGATGCGGTCGCGCTTGGCCTGATCGAAGGTGCCGCCGTCGAGGGTCTTGCCCCACTGGGTGATCGGCACGCCGCCGATCTCGCAGCTCGACCACAGGGCGACCTCGGAGTCGCCGTGCTCACCGGCGATGTAGCCGTGGATGTTCTGGGTGGCGGTGCCGGTCTCCAGGGAGACGAGGTAGCGCATGCGGGCGGTGTCCAGGACGGTGCCGGATCCGAAGACCTGGTTGTCGGGAAGGCCCGTGATCTTCCGAGCGCAGTAGGTGACGACGTCCACCGGGTTGGCCACGAGGAGGAAGATGGCGTGCGGGGCGACCTCGACGAGCTTGGGCAGGATCTTCTCCATGATGCCCACGGTGGCGCCGGCGAGCTCGAGGCGGGACTGACCGGGCTTCTGCTTGGCCCCGGCGGTGATGGCGATGACGTCGGCGTCGCGGCAGATCTCCGGGTCGTCGGAGCCGGAGACGGCGCCCGCGGAGGTGAACTGGATGCCCTGGGCGATGTCGAGGGCCTCGGCCTCGACCTTCTCCTTGGCGATGTCCTGCAGGACGATCTCGCGTGCCACACCCTTGGTCACGCAGGCGTAGGCGAGGGTGGAGCCCACGGCTCCGGCGCCGATGATGGCGACCTTCGAGGGGCGGCCGGACTTGCCCGTCGGGTAGGAGCCTTCAGCGGTGTTGGTGATCGCGGCGTCGGACACGGGAAACCTCCAGATCTTCGTGGGACGGGCCGTTCGGCCCAGGGCCCAGCCTAGTCGCAAGAGGCGCGCGCCACAGCGGCCCTAAGCCCCGAAGTCGCACGACTCGGCGTCGTCTCCCTCGGGCGCCGCCGGCGGGGCCCCGCCCGTCTCAGCGACCATCTAGTGCCCGGCCGCCGCGAGCCGCCTGAGCGCCCCGAGGACCACCTCGCGCTCGGTCGTGGGCCACAGGCCCGGCATGGAGCGGGCCAGGAAGGCCCCGTAGCGGGCGCGGCGCAGCCGGGGATCGAGGACGGCGACGACGCCGCGGTCGTCCGAGCGGCGCACGAGCCGACCCGCGCCCTGGGCGAGCAGGAGCGCGGCGTGCGTGGCGGACACGGACATGAAGCCGTTGCCCCCAGCCGCGCTGACAGCCTCGGCGCGGGCGTTGGCCACGGGATCGTCCGGGCGGGGGAAGGGGATGCGGTCGATGATGACGAGTCGGCAGGCCCTGCCCGGCACGTCCACGCCCTGCCACAGGCTCAGGGTGCCCACGAGGCAGGAGTCCTCGTCCTCGGCGAAGGCGCGCACGAGCGTGGGCAGCTGGTCCTCCCCCTGGGCGTAGACGGTCAGGCCGGTGGCGCCGCGCAGCACGGAGGCGGCCTCCTCGGCGGCGCGCCTGGAGGAGAAGAGCCCCAGCATCCCCCCGCCGGAGGCCTCGGTGAGGGCCAGGACCTCGTCGAGCGCGGCCTCGGAGATGCCCATCTGGGGGCGGGGCAGGTGCGTGGGGGTGTAGAGGATGCCCTGGCGGGCGTAGTCGAAGGGCGTGCCGACGTCGATCCCGTCCCACGCGGTGGCCCCCAGCGCGAGGCCCAGCGCCCGCGCCATGGGATCGAAGCCGCCTCCCAGCGCGAGGGTCGCGGAGGTCAGCACAGCGGCGCGGCCCTCGAGGAGGGAGTCGGCGACACTGCCCGCCACGTCGATGGGGGCGAGCAGGAGACGCGGCGGGTCGGCGCTCATGCGCGGCCGCTCGATCCACGCCACGTCACGGCGGGCCTCGACGCTGCCCGAGGTCATGCGCTCCACGGCGTCGAGGAGGTCTGCGACGGCGGTGCGCGCCAGGGCGATCGCGCCGGCGTCGCCGGAGCGGGCCTTGGCGGCCTCGCGGATGTCGCCGGCCGCCTGCCGGGCCGCCTCGTCGAGGGTGATGAGGGAGTCGTGGAGGGCCTGGGGCAGGCCCGCCTCGAGACGCCCATCGGGCAGGTCGGCGAGTGCCAGTTGGAGGGCCTGACCGGAGGACTCCAGGTCGGCGGCGATGACGCCGGCGTGCTTGCGGGCGGTGGCGGCCACGCGCATGACGGCGGCGGCGGACAGGCCCACGGTCCCCTGCGAGCGGACGCGATCGGCGAGCTCGTGGGCCTCGTCGATGATGACGATGCCGTGCTCGGGCAGGACGTTCGGGTTGCCGGCGGCGGCGATGCCGAGCATCGCGTGGTTGGTGATGACCAGATCGGCCTCGCCGGCGGCGGCGCGGGCGCGTTCGGGGAAGCAGTCGTCGTGGAAGGGGCAGGAGGCGCCCAGGCACTCGGCCCGGGAGACGGAGACCTGCGCCCAGGCGCGGTCCGTCACCCCCGGGACGAGGTCGTCGCGGTCGCCCGTGCTCGTGGTGGAGGCCCACTCGCGCAGGCGCAGCACCTGCTCGGCCAGGCTCGTCGATGCCGCCCTCCCCAGGCGGACGGGGGTCAGCGCGTCGGCGGCGGAGAAGAGGGAGTCGACGGCGTCGTCCTCGGGGTAGCCCCCGGCCGCACGGTGGCGGCACAGGTAGTTCTGCCAGCCCTTGAGAAGGGCGATCGACGGGGTGCGGCCGGTGGCCTCCTGGACGGCGTCGGCGGCCAGCGGCGCGTCCTTGGTGAGGATCTGCCTCTGGAGGGCGAGCGTGGCGGTCGAGACCACGGCCCGCTCCCCCGTCTCGACGGCGCGGGCGAGCACGGGCACGAGGTATCCCAGCGATTTCCCGGTGCCCGTGCCGGCCTGCACCATGAGGTGGGTGCCGTCGGCCAGGGCCCGGCAGACCCGGCGGGCCATCTCCTCCTGGCCCGCCCGGGGACTGCCGCCCATGGCGTCGACGGCGTGGGCGAGGGCCGTCAGCACCGTCAGCTCGGCGGGGTCCGGGCTCTCCGCCGGGCCCTCGGCGCCCCCGTCGTCGGCCGGGCCCGCCGCCCGGTCACTCACAGGGCCGCGCCGGTGAGCTCGGCGGCCAGGGGGGCGCTGACCTTGGCGACCAGGCGCGTGCCGGCCTCGACGTACTCGATGGACTCGATCTCGCCGTCGGCGTGGACGCGCGAGACGAGGTCGCCCCGCGAGTAGGGCACGACGACGTCGACGGGCACATCCGGGCGGGGCAGCATCCCCTCGAGGCGCTCGCGCAGCTCCTCGACGCCCTCGCCGGTGCGCGCCGAGACGGTCAGCGCCCCGGGCAGCTGGGAGCGCAGGGCCACGAGCGTCATCGGATCGGCGAGATCGGCCTTGTTCAGGACGATGAGCTCGGGCACCTCCAGGGCTCCGGGGATCTCCGCCAGGACGGTGCGCACGGCGGCGATCTGGGACAGGGGGTCGGGGTGGGCGGCATCGACGACGTGCAGGACGAGGTCCGCCTCGGCGACCTCCTCGAGGGTGGAGCGGAAGGCCTCGATGAGCTCGTGGGGCAGGTTGCGCACGAACCCGACCGTATCGGTGAGCGTGTAGACGCGCCCGTCGGCGGCCCGGGCACGGCGCACCGTGGGGTCGAGGGTGGCGAAGAGGGCGTCCTGCACCATGATCCCCGCGCCGGTGAGGCGGTTCATGAGGGAGGACTTGCCGGCGTTGGTGTACCCGGCGATGGCGACGCTCGGGATGGGGCCGCGACGGCGCGAGCCGCGCTTGACCTCGCGCGAGGGCGCCATGGCCCTGATCTCGCGGCGGAGCCTGGTCATGCGCTCGCGGATGCGGCGCCGATCGAGCTCGATCTTCGTCTCGCCGGGGCCGCGCGAGCCGATGCCCTGCCCCCCGGCGACGCGCCCGCCGGCCTGGCGGGACATGGACTCTCCCCACCCGCGCAGGCGCGGCAGGAGGTACTCCAGCTGGGCGAGCTCCACCTGGGCCTTGCCCTCGCGGGACTTAGCGTGCTGGGCGAAGATGTCGAGGATGAGGGCGGTGCGGTCGACGACCTTGACCCGCACGACGTCCTCCAGGGCGCGGCGCTGGGAGGGGGCGAGCTCGCCGTCGACGATCACCGTGTCCGCCTCGGCGGCCGAGACGATCTCGGCGAGCTCCTTGGCCTTGCCACTGCCGAGGTAGGTGGCGGGATCGGGGTGGTCACGGCGCTGGATGACGGCATCGAGGACCTCGGAGCCGGCAGTCTCGGCCAGGGCGGCGAGCTCGGCCAGTGAGGTCTCGGCGTCCTGGGCGCCTTGGGCGTCAGCGGGCCCGCCGGTGGCGCGGGGCAGGTCGAGGCCCACGAGCACGACCCTCTCCAGGCGGATCTGGCGGTACTCGACCTCGCTGACGTCCTCGAGCTCGGTGGACAGGGAGGCGACGCGCCGCGTGGCGGCACGGGCCTCCCGCTCCAGGGAGCCATCGTCGCTCTCGCGGTTCTCGTGCTGGGCGGCGGTGGAGGCCAGGGCGGTCCCCCGGCGGGAGAGGATGCGGGCGACGATCTCCTCGGCGCGGGAGTCCTCCGAGGCGGGATCGTGCGGCTGAGGGGTGGTCTGAGGGTCTGAGGGGCGGGTCACAGAAGTCCTTCGGGATCGCGAGAGCCGGGCCCGGAGCGAGGCTCGACGGGCCGGCCATTCGGGCATGGGCGGTCTGAGGCGCCGCGTGGGCGGCGCCTGCTCAGCGCATCCGGGTGATCCACATGGGCGCATCGTAGCGCAGTCGCACCCGTGGCCCCGGCGGCGCGGCGCTAGTCTCGGCACGTGAGCCCATCGCCGACGACGCAGGCCCCCGCGCCGCCACCATCGCCGCGCGCCCTGCTCACCACGAGGCTGGGCCGCCTGGCGATGGCCATGCTCGTCGTCGAGCTCCTGGCGGGGATGCAGACCTACATCAACCAGACGGTCCTGCCGCTGCTGGCCACCGAGCTCGACGCCCGTGACTCCTACGGCCTGGTGACGGCCGCCGCCCAGGTGCCCGCGTTCCTCACGATGCCGCTGGGCGGGGCGATGCTGGAGCGCTGGCGCGCAGGGGCCCTCATGACGGTCCTCACCGCCCTGCTCGCGGCGGGCGCGGTCATCGGGGCGCTCGCGCCCACTATCTGGGTGTACATCCTGGGCGAGGTCCTGCGCGGCCTGGCGGCGGGGGCGCTGGCCACCGTGTCGATGGGTGTGCTCGTGGCGGGGCTGCCGGATGCCTGGCGGCGCCTGTACGCGGCGGCGGGATCGGCGATGTGGGTGATCTCCTCCCTCATCGGGCCCGCCTACGCCGCGGCCCTGAGCGCCGCCGCAGGGTGGCGCTGGGCGCTGGTGGGCTACCTGCCCGTCCTGGTTGCGGCCCGGGCGGCGATGGCCCATGAGGCGGCGGGCCTGCGGGTGCGCGGTGACGACGGCGCGCCGTGGGCCCCCGCGCTGGCGATGGCGGGCGGGGTCGGCGTCATCGGGGCGGCCCGAGCGGCGAGTCCCTGGTTCTGGCCGATGGCGGGCCTCGGGATGGTCCTCGTGGTGGGGGCCTGCGCGCGCGTCTTCCCCGCGGGCTCCCTGCGGCTGGCGCGCGGGCGCCGGGCCGCCGTCGGGACCCTGGCATGGCTGTGCTCCCTCTACTTCGCGATCGACCTCGCGGTGGCCCCCGCCGCCCATGACGTGCTGGGGCTGGGGCCGGGGGCGATCGGCTGGGCGCTGACGACGGCGGGAGTGTGCTGGTCGGTCATCGCGATGCGCTGCGGGGCGCGCCCCGCCCGCGATCCCCGGCTCCTGCGGCGCCGCACCGCGCTGGCGGGGGCCGCCTTCGCCTCCGGCGGCGCGCTCATGATCGTGGCCCTGGCCGGCGCCGCCCCCTGGTGGTGCCTGCACGCGGGCTTCGGGGTCCTCGGGGCCGGGATGGGGCTGACGAACCAGGACGCGTGGCTGCGGGTCATCACCGAGCCCGAGGCCGATGACGGCATCAGCCAGGCGCGCGCCGCCACCTCGGCCGCCGTGGCGAGCTCGGCGGGGGCGGCCGCCCTGGCCACGCTCGTGACCGCCGGGATCGCCCCGACGACGGCGGGGGTCGAGGCGCGCCTGCTCGTCCCCGTGCTCGTCGTGCTCGTGGTGGGGCTGACCGCTACTCCCCTGCTCGCGCGGCGCATGGATTGAGCGGGCCCCGGACCGGCCCGGGACCGCCCCCGGACCCGCCCGGCCCGGCGTCCTCGGCGGCGGGTAGCCTGGAGGCGTGAGCGACCAGCATTACTTCACCGCCTCTCCGGCCGCCCGGGCCGCCGAGCGCCGCCACCGGTTCACGATCCGGGGCCGCGAGGTGGAGGTGACCACGGCCTCCGGCGTCTTCAGCGCGGACCGGGTGGACAAGGGCACGCAGGTACTGCTGGACCACGTGCCCGATCCCCCCGGGACCGGTCTCTTCCTGGACCTGGGCTGCGGCTGGGGCCCGATCGCCCTGGCCCTGGGCTCGGCCTCCCCGGCTGCGGAGGTCCTGGCGGCCGACGTCAACGAGCGCGCCGTGGACCTGACCGCGCGCAACGCCGTGGCCGCTGGGCTGGGGGGCGTGCGCGCCGCCCCGGCCGGCGAGCTCCTCGCCGAGTTGCGCGACTCCGGGCGCCGCCTGGATCTCATCTGGTCCAATCCCCCGGTGAGGATCGGCAAGGAAGCGCTGCACGCGCTCCTGACGGACTGGCTGCCCCTGCTGGCCGACGGTGGCGAGGCCTGGCTCGTCGTCGGCAAGAACCTGGGGGCCGACTCGCTGGCCGCCTGGCTCGCGTCCCAGGGCTGGGCGGTGGTGCGGGAGGCCTCGGCCAAGGGCTTCCGGGTCCTGCGCGTCAGCCGCTGAGAGCGCCGCCGTCCGCCCCGCCCCCGCGCCGCCCGGCGCCGGCGCGCAGGTCGAGGACCGCCAGGGCGAGCGCCGTCAGGCAGATCGCGGTGCTTGCGCCCAGGCCCACGAGGAATCCCTGGTCCCAGCCCTGACGGCCCGCTGTCGAGAACGCGATGCCGGTGAGCGCGGCGATCCCCACCGAGGTGCCGATGCGCTGGCTGGTCTGCAGGATGCCACCGGCCGCCCCGGCGTAGTGGAGGGGCACCTCGGCCAGGGCGAGCGTCTGGTTCGGCGAGACCACCATCGCCTGCCCGGCGCCCTGGAGGAGGAGCGTGAGACCCGCCCACCAGAACGGCAGGCCGGAGGTGGCGTGGAGGCGGACGACGAGCATCGTGGCCAGGAGGCTCGCGATGACGAGCACCAGTCCGATGAGCACCATGGAGCGCCCCATGCGCAGCACGTGACGACCGGCGATCGGGGCGCCGATGGCCCCGGCCAGGGCGGAGGGCAGGCCCACCAGGCCGGCCGCGAGGGCGGAGGATCCCAGTCCCTGCTGGACGTACTGGGCGATGATGAGCCAGATCCCGGCCACGGAGGTGAAGTAGGCGCCGATGAGCAGGGTGCCGACGGCGAAGGATCTCGTTCGGAAGAGCCCCAGGTGGACCATGGGCCGGCGCCCGCGCATCGCGTAGCGGCGCTCCCAGGCCAGCCAGCCGGCTCCAAGGGCCAGCCCGGTGCCGAGACTCGCCCAGATCCAGGCGCCCACCGGTGAGTCGGAGGATTCCACGAAGGGGAGCATGACGAGGAGGGTCGCCAGGCCCAGGAGCATCATGCCCAGGGGGTCGAAGTCGGCGCGCGACCGCCGGGCGCCCGCGGCGCCGGAGCCGCTGGGGGCAGCGGCGGTGGCCGACGAGGAGGTCCAGGCGGAGGCGGGCAGAACCCTGAGCGCGACGATCACGCCGATGAGCGCGACGGGCACGTTGACGAGGAAGGAGGCGCGCCATCCGGCCTCGGGGCCGAGCGCCCCGACGAGCGCGCCGGACATGACCGGCCCCACGGCCACGGACACGCCCACCATCCCGCCGAACATCCCGAAGGCGCGCCCGCGCCGCTCGCCCGCGAAGTACTGCTGGATCATGCCGGTGACCTGGGGGCTGAGGAGGCCCGAGCCCACGCCCATGAGCAGGCGCGCCAGGTTGAGGGCGAGGAGGGAGGGAGCCAGGCCGGACAGGAGCGAGCCGGCGCCGAAGACCGCCAGGCCCGCCACGAACAGGCGGCCCCGGCCCAGCAGATCCCCGGCCCTCCCGGCGGCCACGAGCAGGATCCCGAAGACGAGCGCGTAGCCGGAGACCACCCACTGAAGCGCGGAGGTTGAGGCGCGCAGGCTCGTCTCGATGGCGTGCAGGACCACGTTGACCGAGGAGACGGCCAGGAGCGACATGAACGCGGCGATGAGCAGGACGGAGAGGATCTCCTTCTGCTGGCGGTCCATCGGCCCCGTGCCGCTGGAGGCTGGACCGGTGGGGCGGGGGGACTCGCTGGTGCTGGGCGTCACCGACTCACCCTAGGACCCGGGGCTCAGTACCGCGAGGCGATGGTCCGCCGGACCTCGTCGGGGACGTCGCTGGTGTCACTGGCGGGCCGGCTCCACCGGCCGGTGGCGACGTCCACGCCGATCGAGAGGGCGATGACGATGACCACCGGCAGGATCCACCCGGTCGAGTTGTCCCAGGCGCCGGTGCGCGCGAGGAGGTCGGAGGGCGCCGACCAGCCGGTCTCCGCGGCGGCGGAGACGGCGCCGAGGACGACGGCCAGGCTCACGGGAACCAGATAGGTCCAGCGCAGATGACCGGGGGCGGCGCTGTCGATGAGCGTGACGACGATGAGGGTGATGACGATGGGGTAGAGCAGGAGCGTGACGGGCGAGATGATGACGATCATGGCGCTCAGGCCCAGGTTGGTCAGCGCCAGGGCGACGGCGGAGCAGCCGATCGCCTGGGCGCGGAACTCGATCCGGGGCCAGGCGGTGTTGGCGTAGCCGGCCCAGGAGGAGATGAGCCCGACGGCGGTGGACAGGCAGGCGAGCACCACGATGAGGGCGAAGACCGCCGTGCCCGTGGGCCCGAGGGAGTCGGCGGCGGCGGCGCGCAGGAGCGAGGTGCCGTCCGCGGGGTCCCCACTGGCGTGCCTGCCCAGCAGCGCCAGGCTGCCGTAGACGGCCGCCAGGAAGATCGCGGCGATGACGCCGGCGCCGCTGGTGCCCCACAGGATCTGCCTCTCGGTGCTCATCCCCTGGGCGCGCAGGGAGGTGATGACGACGATCCCGAAGACGGTGGCCGCCAGCGCGTCCATGGTGAGGTAGCCCTGGGTGAGCCCGGCGGCCAGCGGCGCGGTGGTGTAGGCGCCGGTGGCGGGACGATCGATCGTCGGGCCCGCGATGATGGCGGCGGCGCACAGCACCGCGATGAGAATGAGGAGCGCGGGCGTCAGGAGCTTGCCGATGCGGTCGGCCAGGCGCGAGGGCCGCAGGGACAGGGCGAGCGCGGCGGCGAAGAAGCCGACGGCGTGGAGGGCCAGGGACACGCGGCCGGTGGGCAGCCCGGCGAGCTCCAGGAGCGGCCTCGTGGCGAGCTCGTAGGAGACGATCGCTGTCCTGGGGATGGCGTAGAGCGGGCCGATGGCCAGGTAGACGACGAGCGGGAGAACGCGTCCGAAGCGGGGCCCGACCCTCCGGGCCAGGCCGAGGATCCCCTCCCCGGAGGTGGATACGGCGATGACGCCGAGCAGCGGCAGGATGACTCCGGTGGCGATGAAGCCGATGACGACGACGCCCACCGCGTCGCCGCTGGAGGCGCCGAGGGAGGGCGGGAAGATGAGGTTGCCCGCCCCGAAGAACAGGGCGAAGAGCATGAGGCCGGTTGTGGCGATCCGGCGCAGGTCGTGGCCGCTCATAGAACCGTCACCCGCGCGATGAGGCTGGCCGTGCCGGTGAGGATGATGCTCCCCCTCGGTGCCCCCGGGGCGGTGCCCGCGTGGACCCCGACCTCCCCGCCGGGGACGAGCAGGCGGTACGAGTCGGGGGCGCCCTCGCCCTCCCACTCGTGGAGGGCGGCGGCGACGGCGCAGCAGCTCATTCCGGTGGAGGGGGCACCCCCCGCCGACCGGCCCAGGGCCCTCATGCGGGCCACGCCGATCGGCTCCCCGCCGGCGGGGTCGGCCTCCTCGCCCAGGGGGACCACGGCGTCCAGGGCCACCGGCTCGGACGGCTCGGGCTCGTAGCGCACGGCGCCGACGGGGCCGATCGCCCCCTCGGGGCTCGCCGCGTCGAGCTCGGCCTCGTCGGCCAGGGCGATGACGATGTGGGTGGCCGCGGCGCCCGGCACGGTGACGCTCAGGCCTGCACGGGGGCCGTCGATCCCCGGGACGACGACGGCGGTGTCCCAGCCGGGCCAGTCGCCGTCGGCCTCGGCGGCGCCGGGGTCAGCAGGGGGCTCGGGGCGGGAGGGCAGGCGCGCGGGCCCCATGTCCACGGCCCACAGATCGCCGATCCTGGTGGCGGTGCGGGCGCCCCCGCGCGTCCCGATGGTCACCGATGCGCCCTCGGGGATCACGGCCAGGGACTCGGCGACGAGGGTCTGGGCGAGCAGGAGCACGGCGCTGGGAGTCATCCCGGCGACGGCCCCGTCGGCGCTGTAGTGGTCCATGAACCACTCCGCCTCGGGCACTGCCTCGGCGAAGCGCTCGGCCCCGGGCAGGCTCGCCGTGCGCACGACGCGCACGAGCCCGCTGGCGCCGATGCCGCCGCGCCGGTCGCACACGGCGGCGATATCCGCGGCGGTGAGGGGGACGTCGCAGTCGGGATCGACGAGCATGAGGAGGTCGTCGCCCGCCGCGCGCCCCTTGATGAGCTCGCGGCCCGCCAGGCCAGTGCGCGTCGAGGTGGTCATGCGCCCACCCTATGCGACGGGCTCGGGCCGCCCGGAATCCGCGGCCCCGACCAGCCTCAGCGCGACGTCGAGCACTCGCTGCCGCTCGCCGTCGGGCACCGCCCCATCGGGGGTGAGGCGGGTGTCGATCCAATGGATGCGGGGGTCTCGGCGGAACCACTTGAGCTGGCGGCTCGCGAGCCGGCGGGTGGCGGCGGCCGTGGCGTCGATCGCCTCGTCGACGGTCAGCGCGTCGTCGATGACGGCCAGGGCCTGGGCGTAGCCGATGGCGCGCCTCGCCGTCGGTCCCTCGCGCAGCCCGGCCGCGATGAGCCCGCGGGTCTCCTCGATGATGCCCGGGCCCGCCGCGGGGCGGAACATGGCGGCGGTGCGGGCGTTGATGCGGGCGCTCAGGGCCCCGCGCGGCGGGCGCAGAGCCAGGTGGACGGTCGGGGCGATGTCCTCGTAGCGGGGCAGGGCGGCGGAGAAGGGGCGGCCGGTGACGGCCAGGACCTCCAGCGCGCGCACGATGCGGCGGGTGTCGCCGTCGTCGATGCGCTGGGCGGAGAGGGGGTCGGCCCCGGCCAGCTCCTCCCACAGGGCGCGGGCGCCCCCGGTTCGGGCGCGCTCCTCCAGGCCCTCGCGCACGGCCGGGTCGGTGCCGGGGAAGTCGAGGGCGTCGGTGACGGCGCGGACGTAGAGGCCCGAGCCGCCGACGATGAGGGCCCGCCTGCCGCGGGCCTCGATGGCGGCGAGATCGGCGCGGGCGTGCCGCTGGTAGGCGGCGACGGAGGCCTCCTGGGCGACGTCGAGGACGTCGATCTGGTGATGGGGGTAGCCGCGGCGCTCGGCCGGTGCGAGCTTGGCGGTGCCCACGTCCATGCCCCGGTAGAGCTGGGAGGCGTCGGCCCCCAGGATCTCGCTGCCGGCGGGCCCGTCGCCGAGGGCATCGGCGAGGTCGAGGGCGAGCTCGGACTTGCCGGTCGCCGTCGGGCCGATGACGGCGATGCGCGTGAGTGGCACGGCCCGGCTCACAGCTCGGGCAGGAGCGGGCCGACGGTGCGCAGCGCCTGGGTGCAGGAGGCCAGGGCGGTGTCGAGGTGGAGGCGCAGTTGGTCGTCGGTGATGCCCGAGCGCAGGTCGGTGATGTAGATGGCGCGGACGAAGGGGCCATCGGGGCCGTCGACGATGGCGACGGTGGGGAAGAAGCGGTCGCGGTTCCAGTCGTTGACGGCGGATGCGAGCTCGTCGCGCTGCCCCTCGGGGCCGGGCTCGGCCCAGTCCCCGGAGACGAGCAGCCAGCCGTCGTGCTCGGCGGGGATCTCGATGATGAAGGGGAAGCCGTCCCAGTTGCCCATGAGGGTGGCGTGGCCCTGATCCTCCTCGCGGCGGATCCGGTAGGACATCTCCGAGGCGAGCATGGACTCGATGCGCTCGAGGGTCAGGCGCGAGGTGACCTGCTCGCGGGCGGGCTGGGCGGGGCCCCGCGCGCCCCGGGCCCCGCTGCGGGTGCGGGGGGCACCCCCGCGGCCCGAATTGACGTTCTCCGAGCCCTGGCGCCGGTGGCTCCCGGCGGAGCGGGCATGGCCGGCAGAGTCGGCGGAGTTCGCCGAGCCGGCGGATCCGGACGAGGATGACGGGGCCGATCCCGCGGACGATGGGGAGGCGGGCGGCGGGGCCTGGCCGGCCCGGCGATGCTGACCGGGCCCGGCGGCGCCGCCGGCCCGCTGGTCCCAGCCCTTGCCCATTGATCGGGCGATGAGGCCGGCGAGGCGCTCGAGGCGCGTGCGCCGCCGGGGGGCCTCGCTCACGGCTCGAGGCTCCCGCGCAGGGGATCGGGGAAGACCTCCTCGGCCTCGCGCACGAGGGCGACGATGAGGCGGCATCCCGTGAAGACGAAGTCGTCGATCTGGGCGTCGGTCATACCGGCGTCCAGCGGATAGGTGATCTCGCCGTGGAGGCGGACGATTCCCCCGTCGCCCACGGTGAGGAAGGCCTTGGGGCCGATGCGGGTGGCGTTCCAATCCTCGACGAGGGAGCGCAGGGGGGCGAGGTGCTCGGTGTCGGCGATGCGGTGCCAGGTCCCGCGCAGCTGGACGGCGCGCGTGTCCTGGAAGATGACGTGGACGACGACGCAGCGCCAGGGGATGCCGACGTCGCCCTCGTCGTCGACGAAGTACCTCAGGCCCAGCCGGTGGGTGGCCTTCAGGATGCGCTCGGCGGTCACCGGCGCAGGGGCTGCGACGACGGTGGTGTCCGTGCGGGGGTCCGAGTCAGACGGCATGGGACCAGCCTAGCCGCCCCACCACGGCGCGGGGTAACCCGCTCGGCGGGCGATCCGCCGTCGGCGGACGGGACGGCTAGCCCCGCGCCTGCTCGGCGATGGAGTCGATCGCGCTGTTGAAGGCGGCCGAGGTCTTGGAGGCCCCGGCGAGCGCGGTGACATGGGCCTGCTCGATGCTCTTGCCGACAACGGCGCCCTTGATCTTGGAGGAGAAGCGCTGGATGTAGTCCTCCGAGGTGTCGCTGGCCGCGTGCCCGGTGACCGTGACATCCGTGATGGCTCCGCCGGACAGGGTCACGGAGACGTCGATGGAGTCGTCGCTGGGGAGCTCGTCCACTCCCTTGTAGGTCTGGGCGTCCTGGTAGGAGCCATCCGTGTAGGGGCCGGCGGGGCCGAGGCGCTCGCCGGAGCCTCGGGCCTGCGCTTCGAGTGCGCCCTCCTGCACACCGACGGGAGCGCCGAGGTCTCCCGGGGCCTGCCCGGCTCGTTGTTCACCGCCCGACCAGCCGGTCGTGCCGCCAACGCCCAGCGGCGCCGCTTGCACCGGGCAGTGCCGCCCGCGCCGAGCAGTGCCCTCCACCCCGAGCGGCGCCATCCGCACCCAGCGGAGCGTCCTCCCGGCACCGGTCGGTGCTCTCCGCTTCGGTCAGTGCAAAAGGCACCGATCAACGCTCCCCACGGCGCCGAACTCGCCCGACGATATATCGGGGCATCGGTGTCGAAGAATGATCGCAACCAAGAGGAGGCAGGGAATCTCCTGACAATCCAAAACAGGCCTTGACCTGCGAAACGCCGAGGAGCAAGGCAAGAGCATCGTGCGGTACGGTCTTCAGCGCAACGCCTGAGCCCCAGCAGGTCACCCGTCCTGTCCGATCACCACATGGGGCTCGGACAAGACAGGTCTCAGGCGTACTACGCCGCATAAGGAACTCCGCCCCATGAACGAGATCGTCGGAGATTCAATCATGGCCCTCTTCGCGCTGATGACGATCGCCGCAGTAGCGAGCCCGTGGGCGCGAGGGAGGCTACTCGCGGTCATTCAAGTATGTCGCGATGAACTGCCTGGCCTCGATCATCGCCGCTGCGTCAATGCTCTTCCTCCGGATGCTCACACTGGCCGACGCGCAGGTGAGATCCAGCCACGGGAGCGGACAAGCGTGGTGCGGCAATAGTTACGCGTACATGATTGATTCTCGCGTCGAGAAGGTATTCGGGATCCCCCACGAGTGCGTCTCGCAGAGCAGGATCGCCATGGCGATCATCATCGCCGCGGCGATCCTCGTGCTCATCGCCGAGCGATGGCTCCTGAGGAGATTCGTGAGCAGCAAGCGCCGAGTCTCGAAGGAGTCGACAGCGGCGAGGACCACGGCCTAGCCATCCGTTCCGATCCCGCCTCGGAGCCGGCGTCGGCCTCACCGGGCGGAGGCGGGCGCGCCCACGCGCAGGGTGGGCATGCCCAGGCTCACTGGCGCGGTGTCAGCCTCGGGGGTCGCGCAAGCCTCGGCCTGACGGCGCTCCCAGGCGTCACCGGCACGGGTGCGACGCACCTCGAACAGAGCGGGGCCGTCGTCGTACCAGACGCGATCCCCGGCGGAGCGCGCCTCTCCCGCGGCGCGCTCGGCACCGCTCAAGGCCCGCCCGCACAGGGCGGAGTCGGCGATGAGGTTGTGGGGCGCTCCGTGGGTGACGCGCACGGTCACCATGTCCCCGGGCCGGGGCGCTCCCCGCTCGTAGTCGTCCGCCGCCAGCCCCGCTGGTAGGGCGGCGTGGACGAGGCGGTTGTCGGCGGCGCGCCCCGAGACGCGGGCGGTGACGGCATCGCGCCGCCCCTCCCCCTCGGCCACGAGGATCTCGACCACCCGGCCCTCCTGGGCAACGTTCTCCTCATGGGTGATGCGCCGCACGAGCTCGTCCAGGCGGCGGTAGCGGTCCTTGACCACCTCGACGGGCACGGGCTCCAGGTCCGCCGCGGGCGTGCCGGGGCGCGGGGAGTACTCGAAGGTGAAGGCGGAGGCGAAGCGGGCCTCCTCGACGATGTCAAGAGTTGCCTGGAAGTCCTCCTCCGTCTCGCCGGGGAAGCCGACGATGATGTCGGTGGTGATGGCCGCCTCGGGCATGGCGGCGCGCACCCGCTGAAGGATCCCCAGGAACCGCTCGGAGCGGTACGAGCGGCGCATGGCGCGAAGGATGCGGTCGGAGCCGGACTGCAGCGGCATGTGGAGGCTGGGCATGACGGCAGGGGTGGAGGCCATGGCCTCGATGACGTCGTCGGTGAAGGCCGCGGGGTGGGGGCTGGTGAAGCGGACCCGCTCGATGCCCTCGACTCCCCCGGCGGCGCGCAGCAGCTTGGCGAAAGCGCCGCGATCCCCGAAGCCGACCCCGTAGGAGTTGACGTTCTGGCCCAGCAGTGTCACCTCGATGGCGCCCTGATTCGCGACGGCCTCGATCTCGGCCAGGACCTCCCCGGGGCGGCGGTCGCGCTGCTTGCCGCGCAGCGAGGGCACGATGCAGAAGGTGCAGGTGTTGTTGCAGCCCACGGCGATGGACACCCAGGCGGCGTAGGCGGACTCGCGTCGGGTGGGCAGGGTGGAGGGGAAGACCTTGAGGGACTCCTCGATCTCGACGGCCGCCTCCTCGTTGTGGCGGGCGCGCGCCAGGAGGGCGGGCAGGACGTCGATGTTGTGGGTGCCGAAGACGACGTCCACCCACGGTGCCCGCTCCACGATCCCCTGTCCCATCTGCTGGGCGAGGCACCCGGCGACGGCGATCTGCATCCCGGGGCGCTCGCGCTTGACGGCGGCCAGTTGGCCCAGATTGCCGAACAGGCGCGTGGCAGCGTTCTCCCGCACGGAGCAGGTGTTGACGATCACGACGTCGGCGCCGCCGTCACCGGCATCGGTGGCGCGGGCCGCGGCAGCGGGGACGCCGTCGGCGCTCACATAGCCCGCGGCCTCGAGGAGCCCGGCCATGCGCTCGGAGTCGTGGACGTTCATCTGGCAGCCGAGGGTGCGCACGTGGTAGGTGCGCGGGGCGCGCGCGTCGGCGGCGCTCATCGGGGTGGTCATCGTGGCAGTCATCGCCAGGCAGTCTAGGCGCTGGAACCTCTCAGGCCGGCCTCGACCGCGCGGGTCCACGGCTCGACGGCCAGAGCGGCGGCGCCGCGCGCCCACTCGCCGAAGGAGAAGGAGCGGGTGAGAATGCGCGGTGGAGGCGCGGCCCAGTGCCGGGCGCGCTCCACGGCGGCGTCGAAGGCCTCGCGGTGGGCGTCCACCAGACCCACGGACTCCCCGGACACCACGACGACCCCCGGGTCGATGAGGGCCACGATCGAGCCGACGATCCGGCCCGCGGCGTCGGCCGCGGTCTCCAGGACGCCCGCCAACCGAGGGTCGAGGGCGAGCTCGGTGAGTCCCTCGGGGCCGATGAGCTCCTCAGGGGCGACGGCGCGCCCCAGAACCTCCTCGGCCTGGTGGGCGATGCCGGGCGCGGCCGCGAGCGCCCGGGCGCAGCCCACATGCCCCATCTCGCAGACCGGGCCCGAATCCGCCAGGGGCAGGTGCCCGACGCTGCCGGCGGCGCCGTGCGCCCCGGCGATCGTGCGCCCGCCGACGACGAGCCCGCAGCCGATCCCGGCGCCGAGCGTGAGCAGGGCGAAGGGGTCCACGCCGTGCCCGAGGCCGAACCAGGCCTCGGCGTGGGTGAAGGCGCGCACATCATTGGACACGATGGTGTCGAGCCCGGTGGCCTCCCTCAACCGCGCCCCGATGGGAACGTCCCGCCACCCCAGGAAGGGGGCGACGGCGATCGTGCCGCCCTGGACCACGCTGGCGCCCAGGGAAAGGCCGATCCCGGACAGCCCCGAGCCGGCCGCCGCCCCGAGCCCGCTCGCCAGAGCCGCGATCTGCTCGACGACGCCATCGGGGTCCTGTGAGACCAGAGGCGCGGAGGCCTCCGCCAGCGAGGAGCCGAGAGGGTCGATGACCTGGGCGTAAAGATGATCGGCGGTGAGTTTGATGCCCAGCAGGGCGGCGGCGCGCGGCGCGAGGCGCAGGCTCCGCGGCGGGCGGCCGCTCTCGGCGGGGGCGGCGGCGGGCTCGTCCTCGATGAGCAGTCCTCCATCGAGGAGGGGCCTCACGGCGCGCGTGAGCGTGGGGGCCGACAGCCCGAGGCAGTCCGCCAGGTCGGTGCGCGTCTGGGCGCCGGCCGTCGCGAGGCGCAACAGGACCCTGGACGCGGGACCAGCATTCGCGGCGCCGCCCACACGTGCCCCCTCCCCACGAGTCGCTCCTGCCCGGCTGTCTTCCGACCAGCAGAGCGATCCTGCCACACAGGAACGGCGTCGGCACCACCACCCGCGGGCGAGGTGTCGGACCGGGAGCGGGAAGGGTCTTGACACCCTGCCGGAACCCACATATTTTCACCTTGAAAGGAATGGTTCGCGACGCAGCGGCCCACCAGGCGGCCCTCCCCGGGCCGGGAAGGACGATGATGACCCTCCACCTCCGCTCCGGCGGAACCTCCCTCGTGCTCGACCTGACCGACGACCGCTTCCCCGTGGTGCGCCACTGGGGCGCCGATCTCGGCCCCCTCGACGGCTCCGCCCTCCAGGACGCCGGCCGCGCATCGGCCACCACGCTCGGCTCGAACTCCGCCTGGATCTGCAACGACCTGCCGATCCTCCCCCACGCCAGCCTGGGATGGGGCGCGCGCCCCGCCATCGGCGTGCACCGCGTGGACGGAACCGCATTCTCCTTCCACCCCACTCGGGTCGACCACGAGTGGCGGGTCGGGGACTCACCGGCCGCCGAGGACGGGGCCCCGGCCTCCGGCATGGTGATCTCCACGGCCGTCGACGAGTCGCACGGGGTGAGCCTCGTCAGCGAGATCCGCCTGGAGGAGTCCGGGCTCGTACGCGTGCGCGCCACGGTCACCAACGAGCCGGGCGGGCGCCTTGAGTTGGCCGGCGGACTCGTCGTCGACGAGATCACTCCTGTGCTGCCCCTTCCCCAGAGCGCCGATGAGGTCCTGGACATGTCCGGGCACCACATCAATGAGCGCCGTCTCCAGCGCCACCGCCTCACCGCGGGCACGCACCTGCGCGAGTCCTGGGAGGGTCGGCCCGGGCACGACGCCACCACCTGGCTCGCGGCCGGGCGCGCCGGCTTCGGTTGGCGCGCGGGCGCGGTGCACGGCGTCCACCTGGCCTGGTCGGGCTCCACGCGCGCCCTCATCATGAGCCCCTCCCAGGGCAGGGCGCTCATCGGCGCCGGTGAGCTGCTCGCCCCCGGCGAGGTCCTCCTGGCCCCGGGGGAGTCCTACACCTCCCCGTGGGCGGTCTTCTCCTGGGGCGAGGGGCTGGACGCGCTGGCGCACCGCTCCCACGCCTTCCTGCGCTCCCTGCCGTCCCACCCCGAGCGCCCCCGGCCGGTGCTGCTCAACACCTGGGAGGCCGTCTACTTCGATCACCGCCTCGACAAGCTCACGCGCCTGGCCGAGCTCGCCGCGGACGTGGGCATCGAGCGCTTCGTCCTCGACGACGGCTGGTTCGGCTCCCGCCGCGACGACACCGCGGGCCTGGGCGATTGGCAGGTCTCGGCAGAGGCCTGGCCCGAGGGCCTGGGCCCCCTCGTGGATCGCGTCCACGAGCTCGGCATGGAGTTCGGTCTGTGGTTCGAGCCGGAGATGATCAACGTGGACTCCGAGCTCGCCCGCGCCCACCCGGACTGGATCCTGTCCGATGGGGCGGGGGGCGCGCCCGAGCACCGCAACCAGCGCGTCCTGGACCTGTGCGCCCCCGGCGCCTGGGACTACCTGTACGAGTCGATCAGCGCGCTCGTGGAGCGCTACTCCATCGCCTACATCAAGTGGGACCACAATTCCCCGCTGGTGGCCGCCGGCCACGAGGTGCCCGCCCCCACGGCCGGCCGGCGCGGCGGGGCGGCCGTCCACGACCAGACCCTCGCCCTCTACCGCCTCCTCGACGCCCTCCACGAGCGCTTCGAGGACCTGGAGATCGAGTCCTGCGCCGGCGGCGGCGGCCGCATCGACATGGGCATCATGGAGCGCGCCCAGCGCGTGTGGGCCTCGGACTCCATCGACGCCCATGACCGCCAGGACATTCAGCGCGGCACCATGCTGCTCCTGCCCCCCGAGCTCGTCGGCACCCATGTGGGCGCCGGCCGGGCGCACACGACGCTCCGCGATCTCGACCTCGACTTCCGCGCGGGCACGGCCCTCTGGGGGCACATGGGCGTGGAGTGGGATCTGACCCGCGCGGATGAGGCCGCGCGCGAGCGCCTGGCCTCGATCATCGCCCTGCACAAGGAGCTGCGCCCCCTGCTGCACTCGGGCCTGACGGTCCACGCGGACCTGGCCGACGACGACGCCCTGCGCATCGAGGGCGTGGTGGCCGCCGACGGCTCCGAGGCGGTCTACGAAATCGCCTGCCTGGGGCAGACGATCGCCTGGCCGACGGCTCCCCGCCCACTGCCTGGCCTGGACCCGGAGCGCCGCTACCGGGTCGAGCTCGCGGCGCCGTCGTACCCCGAGCTGACCCTGCGCCCGAAGTGGATGAACGAGCCGGTCACCCTGCCGGGCTCGTACCTGTCCACGACCGGGCTGTCCCTGCCGATCCTCCATCCCGACCACCTCGTGCTCGTTCGCGCCACCGCCGTCGACTAGCGCGAGAGGCGCCGCGCGGATCCTGAGCGACCCGCGCGGCGCCCCCTCCCACCGATCCCCATAGCGCCCCGCCGCGCCGCCCCGGTCCTATCCGCCCAGTCTCAACCGCCTATCCGTGTCAACGTTGATTTGGAAGGAACCATGTCCACTCTCTTCGCACCGGCCCCAGCGCTGCGCCGAAAAGCGCGCAGTGATGCCCGTTTGGGCTGGGCCTTCATCGCCCCCGCGGGCATCGGGCTCATCGCCTTCTACATCTGGCCGCTCCTGCGCGGCATCTGGTTGTCCTTCACCGAGTACAACCTGCTCACCCCGGCCTCCTTCAACGGGGTGGCCAACTACTCCCGCATGGTCCAGGACAAGATCTTCTGGAACGCGGTCTGGGTGACCCTGGAGTACGTGGTCATCAACATCGGATTGCAGACGGTGCTGGCCCTCGTCATCGCCGTCCTCATGCAGCGCCTGACCCAGTCGACGCTCGTGCGCTCCATCGTGCTGACCCCCTACCTCGTGTCGAACGTCGTGGCCGCCATGCTGTGGCTATGGCTGCTGGACAACACGCTGGGCATCTCCAACCAGGTCATCGAGGCGGTTCTCGGCGACCGCATCGACTTCTTCTCCTCCTCGCTGGCGATCCCCACGATCGCCATCATCAACGTGTGGCGGCACGTGGGCTACACGGCGCTGCTCATCTTCGCCGGGCTCCAGGCGATCCCCGGGGACGTCTACGAGGCGGGCAAGATGGACGGCGCCAGCGAGTGGACGATGTTCTGGCGCATCACCATGCCGCTGCTGCGCCCGATCCTGGCCCTCGTCCTCATCATGACGATGATCGGCTCCTTCCAGGTCTTCGACACGGTCTCCGTGACCACCGCCGGCGGCCCGGTCAACGCCAGCCGCGTGCTGCAGTTCTACCTCTACGACATGGCGTTCAGCCGCTTCCAGTTCGGCTACGCCTCCGCGATGGCCGTCGGACTGCTCCTCATCCTCGCGGCGATCACCGCCCTGCAGTACCGCATGACCCGTGCGGGCGAGACCGACCTGAACTGAGAGGGAACCGACCATGACCACCACTGTCACCGCCCCCTCAGCCGCGTCCGGGACGACCGGGGACGACAAGGCCCCAAAGAAGGGCGTCTCCGCCGGTCGCGTCGCCGCCTGGGTCGCCATGGCCCTCATCATGGCCTTCACGCTCCTGCCCTTCTACTGGGTGCTGCGCACCGCGCTGTCCTCCAACGCGGGCATCTACGCGGATCCCTCGAGCCCTCTGCCCGTGGACCTCAACTTCCGGGGCTTCGCCAGGGTCTTCGGCATGCAGTCCACCGAGGCCGCGATCGCCGACGGCGGCTCCGGGGCCGAGATCAGCTTCTGGCTCTACCTGCGCAACTCGGTCATCGTGGCCACGCTGGTCACCGTCGGCCAGGTGTTCTTCTCCGCGATGGCCGCCTACTCCTTCTCGCGCCTGAGGTGGAAGGGCCGTGACGCCGTCTTCGCCGTCTTCCTGGCCTCGCTCATGGTCCCGGGCATCTTCACCCTCCTGCCCAACTTCGTGCTCATGAAGCAGCTCCACCTCATCGACTCCCTCCTGGGCGTGGCACTGCCGACGATGCTCATGACTCCCTTCGCGGTGTTCTTCCTGCGCCAGTTCTTCATGAACATCCCCCGGGAGCTGGAGGAGGCCGCCCTCCTCGACGGCGCCTCCAAGGTGCGGGTGTTCTTCACCCTCATCCTCCCCATGGCCCAGGCGCCCATCACGACGCTGGGGATCCTCACCTACATCGCGGCCTGGAACGACTACTTCTGGCCCCTCCTGGTCTCCTACTCGGACTCCTCGCGAGTGCTCACCGTGGCCCTGGCGGTCTTCAAGTCCCAGGCGCCCCAGACCGGTCCGGACTGGTCCGGCCTCATGGCCGCCACGCTCGTGGCCGCCCTCCCGATGCTCCTGCTCTTCATGGCCTTCGCCCGGCGCATCGTCAACTCCATCGGCTTTACCGGCATCAAGTGAGGCACCAGATGACGACCTCCTCCCTCCCCATCCTGCGCTCGGCGCTCTCGCGACGATCCCTCCTGTGCGGTCTGGCCTCCGGGGCCGCCGCCATGACCCTGGCCGCCTGCTCCGGATCAAGGGGCTCGGACTCCAGCACCGTGGAGTACTGGCTGTGGGACTCCGCGCAACTGCCCGCCTACCAGGCCTGCGCCGAGGCCTTCAAGGCCAAGACCGGCATCACCGTCAACATCACCCAGATCGGTTGGGGCGACTACTGGACGAAGCTCACCGCTGGCTTCATCGCCGACACCGCCCCGGACGTCTTCACGGACCATATCGCCAAGTTCGCCCAGTTCGTGGACCTGGACGTCCTCCTGCCCCTTGACGAGCAGGCCGCCTGGGCCGACGTCGACACCGAGGCCTTCCAGGACGGCCTCATCGACCTGTGGAAGGGCGATGACGGGCACCAGTACGGCTGCCCCAAGGACTGGGACACCGAGGCGGTGTTCTACAACAGGACGATGGTCGCCGAGGCGGGCCTGAGCGAGGAGGACCTGGCCACCTGGGACTGGAACCTCACCGACGGCGGCAGCTTCGAGCGGGTCCTCGCCCGCCTGACGATCGACAAGAACGGCGTGCGCGGTGACGAGCCGGGCTTCGACCCCACGAACGTGGAGGTGTACGCCATCGGCATCGCCGACGAGGGCTCCTCCGACGGCCAGACGCAGTGGAGCCCCTTCACCGGCAGCGTCGGGGACTGGCACTACACGGACAAGGAGACCTGGGGCACCCGCTACCGCTACGACGAGAAGCAGTTCCAGGACACCCTCGACTGGTACTTCGGCCTCATCGACAAGGGGTACCTCGCCCCCTCGGGCGCCTTCACCGCCGGAACCGGCACCGACGTCCAGCTGGGAAGCGGCTCCATCGCGCTGTGCATCGCAGGCGCCTGGATGTTCAACACCTACGCCAAGATGGACATCGACGTCGGCATCACCGCCCACCCGGTGGGCCCCAACGGCAAGTCCGTGTCCCTCATGAACGGGCTGGGCGACTCCATCGTCAAGAGGTCGAAGAACATCGAGGGCGCCTCGAAGTGGGTGGCCTTCCTGGGCACCCAGGAGGCGCAGGACATCGTGGCCTCCTATGGGATCGTCTTCCCGGCGATCACGTCCTCCACGGAGAAGGCGGTGGAGGTCTTCGAGCAGACCGGCCTGTCCACCAAGCCCTTCACCAGCTACCTGGAGGAGGAGGACGGCGGCACGTTCTACTTCCCGCTGACCTACTTCGGTGCGGACGTCAACGCGATCATGAAGCCGGGTGTCGCGGACGTCTACGTCAACCGCGTGCCGGCCTCCACCCTCACCGAGTACAACGAGCAGGTCAACCTCCTGTTCGAGACCTCGAAGAAGGAGAAGGGCTGAGTCGGCGCCTCACTCAGGCCCGCCGCACCCGTCCCCCGATGGCGGTGGCCCCTGCCCTCCCGGCTCTCAGGCCAGCAGGGCAGGGGCCACGATCGTCACGGCGCCCACTACGATTGGGGGAGGCATCTCCAGAGGCGAGGCGAGGAGGGGGACGACGATGACAACAGCGGTGAGGCCGCGGCGCACCCGCCTGCACGGCGTTCACGAGGCGCTCGGCGCCACCTTCACCATCCGCGACGGCTGGGAGATCCCGCTGCGCTACTCCCCCGGCGGTGGAGAGCTGAACGCGCTGCGGGGCTCCGCGGGCATCCTCGACCTCTCCCACCTGGGCACGTTCAAGGCGCAGGGCCCTGTAGCGGGCGCCTCCCTCGATGCCGCGATCACCGGCACCGACTCCGATGATCCCGCTTCGGCCGGACCAGCCTCCTCCCTCCCCGTCGGCCGCGCCCTGCGGGCCCGACTGGCGGCCGACGCCGCCCCTGCCACCATCTATCGCCTCGGGGACGAGGAGTTCCTCGTGGTCACGGACGCC
This sequence comes from Actinomyces denticolens, assembly GCF_002072185.1. GTDB lineage: Bacteria > Actinomycetota > Actinomycetes > Actinomycetales > Actinomycetaceae > Actinomyces > Actinomyces denticolens. Next base: position 25,426 of record NZ_MVIW01000031.1, read on the forward strand.
GCCGACCGCCGCAGTGCCATCGGGCCGGCCCGCGGCGCCCGCCCGCGACGGGAGAGCGTCGTCGACGCGACGGAGTCGATCGCGCTCATCGCCGTGGCGGGGCCCCGAGCGGAGGAGGTCATGCGCGGCGTCGTCGAGTCCGGTGCGGGGATGCCCGCCGCCCTGCTCCCCGAGGAGAAGGCCCTCGGCGGGGAGGACTGCGGGCCCGACGTGCTCTGCGGCCCCGGCCTCCTGCGGCGCTTGCGCGACGGGGCGGCCGTGCGGGCCACCGCCTGCGGGCACACGGTGGTCCTGGCGCGAGATCGCGTGGGCGGCGCGGATTGCCTGAAGGTGTTCTGCGGGGCCGAGGACGCCGTCGACCTGTGGGAGATGATCGTCGAGCATGCCTCCTCTTCGGCGCCGGGCATGGGCCCCGTGGGCGCGACGCCCGTGCTCACGGCCTGTGGCCTGGCCGCCTGGGACGCCCTGGCCCCGGCGGCCCAGGAGTAGGCATGAGCGCCACCGGGGCTGCCGACAACCGCTGCACCGAGTGGCGCCATTTCCTCCAAGTGGTGCGTCCTGCCCGCACCAGTGGGTGCGGATGGCACCGGTCGGCGCAGACGGCGCCGTTACCGGTCCTCCCCGGCCTCCTCGGCCAGGGCTCGCTCGAAGGCGCCCAGGGCCACTGCCTGGGAGTAGCCCTTGCGGCCCAGCGCCGCCAGGGCGCGCCGCCTACGGACCACCGGATCGAGCCCGCGCGTGGCTCGCAGCCTCTTACGGGCCAGGGCGAGCGCAGCGCCGACCTCGTCGTCGCCGCTGACCTGGGCAAGGGCCCCGCTGATCGCCCGCTCCCCCAGGCCCTTGCGCCGCAGTTCTTCGGCGATGGCCCTGCGGGCGGCGCCCTTCTCGGCGAAGCGGGTGCGGGCCAGCGTGGCCGCGTAGGCGGCGTCGTCGACGACCCCGGCGGCCTCGAGGCGGTCGAGCACCTCCTCGGCGACACGGGGGTCGGTGCCCTTGCGGGCCAGGAGCTGGGCGAGGGCGGCACGGGGGGCGGCGGAGCGGTCGAGACGGCGCAGGACGATCTCCCGGGCCGTCTCGACATCCTCCTGATGCTTGTCAGGGGTGAGCCAGGGCATCAGAAGCCGCCGGCGTCCTCACCGAAGGCGGCATCGATATCCAGTGCCGCGGACTTCTTGGCACCGCTCTTGGCGCCGCCCTTGCCCTGGCCCTTGCCCGAGCCGCGGCCCGCGCTCTTGGCGGGGGCCTTCGCCTCCGCAGCGGCCTCGAGGGCGGCCTCGGCCGCCGCTGCCGCCGCATCCGCCTCCGCGGCTGCCGCCGCTGCGGCGGCCTCCTCCTTGGCCTTGCGCCCGGCCTCGCCGACGCCCAGGGCGGCGAGGATCTTCTGCTCGATCTCATCGGCCAGGGCGGGGTTGTCCGCGAGGAAGGCGCGGGCGTTCTCCTTGCCCTGGCCGAGCTGGTCCGTGCCGTAGGTGAACCAGGCGCCGGACTTGCGCACGATGCCGTTCTCCACTCCCAGGTCCAGCAGGCCCCCCTCGCGGGAGATACCGCGACCGTAGAGGATGTCGAACTCGGCCTGCTTGAAGGGCGGGGCCATCTTGTTCTTGACCACCTTGGCGCGGGTGCGGTTGCCCACGGGCTGATCGCCGTCCTTGAGGGTCTGGATGCGGCGCACGTCGATGCGCACGGACGCGTAGAACTTCAGGGCCTTGCCTCCGGTGGTGGTCTCCGGATTCCCGAAGAAGACGCCGATCTTCTCGCGCAGCTGGTTGATGAAGATGGCCGTGGTCCCGGTGGCGGACAGCGCGCCGGTGATCTTGCGCAGGGCCTGGCTCATGAGACGGGCCTGGAGCCCGACATGGGAGTCCCCCATCTCCCCCTCGATCTCCGCCTTGGGGACGAGGGCGGCCACGGAGTCGATGACGATGATGTCCAGGCCGCCGGAGCGGATGAGCATGTCCGCGATCTCGAGGGCCTGCTCGCCGGTGTCCGGCTGGGAGACGAGGAGGTTGTCCGTGTCCACCCCGAGGGCCTTGGCGTAGACCGGGTCCAGGGCGTGCTCGGCATCGATGAAGGCGGCGTTCCCACCGGCCCTCTGGGCGCTGGCGACGGCGTGGAGTGCGACGGTGGTCTTGCCGGAGGACTCGGGGCCGTAGATCTCGATGATGCGCCCGCGGGGCAGGCCGCCGATGCCGAGCGCGACGTCGAGCGCGGTGGAGCCGGTGGGGATGACGGCCACGGGCGGGCGGGTGTCATCACCCAGGCGCATGACGGAGCCCTTGCCGAAGGACTTGTCGATCTGGGCGAGGGCGGTGGCCAGGGCCTTGGATCGATCCTGGTTCTGGGTTGCTGCGGGCATGGTCGTCTCTTCTCCGGCTCGGGCGGCGGTGGGCCGCGGTGTTCAGGGCTGGTCCTCGTGGACGAGATCCCCTCTCCGGGGCTCGTGGACGACGGTATGCCGGACCACTGACATGTATTCGCGAGCCTCCACAGAACGGGGCCCGTACGGGCTCGCGCCGCATCCGTGGTGAACTCTAGCCGAACACGTGTTCGAATCCGCGCCCGGACCGTCCTCGGCGTGTCACGGCGCCGACCATGGTGCCGACCGCGCCGCTCGCGCTGGGACCGGGCGCGGGCGCTATCGGCGGCGGGCGCGAGGATCGTCCCGGTAGACCCAGCGCTCGGCCTCACTGCGCTCGGTCTCCTGGCAGAGCGAGTCCCAGACCTCCCGGGGCGGCTCACCGGCCTCAAGGGCCTGGAGGGCCGTCATCGACCAGGGCGGCAGGACGAGGTCCTGGGCCAGCGACCGCCCGTAGGCGGAGCCGAAGACCTCGTCGATGGCCCGCCAGAACTCCGAGTGCTTCATGAGGGCTCCTGGTCGGGGGATGGATGCGGTGACCGGGCGTGGGCGGCCACGGACGCGGGCAGGAAGATCCCCGGGCGGCCCCGCGGCCGCCCGGGGATGAGGATCGGGCCGACCCGCCGGCGTCAGCGCGCGATGACGCCCTGCTGGCGGATGAGCTCGTCCGGGACGGTGTCGGGGATGACGACGCCCTCAGCCATGGCGACGCGCTCGGAGACCTCGCGCAGCACTGTGGACAGAGGGGCGTCGAGGGCCTGGCAGATGGAGGCGAGCAACTCGGAGGAGGCCTCCTTCTGACCGCGCTCGACCTCGGAGAGGTACCCCAGCGACACGCGCGCCTGCGAGGAGACCTCGCGCAGGGTGCGCCCCTGGTGCTGACGGACTGAGCGGAGGACCTCGCCGATCTCGCGGCGCAGGAGGACGTTCTCGTGCTTGGTGGTGTCCACGGCAGAACCGTACCCCGTCGAGAGCGCCGGGCGCATCGCCATTCTGGGCGCCAGGCGGGACGAGCGGGCTGGACGGGGGCGAGTCATCTCATTCATCACGAGGCACAACCATTCACTGCTGGGGTTCATTCCCGGCCCCGGCCGCGGATCCATCACCCGCGCCCCGGCCGATGCCATGAAGCATGTCGCCGGATTCTGAGAGGACCCTTGGCAGCGCTCATGAGCAGGCCATGACATCGCAGATCAGCGCGGCCCGCGCCTCAGACGCCCTCCCGCGCGGCGCGCGCGCCGAGGCGCAGGACCGCCAGGGCGGTCGCGGCGCGGATCTCGTCGCGCCCACCGGTCAGGCCCAGCCGGCGGCCCACGGCCCCCCCATGGGCCGACGGCGGCAATATGGACTGTCCCGGCCGGGTGGCCCTCGGCGGGGCCGGGTCCGGCCACACCGGTAGTGGCCAGCCCCACATCCGCACCGAGGAGCCGGGCGACGCCCCGCGCCATCTGCTGGGCGACGACGGCGTCGACCGGCCCCGTGCCGGCCAGACGGGCGGCGTCGACCCCCAGGAGTTCAGTCTTGATCCTCGTGGCGTAGGACACGACGGCGCCCACGAGGACCGTGGAGGCCCCGGGCACCCCGCCCAGCGCGGAGGAGACCATGCCGGCGGTCAGCGACTCGGCGACGGCGAGGGTGAGCCCGCGCTCGCCCAGGGCACGCAGCAGATCATCCGCCGCCCGGTGGCCCTCGGACCAGGCCGGCGCTGCGGTGGGCGCCTCACCCATGCCGGGCGCCGTCCGCCGCGCCGGCAGCGGAGTTCTCGCGCGAGATGCGGATCGCCTGGAGGACGTAGTCGATGCCCGTGGCCACGGTGACGACGAGGGCGGCGGCGACCAGCGCGTAGGAGAGCCTCAGCAGCGCCGCGGCGGCCACGGCGGGGAGCACGGCGTGCCACGGCAGGAGGAGGCCGACCAGCGCGAGGATCTGCAGGACGGTCTTGATCTTGCCGCCCCGCGAGGCCGCCATGACGGCGCGCCGGAGCATGGCGAAGCGCATGACCGTGATGCCGAGCTCGCGCACGATGATGAGGATCGTCACCCACCACCACAGGCGACCGGCGACACTGAGCAGGATGAAGGCGGACAGGGTGAGGGCCTTGTCCGCGATGGGGTCGGCGATCTTGCCGAAGCTGGTGATGAGGTTGCGCGAGCGCGCGAGCTGCCCGTCGAGCCGGTCGGTCGCCGCAGCCACCATGAAGACGATGGCGGCGGCCAGGCGCATGGAGTCCCCCGGCTGGAGCATGAGCCAGATGAAGACCGGCACGAGGCCGATGCGCAGGACGGTCAGGGCGTTGGCGATGTTGAGCAGGGGCGCCCCACCCGCGGGGGCGCCCTGGCAACCGGCCGACGAAGGCGCGGCGGGACCCGGATGGGAGGAGGGCGGGGCGGCTTTCATCGCCTCAAGCGTAGAGGAATCGGGGGAATCCGGTGAGGCCACCACCTGACAGAACTACCTATGGATTCTTATCCTTAGTTTATGAGCCCAAGCTCCCCGAGCAGCCCCTCCGCCAGCGGCCCTGACCGCCGGGACACCGCCCTGGGCTCCGACGCCCACGATGGCCGCGACGGCCGCCGTCCCGGGCGCCCGAGGTGCCCGATTCCGCTCATCGCCTTCACCGCCATCGCCGTCGTGAGCTCCGCTCTGCTGGCAGTCCGGGGACTCGGCCTCCTGAGCGCCCAGGAGGCCCTGGACGGCGCCGCGCCGCCCGCGCCGATCCCCGCCTCGCAGGCTCCCGCGGAGCCGAAGGAGGCGCGCGTGACCATCGGCTACGCCGGGGACGTCCTGCCCCATATGCCCGTCATGGACGACACCGCGGGGGGCGGGGGCGATATCGGGCCGCTCATCGCCGCGGCGGGGCCATGGTCGAGCGGGGTGGACCTCGCCCTGTGCGGGATGGAGGTCCCCGTGGCCCCCGACGGAGTCCCCTCGGGCTACCCGGTGTTCGGGACGACGCCCGCGCTCGTCGAAGCGCTGTCCCGCTCCGGCTGGGACGGCTGCGCAACGGCGTCGAACCATGCCTGGGACAAGGGATTCGAGGGCGTGACGACCACGGCGGACACGCTCACGGCCTCCGGCATGGGCTACTCGGGCACCAACCGCGACGAGACCGAGGCCGCCGCCCCCTACCAGCTCTACGACCTCACGCGCGAGGGCATGACGATCACCGTCGCGCAGCTGTCCTCCACCTACGGGCTCAACGGCCTCACCGCCGACCCCGCCTGGGCGGTCAACCTCAACGACGTCGCCTGGGTGGAATCCCAGGCGCGGGCGGCGCGCGAGGCGGGGGCCGACGTCGTCGTCCTGCACGCCCAGCTCGGCGAGGAGTACAGCACCGAGCCCGTGGCGGAGCAGCGGGCCTTCGCCCGGGCCGTGGCGGCGACGGGCCAGGTCGACGTGCTCTTCGGGGCGCACCCGCACGTGCCCGAGACCAACGAGCTCCTTCCCGACGGGCCCGGGGGCAGGGGCATGTGGGTGTCCTACTCGGCGGGGAACTTCCTGTCCAACCAGTCCGAGGAGCTGGGCTCCGTGCTCACCGCGATCGGGCTGTTCGTTTGGGTGGACGTCACCGTCACCCAGGACGCCGATGGGACGCGGGCGACGCGAGTGGATGCCCTCCACTGGCACCCCTTCACCGTGGACACCTTCGACGGGCACGAGCTCATCGATCTGGGCGCCGCCCGGGGCGAGGCCCCCGAGGGATCATCACTCAGCACCGCCGAGCTCACCCGCCGGTTCCAGGAGGTGGGCGATGTCGTCGGCACGGGGACCTACTCGGATGCGCCCCCGGTGCCGGCCGCGGGCGGCGCGCCGGTGGCGCGACCCCGGGGATGAGGGCGCGGGGCCCGGGGCGCGGGAGGGCCCGGCGCGGGCGACGCGGCAGCGCCCTCGCGGGTGCCCGCGCTCTACC
>NZ_MVIW01000032.1 GCF_002072185.1 Actinomyces denticolens
GGTCCTGGGCCTCCTGGGCGCGACCCTCCTGGTCATCGCGATCATGCCGCATCGGGGCCGGAGGGATCATCCCTGAACGGCGGTCATCCGCGGCTGACATCGGCGGCGCTGACGACGGCGCTCGCCACGGCCTCGACAGCGGCGTCGCCCAGGTAGTGCCGGACGATCTCGAAGCCGAGCTCGGCAGCGGTGGCCATGCCCCGGCTGGTGAGGATGGCGCCGTCGACGACGACGCTGTCCTGGCTGGTGATCGCGCCGTGCTCCTCCAGCACATGCATGAAGCCGGGGTTGGAGGTGGCGCGGCGCCCCTCGAGCAGGCCCAGTTCGGCGAGGATCGAGGGGGCGGCGCAGATCGCGGCCACCGGGCGGCCGGCGCGCACGCGCTCGGTGACGGCCTCGGTGACGACCCGGCTGGCCTTGAGGTTGGGGGCACCGGGGATCCCGCCGGGCAGGAAGAGGAGGTCGTAATCGTCCAGGTCGGTCTCGGCGAGCGTCTTCGCGCAGGTCAAGGTGATCTCATGGGAGGAGACAACGGTGCGCTCCTCGGCGACGGCGATCATGTCGCAGGGAATGCCGGCGCGGTAGAGCACATCGACGACGGCGAGCGCCTCGACCTCCTCCAGTCCCGGTGCGATGAGGGCCGCCACCCGCTTATCGGTCTTCGCCTCGAATGCCATGGCGCTGCTCCTTCCCGCGCGCGGCGCGCGCTCGACTGTCCTGCTGCGGCTCCCGCGCCGCGCCCCCAGGCTACTCCCGCTCACGGGCACGGCCCGGACTCAGTCCTCGAGGATCCCGTTCCAGGCCAGGAACGAGGCGCTGGCGGACACGGCGGTCTCCCAGCGCTCATCGCCGAAGCCGTGGCCGGCGCCGGGAATGACGCGCAGCTCGGCGTCGCGCAACTCGCGCTCGGCGCGCTGGGAGAGCGCCAGGGGGACGGACTCATCGCGATCCCCATGGACGAGGAGGATGGGGCGCGGGTAGCGGGCGAGCTCGGTGACGGCGTCGATGCCCCAGGCGTCGCGGGCGTAGGCCCTGGACAGTCGGCTGCCCCTGTGCTCGAAGCGGTCGGGGACCTCGGCCGGACTCCGGAAGCGGGCGCGCAGGCCGGCTCCGGGCTGAAGGGCCGGGTACCACAGGACGAGCGCGCCGATCTGCGTGGGGCGCCGGGCGGCCGCGAGCGCGGCGACCGCCCCGCCCAGGGAGAGCCCGAGCAGAGCGATGCGGGAGGAGTCGGCCTCGGGCCAGGCGCCCGCGGCGTCGATGACGGCGAGCAGGTCGGCGAGCTCGGTCAGCGGGGTCATCGCCATGGGGTCACCGCCGTTGTCGCTCCCGCCGCCGCCCCGGAAGTCGGGGCAGGCGGCGATGGCGCCCGCGGCGGCCAGGCGCCGGGCGATGGGGGCCACGCGCATCCAGGAGCCGTCCATGCCGTGGCAGCACACGACGAGCGGGTGAGAACCGCGCAGGGGCTGCCCGCCGGGCCCGGCGGGCAGGTAGGCGGCGCCGCCGAGCCGCTGCCCGTCCACGACCAGCTCCAGGGCGCGGGTGGCGAGGGCAGTGGGATTCGAGGATGCCGGGGTCACCGACCCATCCTAGGGCCGCGACGGGGAGCCCCGCCCCTTGCCCGGCGCCGCGCTCAGCGCCATTCTGCTCCACGCACGACGAGTCGGCCCAGGAGAGAGCATGTCCCCCATCCCTTCCCGGAGATCCCCCGGTCCCAGCCGCCGCCGGGCCGCGCTCCTGCTCATGGCCGTGCCCGCGGCGGTCCTCGCAGGATGCGGGGACTCGCAGGGCGAGCCGCCATTGGCGTGGCCGACGCGCAGGAGCGGATCGGCATCACCGTCGCCGGCCAGGAGGATCGTTCCGCGAGAGACGCCGACGTGCTCGGCCGAGGGCGGTGATCGAGTCGAAGTCGCCCTCAAGGCGAATAACACGACCCCCTATCAGTGGATCTACGAGATGAGCGCGCCCGGGGTCCTGAAGGAGGCCTGCAAGGAGTACCTCGTCGATGAGCACGAGGCCGGGCTGTCGGGCGTCGGCGGGACGACGAGATTCGTCTTCGCAGCGGTGGGTGATGGGACCGTCGCGCTCACGTTCACCTACGCCTACACCTATGATCTGTACGCCACGACTGCCCCGGCCACAGCGCCCGCCTCCTCGGGCGGCGACATGGATTCCTCCAGGGATCCTCGGCGCGAGGAGCGCTCCTACAGCGTCGTCAACGGATTCATCACTCGCATCAGGTGACAGGCGAGGACGGGTTCACCCGCCTTTGCCGGGGCCACGGGCGCCTCATCCCGGCCGCGCTCAGCGGTAGGCCTCGTGGGAGGCGCTCTCGTCGTAGCGGGCGACGAGGACGAGCGCGGACATGGCCCGAGGGCCTCCGACGTAGGGCAGGGCCTGGACGAGCGCGGCGGTCACGCGCTCAAGGCTGTTGCCCGCGCGCACTGCGCCGGCGATATGCGCGCCCAATTGGGCGGTGGCCCCGATGGCGGTGATCGCCACGAGGCCGATAATCTCCCGCTCGGCGATGGTCAGGACCCCGCGGCTGTAGTAATCGCCGAAGCAGGCGGTTGTCACGAGCTCGGGGGCGGCGGCGTCGAAGGGGGCCGGCAGGGAGGCGAGGACCTCCTTGATCTCGGAGCCGTAGAGGGGCTCCTGGATGGCGGCGCCGGCTGAGTGGCGCGCCTCGGCGTCGTCGGGCGCGACGGTGGCGGCGTCGGGCAGGGGCAGCTCGATGCCCTGCTCGGTGAGAACCTCGTCGAGGGCGGCGACGGCGTTGAGGGCGCGCGGGTAGCCGATGTAGGGCGCGCACTGGTAGAGCGCCTCGCGCAGTTGCAGCGGGGTGGCGCCGACATTGAGCGCGGCGGCGGCGTGGGCGCGCAGCTGCGGGAGGGTTTGGAGGCAGCCCAGGACCGTGACGGTGATGATCTCGCGCTCGACGTCGGTGAGGACCCCGGTGGAGAAGACCTCGCCGAAGATCTGGTTCTGGAGGATCTCGTAGAGCTCGGGGTCGGTGGGGTGCGGCTGGGCCGGGGCGCCGAAGAGGCGGGTGAAGGTCTCCTGGGCCTGCGGTGCGAGTGCCATGGTGGTGTTCCTTCCTGGGGCGATGGGCCGTCAAGTGCCGCAGGGGCGCCTCAGGCCCTCGTCGTCGAGCCGGGGGCGGGCCGCTCGCCCGGCCGCTGGAGGGCGCCGACGACGTCGTGGGCGACATAGGGCTCCTCCAGGTAGGCGACCTCCTCGTCGGTCAGGGTCAGGTCGAGGGCGCGGACGGCGTCGTCGACGCGGCCGGGTCGTGAGCAGCCGACGATGGGGGCGGCGACGCCCTTGGCCCACTGCCAGGCGAGAGCCACGTCGGCCATGGGCGCCTCGTGGCGGCGCGCGACCTCTGCGACGCGCTCGATGATCGGCATGTCGATCTCGCGATCACGGTCGTACTTGGCGCGCATGGTGCCGTCGGTGGCGGAGCGCACGGAGTCGGAGTCCCAGGTCGGCCGGGTCAGGTGCCCTGAGGCGAGTGGGCTGTAGGGGGTCAGTGACATGCCGAACTGCCGGGCCACGGGGATGAGGTCGCGCTCGTCCTCGCGGTAGAGCAGGTTGTAGTGGTTCTGCAGGGAGGAGAAGCGCGTCCAGCCGTGCTCGTCCGCGATGGCCTGGAGGTTGTGGAGCTGGTAGCCGTACATGGCCGAGGCGCCGAGCGCGCGCACGCGGCCGTCGCGCACGAGCCGGTCGAGGGCCTCCATGGTCTCCTCCATGGGGGTGGCGTAGTCGAAGCGATGGATGATGTAGAGGTCGAGGTAATCGGTGCCCAGGCGCTCCAGGGTCCCGGCGATCTCCCGCTCGATGGCCCCAGCGCTCAGGTGGCCCTCGTTGAAATAGACCTTGGAGGCCAGGACGACGTCCCCGCGATTGACGCCGAGGTTCTTCAGGGCCCGGCCGATGTACTCCTCGCTCGTGCCGTGGGCGTAGACGTTGGCGGTGTCGATGAAGTTGACGCCGAGCTCGAGGGCCCGGGCGATGACGGCCCGAGTCTCCTCGGGGCCGATCACCCACTGGTGGAAGTCGGGGAAGACCTCGCCGAAGCTCATGCCGCCGATGCACAGCCGGGGGATCGTGATGTCGGTGGTTCCAAGCGTCGTGTGCTCCATGGTGTTCTCCTCCTGCGAGCCGAGCTGCGGTCCCGATTCGCCGTCCCCGCGGTGGGGCGCTCGCGTCCCCACATTCCCCCATGCGAGGTCTCAGTGCCAGGCCCTGCCAGGGCCCCTCGGCCGTGATTTGCGAAATGGCCACCACTTCTTCCAGCGTCGCAGATGGGGAGGGATATCGGCCGTGCAGGAGACCGCCTCATCCTCGGTGATGGGGCTGTGGACGCGCCCCGGGGTTGTGGACGCGCCCCGGGGGCGCGTCGGCAACCCCGCCGCACGTTCCCAACCCGGGGCGCGCTGAGGCCGCCGGCGCTTCAGCGCCCCTCGACGAGGGCGACGACGCGCTCGGCGTGCTCGGCGGCGCGGTCCTTGATGGCGGCCAGCGCGTCAGGGTCGGTGCGGGACTGGTAGGAGACGCCGTCGGTCCAGATCGTGCCGATGATGTCCATGCCGACCAGCCGGCAGGTGGCCTCGATCGGGGCGCACAGCTCCTCGATCGTGTGCCCCGTGCCGCCGTCGTGGGCGTACGCGGGCGCGGGCGCGCCGGTGGTCAGCGAGATGACGAGTCCCTTGCCGCGCAGGCGGTCCCCTGTGGAGCCGTGGCTCCAGCCGTGGACGAAGACCTGCTCCATCCAGCGCTGCAGCAATGAGGGCATGGAGTACCAGAAGACCGGGAACTGGAGGATGACGAGTTCGGCCGCCTCGAGCTTCGACTGCTCGGCGGTCACGTCGATGCGGAAGTCATCCCCGTAGAGGTCTGCGAGGGGATCGACGACGGCGCCCGGCAGCCGGGCGGAGAGCTCGTCGAGGATGGTGGCATTGGCGACGGAGCCTCCCTGGCCGGTGTGGCCGGAGACGATGAGGACTCGGGGCATGGTTCCTCCTTGATGGGGCGCGGGCGAGCACGAGGTCGGAGTGTCTGTCCGCAGAGTAGCGGACCGCTCCCCGGGTGCATCGTTCTCGACCACGGCTGGAGGTTTGCGGGGTGTTCTTTGGTTGTGGGTGTCTTGGTCGGGTTGGTCGTCGTCCGGGTTGCCGCCGTGTGTTGGGGTTGTGGGCGTGCCCCGGGGGCGCGTGCACGGTCCCCGGGGGCGCGTCCCCGATTGTCCCCGGGCCCCGCGTCGAGAGCAGCGCTGGGCCGTCCAAAGCAGCAGTGGGCCGTCCGGAGCAGCGCTCCCCGCGCTGCTCCGGACGGCCAAGCGATGCCGCACACGGCCCCGCGCTGCTCACGACGGCGCAGGCGATGCCCAAGATGAGCCCAGCGCCGTCCTCGACGGCGCCCTCACGGGCAACCCGGCCGCCGGGTGCGGCATGAGAGCCGCCAGTGAATGCGTCGAACTACTTCACACTCACGAACATCTTGTCCGAGAGGAGCCCTGGCTGCACCGAGATGACCCCGTTCTCGATGCCGTCGGACGGAACCTCGAGAACGGTGCTCCCCGTGACGGATCCTCCGTTGTACAGCGTGGTCAGCGTATCGATCTCATCGGAGGCGACGGCGAATGTGCTCGTGCTGTCGATGGAGACTCCGGCAGGGGTGACGTACTCGACGCTCTCGAGAGGCATCGACCCGCTGGGGTCATCTCCGGTGTACGTCATGGTGTAGTTGACGAGAATGTACTCGTTCCCCTCAGCAGGCGGGTTGTTGAACTCATTCGCGGCTGCCACCTGGTCATTTGCGTTCAACGTCACGGAATTGATGACGATCTTCCAATCCTCGGATGAGATCTCCGTGCCGATCGGGAGCGGGTTCTCCCGGGTGGTCCCAGCGGCGCCCGAGGCGGCCTCGCCGTCAGCGGCGGAAGCGGCGACGTCATTCTCGCCAGCGCTGCTGGAGGCCGCTGCGGACGCGGAGGTCGAGAGTGCCTCGTCAACCGCCTCGCCCACGAAGGCGATGAAGACGATCACGCCGACGATCGTGCCGACGACGGCGAGCACGACGGCGGTGATGGCCTGCCAGTGTGTCTCACCCTTTCGGAAGAGCGCCACCAGCCCGAGGATGAATGACACCGGGAGCAGCACCCAGCCGATGATGAGCGCTCCTGGGACGCAGGCGAAGATGAAGCCGACGATCGCCAGGATCATGGCGACCAGTCCGAGGGTGTTCCTGCGGGGCGGCCCTGATTGAATGGGCGCAGGGTATTGGGAAGAATACGACATGGGAACTCCTGTGTTCGATCTCGGGAAGAATGAACTCTCAGGAATTGTCCCCTCCCCCCGAGGGAGCCCCTCGCCCACATGGCCATACCGCAATCTGAACGAGATCGCTTCGAGACGCCGCGCTCAGCAGCGCCCACGGGAATCCCGGCCGCCGTCCGAGCACGGCGGCGGCCGGCGCCCTCCTACGGGTGCGCCGGCCGCCATCACCACGGCTGGGTGGGCCTCACTCCCACTCGATGGTGCCCACGGGCTTGGGAGTGAGGTCGTAGGCCACGCGGCACACGCCGGGGACCTCGGCCAGGATGCGCGCGGTCATCCGCTTCATGAGCGGCCACCCCAGCTCGGGCACCTCGGCCGTCATGGCGTCGACCGTGTTGACGCAGCGGATGATGACCGGCCAGTCGAAGACGCGCGCGCCGTCGCGAACCCCCGTGGCCCGCATGTCCGGCACGACGCAGAAGTACTGCCAAATGTCCTCACCGGCCGCCTCGACCTCCTCGCGGACGATCGCGTCGGCCTCGCGCAGCGCCTCCAGGCGGTCACGGGTGATCGCTCCCAGGCACCGCACGCCCAGGCCCGGCCCCGGGAAGGGCTGGCGGTCCACCATCGAGGCGGGCAGGCCGAGCCGTCGGCCGACGACGCGCACCTCGTCCTTGTACAGCAGCCTCACGGGCTCGACGAGCTCGAAGTCCATGTCCTCGGGCAGGCCGCCGACATTGTGGTGGGCCTTGACGCCGCCGGCGGACTCGAGGATGTCCGGGTAGATGGTGCCCTGCGCGAGGAAGCCGACGCCCTCGAGCCGGGCGGCCTCCTCGGCGAAGACGGCGACGAACTCGTTCCCGATGACCTTGCGCTTGGCCTCGGGCTCGGCCACGCCCTCCAGCAGGCGCAGGAAGCGGTCGGAGGCGTCGACGTGGACGAGGTTGGCGTCCAGGCCGTCGCGGAAGACCTCGACGACCTGCTCGGACTCGCCCTTGCGCATGAGGCCGTGGTTGACGTGGACGCACACGAGCCGCTTGCCGATGGCCCTGATGAGCAGGGCGGCGACGACGGAGGAGTCGACGCCGCCGGACAGCGCGAGCAGGACCTTGCCGTCGCCGACCTGCGCGCGCACGGCGTCGACGGCTTCGACGATGAAGGCATCGGCCTGCTCGGGGGTGGTGATGCGCTCCATGTCGGCGGGGCGCATGGTGGAAGAGAAGTCCATCGGGGTCTCCTTCGTCGTCGAGCGGGCATCCTCTGAGGATGTTACTGTCAGCGGCCGCCGATCGTCCCGCGGCCCGTCGGGAGACCGGCGCCGCGGACCCGACCACCGTGGAGGACGGGGAGAAGGCGGCTCCGCCCGGGACGAGCGCCGGCGAGATCCGCGAGCAGCCGGTCTCCCAATCGAGCTGCAGGCGTGGATGTACATGACGAACTACGTCAACCGCTTCGGCCGCGCCCGCTGGTACGAGAACGCGGGACTGGTCGTCAACATGGGCGCGGCCGTGTTCATGTCGAACACGATCTCCGAGGATTGGTCGCAGATGATCGTCGGCTTCAACGCCTCGATGCTCACCATTCTCGTGGGCATCTTCGGTCCGGCGGTCGTGGACCGCGCGGCGAGCCTCGACCTGTCGATGATCAGCTTTCCCCACCTGTCCGAGCGCTTCGAGCTCATCACCATCATCACCTTCGGGCAGACCGTCGTCACCGTCGCGGAGGTCTTCGACGAGGCGGGCTTCGGGGCCGCCTCGATCATGACCTTCGCCTGCGTCATCGCGCTGTTCGGGTGCTACGTCGTCCAGGTGCACGACCTGGTGGAGCACCGACAGGTGAGGCGTGGTCTGCACATGATCTACTGCCATTTCCTCATCGTCATCGCCGTCAACCTGTTCACCGTGAGCCTCAACCTGCTCCTCGAGGACCCCCGGCCGACGGCGGCCGTGTGCGCCATCGCGGCCCTCGCCTTGTCGGTCTTCTTCCTGAGCCTGTTCCTGCTCTCGACGTACCACCGCGGCACCGTGACCTTCAGCCGTCGCGACTGGACCGTCCTCACCGTCATCGTGACCGCGGGCTGCGCCCTCACGTTCAGCGGAACCGGCGTGGGGATCCTCGGTTTCCTCTCCGGTCCGTTCCTCGCCGCGGCGGGGGTCCTCTCCCTTCTCCTCACCAAGGAGTCCGGCACGAAGCCGGTTGCCTGAACCGCGCCCCGGCGGGCCCGGGGCGTCGCGCGCCTCACCGTCCGGCGGCACCGCGGCACACGAGCCGGGTGGCGATGTCGGCGGCCCTCTCAGCGGGCAGTGCCTTGCCGTCGGCGATCCACTGCCGGTAGATCGCCAGCGTCGACTCGGTGACGAAGGCGAGGAGCAGTGACCGCTCGGCGTCCGTCGACGCCTCGCCGGCGTAGCGGGACATGACCAGGTCCGTCATCCGGCGCTGCAGGGCCGTGTGGGAGACGTCGCAGGTGAGGTGCTCGAACACCTTTCCGCGCTGGAGCGCGAAGGTGAAGAACTCGTGCGTGATCGCGTCCAGGTCCTCGGGGAGCCGCAGCCCCTCCACGCGTGCGAGGTAGCCCGAGACCATGTCCTCCTGGAACTCGTCGAGCAGGGAGTCCATGGCCTCGTAATAGCGGTAGAAGGTCTTCCTGTTCACGAGCGCGCGCTCGCACAGCTCCGTCACGGTGATGCGCCGATAGTCCCTCTCGCAGAGCATCTCCTCGAACGCCGAGTGGATGGCGCGGATCGTCCTCACCACGCGCTTGTCGTCGGGTCTGTCGCGCATGACGTCCCCTCCCTCCGGATCGGACCCATCATCGCCCCTCTGCCGCCTCCCGGGGCCCTCGTCCCGGCACGCGCCGTCGTCGGGACGCCGCCCCGCGTGATGACCTTTTCGCGGTACACGGGGCGCGACGGTGGACCGTTAAGCCGACCGTCGTGCTCCGACCGTCCGTTGAGGAGCGGCGGGCGCGGGAGGAGAATCGTCCCGGCAGAGCACCACGTGGAAGGACACGATCATGGCCTTGGAGAACCAGACCTATGTGACGCTCAACAACGGGATCGAGATGCCGCAGTTCGGCGACTACATGGGTGCCTGGGCGGACATGGAGGAGGCGGTCGACGCGGGCACGGTGCGCGCCATCGGCCTGTCGAACTTCGAGAGCGACCGCCTCGAGGAGGTCTGCGAGGCCGCCCGGATCAAGCCGGCCGCGCTCCAGGTGGAATGCCACCCCTACTACCAGCAGCACGCGCTCAAGGAGCGTGTCGCCCCCTACGGCACTGTGATCGAGAGCTGGTACCCCCTCGGCCACGGCGACGCGGGGCTGCTCTCCGAGCCCCTGTTCGCCGAGCTGGGCGCCGCGCACGGCAAGACGCCCGCCCAGGTCATCCTGCGGTGGCACATCCAGGAGGGCAACGTCATCTTCCCGAAGTCGACGAGCCCCGCCCACATCGCCGACAACATGGGCATCTTCGACTTCGCGCTCACCGACGAGGAGATGGCCCGGATCGCCCGGCTCGACAAGGGCGTGCGCTACTTCACCATGACCCTGGAGGAGCAGGAGGCCAACCTGGGGCGGTTCGTGCCGGGCGACTGAGGCGGGTGCCGTCCGGTGGGCCGGATGACACCCGGACGCCCCGGCGCCCGTGGTCCGACAGTCCGGGACCTTCCCACGACGTTCTCGGCCCTGCCGTGTGCGCAGGTCGCGGATGGCCCGGGCCAGGCCGGCGAAGTCCAGGTGCACGTGCGCGGTGGCGTTGTCGACGTGGATGCCGCCCTATCCGTCCCTCCTGGGGAGCGGCACCTTCGAATTGGCGCCCCTGCTCGTGGCCCGGTAGCTGTCCTCGAGCCACGTCACCAGGTCGTCCACCGGCACCGTACCGTCGAGTACGGCCGACACCCAGTGCCAGCGGGGACTCGGGTAGCCCCTGAGGTAGCCGGGCTGCTGAAGGAGCGTGTCGGCCAGGCCCCGATCGGGCACTTTGACGCTCATGACCTCGGCATCGCCCTCGCCCTGGAGGCCCAGCACCGCACGCGGTTTCACGAAGAGGACCGCGAACCACTTGCCGCTGTCCCGGTGATGCAGCACCGCGTAATCCTCGCGATCGAACGGCAGCTGCTCGGCCTCCACGCCGAAGCGCTCACACGCGTAAGCCTCGATCCTCTCCCGCACCGTTGCCCGGACCATGACGCGCCTCCTGCCCGCCTGTCTGCTGCTCGTTCCCATTGTGCACCCGAGTCTGCGATGCGGCCCGAGCACTCCGCCCCGAGGACCTGGCTGTCATGCCGGCGGCATTGGAGCTGACATACGCGCTCGTCGAGCGGATCGTCGAGCTCAGACGCGACGAACTGCGCGGCCGGTGATCACCAACGAGCGGGCGGCTGAAGAACCGGCCAACCGCCGAGAACCTATTCCCACTCGATGGTGGCAGGGGGCTTGCTCGTGACGTCCAGCACGACCCGGTTGACCTCGGGGACGGTATTCGTGATGCGCGTGGAGATGCGGGCGAGCACGTCGTAGGGCAGGCGCGTCCAGTCCGCCGTCATGGCGTCCTCACTGCTCACGGGCCGCAGCACCACGGGGTGGCCGTAAGTGCGCCCGTCGCCCTGGACGCCCACCGAGCGCACATCGGCCAGCAGCACCACGGGGCACTGCCAGATCTCACCGTCGAGCCCGGCGGCGCTGAGCTCCTCGCGGACGATGGCATCAGCGGCGCGCAGCACCTCCAGGTTCTCGCGGGTGACCTCGCCGATCACGCGAATACCCAGGCCCGGCCCGGGGAAGGGCTGGCGGGCCACGATCTTCTCCGGCACCCCCAGCTCGCGGCCGATGGCGCGCACCTCATCCTTGAACAGCTCGCGCAGGGGCTCGATGAGCTCGAAGTCGAGGTCCTCGGGCAGGCCGCCCACGTTGTGGTGGCTCTTGATGTTCGCGGCGCCCTCACCACCGCCGGACTCGACGACGTCGGGGTAGAGGGTGCCCTGAACGAGGAATCGGATCTGGCCGCCGGCGGCGCCCACCTCCTCGACGACGCGGCGCTGGGCGGCCTCGAAGGAGCGGATGAACTCCCGGCCGATGATCTTGCGCTTGGCCTCGGGCTCCCTCACGCCTGCCAGCGCGGTGAGGAAGCGCTCGGACTCGTCCACGGTGATGACGCGGATGCCCATGCCCTCGGCGTAGTCGGTCTCCACCTGGGCCCGCTCCCCTGCGCGCAGCAGGCCGTGGTCCACGAAGATGCAGGTGAGCTGGTCGCCCACGGCGCGGTGGACGAGGGCGGCGGCCACCGAGGAGTCCACTCCCCCGCTCAGCCCGCAGATGACATGGGCGTCCCCCACCCGCTCGCGGATCCGGGCCACCTGCTCGTCGATGATGCTGTCGGCGGTCCATGTGCCGGGGATCCCGGCTCCCGCGTGGAGGAAGTTGGCCAGGGCGGCCTGGCCGTGCTCGGAGTGGAGCACCTCGGGGTGCCACTGGAGGCCGAAGAGGCGGCGGCCCCGATCCTCGAAGGCCGCCACGGGGGTCTGGGAGGTGGAGGCGGTGACGGCGAAGCCCTCGGGAGCGGCCTGGACGGCATCGCCGTGGCTCATCCACACGGCCTGCTCGGCGGGGGTGCCGGCGAAGAGGCAGGACTCGGGGGTCACGGCGGCGTCGGTGCGCCCGTACTCGCGGGTGCCGGTGCGGCCCACCGCCCCGCCGAGGGCCTGGGCCATGGTCTGGAAGCCGTAGCAGATGCCGAGGACCGGCACCCCGGCATCGAAGATCGCGGGGTCGATGGAGGGCGCGCCCTCCTCGTAGACCGACGACGGCCCGCCGGACAGGATGATCGCCGCGGGGCGCTTGGCGAGCATGGCCCCCACGGGCATCGTGTGGGGGACGATCTCGGAGTAGACGGAGGCCTCGCGGACGCGGCGGGCGATGAGCTGGGCGTACTGGGCGCCGAAGTCGACGACGAGGACGGGGCCCGGGGCGCCCGCGGGAGCCACGGCGTCGGTCGCCTGGGCGGTGGAGTGGGTGGTCACCGGGCAAGGATAGCCGCGTCCCGCACCGGTGGCGCCCATCACACGATCGACGTCACATACAGTTGTCTAGACATTCGGTGGATGAGGGTCCTAGATTATCAACCAGCGGGGGAGCCGATCCCCCACCCCGGGGCAACCCGGATGCACAAGGACCGTGCAGGGACGCACGGCCCGAAGGCCGATGAGGATCCCTGCGCGGCGCACAGACAGACCGCACAGTCAGAAGGAATCATCATGACCACCACCCTCGAGCGCACTGCCGAGTCCACCCAGGCCGCCACCCCGGCCCGTACCGCCCCCGCCGCCACCCGGACGGCCACGGAGGCCGACCGTCTGACCTTCGCCATCGCCATCATCGCCGTGGCCACCACGATCCTGCTCATGGCCGCCATCGGCGCCATCACCGCCAGCCCGGCGATCCTCTTCACCTCCGCCGCCCTGGGCGTCATCACTGCCGTGGTTGGCGTCTACACCAGCGTCAACCTGCTCGCCCGCTGAGGCCTAGCCCCGACAGACAGCGGATCCCCCGGCGCCTCACCGGTGCCGGGGGATCCGTGCGCTCCAGGCCCGACCGGTGCGATCGGTCGGCGGCCCCGAGCGGAGCCCTACAGGGACATGTCGACGACGGCGCGCCCCTGGATCTGACGGTTGCGCAGCGCCTCATAGCCGGCCCCGGCCTCCTGCAGGGGGAAGCGCTGGGAGACCACGTCCTTGTAGTTGATGACGCCGCGCGCCGCGAGGTCGACGACGGCCGGCAGATCCTGGCGGGTACGGGCGCCGTAGGAGCCGAGGATCTTCTGGCTGCGGCGCACGGTGCGGTTGATCTCGACACCCGCGGTCTGCACGCCGGCGCCCAGGCCGATCGGCACCATGCGGCCGCCGTCGGCCAGCACGTCGAGGGCGGTGGTCCAGGTGGCGGGGATGCCCAGGGCCTCGAAGGCGACGTCGACGCCCTTGCCCCCGGTCAGCTTGAGGACCTCCTCGCGGGCGTTGTGGGTCGCGGAGTTGACCACGGCGGTGGCGCCGTAGCCCGCCATGGGGGCGAGCTTGTCGTCGGAGACGTCGATGGCGATGACCTGACTGGCGCCGAAGGCACGGGCGATCTGCACGATGTTCGTACCCACTCCCCCGGTGGCGACGACGGCGACCGTCTCCCCGAAGCGCAGGTCCGCGCCGCGGCGCACGGCCCCGTAGCCGGTCATCGCGGCGCAGCCGAGGATGGCGGCGGGCACCATGTCGATGGAGTCGGGCACGACGGCCACGGAGGTGGACGGCACGACGGCGTACTCGGCGAGGCCGCCCATGGAGTACATGGCGACGCTCTCGCCCTCCGGAGTGGCCAGTCGGGTGGTGCCGTCGTAGAGGACGCCCTTCAAGCGGTTGAGCTCGAAGAAGGGGCCGCACAGCTCGTCATGCCCCTCGGCGCAGGCATCGCACTGCCCGCACGGCATGAGGAAGCCCCCGGCCACGTTCTGCCCGACGGCCAGGCCGGTGTGCTCATTGCCGGGGCCCACCTCGACGATGGTGCCGGTGACCTCGTGACCGAGGACGGCGGGCAGGGGGAAGGCGATGGCGCCGCCGATGACGTGGAGATCGGAGTGGCACAGGCCGCAGGCGGCGACCTTGATGAGGACCTCGCCGGCCTTGGGCCGGGGGGTGCGCAGGGTCTCGACCTCGAGGCCCTTGGCGGTGTCGCGCAGGACGGCCGCGCGCATGGTATCGGGGATGTCAGGGTTCTGGACTGCGTCGTTGCTGGTCATGACCGCAAACCTCTTTCGGTGGTGGCAGGCCCGCCGCGCGATGGCCGGCCTCGTTGGCATGCGCTCCCAGCCTACCTTATTTGTCCGGACATTTATCGAGGGACTAATGGCCCGAGCCCCGGTATTCCGGAGCCGCATCATCCCCCGCTGACGCTGCGCGGCAGTCGCAGGAGGACGACGACGAGCACCACGGCCTCGAAGCCGAGCAGCGCGTAGGCGGCCATCACCGCGCCGAGCTCCTGGACGACGATGATCGGCACGAGGATGGTCGCGAACCGCGCGAGCGACTCCCCCAGCGCGGTGGCGCGCCGCTGCGCGGCGACGAGCCACGGCGGCACCTTGGGGTCGATCGCCCCCCGGCAGGCCGGCTCGAGGCCGATCCACTGCGCGGCGACGAGCCCGAGCAGGCCCAGCGCCGTCCCAGCGCCCCGCCCGGCCCCCGGGGGCGCCGAGGCGCTGGCCACGAGGACGGTCGCGGCCAGGGTCGCCAGGGCCACGCCGAGGACGATCCTGGCGAATCGCAGCCCGTCCAGCCTCAGGACGAGGAGCAGTGCCAGGGCGGAGACGGCGATCCAGCCGACGGCCAGGGCGAGGGCCCATGCCGTGGGGGCCGTGCTCGCGCCGACGGCGTCGGCCACCGCGCGCAGTCCCAGTACCAGCGCCGCGGCGCCCAGGGGCGCCTCGCGCGCGAGCACGAGGATGAAGCCTGTCAGCACGGCGCCGCGCACCTGGGGGACGCGCAGGTCCGCGCCGGTGAGGGGCTGCTGCTCGGCGAGCATCTCGGCGTCGAGGCGCACCCAGTCGATGGCGACGGCGGCCTCCAGGGGGCCGTGGAGCGCCTTGAGGGCGGCGATGGAGTGCTCGAGGCGCCCTCGTGAGGCGTTCCAGACCGGGGATTCCGGCAGGCCGGCGGCCAGGAGCGCGTGAGTCGCCCCCAGGGTCAGGACGAGGAGCCAGGCGGTCATGACCGCGTCCGGGGACCACCGGCAGATGAGGGCGCTGACCGCCGCTCCGGCGGGGATGAGGGCGAAGGCCTGCGGGGTGAGGCGGCGGTGCCCGCGCAGGGACAGCTCGTGGGCGATCTGGGGCAGGACGAGCAGGAGGGCCCCCGCGCCCAGTCCCACGATGGCGGCGCCCGCGAGCGACCAGGGGCCGGGCAGGAGGGCGGCGCCCAGGGCCGCGGGGGCGATGAGCATCCCGGCGGCGAGGTTGACGGGTCTGCGCCCCAGATGGTCGCTCGGCCAGCGGGCGACGAGTGCGCCCAGGGCCATCCCCAGGCCGAGCGCGATGACGAGCGCGGGCACGCCCTCGGCTCGGGCGCCCAGGCTGATGGCGATGACGCCGTGGACGGCGCCCAGCAGCAGGCCGGCCAGCCAGGCGCCGGCCCGCAGGCGCAGCGGTCCGGGCGCCGGGGTGACCCCGGCGCCCGGACGCGTGTGGGAGGGACTGGCGATCAGCTGTACTCCTTCTCGAAGCGCATCTCGAGCTCCTCGAGGGAGTCGTACTTCGTCTCCGGCACGACCTTCATGTAGAAGAGAAGGGAGCCGACGTTGATGAGGGCGAAGATGAGGTAGGTGCCCGCCGCGCCGATGTACTCCATCATGACGGGGAAGATGTAGGCGACGATGCCGTTGGCGATCCACAGGGCCGCGACCGCCAGGCCGAGCGCGGTGCCGCGGACCTTGGCCGGGAAGATCTCGGACACGAGCACCCAGGTCACCGTGCCGGACTGCTTGGCGAACACGAACAGGCACACGATGATGAGCACGAGGACCGGCGCGAATGAGTTGAAGCCCGCGGCACCGGTGTCGATGTTGCCATCGGAGTCCTGGAAGGGCTGGATCATGAAGAAGAAGACCGCTGAGAGGGCCGTCAGCGAGACCACGATCGAGGCCTCCTGGTAGATGCCGACGTGGCGGCGGGCGAACTTGGTCACCAGCCACAGGCCCACGGCAGAGCCGATGAAGGAGATGCCGCCGGAGATCACGTTGAGGGAGATCGAGTCGGTCACGGAGAAGCCCGCGGCGGCCAGGACCTTGGGTGTGTAGTACATCGCGGTGTTGATGCCGGTGAACTGGTCCGCCAGGCCCAGGATGATGCCGATCCACAGCAGTTTGCGGGTCCACGGGGTGGCCCAGATCTGGGACAGCCCCCACTTCTCCTGCGCCGCCTCCTGGCGCTGGACCTCGATCATCTCGTCGATCTCGTTGGCGATGGGGCCGTCCTTGGCCTCGTCGCGCACTCGCTTGAGGGCGCCGATGGCCTCGGGGATGCGCAGGTTCGCCACGTACCAGCGGGAGGACTCGGGCATCATGCGGATGCCGATCCACAGGAAGACCGCGGGCAGCGAGGCGATGACGAGCATGTAGCGCCAGGCCGCGCCGTTGCCGCCGTCGATCATCGCCAGGTCGACGGTGTGCTTGACGGCGTCCCACTGCTGCTCCTCGCCGTTGACGTGGACGGCGGGGCCGCCGTGCACCTGGGCGAGGGCGGCGTTCATGGAGAAGGCGACGAACTGCCCGAAGACGATCATCATCTGATCGAGGGCGACGAGGGTGCCGCGAATGCGCTTGGGCGCCGTCTCGCCGAGGAAGACGGGGACGGTGGCCGAGGCGCCGCCGACGGCGAAGCCCAGCACGACGCGGAAGACGTAGAGGATCCAGATGTTCGGGGAGAAGGTGCATCCCAGCGCGCCCACGAGGAACACGATGGCCAGGACGGTGATGTTGTGGCGGCGCCCGTACATGTCGGACAGGCGTCCGCCGAGCCAGGCGCCCAGGGCCGCGCCCAGGCACAGCATGGCGCCGACGAGCCCCTCCTCCGTGGCGTTGATGTTCAGGCCGCCCGCATCGGTGGGCAGGTACATGTAGGGCAGCGCCCCGGAGATCACGCCGGTGTCGTAGCCGAAGAGCAGCGATCCCAGCGTGGCGACGATGGCGATCGCGCCCAGCGAGCGCTTCTTCCCGGATGGCGGCGTCTGCTCCACCAGTTCCGTGATCTTGTCGTGGGTGTAGTAGTCCACCGACGTCGTCTGATCGGACATGGATGTGGTACTCCTTGATCGGGACCGGCCCGCGCCTGTGCGGGCCTGGGTTGAAGTATCGCGGGCTCAGCACTGAGACCGCCAGGGCCCGGGTCCGGCCCGCCGGGCGGGCCGGACCCGGGTGGGCTCAGCCGAGCTCGGTCTTGAGCCGGTCGAGCATAGCGCGGTTGATGTCGTCGGCCCGCTCGTGCCAGCCGAAGACGCATACGGAGACCACGCCGTCGAAGCCCACGTCGCGCAGCGTGGAGAAGACGGTGTCCCAGGGGACCTCGCCGTTGCCGATCTCATTGTGCTGGTGCACGGTGACATCGGCGCCCGGCGGGTTGATGATGTACCGGTTGCCGTCGTTGGCCCGGTGGTTGAACACGTCGGCCACGTGGACCTCGCGGAGCTTGCCCGCGTCCGAGGCCGTGCGGATCATGCGCTCCACGTCGCCCGCGCCGTCGGAGAGGTGGAAGGCGTGCGGGCAGCAGAACTCGTAGCCGATCCAGTCCTTGTTGACGGCGCGCACGAGGCGCAGGGCCTCGTCGTGCAGCTCGATGAAGTCGTAGGGGTGGGCCTCCATGTTGAGGCGGATCCCGTACTTCTCGAAATGCGGGATGAGCTCCTCGATCGAGCGGAACCACTGCTCCTCGCTGCCCTTGGCGTTGTTCCGGTCCCCGGAGAACTCCGAGGTGATCTCCCGGACGTCCAGGGCGTCGGCGAGCTCGAGCAGGCGCCGCCAGTTCGACACCTGGGCGGCCCGCTCGCGCTCGTCGAGGGAGGACCAGTTGAACACGGGGTTGAGGGTGCGGACCTTGACGCCGGTCTCCTTCTGGGCCTTGTTCAGCTCGGCGACGAAGGCGTCATCGGCGGCCGGGCGGTGGTGCCAGAAGTGGAAGTCGGCGTTCGGCGAGAGCTCCACGTGCTCGAAGCCCAGCTCGGCCGCCTTGTGGAGGGTCCGCGGCGTGGGCATCGTGCGGTAGTACATGTTGGGGTCAAGCGCGATATCGACCATGTCGAGTTCCTTGTCTCCTTCGTGTGGTGCGGAGCGGGGCTCAGGCGTAGAAGGCCGGCTTGTCGATGAGCTCGACGTCGACCAGCGGCGAGCCGCCGTCCTCGTGGGACTTCACCGCGGCGTCGACGACGCAGGTCGCGGCGTAGCCGTCCCAGGAAGTGGATCCGGTGTGACGGTCCTCCGCGACCGCGTTGATCCACTCCTGGACCTCGCGGTTGAAGGCGGCCTGGAATCGGTCGATATGCGACTGGCACATGGCGTTGCGGTTGCCGTGGGAGTCGCGGATGTGGATCCTCTCCTGGTCGCCCAGCCGCACCGCGGCGGTCTCGAGGACGAGCTCGCATTCGATGGAGTAGGCCCACTGGAGGTTGACGTTGACCTCGTCGTCGATGCGCACGCCGGACTCGGTGTAGGCGACGACGACGATGGGGTCGATGAGGTGGTCGAAGCGGTGGGTGGTGGACTTGGGTCGGTCGACGCGCACCTTGACGATCTCCTCGCCCAGCAGCCAGCGCATCGTGTCGAACTCGTGGATGGCGGTGTCGTCGATGGCCATGCGCGAGGTGTAGTTCTCCGGCACCGAGGGGTTGCGGTGACGGTTGTGGACCATGAGGGCCTGGCCGTGCTCGCCGGAGTCGAGAGCCGCCTTCATCTCGTTGTAGGCGGCGTCGAAGCGGCGCATGAAGCCGACCGTGACGAGCCTCTTGCCGGCCCTCTGCTCGGCCTCCATGATGGCGATGCAGTCCTCGGCGGTGGTGGCCAGGGGCTTCTCGCACAGGACGTACTTGCCCGCCTCGATGGCCTTGATGACATCGGGGGCGTGGACCTTGCCGAAGGTGGCGATGAGCACGGCGTCGACGTCGGGATCGCCCAGGAGCTCGTCGGAGGTGGCGTAGGCCTTGGCGCCGTAGGGCTCGGCGGCGGACTTCGCGGCGTCGAAGTTGATGTCGGCGACGGCGACGATCTCACCGGCCGAGAGATCGTCGTGGATGCGGGCCAGGTGGGCGCGGCCCATGCCGCCGGCGCCGATGAGGCCGATACGGACTGTCATTGTGTTCTCCTCATTGAGAGTCGTGGTACGGGGTTGTGGTGAACAGGGATCGAGTGCCGCCCCGCCGTCAGGCCAGTCCCAGGCCGCACTCGGCCAGGTACTTGCGCATGTTGATGGCGTTGGCCTTGGGGAAGGACGGGTCGCAGGGGTAGCAGTCCTGCTCGCAGATGGCGTAGATGGGCTTGTCGAGGGCCGCCAGGGCGTCGACGAACTCGTGCATCTCGGGCAGGCCGGCGGGCGGGCAGACCGAGGCGCCCTTGGTGACGGCCTCGCCGAAGGGCCAGTCCTTCTCGTGGGCCTCGCGGGTGATGGCCTCGTCGAAGGCCTTGATGTGGACGTAGGTGATGCGCTCGGGGTACTTCCGGCACAGCTCGACGGGGTCGCCGCCGCCGTAGACCACGTGGCCGGAGTCGAGGCAGAGGTTGACGTAGGTCGGGTCGGTGGCGTCGAAGATCCGGGCGATCTCCTCGGGGGTCTCGATGTGGGAGTCGCCGTGGGGGTGGAGGACCATCTTGAGGCCGTACTCGTCCAGCAGCATCTGGCCCAGGGCGTTGGCGTGCTCGACGTAGAGCTTCCAGGCGTCATCGCTCAGGACGCGGTCGTCGGTCCACTCCCAGGTCTTGTCATCGCGGTAGAGCGGGGGCAGGTGGACGATGTACTCCGCCCCGACGGCGGCGTGGGTCTCGGCGATGGCGCGGAAGGTCTTCAACGTGGTCTCCCAGGCCTCCTGCTTGTGCAGGATCCCCCAACCGGTGCCGGCGACGACGCGCATGCCGAAGTCGTCGCACCACTTCTGCAGCTCCTTGGGGTCGGTCGGGAAGTACCCGAAGGGACCGGTCTCGATGACCTCGAAGCCGGCCTCGGCCATCTCCTCCCAGGCCTGGCGGGGATCCATCTGCTTGGGGTCCTCGGGGAACCAGACTCCCCACTGGTCCGGGCAGACGCCAATGGTGAGCTTCGAGTACTTCGGGTCGTTGGTGTTGACAGCCTTCGAGTTCGTTGTCGTCGTCGACATCGTGGTGCTCCTTCGCAACGGATGTTCCGAATCGTTTCGGAACCATGCTCAGCATACAGCCCCCGCCGTCACAGGGGAAGGTTTTGTGCGGACAAAGTTGCCCGAGAATGCCCCGGGGCGGCGCGTCCCGCCCGCAGGCCCGGCGGCCCCGCGGCCGGAGCGCGCCGCCCCGGATCCGTTCTCAGCGCGCCATCACTCCTCGCGCTGGAAGGACATGGTGGCGGCGTAGGTCTTCTCGCTGGGCCAGCGGGACGTGATGGCCTTGGCGCGGGTGTAGAACTTGACGCCCTCGGGGCCGTGGATGTGGGTGTCGCCCAGCAGCGACTCCTTCCATCCCCCGAAGGAGTAGTAGGCGACCGGCGTGGGGATCGGCACGTTGACGCCGACCATGCCCGCCTCGACGTCGAGCTGGAAGCGACGGGCGACACCGCCGTCATTGGTGAAGATGGCCGAGCCGTTGCCGAAGGGGGAGGAGTTGACGATCTTGATGGCGTCGTCGTAGGTGTCGGCGTGGACGATGGACAGCACCGGGCCGAAGACCTCCTCGCGGTAGAGGTCGGAGTCGAGCGGCACGTTGTCCACGATGGTCGGGCCGAGGAAGTGGCCGTTCTCGTGACCGGGGATCACCAGAGCGCGCCCGTCGAGGACCACCTGGCCGCCCTTCGACTCGCCCTCGTTGATGAGGCCGATGATGAACTCCTTCGACTTGGCGTCGATGACGGGGCCCATCTCGACGCCCTCGTCCATGCCGTAACCGACCTTGATCTTCTCGGCGTGGGCCTTGACGCGCTGGGCGAGGTCGGGGCCGCAGCCGCCCACGGCCACGACGACGGGCAGGGCCATGCAGCGCTCGCCGGCGGCGCCGAAGGCGGCGGCGGAGATGTGCTGGGCGGCGAAGTCCAGGTCGGAGTCGGGCATGACGATGGCGTGGTTGTTCGCCCCGCCCAGGGCCTGGACGCGCTTGCCGTTGGCGACGCCGGTGTTCTGGATGATGTGGGCCACCGGCGTGGAGCCGACGAAGGAGATCGCGTCGATCCCCGGGTGCTCAAGGATCTTGGTGACCATGGTGCGGTTGCCGGACACGACGTTGAAGACGCCGTCGGGCAGGCCCGCCTCCTTGTAGAGCTCGGCCGTCAGCAGCGCCGCCGACGGCGTGGCGGAGGCGGGCTTGAGGATGAAGGCGTTGCCGGTGGCGATGGCCACGGGGTGCATCCACATGGGCACCATGGCGGGGAAGTTGAAGGGGCAGATGCCGGCGACGACGCCGACGGGCTGGCGGATGGTGTGGATATCGACGCCGGTGGAGATGTCGAACGAGTACTCGCCCTTGAGGGCCAGGTTGATGGCCGTGGAGAAGTCGAGGGTCTCACGGCCGCGCTGGATCTCGCCGATGGCGTCGGAGTAGTTCTTGCCGTGCTCCTCGACGATGAGCCGGGCCATCTCGTCGGAGTGGGCCAGAACCAGCTCGCGCATCTTGAACATGATGGCGGTGCGCTTGGCCAGGGAGTAACCGGCCCAGCTCTTCTGGGCCTCCCTGGCCACCTCGACGGCGTGGTCGAGGTCGGCCTCGGAGGCCTGGATCAGCTCCTTGTCCACCTCACCGGTGCCGGGGTTCTCGACGGGGAAGCGGCCGATCGGGCTGCCCTCGTAATACGCTCCATTGATCCAGTGCTGGATCGTCTTCATCGTCATTGACTCCTTCGATTCGAGGGGTGGGGCCGGCGATCATCGCAGGCCGCCGTCGAGACCGGGCGCTTCGCGCGGGTACCGGACGTGACGTCGTCACACTACGGCATCCCAGGATCTTTGTCAGCACATAGTGACCTTCGGCCCAGAGTCTGGACAGCGCCCGCGAAGTCCTCCTTCGGAGCCCCCTCCCGAGCGCCGCCCAGGCGCGGGGGAGCCCGGGGTCTCCCCCCGGGCTCCCCCGCCTCAAGCGCCTCGCCGGCCTACCGCGCGGCGCCTCGGGCGGTCACAGGTAGTGGCGCTGGGGCTTGCGCTCCTCCAGGTAGCGCTCATAGGCCTGCTGGGTGGACTCCAGGCGGGAGACGCCGGAGACGGGCACGTCCCACCAGCTCGACCCGGGCGGGTTGGGCCCGTAGAGGTCGGTCTCGATGTGGATCATCGCGGGCTTGTCGCCGGCGGCGGCCTTGGCGTAGGCCTCGCGGAACTCGGCGATGGAGTGGACCTCGTGAACCTCGAGGCCCCAGGAGCGGGCGTTGGCGGCGATGTCGACGCCGGGGATCTGCTCCTCGTCGGCCAGGTGGCTGCCCGCCCCGCGCCGGCGGTACTTGGTGCCGAAGCGCTGGGAGCCGTGGGACTCCGAGAGCGACCCGATGGAGGCGAAGCCGTAGTTCTGCAGCAGGACGTAGATGACCTTGATGCCCTCCTGGACCACCGTGGCCAGTTCCATGGGGAGCATCTGATAGGTGCCGTCGCCGACGATTGAGACGACCTCGGACTCGGGGCGGGCGAGCTTGCAGCCCAGGGCGGCGGGGACCTCGTAGCCCATGCAGCTGAAGGCGTACTCCACGTGGTACTGGATGGGGGTGCGGGCCTGCCACAGGGCCTGGAGGTCGCCGGGCATGGAGCCGGCGGCGTTGATCATGATGTCCTCGTCGCCCATGAGCTCGTTGAGCGCCCCGAAGACCTCCGTCTGGGCGGGCAGCGGGCCGTGGCCCAGGTGGTAGCACTCGGCGGTGCGGGCCAGCCATCCCTCGCGCTCGGCGGCGACCTCGGCCGAGTAGGCCTCGTTCACGTGGTAGCCGTCCAGCGCCGTCGTCAGGGCCCCCAGGGCCTCGCGGGCGTCGGCCACGACCATCTCGGCGCTCTCCTTGGCGGCGTCGAAGGCGCAGACGTTGATGTTGACGAAGCGGACGTCGGGGTTCTTGAACTGCGTCTTGGAGGCGGTGGTGAAGTCGGAGTAGCGGGTGCCCACGCCGATGACGAGATCCGCCTTGTCCGCGATGTGGTTGCCGGAGTCGCCGCCGGTGGATCCCACTCCCCCGATGGCGCAGGGGTGGTCGAAGTTGATGGCCCCCTTGCCCGCCTGGGTGTCGGCCACGGGAATGCCCGTGGCGGTCGCCAGCGCCCGCAGCTCCTCGCCGGCCTCCGAGTAGATCGCGCCACCGCCGGCGATGATCATCGGCCTCTTGGCGGCCTTGATCATGGCCACGGCGCGCTCCAGGGCGGCAGGCTCGGGCACGGGGCGGCGCACGTGCCACACCCTCTTGCGGAAGAACTCCACCGGCCAGTCATGGGACTCGGCCTGGACGTCCTGGGGCATGGCGATGACGACGGCGCCGGTCTCGGCGGGGTCGGTGAGCACGCGCATGGCGTTCAGGAGCGAGGGGATGAGCTGCTCGGGCCGGTTGATGCGGTCGAAGAAGCGCGAGACTGGGCGGAAAGCGTCATTGACGGTGACGTCGAGGGTGCGCGGGTCCTCGAGCTGCTGGAGCACCGGGTCCGGGACGCGGGTGGCGAACTGGTCGGAGGGGAAGAGGAGGACGGGGAGGCGGTTGGTGGTGGCCAGGGCGGCGCCGGTGAGCATGTTGAGGCTGCCCGGGCCGATGGAGGCGGTGCACATGTATGTCTGCAACCGGTTCTTGACCTTGGCGAAGGCGGCGGCCGCGTGGACCTGGCCCTGCTCGTTGCGGGGCATGATGTAGGGCATCGGCGCCTCGCCCTCGACGGGCTCGATCTCGTTCTGCAGGAGCGCCTGGCCGATGCCGGCGACATTGCCGTGGCCGAAGATGCCGAAGGCGCCGGCGATGAGGCGCTGCTCGACGCCGTCGCGCTCGGAGTACTGGTTGGACAGGAAGCGGATGGTCGCCTGCGCCACGGTCAGGCGGATGGTTCCCGAGTAGGCCTCATTGCTCACGTTCGTGGTCTCTCTCTCGTACGGCATCGGACGATGCACGAAGCTTGTCATATCAAACGGTCATATGGAATAGGGTGGTCGCTGGGCGGACGGGCGGCACCGGGCCGGCCCGCCCGCCCGGGCCTCAGCGCGCCATGGGCAGCCTGGGATCGACCTCCTGGGACTCCCAGGTGGAGCGGATCCAGTGGTGGGACGGATCGTCGGGGGCGAGCCAGACGAGGTCCTCATCCGGCCCGGCCATGACGTTGAGGTAGTACATGTCGTAGCCGGGGGCCGCGACGCAGGGGCCGTGGTAGCCGTAGGGCACGAGGGCCACGTCCCCCTTGCGCACGGGGACGCACAGGTCGATGGGGCGGTCCTGGCTCGCGGCGTAGGTCGCGTGGAGGCCGAAGCCGGGCCCGCCCTCGGGGCTGTCGGCGATCTCGAAGTAGTAGATCTCCTCGAGCTCTCGCTCGGCCTCTGAGCGCTCGTCGTGCTTGTGGGCGGGGTAGGAGGACCAGTTACCCCCGGGGGTGAGGACCTCGCAGCACAGCAGGTGGCTGGTCTCGACCCCGTTGGCCAGGCAGTAGTTGTTGACCTGTCGCGAGCAGTCGCCCGCGCCGCGCAGGTCCACCCGCACCTGCTCGCGCCCGTAGTAGGCCACGGACAGGTCGCGCGCGGCGCGCGCCGAGGGGAGGGCGAAGCGCCCGCCCCCGGGCGAGGAGAGGATGAAGTCCTTGTGGCGCGGGATGTAGAGGTAGTCGGTGATGCCGGTGAAGACGCCGGCGCGCCCATCGAGCTCGTAGCCCTGACCGTCGATCTCGACGGCACAGCCGCCCTCGAGGGGGAGAACGAGCAGCTCGGACTCCCCCGAGGACAGGGTCTGCGAGGCGCCCTGCTCGAGCACGGCCACGCGCAGCCCGGAGTAGGTCCACCCCGCGCGCTCGGGAGTGATGTCGACGGCGAGGCCGTCGTGGCCGGAGGAGCCGGCGGGGATGTGGATGTCGGTGATGCTGGGGGCGGGGATCGCGGTGCGTCCAGTGGTCATGAGAGCAGTCCTACGGTGGAGTCGACGGCGGCGGCGACGTCGTCGTCGGGCGGATAGAGAAGTGAGCGGCCGATGACGAGGCCCTTGACCGTCGGCAGGGCCAGTGCCCGCGCCCAGGCCTCACGCGCCTCGTCGGCGCGCTCGCTGACCGCGCCCCCCAGGATGAGGGCCGGCAGCGTCGACGCCTCCATCACCCGCTCCATCTCCGCCACGGCGGGGAGCTTGAGCCAGGTGTGGGCCGAGGTGCGCCCCAGCCCGGAGGCGATGGCCATCGAGGAGATGACCGCGTCGGGGCTCAGGTCGTTGATGATACGTCCTTCCTCCCAACGGGAGATGAAGGGCTCGACCATCGCCATGACCCGGTTCTCGGCGAGCTCGTCGACGGCGCGCGCGCAGGCCGCCAGTGTGGAGGCCGTGGCCGGGTCGGAGTAGTTGATGCGGAGGAGCATCTTGCCGCCGTCGAGGCCGGCCCCGACGACGCCGCGGGCGTCGTAGCCGGTGAAGCGGTCGTCCATCTCGAAGGAGGCCCCGGCCAGCCCTCCCCGGTTCATCGAGCCGTAGACGAGCTTGCCGTCCAGGGCGCCCAGCAGGGCGAGGTCCTCGATGAGGTCGGCGGTGCCCAGGAAGCCGTTCACGCCGGGGCGGCCCAGGGCCTCGACGCAGCGCGCGAGGACATCCTCGCGGGAGGCCATCGCCATGGGATCCGGCCCGGCCGAGAGCGCCCCGCGAGCGGGGTGGTCGCAGGCGATGATCATGAGCTTGCCGCCGTCGGCGGGCAGGGTCCCGCGGGGGCGATCGGCCAGGGCCCGGGCGATGCGCCCCGGGTCGTTTGCCCGGATCTCGACGAGTCGTTCGGTCAGTCCTGACATGTCACAGGTCCTTCAGGTTCGGGGCGCACCGGTCGCGGTAGCGCCGCATGACGTTGAGGAGCTCGGGCTCGGTGGGCATCGCCGTCGAGCACTCGATGCGCTCGCAGACGATGGCGCCCGCGGTGGAGGCGGCGAAGATCGTCTTCTCCAGGGACCAGCCGGACAGCAGGCCGTGGCAGACGGCCCCGCCGAAGGCGTCCCCGGCGCCCAGGCCGTTCTTGGTCTCAGCGGGGGTCACCGGCATCTCGATGCGCTCGTCGCGGGTCTTGGCCAGGGTGCCCAGCGGCCCCTGCTTGACGATGGCGAGCTCGACGCCCGCCTCCAGGAGGGCGTCGGCGGCGCGGTCCGGCTCGGTCTCACCCACGGCGACCTCGCACTCCTCGCGGTTGCCGATGGCCACGGTCACCTTGGGCAGGATCTTGGCGACCTCCTCGTGGGCGGTGGCGCGGTCGGGCCAGAACATCTCGCGGAAGTCGAGGTCGGCGATCGTGTGCGCCCGGCGGCCCCGGGCGTCGAGCGCGGCGTGGTGCGCCTCGCGGGACGGCGACTTGCTCAGCCCGGTGGCCGAGACCCAGAAGATGCGGGCGTCGCGCACCGCGTCGAGGGGGATGTCGGCGTCATCGAGCTCGAGGTCCGGGGCGGAGGGCTCGCGGTAGAAGTAGAGGGGGAAGTTGTCCGGCGGGAAGATCTCGCAGAAGGTGACCGGGGTGTTCATGCCCGGCTTGGGCACGACGTAGTCGTCGTAGACGCCCAGGGCGCGCATCTCCTGGCAGACGAAGCGACCGAAGGGGTCGTCCCCCACGCCGGTGATGACGGCCGAGCGATGGCGGTAGCGGGCGGCGGCGACGGCGACGTTCGTCGGGCTGCCGCCGAGGAACTTGCCGAAGGACTCGACGTCCTCCAGGCCGACGCCGATCTGGAGGGGGTAGATGTCGACGCCGCAGCGACCGATGGTCAGGACGTCCAGGGGCGGGGTGGTCGAAATGGTCATGGCTTCCCTTCCACATCGTCGGGGCGGGGCGGGCGCCCGCTCGGCGCCCTCGGCCCAAGCCTGCCCCCGCGCTCCACCACTGTCAACATTTGTCCGAACAAATGCCGAACATGACAAATGCGCACATAGTCAGGTAGCCTCCCGGACACCCCCGATCACCAGCACAGGGGCGCATCACCACCCACCGCGGCCCGGGCGAGACCCGCCGGGCCCACGAGCCGAAGAACCAGAGAACGCCGACCATGCCCGATCCGAGCCCCACGCCGCGCCAGTCCCCTTCCACCGAGGGCAAGGCGCCGCGAGTCGTCGAGATCCAACTGGACCGCAAGAGCCCGGTACCGCTCTACTTCCAGATATCCGAGCCGATCGCGGAGGCGATCCTGAGCGGCGAGCTCCCCGTGGGCACGCGGCTGGAGGACGAGCTGTCCATGGCCAAGAGGCTCGCGGTCTCCCGGCCCACGGCGCGCCAGGCGCTCCAACGGCTCGTGGACCGCGGGCTGCTCACCCGCAGGCGGGGCGTGGGCACCCTGGTCTCCCCCACGCGGGTCCACCGCCCCATGGAGCTCACGAGCCTCCACTCGGACCTGGAGTCCGCCGGCCATGAGGTGTCCACCGAGGTCCTGGACCATGACGCGCACCCCGCGGACGCGGCCGAGGCCGCCGGCCTGGAGGTGGCCGAGGGGACCCCGATCGTGAGGCTGTCCCGCCTGCGCACGGCCGACGGCGAGCCGATCGCGGTGCTGACCAACCTCATCCCGGCGGACATCTGCCCCTCCCGGGAGGCCCTGGCAACCGGGGGCCTGTACGACCTCCTGCGCGCCGAGCAGATCATCCCGACGACGGCGCGCCAGACCATCGGCGCCCGCCCCGCCACGGCGGCCGAGGCGAGGATGCTCGGGGAGAAGCGCGGCGCCGCCCTGCTCACCGCCACGCGCACCACCTACGACGCCTCGGGCAGGGTCATCGAGTACGGCACCCACGTCTACCGCGCCTCGCGCTACTCCTTCACCACCACCCTCTTCTCCACCTGACCCACGCACGACTACACGCCCCCCCCACACGCGAGACCGGTCGAAGTGGCGGTCGAGACCGGTCCTCCGAACCGGTCTCGACCGCCACTTCGACCGGTCTCGGCGAAAGATTTGTCTGGACAATCGGTTGACAGGGACGACGACGTCGGCTTGAATAGGACGCGCAGCCAGGCAACGCCGCCAGGCGACTGCGGTTGAACACTGCGGGAACCCGACCAGGAGAGCAGCAGATGACCATCGAACACACACCCGGCCCGCTTCTCGAGGCCACCCAGAACTTCCCCACGGCACTGTGGAACGACTCGGCCGACCCCGACGAGCTCCGCCAGTCCATCTCCTTCGGCGGCGTGGGCGCCACCTGCAACCCCACCATCGCCTTCACCTGCATCAACCAGCGCAAGGACGTGTGGCTGCCCCGCATCGCCGAGCTCGCCGAGGAGATGCCCGAGGCCTCCGAGTCCCAGATCGGCTGGCAGGTCGTGCGCGAGCTGAGCCTCGAGGCCGCCAAGCTCCTCGAGCCCGCCTTCGAGGAGCACAAGGGCCGCAACGGCCGCCTCTCCATGCAGACCGACCCCCGCCTGGC
This sequence comes from Actinomyces denticolens, assembly GCF_002072185.1. GTDB lineage: Bacteria > Actinomycetota > Actinomycetes > Actinomycetales > Actinomycetaceae > Actinomyces > Actinomyces denticolens. Next base: position 28,547 of record NZ_MVIW01000032.1, read on the forward strand.
CCGTTCCGCCAAGGCCCTGGCCGACCAGGCCGAGGAGTTCTCCAAGCTGACAAAGAACATCATCGTCAAGATCCCCGCCACCTCCGTGGGCGTCGAGGCGATCGAGGACGCCACCTACCGCGGGGTCTCGGTCAACGTCACCGTCTCCTTCTCCGTCCCCCAGGCCGTCGCCACCGGTGAGGCCATCGAGCGCGGCCTCAAGCGGCGCGAGGCCGAGGGCCTCGACACCTCCACCATGGGCCCGGTCGTCACCCTCATGGTCGGCCGCCTCGACGACTGGATCAAGGCCGTCGCCAAGAAGGAGGGCCTCTTCCTCGACCCCGGCCACCTGGAGTGGGCCGGCATCGCCGCCTTCAAGCGGGCCTACGCCGAGTTCCAGTCCCGCGGCCTGCGCGCCCGCATGCTCGCCGCCGCCTTCCGCAACGTCATGCACTGGTCCGAGCTCGTCGGCGGCGACGTCGTCATCTCCCCGCCCTTCAAGTGGCAGGAGATCATCAACAGGTCGGGCTACAAGCCCACCAACCGCATGGACGTCCCGGTCGACGACGCGATCATGAAGACCCTGCTCGGCATCCCGGAGTTCGTGCGGGCCTACGAGCCCGACGGCATGACGCCCGCCGAGTTCGACACCTTCGGCGCCACGGTCAACACGCTGCGCGGCTTCCTCCAGGCCGACGCCGACCTGGACTCCCTGGTCCGCGACGTCATCATGCCCAAGCCGTGAGTCGGAGCCGGCCGGGGGAGGCGGTGAGCGCCCCTCCCCCGGCCGGTCCCGCCCGCGCCCCGTCCCCACCCCCACGAACAACCCAAGGAGCAACGATGCTCAGAATCGCCGTCATCGGCGCCGGCCGCATCGGCCACGTCCACGCCAAGACCATCGCCGCGCACCCGCAGGCCGAGCTCGCCGTCGTCTGCGACCCCATCGGCACTGCGGCCGAGGACCTCGCGGCCCTCCACGGCGCCCGCGCGTGCAAGGAGGCCGAGGAGGTCTTCGCCGACCCCGAGGTCGACGCCGTCGTCGTCGGCTCGCCCACACCCCTGCACATCCCCCACCTCCTCGCGGCCGCCAAGGCCGGCAAGGCGGTCCTGTGCGAGAAGCCGATCGCCCTGGACATGAAGGACGTCGAGGCCGCCCGCGCCGAGCTCGACGCCGTGACGGCACCCGTCATGTTCGGGTTCAACCGCCGCTTCGACCCCTCCTTCGCCGCGGTCCACGCGGCAGTGGCCGACGGCCGCATCGGCGCCCTGGAGCAGCTGACCATCATCAGCCGCGACCCCGCCGCCCCGCCGGTGGAGTACATCAAGGTCTCCGGCGGCATCTTCCGCGACATGACGATCCACGACTTCGACATGGCCCGCTTCTTCCTGGGCGACATCGTCGAGGTCCACGCCGTGGGCCAGAACCTCGACGAGAGTATCAAGGCCGCCGGGGACTTCGACGCCGCCGTCGTCACCCTCAAGTCCGCCTCCGGGGCAGTGGCGACGATCATCAACAACCGCCACTGCGCCTCCGGCTACGACCAGCGCCTGGAGGCCTCGGGCCGCGATGGCGCCCTGTTCGCCGAGAACATCCGCGCCACCACGGTCCGCCTGTCCAACGCGGAGGTGACTGACGCCCAGGAGCCGTACCTCGACTTCTTCCTGGAGCGCTACGCCGATGCCTACCGCCTGGAGCTCTCCGCCTTCATCGAGGCCGTCGAGGCCGGCACGACGCCGCCCACGAGCATCGACGACGCGATCAAGGCCCTGCGACTGGCGGAGGCCGCCACGGCCTCCGCCAAGAGCGGCCAGCCCGTGCTCCTGGACTGAGCCGCGGCCCGCTCGGGCGGGCTCCCCGACGGGCGCCGTCGGCCCTCGCGTGTCCTCGCGGGTCGACGGCGCCCGTCGCCGCTCGGACGCGCCCGCCCACCGGGGCGCGCCCGAGCGGGCCGCGCGCCGGGGCGGGCTCAGCGCGGGG
>NZ_MVIW01000033.1 GCF_002072185.1 Actinomyces denticolens
TCGCCTCGTCCCGGCGGGCGGCGCTGACCAGTGCCAGGGCGCCGTCGCGCCCGGCCCGCAGCGCGCCCTTGGCCGCGTAGCGGGCGCGCATGCCCAGGCCCGCCGCGCCCGAGGCGGCCTCGACGCGCACTGCCGCCCAGGTGGCCCCCGAGCGCAGGCAGCGGCGCAGCACCCACGGGCGCGTGGCCCGGGAGGCCGGCACCCGTTCGTCCAGGGCGGCTCCGGCGGCGAAGCGGATGACGCCGCCGCCCTGCCGCAGCGCCCCGAGGAACGCGGAGTCCTCGCCCCCGCTGAGCCCGTAGCGCGCGTCGAAGCGCAGGCCGAGGCCCCGCACGACGTCGAGGTCGAGCAGGAGGTTGCCCGTGCCGGCCTTCGTCATCACGGCCCCATCTGCGGCAGTGACCGCGCCGAAGACGCCCGAGCCCCGCACCCATGCGCCGGGCTCGGACTCGAAGCGCGGGTACCAGGGCCCGGACACGGCCGCGCAGCCGTGGGCGCGCCAGGCGCGCACGAGGGAGGTGAGCCAGCCGGAGCGGGTGAGCTCGTCGTCGTCGATGAACACCAGGAGGCGGGCGGCGGCGGCCTCGTCGAGAGCGCGGTTGCGGGCGGCGGTGATCCCGGGGACGGGCTCGTGGGCGTAATGGGGACCGATCTCAGCCGCCTCGGGCTCGTCGGCGCTGGCGGCCCGGACCGCCTCGACGACCTCGCGCGCACCCGCATCCGGGTCGTTGTCGACCACCACGACGCGCGCCCGCCCGACGCCGGCCCCCTCATCCGCGCGGGCGGCACGGGCCTGGTCCACGAGCTGGGGCAGGAGCTCGGCGAGCCAGTCATTGCGCCGGTAGGTGGTCACGGCAACGACCAGTGAGACCGATGGCGGCAGTGCCGGTGGGACCGGCGCGGGCGGCGAAGACTGGCTCATGCGTCCTCCTGGAGGGCGGGTCGACGGACAGGGCGTCGATGGGAGGGGATGGGGTTGGGACAACGCTACTATGCAGGCGCACGGGCCCCGCCCGCGGGCGCCCGGGATGACGGCGCGCCCGGGGGAGGACGGCGCGGCACCCATCGATGAGGACCTGAGAGAATCCCATGCCCGACTTCCCCCCCGATCTCTTCTCCCCCGGCGAGTCCGGCGAGCCCCCCACCGGCGCCGAGGCCGCCGAGCTGCTCGCGCGCACCGCGATCATCGTCGTCAACTACGACTCCGCCGAACTCCTGGCGCGCAACCTCGCCGAGGTGGCCAGGCGATCCCCCGAGGCGCGGGTCGTCGTCGTCGACAACCTCTCCTCCCCCGCCGCCCGCGAGCGCGCCCGCACCCTGGCCCGGGCGCGCGGCTGGGCGCTGGAGTGCCCGGAGGCGAACACGGGCTTCGGCGGCGGGATGAACCTGGGAGCCGCCCGGGCGATCGCCGACGGCGCAGAGGTCCTCGTCCTGCTCAACCCGGACGCCGTCATCGAGCGGGACTCCCTGGTGGCCTTGGCGCGGGACGCGCAGGCCGATCCCCTGGCGCTCGTGGGGCCGGTCATCCGGGACTCGGGCGGCGCGATCGTCTCCGATGGCCACGTGGTCTGCCTGGCGGACGGCTCGATGCGCTCGCGCCGCTCGCGGCGGCCGATCCCGCCCGGCGGCACCGCGCCCTGGCTGAGCGGGGCGTGCCTGGCGCTCTCGGCGTCCCTGTACCAGCGGATCGGGGGATTCGATGCCCGCTACTTCCTGTACTGGGAGGACGTGGACTTCTCCGCGCGGGTGCTCGCCGCCGGAGGGAGCCTGGTCCTGGAGCGCCGGGCCGCGGCCGTTCACGACGAGGGAGGCACCCACGGCTCCTCAGCGGGGCAGGAGGCGAAGTCCGACACGTACTACTACTACAACGCGCGCAACCGGCTCCTGTACGCGGGCCTGCACCTGGACGCCCGGGGCCGCCGTCGATGGCGGGCGACCGCGCCGGGCGCGGCTCGCGAGATCGTCCTGCGCGGGGGGAAGCGCCAGTTGCTGCGCTCACCCAGGCCCGTGGCGACGGCGCTGCGCGCAACCCTGGACGGTCTGCGCCTCGCGCGCCGGGCCGCCCGGGGGCTGCTGCCTCCCCAGGACGAGCCGATCCTGCGCTAGATGATTGATTCCAAGGGGTGTGTGGCGGCGTGGCAGTCCCGGGCGTGGGCGAGGGTCTCGCAGGAACGGTGCTGCTAAGTACCAGTTCCGAGCCCTGTTGGAAGGCGGACTCGTCATGGACACCGATCTGGAGACCCTCGCCACCGCACTGTACGTCACCGCTGATGACCTGTTGAAGGCCCATCCCGAGATCGCCCCCGCCCGCCCGCGCACGGGCATCGCCCCGACCACACGATCATTGCCGACAAGGGCTACCGCAGCGCACTCCTGGAGGCCGACCTCAACCAGGCCGGCATCACCGTCGTGCGTCCCGCCGCACGCAACGAGGCACCCCGACCAGGCGCCAACCTCCTACGCCCCCTGCGCCAGAGGATCGAGTCCGTCTTCGACACCCTCAAGGACCAGCTCGGCTTGGAGCGCCACGGCGGGCGCACCCCCACCGGCGTCACCGCACGCATCACCCAACGCATCCTCGCCCTGACCACCACCATATGGCCGGGCGACCGCATCGGAGCACCCGTCCTACGCAGCCTCACCGCCTACGACCACTAACCGCACCCCCTGGAATCAATCATCTAGGAGGAGTGGGAGGAGTCCGACCCCGCGCGAACCGTCTTGGCCCGCAGATACCGTCTCGGCCCGGCCTTGCGCCCTCAAACTGCGAGGATGAGGGCGCAAGGCCGGGCCGAGACGGTAAAGCGGGGGTGAGACGGTAAAGCGGAGCTGAGACGGCGAGGCCGGGGTGAGGGCGCAAATCGGGCCCCGTGCTCGTCGACGTGCCCGACGTCCCCCGAGGTTGTGGACGTGCTCGGGGGTTGTGGACGTGCCCCGGGGGCACGTTCACAACCCCCAAGCGCGTTCGCAACCCCCAGGCACGTTCACAACCCCCGAGCGCGTCCGCGAAGCGGCGCTGATACGAGTCCCGCCCGCCGGGCCATGGGGCTCTCGGCGGGCGGGAGGTGAGGATGGGCGGCGGCTCGGGCTCAGCTGGGGGCCGCACCGTCGAAGGTGGCGGCCGCGTGATCGGCGCCGAGGTCGACGACGACGTGCACCTGCCCCCGCCCGGAGGCCGGGATCGTGAAGGCCTTCTCCAGGGTCTGCGTCTCCCCCGGGGCGACGGAGTCGGGCACCTCGCCGTAGGCGCTGACCAGCTCCGCCGCCGGGGACTTGTCGGCGCCGTAGGTCACGGTGACCACGAGGCCCGACAGCGACAGGTCCGATCCGGTGTTGTTGGTGATCGTCACCGGGATCACCACGCCGGGACCGCCCGTCTCCCCGGGGCCGGCCTGGAGGTCCTCGGAGCGCATGGTGCCCAGCGCGATGGCGGCGCCGTCCACGGTGCTCGTCTGGTCGGGGGCGACGGGAGGGAGTTCGTCGGCTGAGATGTCGCCCTGGCTGAGGGCCGTGGCATCCGGTGCGGATTGCTCCGGCGTGGCGGCCTGCGCCGACGGCGCCTCGGAGCCGGTCGGCAACGGCTCACCCGTCGCCGAGGGGGCGGCGCTACTGGCCGGGGCCGCCGTGCCGGCGGTGGCGTCGACGGTCGGCGCGGCGCTGGACGCCGAGTCGGGGGCCTCGTCGCTGGAGCAGGCCCCGAGCGCCAGCGCCAGCGCCACGGGGAGGGCGAGGGCCGGGCGCGCCGCGCTACGCACCGCGCCCGTCCCCACGCGCCTCGGGTGGTGGCGCATCATCAGCGCCATCCCCAGCCGCCGTTCCAGCCCCAGTTGTTCCAGCGGTCGTTGCGGCCGCCGTTGTTCCAGCCCCAGTTGTTCCAGCCATCGTTGCCGTTGTCCTGGTCGTCATCGTCGTCGTCACGGCCATTGCCGCCGCCATTGTTCCACCAGTCGTTGTTGTTCCAACCATTGTCCTGGCCGCCGTTGTCGTCGCCCTCGCCCTGCGGCGGGACCTCCTTGGAGTCGATGGCGAAGCGGACGAGGCCCTGCTGGCCCTTCTTGTTGACACCGATGAACTCGCCGCCGTAGACGACGTACTTGTCGTTGCCCTCGACGGTCCAGGTAGCCTGGTTCATGCCGGTGTAGCTGCCGACGATGAAGTCGGGGCGGAAGCTCTGAAGCGCCGTGGTGGCGGGCTGGCCGGAGTAGTTGGTGTAGCCGCTGGCGTGGTTCCGCTGCACCGTGCCGGTGCGTCCGTTGACGTAGGCCAGGGCGTTGTAATAGGTCTTCGGCGAGGTGTCAGAGAAGCCGCCGATGTTGGAGCAGTCGTGCGGGTGGCCCGCGATGTAGGCAACGCCGCCGGCGGGGAAGACGTCGTAGGTGTCGCCGTGGCAGTCGGCCATGTAGTCGAGGTCGCCGGTGGCCCAGTTGGCGCGGAACATGCCCTCGAAGGTGCCCTCCTGGGAGTAGGCGACGCCGTAGAGGCCCTGACCGTCCGACTTCAGGGAGAAGATCGCTGCGTAGGTGCCGGAGTTGCGGACGACCGAGTTGATGTTGGTCGACTTGACGGCGCCGTCGCTGCCGATGATCGCCAGGCCGGGGTTGGAGGAGCCCCCGACAGTGCTGAAGGAGCCGCCGATGGCCACCTGGGTCCCATCGGAGGCGACGGTGACGGTGCGGACGAGGCCGCGGCCCACCCGGGGGGAGAAGTTGGTCAGGGACAGGGTGGGCAGGCTGACGGCGGCCACGCGGTAGCGGGCCTGGTTGTTGACCTGGGTGAAGGCGCCGGAGAAGTAGAGGGTGGCACCGTCCGGGGAGACTTCGACGTCGCGGACCTCGGTGTTGGGGGAGATGCCGAGGCTCACGCGCTTGCCGTCGGAGGCGCTGACGGCACCGAGGCGGAAGGTGCTCTCGTCGTTGAGGCGGGTGAAGTTGCCGCCGAGGTAGAGGGTCTTGCCGTCCTTCGAGGCGTCGATGGAGTAGATGACGCCGTTGGTGGTGGGCGCCCAGTCGAGGAGGGCGCCGGTGGTGATGTCGTAGGCCATCGCGTTGGAGCGCGGGGTCTCGTTCTCGCCCTGCGAGGAGCCTGCGGGGCGCGCGCTGGAGAACTCGCCGACGGCGTAGACCGTGTTGCCGACGATCTCCTGGTCCCACACGACACCGTTGATCTGGGCCGTCGGGAGGGGCTTCGGGGAGGCGATCGTGACCTCGCCCGCGGCGCCCTGGGCATCGGCCGCGTGGGCGGCCGGACTCGTGAAGGGGAGGACGGGCAGCGCCGCCAGGGCGAGGGGGAGCCCAGCGGCCATGGCGAGCCTTCGGGCGTGGCAACGTAGACGCATAGAGGTATTCCGTTCAATGCTTGGGGATACAGGGACAGCTTCTGGCAAGGGCGCCGAGCATCGCCGTGGGAGCTCGGATGGGGCCAGGCGCCGGATCCGACCTTAACACTCAGATAACTTTCAGGTAACAAAGGTCGCCTGGGGATTCTGCCAAGATTGCGACCTTCGTCTACCCGGATCCCCCGAGAGCGCTCCGGGCATCGCACCACGCCAGGCGCGCATTGCCCCAGGCTCGACGGGGCGATCCGACCTCTGGCGCGCTCGAATCCCATATCGACCTCCCCCGACACGGCATGCGAGTCCCAGAAGGGCCTGTTGCGAGCCGACGGTCATCCGATAGCCTGGTGAGAAGCAACACACTCGACCGGAGTCAGCTGAGGAGTCATCATGGCCCGTCCGTCCGCGATGCCCACCATTCCCGCCGTCGGCGCCCTCCTGCTGGCGCTCGGCCTGACCGCCTGCGGGAGCGAGCCCGCCGCGCCCGCCCCGGAGCCGACCGCTGGCAGCACGACGGCCGCGGCGAGCCCCGCCGACGCCGGTGCGGAGCCGTCGGAGGCCTCCACCGGGCAGTGCGCGGCCATGGAGGGCGCGACCGCCGTCGCCGGCTCCCTCACCGAGGTCCCGGCGCCCCCGGCAGGGATGAACTGGAGCCCCGGCGAGGCCGATCTGTCCACCTACGACCGCTGCGCGCCGTTGTCCTGGGTGACGCTGCCGATCTACGGCGCCACCGCGTCGTCGCCGTACCAGATCATGCTCTTCCACCACGGCGAGTACATCGGGACGGCGTCCTCGGAGTCCTACGGCTTCGAGCCCGCCGTGGAGCGGATCGACGACGCGACGATCCAGGTCACGTACACCTGGCCGAAGGACGGGGAGTCCAACGCCGACGCGAGCGGCCGCTCCGTGTCCACCTTCACCTGGGATGACGCCTCGGGCAGCGTGACTCACAGCGGCGAGTGGCCGCCGAGCGCCGGCTGAGCGGCCGCCGCCCGGGTCGGCGGGATGGGCGCCGCGCGACCCGCTTCCGGCATCCGTCACCCGCGCGGATCCTGAGGCCGCTCCCCCGAGCCGGCGCCCCGCGCCCCTCCGGCGCACCGCCGAGCTCCCGGGCTCGGTACCATGGCGGGGTTCCCGCGCGACGGCCCCGCGCCGTCGCCCGCCGGAGCCGCCCCGTTCAGCGCGCCCGGCCATCCCCCGCCCCTCCGGCGCACCGGCACTCCCCCGGGCCCGCGCCCCGCTTGAAAGGCCCTAATGTGACCACTTCCTCCCCCGATCGACTGCGCATCGCGATGATCGGCACCCGAGGGGTGCCCGCCCGGTACGGGGGCTTCGAGACCGCCGTCGAGGAGGTCGGCAGGCGCCTGGCCGCCAAGGGGCACAAGATCCTCGTCTACTGCCGCAACCCCGAGCCCGGCACGCCCCTGCCCGAGAGGTACCTCGGCATGAGGCTCGTGGAGCTGCCCGCCATGCGCAAGCGCAGCCTCGAGACCCTCTCCCACACGGCGCTGAGCACCGCCCACCTCCTGCGCCGCGTGCACCCCGATGCCGCCATCGTCTTCAACGCCGCCAATTCCCCCTTCCTGCCCGCCCTGCGCGCCGCCCGCATCCCCGTGGCCACGCATGTGGACGGCCTGGAGTGGCAGCGCGGGAAGTGGGGCCCCACCGGCAAGCGCTACTACCGGGCGGCCGAGGCCCTGGCCGTGCGCTACTCCGACGCGCTCATCGCCGACGCCCAGGGCATCGCCGACTACTACGACACCGAGTTCCGCGCCCCCACCGACCTCATCGCCTACGGCGCCCCGCGCATCCACGCCGGCACCGACCGCCTGGCCGAGCTGGGCCTCGAGGCCGGCCGCTTCCACCTGGTGGTCGCCCGCTTCGAGGTGGAGAACCACGTGGATGTCGCGGTGGAGGGCTATGCGGCGTCCAGCGCCGAGCACCCGCTCGTCGTCGTCGGCTCGGCGCCCTACGCCAACGAGTACACCGAGCGGATCCATTCCCTGGCCGATGACCGCGTCCGACTCCTCGGGGGCCTGTGGGACCAGGAGCTCCTCGACCAGCTTTACGGCGGGGCCGCCGTCTACCTCCACGGGCACTCCGTGGGGGGCACCAACCCCTCGCTGCTGCGCGCGATCGGGGCGGGGGCCGCCGTCGACGCCTTCGACGTCTCCTTCAACCGGGAGGTGCTCGGGCCCGCCGGCCGCTACTGGACCACCGCCGACGACGTCCGCGCCCTCATCGAGTCCGCCGAGTCCGATCCGGCCGGCACGGCGGCGCGCGGCGAGCTGTCCCGGGAGCGGGCCGAGCGCTACGACTGGGACGCCGTCGCCGACTCCTACGAGGCGCTGTGCCGCCGCCTGGCCGTCGGCGGCCCGGTGCGCCACCGCCCCTCGGGGCGCAGGACGGGGGCCTTCCCCGCATGAGCACGATCCTCGTCGCCCACCCCTCCCCCGACCTGTACGGCTCCGACCTCCAGCTGGTCGAGACCATCCACGCGCTCATCGGCGCCGGCCACGTGGTCAAGGTGGCGCTGCCCGCCGACGGCCCGCTCGTCCCGGTGCTGCGCCGAGCCGGGGCCGCGGTGGCCATCATCCCCTTCACCGTGCTGCGCAAGGCGCTGCTCAACCCGCGCGGGCTCGTGGGGCTCGGCGCGGGGGCGGGCCCGGAAGCGCTGCGCCTGGCGAGGATCATCCGGTCCTCCGGGGCCCGGGCGGTGCTGACCAACACCGTGACGATCCCGACCTGGCCGGCAGCCGCGCGGCTCGCCGGCGTGCCGGCCATCGCCCACGTGCACGAGGCGGAGGACTCCCAGCCGCTGGTCATCCGCGCCGGTCTCAACGCGCCGCTGCTGGCGGCGCGCGCCGTCGTCGCCAACTCGGGGGCCGCCCGGGACGTCCTCCTGTCCGCCCAGCCCCTGCTCAAGAACCGCACAAGAGTGATCCACAACGGCGTCCCCGGTCCCGAGCGGCCCCTGCCGGGGCCGCGGGATCGAACGGCGGGAGCCCCCTTCCGAGTGGCCCTCATCGCCCGGCTCTCACCCCGGAAGGGGATCGACATCGCCTTGGAGGCCATCGGACTGCTCCGCGCCCGGGGCGTGGACGCGCGTCTCGTGGTGGCCGGGTCCATCTTCCCCGGATACGAGTGGTACGAGGAGCAACTGCGGGAGCGGACCGGCCGGCCGGACCTGGGCGGCGCCGTCGAGCTGCTGGGCTACGTCAACCCGACCTGGCCGATCCTGGCCGACGCTGATGCGGTTATCGTCCCCTCGCGGGCCGAGCCCTTCGGCAACACGGCCGTCGAGGCCCTGCATGCGGGGCGCCCGCTCGTGGCCTCGCGCGTCCAGGGCCTCACCGAGGTGGTGCGCGACGGCGAGACGGGGCTGCTCGTCGACCCGGAGTCGCCGGAGGCCCTGGCGGCGGCGCTGGCCGAGCTCGAGCGCGACCCCGCCCGGGCCCGCGAACTGGCGCTGGCCGGGCGGGCGGACGCCGCCGAGCGCTTCTCCGTGGGCCGCTACCGCAGCGAGATCGTCGACGCCGTTGAATCCCTTCTCCAATAACCCCTACTTATCGCCGAGACCGGTCGAAAACGTCATCGAGACCGGCCCGCGGGCCGGTCTCGATGACGTTTTCGACCGGTCTCGGCGATAGGGGGCAGCTATCAGAGGGCGCGCATGTCCCGGTACCACTTGGGCAGGGCCAGGATGAGATAACCGGCGGAGCCCAGGAGCATGACGGCGTAGATCGCGAGGAACGGCGTCGGCGCCCAGCGCAGCGCGAGCACGATGCACAGCAGCCCGTAGTCCGTGGGCGCGGACAGGATCGACTTGAGCATCCCCTCGCGCCCCTCGTCCTTGGCCAGCGGGGTCCCGCCGTTGTGGCGCAGCTGGTAGGTGAGGATGTAGGTGAAGAAGTGGACGTTCTGCACGGCGCTGTAGGCCAGCGGGAGCAGCAGCAGGGCGGGCCGGGAGCCGACGACGTCGGCGAAGCGGAACAGTGAGATCGCGATGGCCAGGTGGAGGCTGGAGAGCTTGATCGCGTCGGCGACGTGGTCGAGCCACTCCCCCGCCTTCGAGCCGCCGTGGCGCAGCCTGGCGAGCTGTCCGTCGGCGGAGTCGAGCGCGTAGCCGAGCACGAGCAGGCCCGCCGTCGCGAGCGCCGCACCCACGGTCAGCGGCAGGGCCGCGATGAGGACGATGCCTGTCATGGTGCAGGCCGCGGACAGAACGGTCACCTGGTCCGGGGTGGCGCCCAGGCGATGCGCGACGGCGGCCAGCACCCGTCCCAGCGGGCGGTTGACGAGCCGCGAGTACAGGGGCGCGCCCGCCTTGGCCTTCTGCGCGGCCGACAGCGCGCGGATCGACTCGGCGATACCGGGGCGCGCGCCGTCGGCGGGGGCGGGGCCACCGGATGGGCCGGGACTCACTGGCTTCGAGGGTTTCATGAGGTCTCCAACTATGCGGGTAGGGGATCAGGCAGGGGTGGGCCGGGCGTCGTCGGCGGGCGTTCCGCCCTCCTCGCCGACCCGGCGACGGCGCGCCAAGTCGCGTCGCACCCACCAGAGGTAGGGGATGGACTGGCAGATGACCACGGAGATGACGGAGCCCAGGACGGGTCCGGCCGCGCCGAAGGGCGCGATGAGGACCCAGGAAAGGGCGAAGTTGACGGGGACGAGCACGAGGACGGGAACCACCTGGAAGCGCAGGCCTCGCGGGTCCGTCATGTACATGCCCAGCGGGTACTTGGCGGCCTCGACGATGACTGACGCGGCGAAGGACACGATGAGCAGCGTCGGCAGGTGGATGGCGCCGTCGGACAGGATGCCCGCGGCCCAGGGGGCGAGCAGCGCCATGGCGAGGGACATCGCCCCAGCGGCGCAGGCGAAGACCCCCGCGGGCTTGAGGGGGCTGGCGATCCGCCCGGCCGAGCGGGCCCTGGCGAACACCGGCCACATGGCCACGCCGGCGGCGACGACGGTCTGCGTGAGCAGGTTGAAGAGCGTACTGGCGAGGTTGTACTGCGCGAGCGCGTCGGAGGCGCCCAGATGGCTGAGGAGGATGCGGTCGGTCTGGAAGGCGATGGGCAGGACGAGCGACTGCAGGAGCTGGGGCCCGGCGGTGTTGATGACCTTGACGCCGGGGACCTCGCGCAGCCGGGGCACGTCGCGCGCGGCCTGCCGCAGAAGGGGGCCGGTGGCCCGCCAGGCCACGATGATGCAGATGATCGAGACCAGCGTGTTGGCCAGGTAGGAGTAGATGGACACGGCATTGCCCGAGTCCATGCGGGTGACGATGGCCAGCAGCAGGAGGGTCGTCATCGCCGGGGAGACGACGCCGGAGCTGATGACCTGGGTGGCCGATCGGCCGAGCCCGACGACGATGCGCTGCCCCACGCTCAGCGGCAGGGCGAGCGCGTAGATGAGGAGGCAGATGGTGGCGGTGGCACCGCCGCCGTCCATGAGCCGGGCGCCGAGCAGGGTGGGCCAGGCTCCCAGGAGCTGGATGACGATGCCCGCGGTGCAGATGACCACCGTGGAGGCGAGCAGGACGCGGATGGCGGTGGTCAGGGTGCGGCGCAGCGTGGAGTCGTGCGCGGGATCGGTCGAGCCGGCGACGACGTTGAGGATGACCGCGCCGATGCCCAGGTCGGTGAAGGGCATGAGGGTGGGGAAGGTGGCCAGCAGACCGTACTGGGCGTAGGCGTCGGGGCCGAAGTGGCTGAGGATCAGCCGGGTGTTGATGAGGCCGAAGACGCCTGCGACGACCATGACGACCATCTTCGCGCCGGCCGTCCGGCCGACCGAGGCCCATGGCCCGGATCTCCGGGGGGCGGGCTGGACGGGCATAGTGGTACCTCGTTACAACAGGGCAGGGACCAGCGTCAGGGACGCCGTGGGAACGGCCAGACTCTAGCAGCCGGTCTTCCCGCGGGCCGGTGGGCCCTGGGCTTTTGGCGCCATTCCGTGATCGACGGCGCTCCTCCGCAGGTCCTGGGCACCGCGGTCCGTAGCGGCGGCGCATCTCACACTGGGACCGCCCAGCCGCGAACCCACAGGCCAGAGGTCTGGACCTTCCTGCGCCAGGAGGCCCGAACGCTCGCGCCGGCGGATCATCGACGCAGGCCGCACCCCTCTTTCCCGGCCCGCACGCAGGCTCGCGCCGCCGCGCGCCGCCGATGGGGCACAGGTGCGATACGGCATTGCCCAAGCCGCGCACCCAGGAGATACAATCTGCTCAGTACCCTGAAAGAAGCCTACTGACGACGATTCCGACCCGTCGTTCCCGTGAAAGGTCCGACCTTCAGGCTCCCAGCGGGTCGCTCCCTGCGACTCTGGTCTGTAGCACCTAGCCTGACCTGGACACTTTCGCCCTCCGGGTCCCTCCCCGAACATCCCTCGCATACTTCAACAGGAGCCCTGATGTACCTGAATGATGTTGCGGCCACTATCAGGCCGGAGACCGGCCTGCCCCTGGCGCGCCTGCCCCTCGCAGAGCCCGCGCACGGCCGTCTCGCATGGTCCTCCATGCGCCGCGATCTCCTGGCCTGGATCGTGCTCAGCGACCTCGTCGCGATCGCCGCCCCCGCCTGGATCGCCCTCCCCCTCGGCGGCGTCGGCGCCACCCTGGCCGCCATGACCGTCGGCATGCTGATCCTCATCGGCACCTGGGCCCTGGGCGGCCTGGGCGCCGCCGCCGTCGATCACGGCTCCGTCCCGCTGCCCGCGCTCCTCGGCCTCCACGTACTGGCCCTGCCGGTCAGCCTCCTGGCCCACCGGGCCCTGGGCTCCTCCCTCGGCCCGATCGCCGTGGCCGGCCTGCTCGCCGCCCAGTTCCTCCTCATCCTGGTGGGCAGGGTGATCGAGTCCGGGCATCTGCGCCGCCGCCGCATGGACGGCCACGCCCTGCGCCGCACCCTCATCGTCATGGGCCCCGGCGCCGAGCCGATGCTCCACGAGATGCGCCGCCACCCCGCCGACGGCTTCCTCGTCATCGGATACCTCTCCTCCGGCGCCCCCGGGAGCCTGCGCAACGCGATGGCGGTGCCGGACGCCGACGGCCTGGCCCAGATGGTCAGCGAGGAGATGATCGACGTCGTCATGACGCTCGGCGCAGTCGCCCCCGACGACCTGCGCTCCCTCATGCGCGGGCTCGAGGGCACCCACGTGCGCCTCATCGTCGCCCCCGGCCTGCAGGACGTCGTTCCGAGCCGTTTGACGGGGCTGCCGGTCACGCACGGCTGGACGGCGCTCATCGGCGTCAAGACCCGCCGCACCCGCGAGGTCGGCAAGAAGGTCGTCGACCGGCTCATCGGTCTGGCGCTCCTGCTCATCGCCTCGCCGATCATCGGGATCGCGGCCCTGGCCGTGCGCCTGGAGTCCCCCGGCAGCCCCTTCTACTCCCAGACCCGCGTGGGCCTGAACGGCACGCACTTCACCATGTGGAAGCTGCGTTCCATGTACGCCGACGCCGACGCCCGCCGGGCCACGCTCATCGCCCGGGGCGGCGACTCGGGCAACCAGGTCCTGTTCAAGGACTCCCGCGACCCGCGGATCACCCGCGTGGGCCGGATCCTGCGCCGCACCTCCCTGGACGAGCTCCCCCAGCTCATCAACGTCGTGCGCGGCGAGATGAGCCTGGTGGGCCCCCGGCCGGCCCTGCCCAGCGAGGTCGCCCAGTACGACGACGAGGCCCGCCGCCGCCTCCTCGTGCGCCCCGGCATGACCGGCCTGTGGCAGGTCTCGGGCCGCTCGGACCTGTCCTGGAGCTCCACCGTGGCCCTCGACCGCCACTACGTGGAGAACCGCGGCGCGCTGATCGACGCCAAGATCCTGGCCGCCACCGCGCGCGCCGTCACCGGCGGGAAGGGGGCCTACTGATGATCGTCGGCTACGTCCCCGGTGGCTTCGACATGCTCCACGTCGGTCATCTCAATATCCTCACAACCGCGGCGGCGCGCTGCGACCGGCTCATCGCCGGAGTCGCCACGGACGCCTCCCTGGAGCGGATGAAAGGCCGAGGTCCGATCGTGCCCCAGCACGAGCGGATGGCCCTCGTCCAGGCCCTACGGATGGTCGATCATGTCATCCTCGATCACGACCAGGACAAGCGGCTGGCCTGGCGCACAGCGCCTTTCGATGTACTCTTCAAGGGAACGGACTGGCGCGGCACCGACAAGGGCCGTCTGCTCGAGGAGCAGATGGCGGAGGTCGGCGCCCGCGTCGTCTACCTGCCGTACACGCCGACGACCTCGTCGACGATGCTGCGCAGGGCCCTCCTCCAGGAGGTCGCGTCGCCCGAGCCCGAGGCGGTGGCGGCCACTGCGTGAGGGGCGGTACCAAGATCACCAACGCGAAGGGAAAGCGCGCGTGACCGCCACCACCACTCAGGCGCCGATGCGGGACCAGCGACAAGCGGTCCCCGGCCCCGCGCTTCCAGCGTCCCCGAGGGCCCGCCTCCTCGCCGTCGTCATCGACATCCTCCTGGGCCTCGTGATCGGCGCCGCGATCACCATGCTCGCCAAGGGGCCCCTGGGCCTCCTGCTCGCCGCCGGGGTCACCGCGGTGGGGATCGTCCTCGCCCGATTCGCCCTCATCGCGACCACGGGCTGGACGCCCGGCGGCAGGATCGTCGGGGTGCGGATGGTGGACGCCTCCAATGACGAGCCCTCCTTCGTGGGGGCATTCGTCCACGCTGACCTCATTCTCATCACCGCCGGCATCGGCGGCCTGTTCATGCTGCGCAGCGCGGCGAGGGACCCCGAGGGGATGGGCTGGCACGACCGCCTCAGCCGCATGCGCCTCATCTCCACGAAGGACTCCAGCGCATCGGCCCCGCCGCGCGGCGCGGATGAGCCCCGCCCCAGCGGGCCGACCGGTCCCTCGGCGGCCTCCCCGGCCGACGAGCCGACGGCGATGATGACGCCGTCGGCCGTGCCCTCCGTGGAGCATCTGACGGGCGCCGCCGCTGACGCCTCGGCTGAGCCCTCCGAGCCCTCGCCGACCACCCCCTCGGCGGTGCCGTCCGTTCCTGCGTCCTCGTCCTCGGCGTCGTCGGCCCCCACGGCCCGCTCCTCGGCCGCCGCCGGGACGGGCACCGATCCCGCTCCTCGCACGCGCCGCTCGATGCGCCGCTCCCAGGAGCGCTCCTCCGCGCGCGCGGAGGAGCCCGGCGCCGTGGCGATCCTGGGATCCATCCCCTGGTCGGGGGAGGCTCCCGAGCTCGACAGCCCCACGCTCGACGGCGGTGGCCTGGACGCCCTGAACGCCGGCCTCGTCCTCGGCTCAGTCGATCCCGCCCCCGACGGCGGCGCCTCCGGGCCCGTGATCGACGCCGAGACCCCCGAGACGGACCCGCCCCCCGCGCAGGAGTCGGCGGCCAGCGCCGCCAGCGCGCCCGCCCTCAGCGCCGCCAGCGCGCCGATCGCGCCGCGCGCCGAGGAGGAGCACGAGCCGCCTCCCCCGACCGAGCCGGTCGACCTGCGCAGCCTGGACCTCGGCGAGCACTCCGACGGCGAGGACTCCTCGGACTCCACCGTGCAGTCCATCCGCATGCCCTCCTCCGTCGAGGACACCGGCGCCACCGCCGTCCTCGTCCCGGAGCGCGACGGCGGGGAGATCGCCCTGGCGGGCGTCGTCGTCCTGGGCCGCGACCCGGTGGCCTCCCCCGAGCATCCCGAGGCGAGCCTCCTCGTGCTGCGGGGGACCTCGCTGTCCATCTCCAAGACGCACGCCCTGCTCATCCCGGTCGTCGACGGTCTGTGGGTGACCGACCTGCACTCCACCAACGGCACCACGATCGTCCACGGGGGCACCTCGCGCCGCGCGGTCCCGGGGATCCCGGAACCCGTGTTCCCCGGCGATCGCCTTCTCTTCGGCAAGGTGGGGTACCGTGTCAAGGACTAGCGCCCGGTGACCCACTGACCGGGCTCCGGCGCGCGGACGAGGCACCGCCCGGGGCAGCAGTGCCGCCAGCGCAGAGGCCACGAACGAGGAAGCAGGACAACGATGGAGATCGCCGTTCGGCCCGATCCGATGGACTGGATCGTCATCCCGACCTACCCGGCACCGGGGTGGGCGCGGATCGAGGCGCGACGCCGGGCCGCGGGGGCGCTGGACCCCTCGGCCGAGCCCTTCCTCCTCCAGGTCCTGGAGGGCCTCTCGCGCGCCGATCGGCTCGGCTCCGAGGCCCGCGTCGTCCGGTGCCGGGCCGGCCGCCCCGAGTTCGTCGTCGATCTGGCGATCGTCCCCGCCACCGACGACTCCTCCAAGGCCGGGCGGCACAGCGCCCAGAAGGCCGTCCTGGGCGCCCTCGTCCCGGACGCCGAGCCCCAGCGGCTGCGCCCCGCCCCCGACATGGCCGGCTTCTGGGCGATGAGCTCCGATGCCCACGCCCACCCGCAGGCGGCGATCATCCTGAGGATGGCGGGCCTGCCCACGATCCCCGCCGACCTCATCATGCGGGTGTGGGGATCGATCCCCGAGCAGCTGCGCCAGGCCGTCGATGAGGCGATCTCCCTGGCCGGCCGCGTCGTGCCGGCAGAGGCCTGAGGGCCCCGCCCCGGTCGAGGCGCGCCGATCCCCATGGCCCCCAAGCGCACCCGGATGAGCGCCGGCGAGCGGCGCGAGCAACTCATTATCATCGCTCGCGCGCTGTTCGCGGACAAGGGCTTCGAAGGGACGAGCATCGAGGAGATCGCCCACCGGGCGAAGGTCTCCAAGCCGGTGGTCTACGAGCACTTCGGAGGCAAGGAGGGGCTCTACGCCGTCATCGTGGACCGCGAGCTGACGACGATCTCCTCCACGATCACCGACGCGCTGCGCTCCTCGGAGACCCCCTCGGTCATCGTCGAGCGCGCCGCCCTGGCCCTGCTGACCTACATCGAGAACTCGCCCGACGGCTTCCGCCTGCTCTCCGCGGGGAGCCACCGCACTGCGGGCACCTACTCCACACTGCTGGCCGACGTCGCCATCCAGGTCTCCGGCATCCTGGCCGCGCAGTTCCGCGCCCATGGGCTCGAGGCCTCCACCGCGCCGCTGTACGCCCAGATGCTCGTCGGCATCGTCGCCATGCCGGCCCAGTGGTGGTTGGAGGACCGCTCCTTGAGCAAGGAGTCGGTGGCGGCCCACATGGTCAACCTCGCCTGGAACGGCCTGCGCGGCCTCCAGCCGGATCCGGCGCTGCGCCACCCGATGACGCCGGACTGATCGGGGCGGTCACGGCCGCGGCGCCGACGGCGGCGGGCAGTGCTCGCCCTCCCCTCGCCCGGGCTTTCGTGACACCCCCGTCATAGAGTCTGTGGGCCCCGCCACCAGGAAGATCACGAGGTGGCGGCTAACGCATGAGAGGGGGACACCGGCCGGGGGGCGCCCGTAGAATGGTTGGCGAACCCTGGTCGTGGGCTCGGCCCTGTTCTACCCGAGCGCGCGATCCCGTCCCGATTGGAGCCATCCCCGTGCCCTCCTCCATCGTCCGCACCCTGGGCGGCCGGATCCGACGCCGCGGCGCCGGTGCCCTGGCCGTTCTCTGCGCTGCGGCCCTGGGCCTGGCCGCCGTGCAGCACCAGGGCATCGCCCAGCAGGACCTCGACCTCCACGATGACGGCGTCTGGGTGACCTCGACGTCGAAGCACCTCGTGGCCCGCATCAACGCCTCCTCCCATGAGGCGGATGGCGTCATCCGCACGGCGTCGTCGGACTTCGACGTCAGCCAGCACGGTGAGGACGTCCTCGTCTCCGACGTCTCCGCGAGCTCGGTGGACAAGGTCGATCCGGCGCTGGTCTCCAGCGCGTCGGTGGGCACCCTGCCCTCCGGGACCACGATCGCCCAGGGCGCGGACCGCGTCATCGCGATCAACTCGGCCGATGGCACCGTCAGCGGCGCCCTGGCCAGCGAGGCGGGCATCGTCACCGGCGGCTCGGCCTCCCCGATCATCTCCGATGCCCCCGGCCTCCTGGCGACGATCGGGACCGACGGCGCCATCCACGCCCTGTCCCCCTCCACCGGCGCCCTCACCACGGCCACGGCCACGGCCACCGCCTGGGCGGCCCCCACCTCCACCGCGCTGACGCTCTCGGCCGGCGCGGATGCCGAGATCACCGCCGTCGGTTCCGAGCCGATCGTCCTGGAGCGCGGCACCGGCATCCTCCACCTGCCCGGGGGTGCCACCGTCGACCTCGGCGAGACGGGCCTGGCCCTCCAGCAGCCCGGACCGGACGCCTCCAGTGTGCTCGTCGCCTCGCGCACGGAGCTCATCAGCGCGCCCCTCGACGGCTCGTCGCCCACGCGCACCCCCTCGGCGGAGAAGGGCGACGCGGCCCCCGGAGTCGCCGCCCGCCCCGTCCGCCTGGGCGCCTGCTCCTACGCGGCCTGGTCCTCCTCCGGGCAGTTCCTGCGGATGTGCGGCTCCTCGACGCCCGAGTACATCCACGACGACGCCCTGGCCTCCTCGACCACCCCCGTCTTCCGCACCAACCGCGACGCGATCGTCCTCAACGACACGACGATCGGCACCGTGTGGCTGCCCGACCAGAACCTCGCCCAGGCCGACGAGTGGACCGAGAACTCCGGGCACTCCAGTGACGACGCCACCCCGGACGAGAACGCCAAGGACACCACCGAGGACCCGGCCCAGACGCCCGACCGCGATGAGGAGAACCCGCCGGACGCCGTCGACGACTCCTTCGGGGTGCGCGCCGGGCGCACGACGATCCTCCCCGTCCTGGCCAACGACTCCGATCCCGACGGCGATGTCCTCACCGCCGTCCCGGGCGATGCCGGCTCGACGGCGACGGTGACCCAGGTCCAGGGCGGCTTGGCCCTGGCGATCAACGTCCCCGCGGGCGCGACCGGGACGATCACCGTGCCCTACACGGCCGACGATGGGCGCGGCATGTCCGACTCCGCCGTCGCCACGGTGACGATCCGCCCCGATTCGGAGAACTCCGCACCCGAGCAGCAGGCCGCCCAGACCCTCAAGCTCGCCGAGGGCGGCACGGACTCGATCTCCGTCCTGTCCAACTGGCGCGACCCCGACGGCGACGACCTGCACCTGGTGTCCGCCACCGGCGTCGGGCTGGAGACCCGCACCACCCCCGAGGGACTGCTCACCGTCACCGAGCTGACCGGCGGCACGGGGCCGCGCGAGATGACGCTCATCGTCTCCGACGGGCGGACCACCGCGGAGGGCTCGATGACGGTCGACGTCGTCCCGGCAGCCGACGCCGTGCCGGCCACCCACGCGGACCACGCCCGCGGCGTCGTCGGGCAGCAGGTGACGATCTCCCCGCTGGCCAACGACTCCTCGCCGACCTCCACGCCCCTGCGCCTCGGCTCGATCAGCGAGCCGCCCACGGGCACGACCGCCACGAAGGACCAGGCCGCGGGCACTGTCACCTTCACCGCCCAGAGCGCGGGCACCTACTACCTCGACTACGAGGCCTCCGACGGCACCTCCCTGGCCAAGGGGCTCATCCGCGTGGACATCGCCGAGGCCTCGGATCCCTCGGCGGCGCCCATCGTGGAGGACGACACCGTCTTCCTCGCCCCGGGCGGCTCAGTGACCGTCAATCCCCTGGCCAATGACTCCGACCCCGCCGGAGGAGTGCTCGTGGCCGTCTCCGCGACCACGCCGCCCGCCTCCGGGGTGAGCGCGACCGTCGTCGACCACTCCCTCATGCAGATCTCCGCGGTCGGCGAGCTCCAGGGCAAGACGACGGCCGAGTACACGGTCTCCAACGGCACGACCACGGCCACCGGCACGATCACCATCGTCCCCCTGCCCGACTCGGCCTCCCAGCCGCCGATCGGCGTCAATGACACGGCCGTGGTGCGCGCCGGCGACATCGTTACCGTGCCGGTCCTCGAGAACGACGCCTCCCCCTCGGGGCTGTCCCTGACCACCACCGGCGAGCTCAACATCCCGGACGACTCTCTGGGCACCGCCTGGATCAACCAGGACAAGCTGCGCGTCAAGGCCGGGCAGACCCCCGGCACCATGGAGATGTCCTACACGGTGCAGGACTCCGCCGGACAGACCGCCACCGCCACCGCCGCGATCGAGGTCCGCGAGCGCAACGACGCGGCGAACGCCGCCCCGGAGCCCCGCCCGGTCACCGCGGCCACCATCGCCGGCAAGGAGGTCTCGATGACGGTACCCCTGGACCGCATCGACCCCGACGGCGACTCCGTGACCCTCACCGGCCTGGCGACCCAGCCCACCAAGGGCAGCGTCGAGGTCAAGGGCAACGTGCTCGTCTACACCGCCTTCGAGGGCTCCAGCGGCACCGACTCCTTCACCTACACGGTCACCGACCACCTGGGCGCCACGGCCACGGGCACGGCGCGGGTCGGCATCGCCGCCCCTGCGGCCGTCAACACGCCGCCCAAGACCACCGACGACCTGGTGACCGCCAAGCCCGGCCGCAAGGTGCGGGTGGACGTGACCGCCAACGACTGGGACTCCGATGATGACCCGGTCACCCTGGCCGGCGAGCCCACGAGCGAGGACCCGGCCCTGACGGCGAGTGCCGTGAACGGCCAGGTCGCCCTGGAGCTGCCCGAGGCGGAGGGCAACTACACCGTCCACTACACGGCCACCGACTCCCGCGGGGGCACCGCGCTGGGTACCCTCACGGCGCAGGTGCGCGCCGACGCCCCGCCGCAGGCGCCCATCGCCGCCGACGACGCGGTGACCCTGTCCGACATCGACGCCTCGGGCACGGCCCTCGTGGACGTGCTCAAGAACGACTCCGACCCCGATGGGAGCCCGGAGACGCTCACCGTGTCCGCCTCGGACCCGAACGCCGCGGTGGAGGGCAATGCCCTGCGGGTGACGGTCACCGACAGCGCGCAGCTCATCCTCTACACGGTCACCGACCCCGACGGCCTCACGGGCCAGGCGGTGGTCTCCGTGCCCGCCTCCTCGGACCTGGTCCCGCAGATCAACCCCTCGACCACCCCGGTGAGGATCCCCGCGGACACGACCACCTCCATCCCCCTGGCCTCCCACGTCCTCACCCGCTCGGGGACCTCGCCCGTCATCGGGGACGAGTCCTCGATCACGGCCGGGGCCGGGCTGTCCTCGGCCGGCGCGGAGGGCAACGGCTCGCTGTCCGTGACGCCCTCCTCGGGCTTCACGGGGCAGACCTCCGTGTCCCTCACCGTGGCCGATGGGACGGATGACGGGGCGCTCAGCGCCGCGCTGAGCCTGCCGATCCTCGTGGAGTCGACGGAGAACCGCGCCCCCACGTTCATCCCGACGGCCGTGACCGTGGCGCCCAATGAGACTCCCGTGACCGTGGACCTGTCCGCCATGGCCACCGACCCCGACGGCGATGCCCTCACCTTCACGATCGGCTCGGCGTCGGCCGGCTTCACGGCCTCCCAGTCCGGGTCCAGCGTGACGGTGGGCGCGGACGCCGCCACGGCGGCCGGCACGACGGGCTCCCTGCCGGTGACCGTCTCCGACGGCAAGAACCCGGAGGTGTCGGCGAGCCTGCCGCTGGCGGCGAGCGCCTCGACCCGCCCGCGCATGACGACGACGCCGGCGACGCTGAGCTCCAACGGCGAGGCGGTGACCGTGGACGTGAGCGCCTACGTGTCCAACCCCTTCCCGGACCAGGGCATCACCCTGTCCGGCACCCCCACCATCACCTCGGGGCAGGGCTCGGTGAGCGCCTCGGGCACCTCGCTGACGATCACGCCGTCGGCCGGGGCCACGGGCGACATCGTGGTCCGCTACCAGGTACTCGACGCCACGGGCGCCGCGGACCGCGCCGCCACCGGCACGGTGACCGTCACCGTGGCCTCCGCGCCCTCCGCGCCCACACAGGTGGCGGCCGAGGCGCGCGACTACGGCTCCGCCAGGGTGACGTGGTCCCCGGGCAGCGCCAACGGGAGCCCCATCACGGGCTACACCCTCACCGAGGTGGGCGGCGCGGGCTCCTGGAGCTGCACGGGCAGCCCGTGCTACGCCACGGGCCTGACCGCCGGCAGGTCCTACACCTTCGAGGTGACGGCCACGAACGCCAACGGCACCTCGTCCGCGGGCCGCTCCAACACCGTCACCCTGGGTCCGTCCGCGCCGGGCGCCCCCAGCGGCGTGCGCATCCAGGCCGGCGAGGGGACCCTCACCGCCTCGTGGACCCCGGGGGCCGCCGTGCCGGGCACCCAGACCAGCTACCGGGTGGTCTTCCACTCCGACGATGGCGACATCACCCGCACGACGACCGGCACCTCGCTCACCATCGGCGCGTCCGACGGCGTGCAGGCGGGCGGCTCCTACTCCGTGACGGTCACGGCCATCGCCCGCTCGGGCGGCTCGGAGGTCGGCTCCTCCAAGAGCGCCAGCTCCGGCTCCTCGGCGACGCCCTACGGCAAGCCGGGATCCTTCGAGATCACGAGCGTCGTCCAGACGGGCTCCGGGGTGACGGTCTCCTGGCAGGGGGCCAGCCCGAATCATGCGGGCCCGGTCTCCTACACGGTGAGCGTCACCGGCCCGCAGTCCCGCACGGTCCACGCGGGTTCCGCCCTGTCGTCCTCGATCAGCCTCTCGGCGTCGGGCACCTACACCTTCAGCGTGAGGGCGACGACGAGGGCCGGCTCGACGGACTCCTCGAACACCAAGAGCATCAACCTCGACCTGCGCTCCAAGCCCCCGGCCCCCACGGGGCTATCCGCCAGCCCGACGCACGTCGAGGGGCAGATCTCCGTCTCCGCGAGCCCTCAGGCAGGCAATGGCTGGAGCGCTGGCGATCTCACCCCCGAGTTCCGCGTCAACGGCAGCGACTGGGGCACGAGAAAGACCTTCAGCAACCTCCCCGCCGGTCAGAACGTGACCGTGGAGGCTCGCGTCTACGGCACTCGTCAGGATGGCAGCACGGTCTACTCCGACGTCGTAACGACCTCCGTGACCGCAATCGGCTCACCGGGGCGTCCCGATGTCGAGTGCCGGCTCAACCAGGCCACGGGGTGGATGGACTGCTGGGTGGTTCATTGGTCGTATTACACGGGCGGGGATCCGTCCCTCTCCTACACCAGTTACGAGGCCGATGCCCACGAGAATCGCACCGGTCCGATTCAGGACCCCGCCCAGCCGTCATTCGGAAAGCAGTTGTCCGATGGCCAGACTCTCGGCTGGTGTGTTGAGGCGAGGAACAGCTACGGCTTCAAGAGTTGGGACTGCGAGAGCAAGACCTGGAACAAGCCGGAGCAGCCGAAGCAGGAGAACCAGGCGAAGCCAGACGGGCAGTACCAGGTCCTGCCGATCCAGACCACGAGCCCGGACGCCGTCTGCACCGCGAGTGACCTGGCCAAGTCCGGCTACTCCGCGGGCGGCTGCTGGCGCGTCGTCCTGGACTTCTCGGTCTTCCCCCCGGGGACGCCGCTCCTGTGCAACTTCGATGATACCAATGTCTGGCCGTCAAGCGCTCCCTACTACGCATTCCGGAACTCCAACCACTCTCCGGAATGGCGCAGCGTGACCCTGACAAATAATCCCAACCTGACCGTCACCTGCGAAGTCACGACCGGGTGACCCGCCATATCAATGACATCCCTGAACACCCTGAATACCCTGACCAACAGCCCCTCCCCGGGGGCCCCCACCTCATCCCCTGACCTCCCCGGAACCAGTGCGCCCGAGGGCGCCGGCGCCCAGGTCCTCACCCGCACCGGGTGGACCGCCGTCGGCCTCGCCGCCGTCAGCCTCCTGGCCGGGGCGACCCTCGGCTGGCAGGAGGCCTGGGCCGGCGCCGCCGCGCTCATCGCCTGCCTGCTGACGGCCCTGGGCTGGATCCTCCACCGGGGCGGGCACACCGTCACCCACGGCCTCATCGCCCCGCGCATCGCCGTGGGCGACCACGCCCTCGTGCGGGTCACCGCCTCCAACGAGGGCACCCGCGCCCTCCTGCCCACCCGCATGGAGATGCCCATGGGCGAGGGCCTCGCCGAGATCAACGTGCCCCTCCTCCACGCCGGCCAGTCCCACGACGAGGGCTTCGCCCTGCCCACGGAGCGCCGCGGCGTCCTGTCCATCGGCCCCGTCCTCCAGGTGGTCGGCGACCCCCTGGGCCTGGCCCGGCGCACGCGCGCCATGAGCACGGCGCAGACGGTCCACGTCCACCCCCGCACGGTGCGCATCGGCCAGGCCATCCACGGAGTCATGCGCGACATCGAGGGCGCCGTCACCCAGGACCTGTCCATGTCCGACGCCTCCTTCCACGCGCTCCGCCCCTACGTGCCCGGCGACGACCGGCGCCACGTCCACTGGAAGTCCAGCGCCCGCACGGGCACCCTCATGGTCCGCCAGTTCGAGGCCACCCAGCGCGCCAGCCTCCTCACCCTCCTCTCCGTGCGCGAGGACGACTACCTCGACCCGGACCACTTCGAGACGGCGGTGTCCGCCGCCTGCTCGCTGGCCCTCAGCTCGATGATGGAGAGCCGTGAAGTGGCCCTGCTCACCCAGCGCGACACCCTGCCCACCACGGGCCCCACGCGTTTGCTCGACGCGTCCTGCACACTGGACCTCACGGGCGCCGAGGAACTCGACGCCCTCGTCAACCACGGCACCGGACTCCACCCCGGCGCCTCCATCGTCGCGCTCATCACCGGTACGGGCTGCTCCGAGGCCACCCTGGCCAAGGCGCGCCTGCGCATCCCTGCCGGCATGAGCTCGATCATCATCTCCTGTGGCGCTGCCGAGCCCGGCATCTCCATGCTCGCCTCCACCCCCGTGCTCAACCTCGACACGGTCGACAGCCTCCCCCAGCTCCTGAGGAGGGCCCTATGACCCCACCGACACTCCGTCGCACGGCGGGCTCCCCCAAGCCCGCCGCCCAGGCGCGCCCCCGACGGGCGGGCCTGGCCGCGATTCCCTACCTCCTCCTCATCGCCCTGCTCGCGGTGGGGACGGCCCCCATCCACTCGGCCTTCGCCGGACCCCGCGGCGTCATCGCCGCCGCCGAGGGCATCGCCATCGGCGCGCTCATCGCCCTGGCCGCCGCCCGTCTGTGCCTGGGCCCCCTGCTCACCCTCGCCCTGGCCGCCATCGCCCATGCCGGCCTGGGCCCCCTGCTCCTGCGCGACGTCGGCTCGGGCATGACCGCCGTGCGGGCCGTCCTGGCCGGCACGGTCACCGTCTGGAAGGACTCCCTCACCCTGCCGCTGCCACTGAGCGGCTACGCGGGCATGTCCGTCCTGCCATGGCTCGCGGGACTGGCGATCAGCACCCTCTCCTGCCGCCTGCTGCTGGCCGGCTGGGCGCGCACCGCCGGCCTCATCGCCCTGGCGCTGCCCGCCATCCTCATCGACTGGGGAGGGCGCAGCGCCCCTGCCGCCCGCCTCATCGGCCCCGCGCTCGTCATCCTCCTGCTCCTCATGTGGGCCGCCGCCGCCCGGGGCCGGCGTGCCGGCCGCCTCGTGGCCGGCACGACCGAGTCCCAGCAGGCTCGCCGCCTGGTCACCCTGCGCCACCTCGTGGGCGCCGCCGTCATCCTGTCCATCGGGGCCGGCGTCGGGCTGGCGCTGCCCGCCGCCTCCGGAGAGCGCCACCTCCTGCGCGAGGCCTTCGAGCCCCCACTGGACCTGCGCGAGTACGCCACCCCCCTGGGGCTCACCCGCTCCCTGGAGACCGATCAGGCCTCCACCCGCCTCCTCAGCGTCGAGGGCCTGCCCGACGGCGCCCGCATCGCCGTCGCCACCCTCGACTCCTACGACGGCCTGGCCGCCCGGATCAGCGGCGGCACGGGCTCCGATTCCGGCTTCCGCCCGCTGGGCACCGACGCCGCCCTGGCGCCCACCGCCTCCGAGCCCGTCACCGTCCGGATGACCATGGAGGGCTACGCCCTGCCCTGGGTGCCCACCGTCCCCACCACCGCGTCCATCGAGGTCGGCGGGTCCCGCGCGCACCTGCTGCGCGAGACCCTCTACCGCGACGGCGCCTCCCCCACCCTCATCACGACCGCGGGCCTGGCCAGTGGCGACACCGTCACCGTGCGCACGAGTCCGCAGGAGGCCCCCACCGCAGATGCGCTCGCCGGCGACACGGTGGAGCCCACCCGGCTCGGCACCGTGGAGAACGTGCCCCCGGGGATCGCCTCGATGGCCGCCCGGATCGTCGGCGACCAGTCCGACCCGGTCGCGCAGATCGTGGCGCTCCAGAACGCGCTGCGCGCGGGGGCGTACTCCGACGGCACCAACTACGCCTCTCCCCCCGGGCACGGCGCCGCCCGCCTGGCCTCGATGATCAGCCACGAGCAGCTCATCGGCGACGACGAGCAGTACTCCGTGCTCATGATGCTGCTGTGCCGCTCCCTGGGGATCCCGGCCCGCGTCGTCATGGGCTTCCGCCCCGCCACCGACGGCGACGCCTCGAGCGTCACCGGCGAGGATGTCTACGCCTGGGTGGAGATCCCCTTCACCGACCACGGCTGGACGCCCATCGACGTCACCCCCGACCGCGACCAGGTCCCCGAGCAGCTCGCCGCGCACGACACCATCAACCCGCAGCCCCAGGCCCTCCAGCCGCCGCTGCCCCTGCCCAAGCCGGAGGAGCTGCCGCCCTCCTACGACGACCCCGATCAGGACCACAACCAGCCCGAGCCCGCGCCGGAGTCCGCCTCCCGCCTCGTGCTCATCATCGCCGGGTCCATCCTGGCGATCCTGGCGCCCTTCCTCATCATCCTGGGGCTCAAGGCCCTGCGGCGCAGGCGCAGGCGGCGCCGGCAGGGGGCCGACGGGGCGCTGGGCGCCTGGGACGAGCTGCTCGACCTGGCCCGTGACCTGCGAGCGCCCATGAGACCCGGCGCGACCCGCCACGAGACGGCCCGCAGCCTCGACGAGCGATTCCCCTCGGCGGGTCTCATTCCCGTCGCAAATAGCGTGGATGAGGCTGTTTTCGGCGCCGGCGAGCCGGCCTCCGATACCCTGAACTCGCTGTGGTCCTCCGCGGACACCGCGGCGAATCAGATGAGGTCCTCCCTCTCGCTGCCGGGGCGCCTGCGCGGGCGCCTGTCGCCGCGATCCCTGGCCTCTCACCGCCACGCCGCAGCGAGCAACCGAGCCAGAAGGAATCGCCCCTCATGACCACCGAGTCCCAGGAGCCGGCCGCCGCGCCAGGGCGCGGCGGCCGCCACATGGGCCCACCGGGTGCCGCCCGCCATGTCCTGCCCGATCTACCGGTCAGCCGATCCGCAGCGGGCTCGGCCGGGTCGGGCGGTCCCGATCTGCCCTCGTCCAGCCCGCTGAGCGCCAGCGCCCCGTCCGACGCCGCCCGGACGAGTCGGCGGGTCCGCCGCCGCCCGGTGCAGACCTTCAAGACGGTCAGGCCGATCCGCGTCGTCGACCTGTCCGCACCCTCTGCGGACGCGGCTGCCGCCCTGCCCGCCCTGCACGACCTGGGCAGCGCGGCTCCCGCCCCCTCGGCGCCCTCCAGCTCCACGGGTGTCATCCAGGAGGTGCCCCCGCCCCAGCCGGTCATCGAGGAGGTCCCCTGGACGGGATCGGGCTCCTCCGGGGCCTCAGCGGTCTCGGGAGCCTCGGCGCCGTCGGCGGCGTCGGCCTCCTCGTCCCGCGCCGTCCCGCCGCCCCGGCGCGGGCGGTCCTCGCTCTCCGCGGTCTCGGCGGCGGTGGCCTCGGTCTTCTCCGCGCGCTCGGCCGGCTCCGCCGTCACGCCCCGCTCGGCGGGCTCAGCCGCGACCACCGGCTCGGCGGCCTCCACCGGCTCGGCAGTCTCCGCCGCCTCCGGCCTGTCGGCGCCCTCCGCGATGAGCGCGGCCTCGGCACCGGCGCCCACCCGCCGCTCGCGCCGCCGCAAGGGGCGCCACGCGGCCGAGGCCGAGGCGGTCACCCGGCCCGTGCCCCTCACCTCCCTCGGCATCCCCGAGGACGCCTTCTCATCCGTGCGCTCGCCGAGCGCCCCCTCCCCCACGTCCCCGCGCTCCCTCGCCGGTTCCCCGCTCTCCCCCGAGACGTCGGCGACGCCGTCGTCCTCCGGGGCCCCGATCATCACCTCGACGCCGCTCGACTCCCCCGAGGGCGGCCGCCACACGGCGGAACCCATCGAGGACTGGTCCGAGGGCAGCGACGCCACGGTCCACGCGCTCACCGGGTCGATGGCTCGCAGCGTGTCCGCGCAGGCCGCCCCACCGCATCTGCGGCTCGTGCCGCTCACCGGCGGGCAGGCGATCGCGCTGAGCGACATCGCGCTGGTCGGCCGGGCCCCCGAGAACATCTCGCGCTACAGCGCGGCCGAGGTCATCCGCCTCACCGACTCCTCGCGGACGGTCTCCAAGACCCATGCCTGCATCGTGCCCATGGCCGACGGCGCCTGGATCTCGGACCTGCACTCCACCAATGGCACGCGGGTCATCATGGACGGCGTGCTCACGCGCCTCCTGCCCGACGTCCCCGTGCCCGTGCTCCCCGGCACGACGATCTACTTCGGCTCGATCGGCTTCATCCTCGAGTCCTGACCCCCTCCCCTCGCCCTCCCCTCATCGAGACCGGTCGAAGTGGCGATCGAGACCACTATGTTGGTTGTGGGTGGGTGGGTCTGACTCAATCGAGACCTGACGGCCCCTGGTTTGCGGGGTGTGTCCTTGGACCGGCCTGTCGGC
>NZ_MVIW01000034.1 GCF_002072185.1 Actinomyces denticolens
AGGCGCCGTAGGTGAGCACCGCGGCCATCTGCAGGATGGTCTGCACCTTGAGGCGGATATCGGTGGCGGTGTTGCCGTCGAAGGACTCGGCGCAGTCCCCGCCCATGAGAACGAAGGCCTCCCCGGTGCTGGCCTGGGAGATGAGGTCGCGCAGGGCGTCGACCTCACCGGCGAAGACGAGCGGGGGTCGGCGGCGCAGGTCCGTCACCACGTCGGTCAGCGCGGCCTCATCGGGGTAGGCGGGCTGCTGCAGGGCGGGAAGGTGACGCCAGGTGGAGGCCTGGGCGTCCAGCAAGACATCATCCGCCAAAACCATAGACCTCATCAACATTCCTCAAATTAATCATGTGATATAACGTCAACACAAATAGGCATCTTACATGCAGATAAAAGTGCCATCGAAAAGCTTAATCGCACCGCTTTCAAAAATCTGACAAATAGTGCCAGCGCACAACCACCTCGTTTTTGGTTTTGATGGCAACCGACAATGTCACCGAGGAAGATAATCGAAAACATAGTATCGTTCCTCTGATAGCGACCCCCTTAACCGAAATATGAGGTTCACTTCCACGCCCCCAATCAATCACGACGTCAGAAGGTGAAATATCCAGACCAACCCCTAGCATTTTAAGAACGGACTCTTTACAACTCCACAATAGTGGAGCGTCAGTACTATGCCGAAGCTGCTCCGAAGAGCCAAGCCAGTATGGCTGAATCGAATACAACATATCAGCAGATGTAGCCTTTTCGGCGTCAATGCCAACCGACGTGCAACAAAGGGCGGCCGCAACAAATCCACTGGAACGAGTTGTCGATACATAGACACCGGTGTCTGGTAGAACTGGCGCACCATGTGGTTCACCACATGAAACACACGTGCGATCAACCAAAAGTGAATCGGGAGCGACTTGAAGGTAGTAGCCAACGGCGGTTCGCAGTAACGCCGCAGAGGTAAGGAAACCGATCCGAGCGATACTATCCGTGAATGTTTCGCTACGTCGTACCTCAATACTATTAAGTGACGACAGTTCCTCTACCGATGCCGGACGATCTGCGATCCATACATGACAATCAACCACAGAATCAGTACCTTTCCCTCGTCCAGACTATGTTAAGCAAAATTAGATTGCAGAATAAAGCTGAGCCGCAGCTATCCAAGCAGAGGCGACAGACGAATTAAGGCCGCCGCCATCAAAATAACTTCCTGCGACAACAACATTCGCTGGCAAGATCGAACGAAGTTGCTGAACTTTGTTACGGTGCCCAGCATTCTCGTTCACAACAGACATGGGCAGGTGGGTAAAATCAACAAGACGTGCGAGTTTTCCAGTAAGTCGTTCCGCATACTTTTTCATACATTCAATTACTTCATCAACCGATGAAGAAGTTGAGTTCGATTCACAGATACCGACGACGCGAAGTAAAGAGTGTCGTCGGTCACGAGTAAGTCCAAGCACGTTGGCTAAACGAATGACATTGTTATGAATATGATCCTGAAGTATATAATCGATCCCAAATCGATCTACAAGATCACCTTCGATTTCGAAAATACCTAAAACGGTATCATGATTACGACCCAACGTACTCTCCAAGACATCATTGTCTCGAACGACACCTGCAAGTAATTGTACCGTTTCACTATCGGGAGCCGCAAATACAATCCCGTTAACAGTCACTTCTTCTTCGGCTTCGCGCACGACTATCTGGTTATCCGAAGTGAGTGTAAGTCTATCGACACGTTTGCACGCTTCTACCTCAACATCGACAAGCAAACGATCGATGAGACGGCTCCATCCACCGTTCATTTTCACCATTGAAATCGTTTTGCTCTTTCGGTTAACCAAACTATCCAATAGAATCGACTTATTTTCTCTCCGCAGCCTCGCCATACTTGTTGAAAAACATTCGAGACTCTGTTCGGAAGGATCAGACCCCAAAATTCCCCAAGTAACCGGGGCAATGAGCTCATCACACAGTCTAAAACCAAAACGCTGTGAAATAAAGTCAGCGACAGAAATATCATCGCCTGTTGGCCGTTTTACATGCAAAGGCTCTTGAGCCGCTCTCAGTTTGAGGGGCCAACTCAACACAGGGGAAAACAGAGCCGAAGAGAACGAAGTCAATCCTTGAGGTGTGAGGCCCTTCGGTAGCCGACGAACTCTTTCATCCCTGTGAATTTTCAACTCGTCAGGTTTCACCTTCGAAAGCTCATGCGTTAAACCAACCTTTTCAATTAAATCAAACAGTGGTCCCGGAATAACAGGCACCTTTGAAGCGCCAGTATCAAACTTCTGACCATCGACGTCGACAGTGACAACTTGTCCGCCGACTCTGCTAGAAGCCTCCCAAACTTTCACATCACAATCCAGATTCTTAAGCTTCCAGGCGGCAGCCAGACCTGTGATTCCTCCACCTATAACCAGCACCGACGGGCGAACGCACATCGTCTTAATCCCTTTCTATTTTGATAGAATTCAGATTCTCAACATATTCCACAGAGGCAGCAATGCTGCCTGCAGAAAGTAAAGCGCCGACGGGGATGCTTAGAGTCAGATCTCGACTAATAAGAGCGCTAACGATCATTAACTGCGACGAGGTTACGCCGAGAGAGCGAAAGTCGCGACTCACATTGTCTGCCGTTATCGGCAAAACGTGTGCAAAACCGTTAAGCACTACATTCCTAATGGATCGATTTTCTGCTCCAAGAGAATCGATATGATTAAACAACCCTGTTGTATAATTAAAATGCTCTTGACGCAGACGGCGTAGATCACACTTACCGTTGCGATTTAGTGGAAAGTACTCAACCTCAATCCACTTATCAGGAATCATGTACGGCGGAATGCTATTTCGAATTTCATTCTCAAGAAACTCGATATTCTCGAATCTCGAATTAGTGGTGATATATGCGACCAACTGACTCGCTGAACCTGCTGATCCAACAACATCCACGGCACATCCTGTGATTCCGGTTGATCCTTCGACAACATTCTTTACTTCGAGTGTCGAAATTCGATATCCCCGGACTTTCACAAGACTGTCACGACGACGAAGCCATTCGAGAGACCCATCTTCGTGACGACTAACAACATCACCGGTTCGATAAACTCGTCGACCTTTCAAGTTAACGAAACTTGCATCGGTCGCTGCCGTGTCTGCTGCGTATCCGTCCGCGAGACAGGCACCCGAAATTCCGAGCTCAAATTCATCGTTATCAAGCGGCAGCAAATGAAATTCAGAGTTGTTTAAAGGCGACCCCAATAGAACACGAGGAGAAGAGTCCTTAATCTTCCAAGAACTAGCCCATACGGTAGCCTCAGTTGGACCATAAAAGTTCCACGCTGATCGAGCCTGACAAAGTTGCCTTGCGAGCGAAATACTCAACGCTTCGCCACCAGCCACGAGCACTTGGTTATTATTTGGAGTCCAGCCGCTTTCAATCAACAGACTCCACAAACTTGGCGTGGCTTGAGCAAGATTACATTTGGTTAGCAATGCCGGTAACATATTAAGATCATTCTGTGTCACCTCATCAGCAAACACTACCGAACCACCAACAATGAATGGAAGATATATCTCAGGAACTGATACATCGAAACTAAGTTCCGTATTAGCAAGCATTCGAACTTTTGCATCGAGGTTGAGTCTTTCGATCATCGCGTAAAGGAATGACTCCATAGCGGAACGACTGATCATCACCCCCTTAGGGTCACCTGTAGACCCACTAGTAAACATGATGTATGCCAATTGATCCGGCAAAGGCATAGGCCTGACATTCCTTCTTTCAACAACTTCTAGACTGGTTGATGTCCTCGCATCAATCTTCCAGCTCCAGTTATTGCCTACCAACCAGCGAGCAGCAACTTTGTCTCCAATATTCTCAACACGGGTCTTCGAACTGCCTTTCGCGATTGGAATATAAGTAACACCCATTGAAAATAGAGCAATGACAACAGCGTGCATCTCGAGGTCTCTTTTAAGAGATAGCAAAACCCGATCGCCGGATGCTAGTCCCTCTTTAGTAAAATAGTTGCGATAAAACTCGATTTTACTAACAAGTTCAGAATAAGTAACAACGCGTTCTGCAGTTTCAATAGCAGTCGCGTCGGGATTCTTTGCAAAATTGTTCCAAATCTCATCTAACAAACGCATAATGTTGCTCCGTTCTAATATTATGTCAGGTCGTAATTATTTAGTTCATCGCGATAGTAGCTTCGGCTCCCGAAAGGGAGTTGCATGCTTCGCAGGTACGGGCCAATGCAATGGATCTCATCCGCCGGTATCTGCGACGAAGTTTCTACCAATAACGGGACTTTTAACGGCGTAACTTCAGACGCACATAATGCTCGCGATACATCCAACGCACTAGAACATACCCGTATTTCCTCGAGACAAGTCAGTACTGAAAAACGAGGGTCTGACACAGAATGCGCGTCCAAAAAAGCTTCAGTAAAATGAAGAACATTCTTCCTTAGAGGTGTATGATATGCCGATGAGCACATTTCGGCCGGTAGGATCTCTGTCTCCCAGGGGCATTCCTCAGCAAAACGTGAGAGACCGTCTCGGGTGCCGGACAGCATTATCATCCTACCTGCACCTCCAGCTATTTGTCCATAATCAACCGAAAGCCATACGTTTGGTATTTGCGGCAGCGTGTCATCGCTATGAGGGTTCGGAATAAAAACAAATGCAACTCCTTCAGGGTTAGCTGGGTTCACATCAGGCTGCTCAGCAACTAACTGCGCAGCCTCTCCGAGACTCAGCGCACCAGAATAAGTTGCCGCAGCCAACTCGCCTACACTAACGCCACCTACCCAGACTGGAGTATCTTCCCTGAGAGACTCGAGACGTTTGGCTGTGCCAACCATAATCGCCAACAAAGAAACCGAGACTAGCTTCACTCGGGTCATCGAATAGTGATCAATATTCCTACCAAACAAAACGCCAATCGGAAGGTCAATAGACTCACTAACCTCCGTATAAGTCTGAGAAATGAACTTGTCGCGACTAGCAAGTTTTTCAAAGGTAGCAAGATCGACAGAAACATCCGCTGGACCAAATACTATTCCAAACGACATAATCAGGATCCGTTCTCTATCATGACACCTCGACAAAACATTAGCGATTCACCGAGATATCCATCGTGTGGTACTGTCGGGTTCATTCTCGTAGTTGGGACAGCGCCGACATAAAGATTTCGTATCGTTCCGTCCTGGGCCAGGGAATCGATAAGCCTATTCGAGCCACCCAAAACCGTTAATACCAAACTATTACTAACCTGCTGTAGATCCTTCTCGGGGTCAAACGGTGCAACAACACACTGAGCATACGGTCGCTCTTGTTGCACCCTGGGATCAGATGCGGAATCGACAATTTCTACAACCGCGTCAGATTCACCAAAGCGCTCAAGAAGAAGATCCGCGAAACCCTTATGATCACCTTCGACAAGTATAGCACTGGCGCAGACACAAGCTTTACCTTTATAATCGGTGACCGATTTGCAGACGACGTCGACCGCCTCACTCCAGTCTGCGTCGCGACCCACCAAAATTTTTGTCCGACCAGGCCCCTGAGCCAATACTCGTTTATCGTGCCGGTAAGCGCCGATCAGATCGTCACCACCATACATCAGCGTGTAGTCTGCCTGAGAGACAAGATCTGGCACTATGTCTCGGGAGCAAGGAAACAATGAGACGAACTGCTCCAGGCCGGCCGCACAGAACGCTTGAACCAACCTACTTGGCGTAAACGGTTCTCTCGAAGACGGCCGAATGATCACCTTATACCCTAGTCCAAGCGCCTGTGGCCATAGAGCATGTGGCCCAGGCCCGTTACCAGGAGCTATCACCGCCAAGAGGCTACCAGTGGGCGTATACATTGCACCTTTGTGCTTAACGTCAGTCCACTCCCATGAGGCGCCACGAGGTTTGGTGACATCAAGAATACTCGACATATCCCTAAGTGAATTGGCAATTAAATCTCGGGTTTCGGCGACACTTTCTAAATCCAGTCCCGTTGCCAACGACACAACCGTAACATATTCGGCGGGACTCTGGCCGCCAAGTGACTCATTCTGAAAAAAATCGGCCGCGTGGCGGAGTGCCGTAATTCGTTCGGGTCGTGGCAAACTCGGTTCAGATCGAAGACGGACAGTTTCCGTCAAAAGACGAACGCGTGGTAGCTGACAGAGTGAATTGTCTAATCCGGCAATCTTGACAACTCGCTTCGAGGTGGTGCGACGCCCGTTAAGCAACCCGCATACGAGTTTCTCGGTCATCAATATACCCCCTCGACAATCTGCGCATTTCCAACGGTAGGAACTGGGTGAACTGACATCACGCATACTGTCCCACTCGAGGGGTGAATTACCTTCGTAGCAAAGTCTCGCTCCTTGATATTTGGAATCAATGCGTATCGCGAAATGTGACTCGCCAAAACCCGACCTTGCTCAAGATTCCGCACCGACTCACCTTCTTCATCGACAATATCGAACGCTATAAACGGATCAAATGGTGAGAACAACGGGGCATCATCAATACTATCGATCTGTTTAGCCTCTCCAAGCATCATAGTATTTCCGTAACTCCCTTCTAAACGCACGTCGGGAAACACTTCGTCACGCAGGTATATCAATGTATCCAGATCCATTTCAGTACCGCCCCAGGTTATGGAGACAAGTTTATCGTTAAGCATATCTTGGTGATCTCGATTCTGAGCTAGATATTCCAAGAACGGAGGCGTTGCCACCAAGTGCCGTATCGCCTGCGTTTCAACAATATCCAACGATTGGTCGAGAAGATGTTGGATGTAGTCGGTTAAAGGCTGGCGCTCATTCTGAGCGGCTAAGCGTTTAGCCCATCGAGGATCTAGATCAACAGAAAACATTGCTCCGTTTCGACGAGATGCTCGACGTCGATTAATTTCGCCAACTACATGTGGCCCTGTAGGGATCACTGCAAGCGTATTTCCAAACTCACATTCTGGAACCTCCGTCCCCACTCTCCAATTGATGAGTTCCTCAAGCCATTTGTCATATACAGCAACCTTTTTCGGGCGCCCCGAAGTACCGCCGCTCTCATATACCCCAGCTAGTCGCTCCCCAACTAGCCCGCGAGGAAGGAAGTCTTCGTATGGACGCATACTCATATCTTTTGAAGGATCTGGTAAAAGTCGCAAACCAGCTACGTTATGAATTTCTTTAATCGGATCAAAGTCCAGTCGAGACCGAACTTCATTCCAATATCGGCTTCCTGTCTCTTCTGAAAAGTGCCATTCTAGCAGTTCTTTGATATCCATCATCGACTCCTTATGTAACTTCGAATGGTTACGGCTGCAGCCGTAATGAGATCCATTCACCCTTATTTTTCCAAGATACAATGCGCTTGTGAAGTCTATCCGATGCTGCAGCCCAAAATTCAATACGGTTGGGCGCTAAGGCGTAGACCCGAAATCGATTAGGGCGTTCAAGTCGTCCGTCAGAGCGCAAACTTCGTTCTTTCTCTCGAAGAACCTCCGGGTCAGCTAGTGGCTTGCTTTGAATCGAAGCGACTGACATCGAGTCCAGGACAGGGGGTCTTGACATCCAGACTCTATCGGCAACTGACTCAGCACATTCGATTACCTCGCCGCTAAGCGAAAGTTGCCGTCCAAGCTCCCGCCAATAGAAGAGTACGTTTGCGGAACTCCCAGATGCGATATCGTTAATCTTGTTACTACTAGAATGTGTTGCAAACTTTAGCCCTACATCATCCAGCTCTAGTATGGCAACGATTCGCGCAGTAATCGTCCCGTCGGTCGACACCGTTGACAAGGAGGCGCTGCGTGGCTCGCGTGTGTTATATCTATGGGCCGTTGCTAGCCATTTTTTTGCGACAACTACTGGTGCGAATTGATTACTGCCATACTCCGCAAAGTCCGGGGCAACGTCTGCAGAAACTGACTCGGCTCTAAGCGATCTATCCGTCATTTCAAACTCTTTTCGGATTCACCGTAAGCACAAACAACACCGGGAAACACTCGTTCAGACTCCGATTCCTTCAAGCAAGTTAATGCGCTCGTACCTACAACCACACGAAATGGTCGACTCTCCTGCATCATGATGTCACTCAGCGCTGAAGCTGCAGCTTCAGGACGTTCAGGTTCTAACTTCGGCCAATAGAGCTTACGAGTCTGCTCCTCTCCTGGATAGCGATGAGAGCGGTTGGGACGAATGGCCGATTTGCCAACCCAGTCAGTAAGATATGGTCCAGGTTGTACAATACATACGTCGATGGGTCTTCCAGCCAATTCATCACGAAGAGATTCAATCATACCTTCGACCGCCCATTTGCTTGCGGTGTACGCTGCCATATCTGCAAAGCCGCGTATACCAGCGATACTGGAAATCTGAAATAACTTCCAAGGCGTTGAATCTTTAGTAAGTTTCAACATGGATTGAATTACATTCCATGACCCAAAGAAGTTTACTTCAAAAACACGATGTACGTCGTCTAGTGGAGAATCTTCAAGGGGAGCAAACATACCAATGCCAGCGGCATTAACGACGACGTCGATGTGGCCGTAGTACGCCATTCCAGCTTGAATAGAGTTCGAGACCAATTCAGGTTGGGTAACGTCACAACGAACCGGAAGCGCTACGCCTTTCTTTACCGCAAAACTCATGTACTCCAAGTCATCCAAATTGCGGGAGGCTGCCACCACGCAGTCACCCTGTGATAGGGCATGAAGAGCCCATTGCTTTCCTAACCCCCGTGAAGTGCCAGTGATATACCAAACCTTGCTCACAACTACTCCTGACTTACCGTTGCAGCGATTTATAGCGAGAGGATTCCTTGAATCGTTTGTATCGCATTTCCAGATACACTTACGTCTATTGGAACATCCTTGTGCCAAGCGACTTTCGTGCGTATTTTCGCTCTATTCTGCATCCTATCCCCTTGGTGTATTTCTATAGCTTTTTGCCTATCTATCATGCCGTATCGTGCCAGATGGATGCATATTGGTCCCGCCGCAGAACCTGTTGCGGCGTCCTCAATAACTCCATAAGCTGGCGAAAACATTCGACTATGCCAAATGTTCCCCGAACCGGCTACGCAGTTGACTGCAATGTTCTGCAGTGTCGCCAGTTTATGATAATCGGGTTTGATCTCCATGAGCGCTTTAACAGATGGGAGTGTAAAAATCACGTGCCTCGGCCCATTATTGTAAACATCAACAGGGAGTTCAGACCGCTCAACGCCGAGTACACCCGCAAGTTCATAATCAAAGGACTGCCAGGTCGGAACTGGTTGCGTCATACAAACTTCAACACATCTGTTATTATCGGCCTTACTGTCGATCTCGCAATTAATTATGCACTGTTTAGTCTGGAGTGTTAGGTTTCTTTTCCCAGTCGCGTAGTACAAAGCTGCCGCAGTCCCGAGAATAGGATGTCCGGCATAGGGCAACTCATTTACCGGTGTAAAGATACGAGTAGTAGCGTCCGATATGTTATTTCCAGACAAAACGAACACAGTCTCGGAAAGACGCATTTCAGCCGCAATCATCTGCATCAGTTCACATGATAGATTGACCGGATCTAGAAACACTGCTACCGGGTTGCCATGAAGCGGTTTTGACGTAAAAGCGTCAACAACAGCGTAATTTAGTAACTGCAACATTTTCGTTACAACTCCCTCTGTATTTTGATGACCCGCCGTATTTCCGAAGCTAGAACGTCTACACCGTGTATCGTAAGAAATGATTCCGGATGAAACTGCATCGATGAGAACTGTCGTCCACGCAAAGCATGAAGTTCCCGAGTGTCTGCGTCGAATGTAGCCGAAACTCCTTGTTGCCTAAGTTCAGCTACAAGTTGGCTGGAGCAAATTCCTGAAAACGTATTATAGAAACCTACTCGTTGTCGTTCGCCAAAATAGTTGATCTCTTTCTGTGTTCCTTGATTGGGGTTTTTCAAACGTACTAGCGGAATTTTCAGTTGTCTTGCAAGCACCTGGTGACTTAAACAAATAGCGAGAAATGGTTGCTTAAGTATTACCAATTCAGCGACAATCTCATGCAATCTGCCTATTCTAGGATCGGATAAATTACACGGATCGCCGGGCCCTGGACCTAATATTACCAAGTCGTAATTTTTGAAGTTAACTCGCGTATCGATACCGACA
Source organism: Actinomyces denticolens (assembly GCF_002072185.1). Lineage (GTDB taxonomy): Bacteria > Actinomycetota > Actinomycetes > Actinomycetales > Actinomycetaceae > Actinomyces > Actinomyces denticolens. The sequence goes on from NZ_MVIW01000034.1 coordinate 10,164, forward strand.
ACTTCCGTTTCTAGTCCGATGTCGCGTATTTGTGCGGCAATCATGTAGGAAAAAGAGTCTTCCGCGTCAAGTACGATTGACTTACCCATGGCCTGGCGAGAATACTGTTGTTGATGTTGCTGACGTTCGTCGGATGTCCAGTATAGCGCGGAATTTTGTTTCCTGGCTTGCAAGGTGTTCGCAATGTCGGAACGTGCTGTAATAACTGATCCTCTAGGTTTATTGAACGCGCGGAGGATAGCAGATACTTTCGAGCGAGTTTCTTCGCATTCGCCCGCTGGATTTGAATCTCGTACAATCGTAGCTCCCGCACCAATACGTACATCTCCATTGGAAGAAATCTCGGCTGAGCGTATCAGTATAGCCGAGTCGAGCTCGAACTGATTTTGTCGATCACCCTCCATGATCGCAACTACACCGCTATAGTATCCTCGTCCTGTTGTTTCGACAGACGAAATCATGCGGCAGGCGTTTTTGACTGGCGCGCCTGTGACTGTTGGAGCAAATAGAGTGTCGCGCAGTAGTTTTCTCGGATCATCTCTGTACTCCCCGATAATCCGGTACCCGGTGTGTACCACATTCGAAAGTTGATGAAGATGGGGGCCTTCTACTCGAAGGTTCGAGCAGGAATGCGCCATCATTTTCAGTTCTTCATCAACCACCATATTGAGTTCGTCTATTTCTTTTTGATCATTTAGAAAGTCTAGGATCTCTCGGGACTGGAAGGCTTTATCCTTCAAAGGGTAGGTGCCACTTAAAGGTGTCATTGACGCCTGAGCATTTTTGATTGCTACATGTTGCTCAGGTGTGGCGCCAACAATCCATTTGTCTTCTAAACGAACTAGGAAAGTCCAGTATGCATCAGGGTCTTGCAGTAGAAGTCGGACGAATACCTCAATTGGAACTAACGGTGAAAAGTTGTCGATTCCGAGCTCGTAATTACGATACATGACAACATTTGATCCCTCGCCTCGCCCGATGTATTCGTTCACCACTCTCTGGACTATTCTCGTGTATTGTTTGTCTTCTAAATCAAATCGTCCATTACTGACTTCGAAGGATTCTGGCGGTACATTGTCTACAAATGCAGTCATTTCCACCTCGGACTGTTCTAAAACTGACATCGCCAGCAGGGGTACGTTGTCATTCTGAACATCAAATTCTTTTTCACGCAGTTGACAAAACGGAATGATGGTTAGTATTGCATTCGGTTTATTTTCAGGACAAAGAGAGGGGAGGGGGATATCGGATAGGCTATCGTATGAACTTACTGGCCCTGCAAGAAGTTCAATTGTTTTATTGCGACCTCGCTCCCTGTTTCGCGAGATTAGCGCATAATTAGTATGCTCTCCAACGAGAATTTGCTCCAACAGATTGCTCATTTTTCTTCTCTGGTTTGATTATCAAGTACTTCAGGACTTATTTGATGACTCCGACTTCGGGGTGTTCATTTAGGGCACTCGAAACCGTTGAAAGTGATTCAATTTTTGCGCAAGTCAATGCTGCTTGTTTCAAGCCCATCCGGTATAGTTCTGCGGTCATATCCCCTGTTGCATCAGCGACAATAAAAGTTTGTACATCATGAGTAAATGCGTCAAGTGCGGTTGCCAAGATTCCAACGTGAGAATAGACACCACAGATAATCAACTGATCTCTATTTAAACTCTGCAACCAAGGCAACAGACTTGTTCCATAGAAGGCACTATACCTCTTTTTTGTAAGCAATAGTTCTGACGGCTCTGGATCAATTCCCTCAGCCCAACTCCGCTGTTCGGGCAGATTCATCATCCCAGATCCCCAAAAATCGCCCATGAGGCCCCGGTCTTTTAGTGTCATTCTTCCATCTTGGCCCGAGTACGCGATGGGGACCCCTTCGTTTCTTGCCAACGTGATCAGTGCAATCGTATTGTCTGTGAACGTTTTCTCTGTCTTCTTCGGAAAAGGATTCAAAAAGAAACGCTGCATATCATGCACTAAGACGGCTGCCCGATATGGGTCAATCCTCCAGTCTACTTGGTTTAGTAACGACAGCCTTACGTCCTCTGACATGTCAAATTCGGGATCCACTTGGAGTTTTCGCATGCTAGGCTCTTATCAAGACGTCAGTCAGTCAGTCGGAAAACCGATTCGATTAATTGTGGGTGTTTCGATACCTAACGCCCACATTTGTTCGATCGGATTCATGAATTCTCTCTGTCTAACAATTTTTCCGTCGAACAGTTCAAAGGAATGTATAAAATGATTTTTATAGTATCCTTCGGGATAGCCCTCGAAGCAAATTCGGCCTCGCCCATCGCATTCGACCCAGATGAAGTTTGGGTTCTGAGTTTCATAAATTTCGATATTGTACCATTCCCAGTCTGGAAAACACTTCAATGACCATTCCGCGTGTTTTGCTAATTTGTCGCGGCCTTTCGTCGCTACCGGCGTATTCTTGTCTGAGGTCCATAATCCAGCTTCGCCGTCTTCAACGAAGAGATTATGACGTTCTAAACGTGCTTTCCCCCGAGAGTTCATATAGATTTCTACCGTGTTGCGGTTCTTTTTTCTAGTTTCAGTTTCGAGAGTATTCATGACGTTTTTCCTCTATCTCGCGCCTGACTTGGCTCATTGTGGGGTGGTTGGGTTGGTGGGGGCTGGTTGTTGGCGCGATGGCGCGGGTTGCGTGGGTGGGGGTGCGCACTAACGTGGGGGTATGAGCCCGTACGTTCGCTCGGTCAAGACGGCGTCCGGGGCCCGTGCGGTGCAGATCGTGTACTCCTGGCGGAAGGGGGCGCGCTGTATCGAGCACATCGGTTCGGCCCATGACGATGCCGAGCTGGCGGCGCTCAAGGAGGTCGCCTGGCAGCGCCTCAACGCCGGCCAGCTCAGTCTCGACCTGCCAGGCGTGAGCGGCCCGGGCATCGCAGGATCTGGTCCACAGCCACCGACCGAGGCAGAGAGCGTCGCGCCGATCACCTCCAACCGGATGGGGGTGCTCCTGATCAACGACTTCATGGACGCCTACAACCTCGATGACGTCGTGGTCGTGGCTGACGCCGGGATGATTAGCACCCGATCTGTTAGCTTATTGATGGCGGTTGTAATAAGCTGTTACTCGTCGACCTATTCAGACTCACCAATATTAATTTGCCATGTTACACCGAACCGATCTACAAGTTGCCCATAAGCATCGCCCCATTCGGCGACTTCTAGTGGTTTCGTAATTGTAGCGTTGCGCGCCAAACGATCCCAAATTTTGCGAATCAATTCACCGTCGTCACCATTTATGCAGATGTAATAGTTGTTACCAGGCGTCAGCCGCTCCTTTGATGGGACATCGGTCGCGCGTAGCACAAAACCATGAGGGCTGCGAATTACACCGTAAAGCACCCGATCGCGATCATTTGGATCGTCGCTAGCATTGTAGGCGCCATAGGTTTCGAATAGAGGTTCTCCACCAAGCGCCTCTGAATAGAAATTCAACGCCTCGCGCGCTTTGCCTTCGAATGCGAGATATGGACTAAGGTCAGGCTTCATGTCATGCTCCTTAATTTTAGAGAATTACGTAATCTGCTTACAGTGTACTTGGCGTTTATATTTAAGTCAATTGTTACTCCTTATTCTTGTTAATAACACATTCTCGCCATATGTGATGACGTCGAGTTCGCTCGCCTTGCGTTTTCGTTTACACGTAAATCTCCTCCAATTATCTCTGCCTTGACTATGAGAGTTATTCACAGACATCGCGATCGTTTGCGTTTGTCCAGGTCAGAGGCTATCTGACTCATCCTGTGAATAACCTTCTATGATTGGACGACCCCTCGTGTGTTCGACGTTAATCAATCGACCGCCACAGATGCCCATGTCGTGTCGTCGCTGATGTCTATTCTGATGACTGGTTGGCAGCATTGTCAACGCATCCTTCAACTTTTTCGCTTTTCACTATTATGGTACATACTTATTAATCTTGTCAAAAGCGATTCTTGCGAGATCACGGCAGTGCCGCCTGGAAGCAACGAAGAGATGGGGGCGAGCCATTGATGTTTCATACAATCAGACCCGCGACTGTATGTTATTGATTTATCGTATGTGGTTTGACGCACTTATCGTCATGATGTACATAAGATCCCCCTCATGCAACCGCAGCACCACCTCTCTGACACTGCTAGTGTCCTCACGCCAGACCAGGCTGACCTCGGCAGCTCGCTGGCAGAAGGTCTGCAAACGCACCAGGTAGTGCGGGTCGACCACCCAGCCGGTGAGTTGGCAGACCGGCCAAATAGGCATGTCTCACGGTGCTCGATGTGCTACACGCACGACTGCAGGCGACAGCCACACTCTGTCTCTCACCCCTCTTTTAACTTCTCCTCCATCTTCCTCCAGGCCACCATCCGGCGTCGGATGGTGGCTTCGCTGTACTTGCGTCGGCGCAGTAGGGCGCAGTACTGGCACAGGTCGCGATCGGTGAGGACCAGGACGTCCTTGTCGCGGGCGACGGCCCACTCGAAGATGTCCTGCAGGTCGTTCCAGTACGCCCGGGCCGTCTGGTAGCCGTAGTCCATCAGGATGTCCTCGCGTAGGTCGAAGAACCGCCGCCAGTGCTGGACCTGCTCCGGAGACAGGTCGGGAGGGAAGTCCATGAGGTAGTCGGGATAGCGCCGCTCACAAGCGTCGGCTGGTCCCGCACCCGGCGCGTCCTGCGCCGAGGTGTTCTCGGCATCATCGTTCGTCATCTTCTCCGCAGCCATCCCCGACCGCCCTCCTCGCGCTCATATCCAACTGTCCGTCTTGCCGCCCAGGGCCGCAAACCTTGTCCAGCCCCGCCATTAATCGCAGGGAGGGGCTGAAGCGCTCCGACGCTCCCGGCCCCTGCAAGACGCCCCTCTCCCGGAGCGGTCTCAATGACGCGTCCCAGGCCAAGCGCCGCGAAACCAGGGCACCGCAGCGCTGGGTCCCAGGGTTCCCGGATCCAGCGTATCCCGCAGGCTGCCCGATGTTATCACGCTTATGCTTTTCCCTGGTATTCCAACGTTTTATGGTCGTTACATCCGAACCGGCTGTTATCAATCATCAGGAGAGCACGCCAGATGACTCTCCGGCAGCCGGACGGAACGCTGAAAGGACACTCCCTCATGCCCACCACCAACCACGCCGACCACCTCACCGGCCCGCAGCCCACCGCTTCCGTCCTGCCGCTGCCCGAGCTCTTCGCCGCCGACCTCCTCCCACCACGGCCGCCACAGACGCGCAGCCTGGCCCGCACCACCCAGCGCCGCCTGGACGAGCTGGCCGCCGACAGCCAGCTGGCCCACGCCACCGACCAAGCCCGCGCCTTCCTCGCCGCCAGCGCCATGGGCAACGTCGCCACCCTGTCCGCCCTGGCCGAGTCCTGCTACCAAACCGCACCCGCCGGCGCGACCTACTACCACGCCATCCTGCGCGCCTACGGCATCAAGGCCGCCCGAGGCATCGCCCAGTTCTAAAGGCGGCAACGAACAGCAGCGCCCGAGACAGGGCACTGAGCCGAGACGGTGCGCTACAGCAGGGAGCACCTCTTCAGCGGTGCAGCGGCAACTCAAGCCATGAGCACCGCGACGAGGCGCCAGGGCCGCCCACACGAGGGCGCAGACAGAAGAAGGCCCGACCGCGGGGAGCGACGGACACATCCCACCGCAGCACCACACCACGATCGAGCACCCACGCACACCACTAGAAAGGACATACCCACCATGACCTGGATCATCAACGGTCTGGCCTTCGTCGGCAGCCTCACCCTCATCGCCATCGCCCTCCTGGCCTGGGCCATCTGGCACGACGACACCCCACCCACCACAACCACCCGCGCCCAAGCCGACGCCTGGCAGCAGGCCATCGCCACCAAACAAGCCCACGACCTGGCCGCCTTCCACAGCGCTGTGGCGATGACGAGGCGGGCGCAGGAGGCAGCGAGAGGAACGGCTGCAGAGCCGCAGGCAGAGAAGGCGGAAGAGAGGGACGTGAGCGGAGCTGATGGCGATGCGTGAGGTGCCGTCGCTGGTGGATCGGCTGGTGGGCGCGTGCTTCGCGGTGCTGCTGGGCTGCCTGGCGCTCTACGGGGCGGTGCAGATCATCCGCTGTATCTGGCCGTGGCTGGCCGTCGGGGCTGTGCTGGCGAGCGTCCTCATCGGCGGCGCGTGGGCGGTGCGACGCTGGCGGCAATTCTGAATCACCTCATTTTGTTGCCACATGCCATCGGCGGAAAATGCCTTCCGTTCGGTGTTGTCAAATGCACAAATATACTTGACTGTTCATAATATTGAACGCATACTCGAAATGAGGCCACGTTCAATTGATTGAACTATCGGCCGATCGGCGCAATGACGTGCCGAATGCGTGCGACATAAATGGTCGGCGCTAGTAGCAACGTATAACCCCTTATGAGGAAAGGAGGCGTATTTGTCATGCCTAGAAACAATCGTTCGTCGAGAAAACAGCAGGCGCCCAAGCCGTGGCGCTCGCCCCGTCGCAGTCGTCGGCCCAGGCAGCTGACGGTGCGATCGGAGCTGCGCCAGCGACCGGATACGGCGCGGATTGCCCGGGCGATTATCGAGCTGGTGGCCAGCCAGGCACAGCACGAGGCCGAGGCGTCCGCCAGCGATTCAGCCAGTACCAGCGGGGAGGGGCAGTCATGACGGCGGCCCGCCGTGCGCCGCTGGGGGCGAGTGGCTTCGTGTGGCGGCGCGTGGAGCTGCCGGTGCCGGTGGATCAGGCGCGGGTGCAGGCCTTCTTCGCCGCAGTGGCCACGCTGCCAGGCGGCCCAGTGGTGGCCTGCGAGCTCATCGGCAACGCCGGCACGGTGCGCTGGCGAATCGGGGCCCTGCCTGGCGCACTACGCGATGTGCAGGCCCTGGCCCTGGCGCACTTGCCTGGGGTGAGGCTGGTGCGGCAGTCGGGTATGGCTGCCGACGCCGAGCTGTTCCGCGACGACCTCGGCACCGATGGCGCAGTGGCCGTCGCCAACCTGCACTTCCGCCGTCGCGCTGGGGCAGCCCTGCCCAGTGACAGTGCCGAAGCGGTGACACGCAGTCTGCTGGCAGTGCTGGCCGCGACCCGTCGCGATGAGACGGTGCGGGTGCAGCTGGTGCTGGGAGGTCGGCAACGTCCGCACGAGCCCGATCCACCGGTGGGCACCGCTACTGCAGTGCGGCGGCAGACCGAGGCGGCACAGCGTGAGCACGGCTTTTGGTCGAGCCTGCGCGTCGGTGCTGCAGCACCCCACCTGGAGCGGGCCCGTGGCCTGGTGCTGGCGATCTCGGCGGCATTGCGCGGCCTGGAGACACCTCAGGTGAGGCTGCAGGTGTGGCGCTCAACGGTCAGGGCACTGGTTGAGGTTCGGCCGCCGTGGCTGGTGGCCAACGTGCTGCGGCCAGCGGAGATACCGGCGCTGCTGGGCTGGCCCCTGTGCGACGGGCTCCCAGGGCTGGCGCCGCAGCATCCGCGGCTGCTGCCTGCGCCGGCTGCGGTAGCTTCCGCGCCGGAGAGCAACCACGGGCGCATCGTGGGCCGCGCGGCGAGCGAGCCGAGCCGACCAGTAACGTTGTCGGCGGAGGCGTCGCTGCGTCATCTGCATGTGCTGGGGCCGACCGGTGTCGGTAAGTCCACGCTGCTGGCACATCTGGCGCTGCAGGATGCGGTGGCGGGCCGCCGCGTGGTGGTGATCGACCCTAAGGGCGATCTGGTCACCGATATCGCGACGCGCCTCCCAGCGCACCTGGTGCGGCGGACGGTGATCCTGGATGCGGCCGATGCGCAGCCGGTCGGGGTCAACCCGCTGGCGGGCGGCCAGAGCCCAGACCTGGCGGCTGATCTGCTGCTCGGTGTCTTCCGCTCGTTGTATGCCGATAGCTGGGGGCCGCGCACGCAGGACATCTTGCACGCCAGCCTGCTCAGCCTGGCGCGGCGCGGCGATGCCAGCCTGGCAATGGTGCCGCTGCTGCTGACCAACCCGGGCTTTCGCCGCTCGGTGACTGGCGCGGTGGTGCAGCGCGATCCGCTGGGGCTGGGCGCATTCTGGGCCTGGTACGAAGCGCTGAGCGAGGCGGAGCGACGCCAAGCGATCGCCCCGTTGATGAACAAGCTGCGCCCGATCCTGCTGCGCCCACAGCTGCGGGCGGTGTTTGGCCAGCGTTCGCCGAAGTTCGCCTGGCATCAGATCTTCGCCGCCGCCGACGCGGGCAACGTGCAGGAGCCCGGGCCGCGCATCGTGCTGGTCAGCCTGGCCAAGGGCGCGCTGGGGCAGGAGGCGAGCCAGTTGCTGGGGTCGGTCATCGTCTCGCTGATCTGGCAGGCAGCCCTGGAGCGCATCCGCCTGCCCGAACGTCAGCGCCATGCCGTCATGCTGCACATCGATGAGGTGCAGGACTATCTGCGTCTCCCGGGCGACCTCGGGGCAGCACTAGCGCAAGCGCGCGGCCTGGGGCTGGGGCTGACGCTCAGCCACCAGCACTTGGGGCAGCTGCCCAAAGCGCTCCTGGCCGGTGTGATGGCCAATGCGCGCTCGCGCATCGCCTTCAGCCTGCCACGGGAGGACGCCCGCGCCATTGCCGCTTTGTCCGCTGGGCTGCTCGAGGCAGAGGACTACCAGCAGCTCCCTGCCTACCAGGCCTATGCCTCACTGCTGGCGGACGGGCAAACACAGCCGCCACTCAGCCTGCGCACCGAGCCGCTGCCCGCTGCGTTGCGCCACCCCGAACAGGTCTGGCAGGCCTCTCGACGGCGCTATGGGCAGACGCTCAGTGCGGTTGAGGGCGATCTAGCACGGCTGGCCGGTCTGACCAGCCCCAGCAACGACACCGCTACGCGGCACGCTCCACAGCCCACCGACGACATCGGACGCGTACGGCGCCCACCGGGCACGTCATCCACTGACGACGGGCAGAACGGGGGCGCCGCATGAACCTCTCCACTCAGCACCGGTGCGATGAGCACGAGCAGCCTGGGCGTCCGTTCGCACGTCCGGCCGCTCCCTCGGGCGATTCGACGAACCGCCAGGTCAGGACACAGATTCGGCGATTACGGGGGACGAATACCGCGTCTTGCGCCGCTCCCCCGCGCACTGTGCCAGCCAGGCGACGGGTCGGCGCTCGCCAACTGGCTCAGATCACCGCGACGCTGTCCGAGCGCGACCGCCTCGTTCTGTCCTATCTGATGCGGCACCGTTTCCTGTCCACCCATCAGCTGCAGGCCTTCGTCTTCACTGGCCACGCCAGCCAGCAGGCCGCCGACCGCACCACGCGTCGCGTCCTGGCTCGCCTGCAGCGCGATGGTCTGATCCGCCCGCTGGAGCGCCGCATCGGTGGGCTCGAGGCTGGCTCGACGGCGCGCATCTGGCAGCTCGCACCGGCCGGGGCGCGGGCGCTTGATCCCGTAGCTGGGCGCTCCTGGCGTATCCATCAGGCCTCGCCGCGCTTCTTGCAGCACAGCCTGGCGGTGGCCGAGGCCCACCTGGCGCTGCAACGCGGCATTACCGCCGACCGGCAGGTGACCATACAGACCGAGCCTCTCAGCTGGCGGCGCTACACCGGCCCGGGCGGCGAAGCACACCTGATCCGTCCCGACCTGGCCGCCTGCGTCGTCGGCCACGATGCCGAGGGCACCTTCGAGGATCGCTGGTTCTTGGAAGTCGATATGGGCACCGAGTCCATCCCGACCGTGCTGGCCAAGTGCCGCCGCTACCAGGTCTACTACCGCACCGGCATCGAGCAGGCCGACCACGGCGCCTTCCCGCGCGTGCTGTGGATTCTGCACGGCCCACGCGCCGCCGAGCGTCATCGGGCGCTCGCTCGGCACCTCAGCCGCGCCAGCACGCTGGAGCAGCGGCTGTTCCGCCTCACCAGCGCCACCGACCTGCCGACTGCGCTGTGGGGCAGCGACGCTCCACCCAGCACCACGACGTCATAACGAAAGGAGACACCCCCATGACTACCCTGCGAAACACCATCCTCACCGGCGATGCCGCCGAGCGCCTGGCCACGCTCGAGGCCAGCAGCATCGACTGCGTCGTCACCAGCCCACCGTATTTCCGCCTGCGCAACTACCAGCACCAAGGCCAACTGGGCGCGGAGCCCACCATCGACCAGTGGGTCGAGCATCTGCGTCCCGTCATGCAGCAACTGGCGCGCGTCCTGGTGCCGACCGGCATGCTCTGGCTCAACCTCGGCGACGCCTACAGCACGCACCGCCGCGAAGGCGCGCCGCGCAAGTCCCTCCTGCTCGGGCCCGAGCGCCTGGCCCTGGCGTTGCTGGCGGACGGCTGGATCATCCGCAACCAGATCATCTGGGCCAAGAGCAACACCACCCCCTCCAGCGTGACCGACCGCCTGACCTGCAAGCACGAAGTCATCTACCTGCTCAGCCGTGCGCCGCGTTACTTCTTCGACCTGAACGCCATCCGCCAGGAGCCGCTCACCAAGCACCCACCCACGCGCTCTGGCCGGCCACCGCGCTGGCCCCGCCAGCAGCATCCAACCGGGATGCCAGCGGCCTGGCATGGTCACCACACCGACGCCAACGACGGCCTACGCGCCATGAAGCGACGGCGCGCTATCAGCCACCCGCTGGGCAAGAACCCGGGCGACGTCTGGCAGCTGACGGTCTCGAGCTATCGCGGGGCCCACTTCGCCACCTATCCCGAGCACCTGGTGGAGCGCATCCTGCGCGCCGCCTGCCCTCAACAGCGTTGCGCCGCCTGCCGCGCTCCCTACATCCAGCCCCTGCGACGCTCCGGTGCCACCGCCACCCGGCTGCCGTTGCAGCCCACCTGCCACTGCACTCCGGCGGCAGTCCAGCCCGGCATCGTCCTCGACCCTTTTCTCGGCTCGGGCACCACCGCCGTCGCCGCCGAACGGCTGGGGCGGGACTGGCTGGGGATCGAGATCAATCCGGCCTTCGTCGCCCTGGCACACGGCCGCATCCGCCGGGCCCGACGCCAGGCGGCCACGACCGCAGCGCCGGAGCAATAACCGACAGGCCAGCCCCACAAAACCGCCGCATCCGCAATCAGAATACTATTACCGACTTACCGCGCAGACACATCCACTCCGCTCACCACAGTTCATCCCTATCGATATTTCCCAATACACAGAGAAAGTGACCGCGGTGCACAAAAACCTGTTCACATATGCGAACGGAACTTGTAAAATAGGTATATGGATACCGGAAAATGCACAGCAGAGGAGGAAACCACTAATCGCGCGACAGCACGTGCCGCAGACGCCCACCAGCCCAGCCTGAGTGCAATCCTGCACGACGCACGAGTGGCCGCTGGGCTCAATATCAGGCAAGCCTCCGCCGCATCCGGCCTATCCACCGGCTTCATCTCCATGCTGGAGCAGGGCAAGGTGCGAGACATCAGCCTGCAGCGCCTCGGCCGCCTGGCCACCGCCTACGGCCTTGAGCCGCTCGACGTCATCGAGGCCGCCAGCTATGCACCACCGGCCGATCTGCCACCATTTCTGACGTATCTGCGTACGCATTACCGCCATATGCCCAGCCAGGCGCAGCACGAGCTGGTCACCGCCTTCGAGCGGATCGCCGAGAAATATGATCTGACGCTGCACCATACCGGGCCGGCTCCCGGGCAGGATGAGACGACGGATTCCACACCGCGTCGCCCCACCTGACAATTCATCAAATGAAAGGAGGCATTTTATGAACACCACGCAAAGCTCTGTCCTGGGTAGCCTCCGAGCCCTCATTCCACGCACGCGCTGCCGCTTTGGGCAGTCGCTTACTGTGGCCGAGCGGCAGGCTGCCACACTGACGCGCTACCTCACCAGCAGCCCGGGGCAGCCGAGCATGCCGGACGATGAGCGGGTCGCCGCCTTGCCGCATATTCGGGTAGTGCGCGAGCCCCTGCCGGTGCCAAGCTTCAGCCGCTGGAACGGCCACGACTGGATCATCTGCCTCAACTGCCGCCAACCGGCGCCTCGCAGCCGCCTGGCACTGCTGCACGAGTTCAAGCACATCATCGACTACGGCCACACCCGCCGCCTCTACACCGGCACCGCGCGGTGCAGCGCCGCCCAGCAAGCCGAGCAGGCGGCCGACCACTTCGCCGCCTACACCCTGGTGCCACCGCGGGCCCTCCAGCGCGCCTGGCGTCGCGGCATCCGCCATCCGGCCGCGTTGGCCAGGCACTTCCAGGTGCCCACCGCCACCATCCTGATCCGCCTCGTCCAGAGCCGCCTGGCCGCTCGCGATGACGCACCGAGCGCAGTGGCAGCCCACACGCCGTCGGGGTACGCCACACCACCCGGCACCGCATATCAGCACCACTCGATGAGGAGGAGTCACTAGCCATGGACGCCGCGTCCACTCCCAAAACCGCCGTGCTCTACCTGCGCGTCTCAACCACCTCCCAGGTCAACACCGACTACGACCCCGAGGGCCTGTCCATCCCCACCCAGCGCAAGGTCTGCCTCGCCAAGGCCAAGCAGCTGGGCATCGCCATCATCGACGAGTACGTCGAACTGGGGCGCAGCGGCACCAACACCGTCAACCGCCCCGAGTTCCAGGCCATGCTCGAGCGCCTCCACACCCGTCGCGACGTCGACTGCGTCATGGTCTACAAGCTCTCCCGCCTCAACCGCAGCCGCTTCGACGACGCCGTCACCATGATGGAGCTGCGCAAGGCCAACGTCACCCTCATCTCCGCTACCGAGAACATCGACGAAACCCCCGAGGGTCAACTCGTCCACGGCATGCTGGCCGCCGTCAACGAGTACCGCAGCGCCGCCGACGGAGCCGACATCCGCATCAAGCTGCTACGCAAGATCGAGCAGGGCGGCACCATTGGCCCCGCGCGTCTGGGCTACCTCAACGTCATCGACACCGTCGAGGGTCGCCGCATCAACACCATCGGGCTCGACCCCGAGCGTGCACCCCTCATCCGCAAGGCCTTCGAGCTCTACGCCACCGGCGACTACTCCTGCGAACACCTCCAGCAGAAGCTGACCGACTTGGGCCTGACCACGCGGCCGTCCGCCAAGCGCCCCACGCCCAGGCCCCTGGCCGTCTCCACCATCCATCGTCTCTTGGCCGATCCGTACTACACCGGCATCGTCACCTTCAAAGGCAAGCAGTACCCGGGCCGGCACAAGCCACTGGTCAGCCAAGAGCTCTTCGACCGCGTCCAGGAGATGCGCGCCCTGCGCTCCAACAACACCCGCGACCGCGTCCACTTCCACTACCTCAAAGGCGGCTTCCTCCACTGCGAACGCTGCCACAAAGCCGGCAGGCGCAGCCGCTTCGTCTACACCGAGGCCAAAGGCAAGGGCGGCACCTACGCCTACTACCTCTGCCGCGGACGCCAGGACGGCCACTGCGACATGCCGTACCTGCCGGTATCCCTCGTGGAGGACTACGTCGAGCGGCACATCTGCACCCTCTCCCTCGGCAGCGACTTCACTCAGCGCACCGAAGCAGAGATGACCCAGGCCCTCGACGACCAGCAAGCCCTCATCCGCCAGAGCAACCAAGCCATCACCCGCAAGCTCAAGGACATCACAGCCAAAGAAGGCCGCCTCATCGACCTGGTCGCCGACGGCTCGCTCGACACCGCCGCCGCCCGTCGCCGTCTGGCCGAGCTGACCCAGGAACGTCAGCGCCTCGAGCAAACCAAGCAGACCTTCGACCAGCGCCTCGCCATCGGCCGAGACGTCCTCACCACCAGCCTCCACCTCCTCCAAGACATCGGCACCCTCTACCGCCAGTCTCCCGACCCCGTCCGCGGCATGCTCTGCCAAGCCCTCTTCGACACCATCTACCTCGACGACACCACCGTCACCACCAGCACCCTCAGAGAGCCCTACAGCAGCCTGCAAGCCGCCGCCGCGCGCGACAGCCGACGCTCACACCGCCGCGCGCCCAGCCCAGCGGACAACGGCAACGCACACCAGAAGCAGGGAACAGCGAGCAGCAGAGCACCCAGGCGTCGCAAGCCTCAGAAGCCACGCCGCACCCCAGTCGCCGACACCATCCCTCTGCCAGACGACGAACATAAGCAAACCCCCGGCAGCCATACAGCCACCGAGGGTTCGAGTAAGAACAAAATGGCGGAGGAAGAGGGATTCGAACCCCCGGTGCGCGAGGCGCACAGCGGTTTTCAAGACCGCCACATTCGGCCGCTCTGTCATTCCTCCATGGCCCGGCGCCACCGCCGGGCAGGACCGACCTTACAGCATCGCGCCCTGCCGGATGCCAGTCGGGCACCGGTCACTCCGCGGCGGACTCCGTGCTCACGGCGCCCCTCCCCCGGCTCGCCTCACCCGCGGCCGAAGAGTCCGCGACGGCGGGGCCCCCTCTCCCGTTCCCCGGCCGAGGGGGCCGAGGAGGTCTCATCGAGACGGCCCTCGGCGATGGCCTGAGCCATCGAGGGCCACACCGGTAGCCGGGGCATGAGCGTCGCCTGGAGGGCGTGGTAGATGTCCGGGCGCCCTTCCCAGGTCCGCGTGGAGGGCGCGTTGGAGGCGTCGAGCTCGTGCCACCACGCTCCGGGCGAGACGATGAGGTACTCCTCGGCGTAGTCCAACCAGGTGCGGTAGCAGTGCTCGTAGAGCTCGACGTCGATCTCGCCGCGGCCGTCGTCGAGCAGGGCCCGGCGGATCGCGGCGGCGGCGGAGATGCCCTCGCACACCACCCAGTGCATGCGCTCATGGACGATGGGCCGCCCCTCGAAGTCCGTGGTGTAGACGAAGCCCGGTCGACCATCGACCCTCCAGGCGTCCGTGCGGGCGCGGTCGAAGAGCGACTCGGCGGCATCGAGCATCCAGTCGGGCACGAGCAGGCGGCGACCCACGAGCGCGGCGCGGGCCTGGACCGTCAGGCGCGCCCACTCCAGGCCGTGCCCGGGGGTTGCGCCGTAGGGGCGGAAGGGATGGGCGGGGGCCTCCTCGTTGTAGTCCAGGCGCGGGTGCCAGGCGGTGTCGTAATGCTCGGGAAGGCGCCAGTCGTGGTCGCGGGCGTGGACGTTGACGGCGAAGTCGATGATCTGGACGGCGCGCTCCAGCCATGCCGAGTCCCCGGTGACATCGGCGGTGGCGAGGAAGGCCTCGACGGTGTGCATCGCCGCGTTGAGGCCCCGGTAGTCCTCCGGGTCGCTCCAGTCGGCGGCGTAGGACTCGATCGGCATGCCGTAGGAGGCGTCCCACCAGTGCGTCTCGGCGACACGGCAGGCCTCGGCCAGCAGCTCGTGGGCGCCCGGCCGGTTGGCGGCCGTCGCCGCGGCGGCGGCGAGCATGACGAAGGCGTGCTGGTAGCACTCCTTGCGCGCCGCCTCCCCGGTGGGGACGCCGTGCCCATCAGCGTCCAGCTCTTGTCCGACGGCGGAGTGCCAGCCCCCATGGGCGTGGTCGCGCAGCGCGTGGGTCAGGGCGCGCACGCCGTGGTCGGCGTAGCGCCGGCAGCCGGGGATGCCCAGGAGCGTGCCCAGGGAGAATGCGAAGGTCATGCGACCGGTGATCCACAGCTCGACGGGGCGCGAGGTGTCCACGGCGCCGTCGGGCCCGATCCACCCGAAGCCGGCGGGCACCCGCGCCGCCCGTCCGTAGCGCAGGAGCGCGTGCGTCTCCTCGGCCAGCCAGCGGTTGTGCTCCGGCGCGCCGAACCATCCCAGTGCCATGAGTCCTCCTCGACCCGGTGCGCATGGACGGGCGCTGACGCGGTGGAGCGCCGTCGTCGCCCATGCCTGATGCACCGCAGGGTACCAGTCGGCGGCGCGGTCCCCGCCGATGGGCTCACGTGGTGGGCCAGGCCTTCTCCGCCTGGGCGAGGGCGCTCGCGGAGTCCAGGGAGCCGGCGGCCCAGGAGGCCAGAGCGGCCCACAGCGCGTGCGTGCCGACCTCGGGGGGCATCTCGTCAGAGGCATCCATGCGGACGAGGGTCTGGCGCGACTGGAGCATCTCGGTGGCCCGCCGCCCCACGCGCGAATCGATGGAGGAGGCGTCCACCCGCTGATTGGCGGTGGCCACCCCGCCGAGCGTGACCCTCGCCTGCGCCCACTCGGCGCTGGTCATGTACTCGGCCAGTGCCCGGGCGCCCGGGCCGTCGGAGAAGGAGACGAGGTAGTCGCCGCCCACGAGGACGGGAGTCTCATCGTCCGAGGCGCTGGGCACGAGGAAGGCGTCGAGGTCCGCGCTGCCGTCGGGAAGGACGGTCTCGAAGGAGCTCGAGGCATGGACCATGTAGCAGCGGCCCTCGGCCAGGGCGGAGGCGGCCTCCTCGAGAGTCATGGCCGAGGCGCCGGCCCGGCCCCCGAGCACATGCCCGTCGGCGAGCACGAGGGAGCCGACCGAGTCCAGGCCACGCACGGCGGCGGGGTCGTCGAGCGGGACCCGGTGCGAGGCCCAGGCGTCATGGGCGCCGGGGCCCTGGGTGGCCAGGATCGCATCCTCCAACCAGTCGGTGACCGTCCAGCCGCTGGTGGGGCCGTCGGCCACCGGCAGGCACCAGGGGACCGGGTGCTCGGCGCCGGCGCCCGGGGAGGCCGGCGCGGCGGCCGGCGCGCCCGCGGTGGCGCTCGCGGCGGCCGTCGGGCC